>CAZCTC010000019.1:0-117622 GCA_964501335.1 uncultured Anaerolineales bacterium | reverse complement strand
GGGCCGAGGGTGCGGTTTTCGCCGACGGGGCGGCCGGCGAGATCGTAGGACCAGGAGACGGAGCCGAGGGTGTCGGTCATGGCAGTGCGTTTGCCGAGGGCGTAGTCGCCCTGATCGTAGCTGTACTCTGCGAGGAGGGTTTCGCCGGAGCGTTTTTGGAGCAGGCGATTGAGGGGATCATAGCGGAAGTCGAGGGTGTGGCCTTCGGCGTCGGTCTGCTGGATGAGGTTGCCGGCGGCGTCGTAGCGGTAGCGCCACTGGCCGAGAGAGGGATCGTCGAGGGCGATCTTGCGGCCGAGGGGATCGTAGGTGAGGCGGGTGACGTGGCCGAGGGAGTCCTGGAGGGCCATGAGTTGCCCGGCGCTGTTGTACTGGTAGCGAGTGACGATGGGGGTGACGGCGTTCCAGTCGGGGGCGGGGAAGGAGCCGGAATATTCCTGGACCGTGATGAGGCGGCCCAGGCCGTCCTGATCGTAGCGGTGCTGATGGCCGTTGGCGTCGAGGGTGAGCTGACTCCAGTGGCGGTAGGCGTAGCGGGTGAGACTGTTGCCGGGGAGGGTGAGCAGGATGGGGCGGCCGAGGGCGTCATAGGCGGTGCGGGTTTGCACGAGTTGGTTCCAGGTGGGGGCGAGATAGCGGCCGCCCGTGGCGGCGACGGTGTAGGGGGCGCTGGCGACGACGGCCTGCCCGAGGGCGTTGTAGGCGGTGCTCTGGACGACGATCCAGCCGTTCTCGGCTTCCTGTTGGGTCTGGATGACCCGGCCCAGGCCGTCGTAGAAGGTCCATTGGTGGCGATAGGTGGGGGTGAGGTAGGGATCGGTGCGGGTCTCGGTTTGGATGACGAAGGGGGCGGCGATGCGGCTGCCGGAGGGATAGGTGTAGCGGAGGGAGGGGACGTTTTTGCCGGGAGGGAGGATGCCGGTGACGCGGGCGAAGCTGTCGTGTTGGAGGTGGGTGGTGAGACCGTGGGCGTCGGCGACGGCGGTGGGGACGTGGAGGCGTTCATCCCAGGTCCAGGTGGTGGCCTGGTTGAGGGGATTGGTCTGAATCAGGGGGAAGAGGCCGTTGGCGCTGTAGGCGATGCGGGCGGTGCGGCCGAGGGGATCGGTAGTGGCGTCGGGCTGGCCCCAGGCGTCGTAATGGGTGGTGGCGGAGATCCAGCCCCAGCCGTCGAGGCCTTGAGCGGTCCAGGTGGCGAGTCCTTGTTGGGGCGGAGCGCCGAAGGGTTGGGAGTCGTAGGCGAGGCGGGCGTGGGCTTCGACGAGGCCGTCGGCGGCGATACGGCGGCTTTCGGCGGGGCGGTTGAGGATCCAGGCGGCGAGGTTGACGACATAGCGCCATTCCAGAGTGACTTCATCGCCGGTGCGGGTGACATCGCCCAGGTGCTGCTGGAAGATCAGGTTGCCGTAGTCGTCGTAGCGGTAGTCGGTGCGGGCATAGGGGCCGGAGCCGTCGTTGGGATAGGCGCAGGTGACGGCGGGGGCGATGAAGCGGCGGCCGTGGTCCAGGAGGCGGACTTCCCAGCGTTGGATCTGCTGGGTCAGGGCCTGACCATTGGCTTCGTAAGTGACGCGGCGATATTCCCGGCCCTCCAGACCGGGTTGATCGGCCTGTTCGCCGTCGCAGAGGGGGCGGGCGGGGCCGGAGCGCCCCTGATAGAACCAGACATCGGTGTAGGGGCCGGGAGAGCCGTCGTCGAGCCGTTGCTGGATACGGACACGGGGATGGCCGCGGAACTCGTCGCCCTCCCAGGTGCCGTCGTGGGGGGCATCGCCTTCGGCCTGGCGATATTCGTAGAGGGTGCGGGCGACGGGCCCGAGGCCGGGATCGACGGTGAGTTCGCGGACCCGGTAACGATACCAGCAGCGACCCTCTTCGAGGGGGCCGCGGAGCTGGCCGTTTTGGAACCAGGGGCGGTTTTCAGGGGCGGTGTAGTTGAAGCGGAGGGTGGCGCCGTAGCCGTTTTCGATGGTCAGCAGCCAGGGCTTCCAGCCGCCTTCGGGCTGACCGTCCCGGCATTGTTCCAGATAGCCGGCGAGGTGGAGATAGCCGAAGGAGACATCGGGCAGGCGGGTGCCGTCGGCGGCGGCGACGCTGACGGCGGCGAGGAGGCGGTGGTCGTTCTCCTCGCGGCGCAGCTCGTAGCGTTTGACGAGGTGGTTTTGATCCTGGCTGAAGATTTCGATGGCGCGCAATCGGGCTTTGGTCCAGAAGGTCTGGACGGGTTGAATGCCATGGGTGCTGCTGTCGAAGTAGGGGGGATAGTCGTCGCGCTCTTCGACTTCGAAGCGGATCTTGTGGGAGGCCTGGGGCCAGCTGTAGGTGATCTGGGCGAGGCTGCCGCCGCGGATGTAGCCCTGATCGGCGAGCCGGTGATCGTGGAAGATCCAGTTCCGGCAGTCCCAGGCGCCGTCGGGGCAGGGGGAGAAGTCGGTGTAGAAGTAGCGGTCGAAGCCCCAGCGGAAGCCGTAGTTGTTGCGTTCGACGCGGTAGTCGAAGCGGATGTGGTTGCCTTCGGGGGAGGTGATCTGGTCGAGGTTCCAGCGCCAGTTCTCGATGCAGAGGGCTTCGCTGTGGTCGCAGCGGGAGCCGACCATCCAAAGTAGTTCGCCGCTTTGTTGGTTGCTAAAGAATCTAGAACCCTGGCTGGATGTGGAATTCAACTTTTCATCTTTATTGCGGCGAACTACCAGGCGGAGTAACGGCTGTCGTCACCGGCTTTTTCATCCTGGGAGCCGAAGCGGTATTGGGTGCCGTCGGGAGTGGTGAGGAGCCAGAAGTCGCCGCCGCGGTTGTCGGGGGTAGTTTGGCGTTCGACGCGCCAGAAGCGTTCGTCCTCGGCGCGCCATTGATCGGGACCGATGGCGACGAGTTTGCTGCTGACGCCGTTGAGGACGAGGAAGAAGTCCTGGGTATAGCGGGGGAGGAAATTCTCATCGAGTTCGATGCGGCGGGCGATGTAGCCGACATCGAGGTTCCAACCGAGGCCGACCCAGGAGGCCTGAGGATTGAAGTCGCCGCGGAGGGCGTCGAGGAGGCCGCTGTGATAGGTCAATGCGAGGGGGGGCGTCTGGCCGGAGCGGCCGGAAGGGAGATCGAGGGGATAGGACCAGGAGAGGGCGCCCGTAAAGAGGTCGACCTGGGCGGCGGCGAGGGTGGGGGCCCAGGGCTGTTCGTAGGTGCCGATGTCGGAGGCGGTGGAGAGGGCGGGGGCGTAGCGGCCGGGGCCCTGGGAGGGCGCGGTGAGATAGAGCTGGTCGCCGCTGACGGTGCGGCGGGTGGGGAGCTTCCGCCAGCGTTGGGTGGCAGGATCATAGAAGAAGAGCGTGGCGAGTTCGAGCAGGGTGGCTTTTTCGGAGGGCGTGAGGGGCAGGGAAAGGGTTAATTCGGACGAAGCATTCAGGCCGGGCGCCTCGGAGAGCGTGACGGCGGGGGCCAGGGCATAGTGAAGGTCGGGAAGCGTGGGAGTCAGAGAATCGGTCACCGTCAGGGTCCTTTCGTTAGCCGGGGGTGGGGGGAGGGTTTGGGCGGCGATGGGTAGCGGCGGGAGTCCCAAGAGAAAGAGGAGGGTCAGCAGGATCGCCGCCACGCTCCAACCCAGACCAATCCAAATCCATCTTGTAAACATTTTATCCTCCAATCAGTTATTAAAGGGTTACCAATCCAATAAAATGGCTGCGGCCGAGGGAGTGCGGGGGTGGCCCTGTTTCCTGGAGGGTGGGAGGATGGACGAGAAACAGGAAGCTTTTTCGAGCGGAGTTTTCCACGAAGAAATGTCTTGAGAATTGGCGAAATTAGTGCGATACAGACATGAAAAATGTAATAGCAATTATCGATGGGAATTTCATATTAATCGATAGAGCGGGGGTTTTTACAAGAGGTGCTGAAATTTGTATCGAGGGTAGAGTGCGGATATAGAGAAATTTGACAGCTTCTCTCCCTGGATTAAGATAGGAGCGCTTCCATTTCTTGGTGAGGAGTTGATTCAGATGCCCGATGAAATCGAATATCCTTCCAATTACCGGGATTTAAGCACCGATAAGGGCTTTCAGTTCGAGTTCCACTGCGCCCGTTGCCGTAACGGCCATCGTACTCGCTTCAATCCCTGGATTGCCAGCACGGCCACCTCGATTCTGGAGATGGCCGGCAGTCTTTTTGGCGGTGCGTTTCGCGATGCGGCTAACATTGGAAATCGGATGCGTTCGGCGGCCTGGCGAAATGCGCGTGATGAGGCTTTCAAGCAGGCGATCGCCGAAGTTTTGCCGGATTTTGTGCAGTGTCCCCGTTGTCAGTCCTGGGTCTGTCGAGATCAATGTTGGAACGACAGTCAGGGGCTTTGCAAGCGGTGCGGCCCCGATATGGGGGTAGTGGCGTCGGCGGTTCAATCCCAGAAAGCGGTGCAGGATATCCGGCAACAGGCACAGAGTGCCGATCAGGATAAGGTTCCTGCGGATACATGGAAGGATAAGGTTCGGGCTACCTGCCCCCAATGTGGAAAGGCATTGCCGGGGGTAGTGAAATTTTGCCCGGAATGTGGCACTGTGATTCAACCGGTCAAGAAGGTTTGCGGGCAATGTGGGATGGATTTATTGCCGCAGGCGAAGTTCTGTCCCGATTGCGGGAAAAAGGTCGACCCGACTCCTTAACAAAGGGCGGCACCCCGAAGGATGAAAATAGACGATTTGTCAGGATTGGGTACCCACAAGGGGTACCCCTACGGGAGATCGTTTGTGTAGGGGCGAGGTTTCCTCGCCCAAGGCAGGTTCCGAAGGCAGCCACCGGGCGGGGTCACCCCGCCCCTACATTGGCGGTGTTTGTGTAGGGGTGACCTTTATGGTCGCCCTGGTGAGTATTTTTTGCACGGCGCGGGCTATTTTCAAGACAGGTGCTCTCATTTGACACTCTTTAGAGCTGGATTAAGATTATAAGGCTTTGTATTTTGTGAATGAGGAGTTGCACATGCCGGAGGAGATCGAGTATCCTTCAAACTACAGTGATATGAGTACCGATCGGGGCTTCCAATTTGAATTTCATTGCTCCCGGTGTCAGTCCGGTTTCCGCACCCACTTCAACCCCTGGATAGCCGGTACGGCAGCTTCAGTTTTGGATGCTGCCAGTAGTCTGTTCGGCGGGGTTTTTAACGATGCCGCCAACATTGGAAACCGTGTGCGCTCGGCGGCGTGGCAGAATGCCCGCGATGAGGCCTTCAAGCAGGCGATTGCGGAAATCAAGCCTTCTTTTATGCAGTGTCCGCGTTGCCAGGCTTGGGTTTGCCGGAAGCAATGCTGGAATGATCGGCGCGGCCTGTGCAAGAATTGCGCGCCGGATATGGGCGTAGAAGTGTCGGCGGCCCAGTCCAATAAGGCGGTGCAGGAAGCCTGGGAGCAGGCGGAAAGTGCCCGCGAGGATAAGATCGATCCCAATGCCTGGAAGGAGACGGTGCGGGCTACCTGTCCTCAGTGTGGGGCGGCGTTGCCGCAAACGGTGAAGTTCTGCCCGGAGTGCGGAGGGCAGGTGAAGGCGAAGAAGAAATTCTGTGCGCAGTGCGGCTCGGAACTACTGCCGCAGGCCAAGTTCTGTCCGGATTGTGGGACGAAGGTTGACGCTGCTTCGCGGAGCGATCAGTAAAAGTTTCTTGGATTATAAAAATTGCGGGCTACCCCGGAGGGGGGGCCCGCAATTTTTATAATTTTTGGTCTGTCTGGTTGGTATTTTTTAGCGTCCCGCAAAAGGCTTTTGTTCGGCCTGAGGCGACACGCTGTGCGAAGCAGGTAGAGAGAGTTATTTTTTATTCATTTTTTCGGCGGCTTTCTGAAGCCGCCGAAAAATGGGTTTTTCTTTCCCTTGTTTTTTTGGTTAACCGCACAGGTCGATAATTTATGTTTTTAGTTGATTTCGACTTGAGAGCCGTTTTCGGTTTTGAGGACCTGAATCCGTACCGGGAAGGTATCCTGTAGCTCTTCGATGTGGGTGATGATCAGGATCAGGTCGAATTCGCTCTGGATGGTTTTCACGGCTTCGACCAGCCGACGGCGGCCGTCGCCGTCTAAGGAGCCGAATCCTTCATCTATGAAGAGCGAGCGTAGCCGTACTCCGGCCCGCTGCGAGAGCAGCCTCGACAGAGCCACCCGCAGGGCAAAATTGACCCGGAATTGTTCCCCTCCCGAGAAGCTTTCGTAAGGACGGGTTCCTTTTTCATCGCTGATGATGATGTCCAGCGTCTCTTTGAGGGTTCCCGTTTTGGTTTCCCGCTGGCTTTCCAGTCGGACGTGCATCCGGCCGTTGGTGAGCTGTTCCAGGATACGGTTGGCTTCGGCTTCCAGTTCGGGCAGGGTGTGCTCGATGAGCATGGCGGGAATTCCATTGATGCCGAAGGCGTCGCGGAGATCGGTCAACATGGCGATCTGGCGGCCCAGCCCTTCGCGGTTCCGGCGCATAGTCAGCAGGCGAGTTTCCTGAATTTGCAGGGCGTTGAGCGTCTGGCGGGTTGCGCCGACGCGTTGCCGGGCGAGGGCTTCGTTCTGGCGCGCTTCCATGAGCACTTTAGCGGCCTGGGGAGCCTGGGCGATTTGAGGGCGGAGCCGGTCCAATTCTTCCTGCAGGGCCAGACTTTCTTTTTCCTGGCTTGCGACCCGTTCCCGTTGGACGGCCAATTCCTGGGTGAGCCGCTGTAAGGTTTCTTCTTCGCCTTGAATGCCGGCGCGGGCTTTTTCCAGTTCGCGGTAGGCGGTTTCGGAGGGGGCCAGTTCTGCCAGACGGGCTTTGATCCGATTGTGGGCGGTGATATCGTAGCCGAGGACGATCAATTGCTGGAGAATTTGGGCCAACGCTTTACGGGCCTCGCCGGCGTACTCTTCGCGTTCCAGCCGACTTTGCAGTTCTTGATGCCGGGTCCGGGCCTGAGCCAGAGCGGTCTGTTCGATCTGGCCGTAATCTCGATTTTCGATCTGCCGGCTGAGTTCTTCGGCTTTCTGACCCAGGGCGGCGATGCGATTGCGGGCCTCTTCGCTCTGTTCGATCTGCTGGCGCAGCCGGGCGACGGCTTGTTCGCGGTGCGGACGTTCCTGCAAGCGGCGTTCCCCGTCGCGGACCTCATTTTCCAGTCGGGTGATTTCTTCTTTCAAGGTTTGCAGCCGCGCGGTGTTGGATCGGTATTCGTCGCCCATTTTTTGCCCTTCGGCACGAATTTCAGCCAGCATTTGTTCGCGGTGTTCGGGCGTCAGGGGCTGGCGGCAGAGCGGGCAGCAGGCCTCGGCTTCGGTCAGGGTATCCAGGCCGGCTTTGGTCTTGTTCATTTCGTCTTTGAGCTGGCGGTTGCGTTCCTGCCGGCGACTCTGTTCGACCTGATTTTCCTGGAGTTGAGTGCGAGAGCGTTCGAGGTCGGCGGCCAGCGTTTCCATCTCTTGTAGGGCGGCCCGGGCGTTTTGCAGGTCGGCGGCCAGCTGGGGATCGGTGACCCGTTCTTCGAGGGATTGAATCTGGCCCAGCACGGCGCTGAGGGCGCTTTCCAGCTCGGCTCCGAGGCGGGCGATTTGCTGTTCCAGTTGCAGCGCTTCGCGTTCGCAGGCGTAAGCCTGATGTTCGAGTTCCTGCCGGGCCTGTTCGATTTGACGTTCGCAGGTAGATTTTTCTCCCTGGAGGAGGGCGGCCTGGCTGAGTTTTTCACCCCAGGCGCGTTCTTCCTTTTGGGTCTCCTGATAGATTTGATAGTCGGCTTCGATCTGGGCGGCCTGTTGCAGGCGATCTTTGTAGCCGGCGAGCCGGAGATGTTGAGCCGTTTCGTTTTGTTGCAAGGCGGTAGCGCGCTGGCGTTCCTGGTCGAGCCGGCGGGTTTGATCGGTGATCTGGCGGTGGAGGGCGGCGGCCTGTTCTTCGATGCGGTGGAGGGTGTCGACCAGTTGTTGGGCTTCTTGCAGGCGAGCCGCGGCCAGTTGGGCTTCCTGTTCTGCCTGCTGGAGGGCGGTTTCGTATTCAGGACGGCGGGCCAGTTCGGTTTCGGTATCCTGAATCCGGCGTTCGAGCTCGCGCAGTTCGCCCTGGGATTCGGAAAGCCGTTTGCGGGCCCGTTCGCCGTATTCGGTCCAGCGGTCCAATCCCAGGATGACTCCCAGGACTTTTTTGCGGTCGGAGGGCGTTTGCACGGTGAATTCATCGGCATGCCCCTGGCGCAGGTAGGCGGAGTTGGTGAAGGTATCGTAATCCAGGCCCAACTGGGCGATGATGCGGTTTTGGGTTTCGCGGACGCTTTCTCCGTTGAGGGTGCGCCAGCCGTCTTCGGTCTCGACCTGAAAATCGAGCAGGCCGTTGGTGGCGCGGCGATTGCGCACCTCACGCCGGCGCAAGATGCGGAAGCGCTGGGCGCCTTTGCCCTGGTAGGGCATGCGGAAGATATATTCGACCTCCGTTTGGGATTCGCCATGGTAGATGAGGTTTTCCTCGGCGCCGTGGGCGGCGCGGGAGCGGCCCCAGACAACCCAGGTGATGGCATCCAACAGGGAAGATTTCCCGGCGCCGTTTTCGCCGACCAGGCTGGCCAGCTGGATGGAACGCAGGTTCAGGTCGGTCTGGCGATGGGAGAGGAAATTACGGAGGTGTATTTCTTCGGGGATCACGACTTTTACTCCATACGATCATAGGAAATATATTTTTGTGACTTTCCCCCGAGGGAAAGGGGGGGATGGTTAAGCGTTTTGGGCGCGCTGTCGTAGCCAGCGCGCCCAAAACGCTTTAGTATTCCCCCCTTCTCTCCCGCTTGCGGGAGAGAAGGGGGGACAGGGGGGATATGAGGGGGAAAGAAAAACATTTTTGGCGCGCTTGTTTGTGAGAGAACTTTGTCCACGGTTAATTGTGGGCTACCTTCAAAGGCGGCAGCCCTGAAAAATTTATGGCTGAGTGTGCGTCTCTTCCTTGGATCCTTTATATCCCTGAGCGATCAGGAAGGTTTCTTTGCTTTCCTGGCGGGAGGCGGCCGGCGCGTGGATGCGGGAGGTTTGGAACCAGGTCAGGGTCTCTTTGACGAAGGCCTGGAGTTCAGGGCCCTCGAAGATTTTGATGACCAGGCGGCCGCCGGGGCGCAACAGGCGCCGGGCCACGGTCAAGGCGGCGCGGGCCAGTTCCATGGAGAGGGCCTGATCGCGCAGTTTGATGCCGCTGGTGAAGGGGGCTGCATCGCTGATCACCGCATCGGCCCGGCCTCCCGCCGCCGTAATGACGGCATCCTGAATTTCAGGTGCGGTCATATCGCCGCGGAGGATGATCACGCCGGGGATCTCGTCGATTTCCTGGAGATCCAGGGCGACCACGCGGCCGCGTTCCCCGACGATGCCGATCGCGACCTGGGACCAGGATCCCGGCGCGGCGCCCAGATCGACGATCACATTGCCCGGATGCAGGATGTGAAACTTTTCCTGGATCTGGAGCAGTTTGTAGGCCGAGCGGGCGCGATAGCCTTCCTGTTTGGCCTTGCGGAAATAGGGATCTTTTTGTTGAGACTGGCGCCAATGCGGCATGTTACTTTCTGGAACCTCGTTGCGGGATTTGGAAGGGTTCGAACTCCGGCAGCAGCGCCTGAGGAATCCGTCCGGTGATCCGGGTGCCCTGTTCGATATGGTCTTCATGGTCGAGCAGGCCGCGTTCGTGGAAGAGGCTGACGATTTCGCCATGGGTGAAGGGGATCAACAGGTCGACGCGGACCATTTCGGCTTCCAGGACCTCTTCGATCCGGGCCATCAGTTCGTCGATCCCTTCGCCGGAGACGGCGGAGATGGCGACACTGTTGGCCATTCCACTGATGGCGTCGCCGGCCGCTTCCGGGTTGGCGAGGCGGTCGATCTTGTTGAGGACGTTGATGGTCGGCAGGCGATGGGCTTCGATTTCTTCCAGGGTATGGTAGACGGCTTGCGCCTGTTCGCGGGCGTGGGAATGGCTGACGTCGATGATGTGGAGCAGCAGGTCAGCTTCGGTAACCTCTTCCAGGGTGGCGCGGAAGGCCGCGACCAGCTGGGTGGGCAGTTTCTGGATGAAGCCGACCGTGTCGGTGACCAGGATCAGGGCACCATCGGGGAGGGAGACGCGGCGGGTGGTGGGATCGAGGGTGGCGAAGAGCTGGTCGGCGACGTAGAGATCGGATCCGCTGAGGCGGTTAAGCAGGGTGGACTTGCCGGCATTGGTATAGCCGACGAGCGCCACCGTGGGGATACCGCTGCGCCGGCGTTGATCGCGGTAGCGGGCGCGGTGGGCGCGGACATTTTCCAGCTCGCGCTTGATCTGGGCGATGCGGTTGCGGATGACGCGGCGGTCCATTTCCAGGCGGGTTTCGCCGGGACCGCGCAAACCAACGCCGCCGCCGGCACCGCCGGCCTGACCACCACCTTGACGAGTCAGGGCCCGCTGGGTCCAGATCTGGGTCAGGCGGGGCAGGCGATATTCATATTGGGCCAGTTCGACTTGCAGGGCTCCTTCACGGGTGTGGGCATGTTGAGCGAAGATGTCGAGAATGATGCCGGTGCGGTCGAGCACTTTGACTTTGTCTCCGAAGATCTCTTCCAACTCGCGTTGATGGGTGGGGCGCAGTTCGTCGTCGAAGAGCACGACATTGGCGCCGGCCATCCGGATGGTGCCGGCGATTTCCTCGGCTTTGCCCCGGCCGATGAAGGTATCGGCATGGGGGCGATCCAGTTTTTGGATGGATTGGCCGACGACTTCCAGCCCGGCTGTGCCGGCGAGTTGGGTCAGTTCGGCCAGGGATTCTTCGGCCGGCCAGGCTTCGGGGGAAAATCGGCCTGCGGGGCGGGCTTTCCAGTCGACGCCGACCAGAAACGCGCGCTCGGGCTCGATCGTTTCTTTCAGATCATCATAATCATGCATAAGATTTTTTCCTTTTTTACTGAGACCCTATCGGGATAAACCGTAGAGATTAGTTCAGCTTTTTCGTTTTTCCTTAACGGAACGGCGAAAAAACGCTTGTGTGTATTGAGTGCGGTGTCCTTAATGAAAGTTAGCGGATCATTTTCTCATGCCTCTTTAAATGTACCGTAATCATAGCCGGAAATTCTCAGGGGGCAAGGCGCCACATAATTTCTAATCCAGATTTTATGCTACAATGGGTCCCGTGGAAATACCTGAACTGATTACCGATTCAACGATTTGGGATGCTGCTTTGTTGACCCTGCCGGCTCCCCATATTTTACAATCATGGACCTGGGGAGAGCTGAAGGGGCGGCAAGGCTGGAAGGCGGTGCCTTGCCTGTGGCGGGGGCCGGATGGCACGCCGGCCGCGGCGGCGATGATGTTGTTGCAATCAAGAGGGCGGCTCTGTCTGGGCTATATTCC
Organism: uncultured Anaerolineales bacterium; assembly: GCA_964501335.1. Lineage (GTDB taxonomy): Bacteria > Chloroflexota > Anaerolineae > B4-G1 > SLSP01 > CAZCTC01. The sequence goes on along the minus strand of CAZCTC010000019.1, from coordinate 106,291 downwards.
CAAAGGGCCGATTATGGATTGGAACAATTATCCGTTGGTGGACGGGGTGTTGACTTCATTAGAGCAGTATGCGCGGCGGAACGGCATTTTTCTTTTAAAGATCGATCCTGATGTGGAAGTCGATACGCCTGCCGGGGAGCATGTGTTGGGGGTGTTACATCGACGGGGATGGATGCCGGCGTTTGAGCAAATTCAGTTCCGCAATACGATGTTTCTGGATTTAAGCTCCGATCTGGATGCATTGATGGCCCAGATGAAGCCCAAAGGGCGGTACAATGTGCGCCTGGCGGTGCGGAAGGGTGTGGTGGTGCGGGAAGCTGAGGCGAAGGATTTTCCGCTGCTCTATCAAATGTATGCCGAAACAGCTCAGCGGGACGGCTTCATTATCCGGGATGCCGGTTATTATCAGGATGTCTGGAGTACTTTTCAACAGGCCGGGCAGGCTTTGCCGTTGATCGCTGAAGTGAACGAAGATGCGGTCGCCATGGTCTTCTTGTTGCATTTTGGGAAGCGAGCCTGGTATATGTATGGGGCCTCGCGGGATCTTTATCGGGAATGGATGCCCAATTATCTGTTGCAATGGGAGGCGATCCGTCGGGCCCGGGAATTGGGCTGTACGGTGTATGATTTGTGGGGGGCTCCCGACATGGTCGATGAAAGTGATCCGATGTGGGGTGTTTATCGGTTCAAGTCGAGTCTGGGGGCGGAGATCAGCTTTCATATGGGGGCCTATGATTTTGCCCCGCATCCCTGGTTATATCGGATTTATCGTTTTTTGCGGCCGCGGTTGGTAGCTCTGGCGCAGCGGCGCTATTGGGAACGCAATCGGCAGAGTTAGCAGGTGGGGAAAGAGGTGGTTGTGTGCGGATTTTAATCACGGGCGGGGCGGGATTTTTAGGCAGTGTGTTGGCTAACACATTGGTGCAGCGAAATCATGAAGTGATGGTTTTGGATGATTTAAGCGCCGGTGATCCTGCCCGGCTGGATTCTCGGGTGCTTTTTCATCGCGGCGATGTCCGGGATCGGCCCAAGCTTTGGACCCTGTTGCAGGGAGTGGATTGTGTTTACCATCTGGCCGCCCGGGTTCTGGTGGCGGAATCGATCCTCTATCCCCGCGAATACAATGAAGTCAATGTCGGCGGCACAGTGGCTTTGCTGGAGGCTATCCGGGATGTCGGTGTCCCGCGGGTGATCCTGGCTTCGTCGGGAGCCGTTTACGGAGAGCAAAAAGAGCAGCCGATTTCGGAAGAGGCCCGGCCCAATCCTCAATCCCCTTATGCGGTCAGCAAGCTGGCGGCAGAATATTACGTCAATACGATCGGGGCGCTGTGGGGAATTTCGACCGTGACGCTGCGGATATCCAATGCCTATGGGCCCGGGCAGCCGTTGCCGCCTTCCCATGCGCCGGTTATTCCGCGTTTTTTGCGGCAGGCGCTGGGTTCGGGCTCTCTGGTGATCTTCGGCAGTGGGGAGCAGGCCCGCGATTTTATTTACATTGATGATGCTGTGGCGGCGCTGGTCGCGGCGGTGCAGGCCGGAGAGGCGGATCGGCGGGTGATCAATGTGGGGGGCGGGAGTGAGATCACGATCAATGAAGTAGCCCATTTGATCCTCAAGTTGACCGGTTCGGTGAGCAATGTGATTTACAGCCCGGTGGAAAGCGGCGGAATTTCACGGTTCCGGGCCGATTTGACGCTGGCGCACCAGCTACTGGGCTATACGCCGCGGGTTTCTTTGGAAGAAGGCATCCGGCGGATTTTGTTGCAAGATCCTCGTTTTCGTCGGGTCTAGATGTTTACCTGGGGCGCGGGGTTGGGGTGGTGGGAGCGGGCGCAGCGCTGGCCGCCTCTGGCTGTCGGGATTGAGCTGGTACAGCGTTACAACCGGCATATGGTGAGCATGTATGCGGCCACTCTGGCTTACTATACCCTGTTATCTACCGTGCCGTTGCTCAGCTTTATGTTGTTTATCGGAAGCTTTTTCTTAAATGCCCAATATGTGGAAAAAGAAACTCTGGATGGGCTGCGCTGGTTGTTGCCGGGGGAAGCAGAGACTTTGCGGCGTAACATTGCCAGCATTCTGGAATATCGGGGGGCTTTAGGGGCGGCTTCCGTCATCGGAACCCTTTGGTCCACTTCGGCCATTTTTACGGCGCTGGAACGTGGGGTCAATGCGGTCTGGGAGCGGGGGCCGCGGCGAGCCTTCTGGAAGCCGCGGGTTTTGGGAATCCTTTCGGTGTTGGGATTGACTGCCTGGGTGCTGTTTACCTTTCTGGCAAGGACTTTATGGCAGTTATTGCAACATTGGCTGCCTCTACCTGAGCAATGGTTTTACATGATACCGGCTTCGTGGTTGGAGCATGCCCTTTCTTTAGGCGCCATTACCGGATTGGTCGTGATGGTGTACAAGTTTTTTCCAACCAATCCGGTGCGCTGGCGTACGGCGATTGGATTGGGGGCGGCGGTAGGAATCCTTTGGGAAATCACCCGTGAGTTTTTTGCGTGGGCGTTGACGGTAGGACTGTTGAATTATCCCATTGTCTATGGTTCTTTATGGGGTTTGGTCTTACCTATTGTATGGGCTTATTGGAGCTATATTTTATTTCTCTCCGGGGCGGAAGTGTTGGCCTATGTGGAAGAGCACGGGCCGTTGATGCAGTTGCAGATAGCCCCATCATCATCTCAAGGAGGTCAGGAATGTTAATCATCCATGCCCGAGTCGCTACATTGGGGGCGCAGCCCGAGTTGATTGCGGATGGTGCCCTTTTAATCCGTGATGGAAAGATTGCGGCGATCGATACAACAACAGCCTTGACCGCTCTTCATCCTGAAGAAGAACAACTGGATGCTCAGGGGCAGCTGGCGATGCCGGCCTTTTTGTGCGGTCACACCCATTTCTATGGAGCGATGGCGCGGGGCTGGGCTTATCCAGGCCCGGCGGCGGCGAGTTTTGGGGAGATTTTGGAGCGTTTATGGTGGCGCCTGGATAAGGTGCTGGATCCGGAGGATGTAAAGCTTTCGGCGCAGGTCTGTCTGGCGGATGCGATCCGCCACGGCACGACGACGTTGATCGACCATCATGCCAGTCCGGGAGCGATTGCCGGATCGTTGGATTGGATTGCCGAGGCGGTGGTGGACTCGGGGGTGCGGACGGCCCTGTGTTATGAAGTGACCGACCGTGACGGTGAGGCGCGGGCGCAGGCCGGAATTGCGGAGAATGTGCGCTTTTTGCAGCGGTTGCAGGCCCAGCCGCACCCGCAATTAGGGGCCGCGTTTGGGCTGCATGCTTCCCTGACTTTGAGCGATGAGACGTTGGTTGCGGCGGTGGCGGCGGCGCAGGGGCTGAATTGCGGGTTCCATATCCATGCGGCGGAAGGGCAGGAAGATGTGGCCGACAGTCTGCGCCGGTCGGGCCAGCGCGTGATCCGGCGGCTTGATGATGCCGGGATTTTGGGACCACGGACGATCGTCGCCCACGCAGTGCATGTGGATGAAAGCGAGATGGAGTTGTTGGCGGAGAGCCATACCCGGGTAACGCACCAGCCGCGTTCGAATATGAACAATGCCGTGGGGGTGGCGCGCGTTGAGGCGATGTTGGCGCGAGGGGTGGCGGTTTCATTGGGGAACGATGGGTTCAGCAACAATATGATGGAAGAGATCAAGACCGGCTATCTGGTGCATAAACTGGCGCAGCGCGATCCGCGGGCCATGCCGGGGAATTTAATTTTCGAGCTGGCGTTTGCGGCCAATGCCCAACTGGCCCGGATTTTCTGGCCGGAGAGTCGGTTGGGTGAATTGACGCCGGGAGCGGCCGCCGATCTGGTCTTGATTGACTATCAACCGATCACACCGTTGACGGCTGGAAATCTCCCCTGGCATTTGATTTTTGGGTATGAAGCTTCGATGATTACGACGACGATCAGTGCGGGTCGGGTTTTGATGCGCGATCGGAAGTTGTTGACCCTGGATGAAGCGGAGCTGGCGGCCCGGACCCGGGAACGGGCGGCTGCTGTCTGGGCGCGGGCGGCTTGAGAGTGCTCTTCTTGCTCTATCATCCGGTGATGGTAAAATAATCCATGCGCATCGATGTCTTGACTTTATTTCCTTCTATGTTTATGAGCCCTTTGCAAGAAAGCGTTTTGAAACGGGCTCAACAGCATGGACTGCTGACCGTAGTTCTTCATCAACTTCGAGATTATGCTCTGGACCGCCATCAGATGACCGACGATGTGCCTTATGGCGGGGGCGAGGGGATGGTGATGAAACCCGAGCCTTTTTTCCGAGCAGTGGATGCGATTGCCGGGCGCAACAACACTCCGGTAATTTTGTTGACTCCCCAGGGCCGGTTGTTTACTCAAAAAGTGGCGATTGAATTGTCGCACTATTCACAACTGGTGATGTTATGCGGGCATTATGAAGGGGTCGATGAGCGGGTCCGCACCGAGCTGGTCACCCATGAGCTGTCGATCGGCGACTATGTTTTAACCGGGGGAGAGTTGCCGGCCATGGTCATCATCGATGCTCTTTCACGGCTGATTCCAGGGGTGCTGGGGGCGGCGGAAGGGGCCTGGCATGATTCACATGCCAGCGGAGTTTTAGAGGGACCGCAATATACCCGTCCACCTCTTTATCGCGGGTTGGAAGTTCCCAGCGTTTTGCTTTCCGGCAACCATGCGGCGATTGCCCGCTGGCGACGGTATCAGGCTTTATGGCGTACCTGGAAGCGGCGGCCGGATATGCTTGAAGGATTGCCTTTGACCAAAGAGGAATCTAAATGGATTTTGGAATTTCAGCGTGAACTGAGTGAACCTGAAAGCAGTTGACGCACTATATTGAATGAGTAAGAAAACCGGGAGGACATTTTGGACCGCTCTTTAGTTCAACGGCTCCAACAAGGTGATATCGAAGCCTTAGGTGAACTTTACGAAAAGTACAAGGGGCTGGTCTATCGGACGGCCATGGCCGTCATGCATGACGAGAAGGCCGCCGAGGACATCTTACAAGAGTGCTTCGTTTCCCTTTATAAATACGCGGCTACCGTGGATGTCGAACGTCCACTGGAGCCGTGGTTGTATCGGGTGACGGTCAATCTGGCCTATGATTGGTCGTCAAAGACCCGACGTTGGACTCAGCCGGTGGAAGATCTTTTGGAGTGGTTTTCGGGATTGGCCAGCAATTTACCGGCGCCGGAGCGGCGGGCTGAAGAGGCCGAAACGGTACAGCTGGTTCGCGATGTGGTGGACAGTCTCCCCGCTACCCATCGTGGGGTTGTTGTGCTTTTCTATCTGGAAAATCAAAGCGTGGAAGAGATCGCTCAGATCATGGAGTTACCCGTGGGGACCATTAAGTCCCGACTTTATTATGCTCGCGAGCGATTGCGGGAGGTCCTTGCCCGGCGTCAACGCCCAGTGCCTGAGATGAAATATGAATTTACCTAAATCAAAAATTAACGATCAGGAGCTTGATGTGCTGTTCCGTGAGGCCTTGCGGCCCTATCAAGATGTACAACCGCGGGAAGGTGGGTGGTCGGATGTGGCTGCCCGGCTCCAGAAAACCGCGACTCAAAAACGGAAAAAGCATCTCTGGCAGGGTTTGAAAATCCCTTCGCCTGCCTTTTGGGGTGGTTTTCAGAATGAGGAGCGGTTGCAGGGCTGGAGTGACACCGCCGCCCCGGCCATCACCATGATGGTATATCGTTTAATGGCGTTACGGATGGTTGCTTGATGGATTTGGCGGTTCCTCAAACCCCGTTGCTGGAAGCACGGGGTTTAACTCTTTTTAAAGGGCGGGCGGCCTGGAACTGGAGCCTGGGGGCCGGGGAACGTTGGGGGATTTTAGGGGCACCGGGCAGTGGAAAAAGCACACTGTTGCGGGTGTTGGCCCACTTACATGCTCCCACTTCCGGAACTTTATGGTGGAAGGGAATTGAGGTCAACGCTAAATCCCGAAAAGCGTTGAAAGAATTGGGAACGTGGGTAACTTTGTTATATCCCAATCCTTATACGGCTTTAGAACCCTGGCAAAGCGTGCGTAGTTATTTTTCCCCTGAAATGTTGGCCCTGGAAAACTGGAGTGCGTGGTCCGGACTTTCGCCGGCCATGTTGGACTATCCGGTGCGGATACTTTCCGGAACTATTCGCGCCCGTCTGATGGCTTTACGGGCGCTGGCGGTTCATCCCTTTATTCTGTTAGTGGATGATTGGTCCGCGAACCTGATGCCGGAAGCTTATGCGCAGTTGATGACCCAATTGGATGGGCATTTAGGCGTGGAACGGGCTCTGGTCGTAGCCAGTCAGCAACCCGGGGCTTTACGATCTTTTCCTTTATGGATGGTTTTAGATCAAGGGACTTTGGTTGAGTGGGGGACTCAGGCGGCGATTGTGGCTGATCCAGTTCATCCAGAGACCCAAGCCCTTTTAAATGGAAGCGTGTTAGTGAAGGGTGAGAAAAACGAGAGGGAGGGAGTTTGGGCGGAAGTAAGTTCCGGACATTGGGTGCGCAGGTAAGCAAATTCACGGGAACTTGACTTTTGAATTTTTGCCCGTAGAATTGTAAAAGTGCGTCGGGTCCGGCCTTACGGCCTGTCCAGGCTATCACCATCTCATAAATTGGAGCAACGAAAGGAGGTGATTATTGGCGAAATTCGCGCACAAAACCCCATTGGACATTTATTTTTTACCCCAACTTTAAGTAGGAGGAGATTCGAGTATGTTTAGCAAGAAGTTGCTCGCGTTTGTTGGGCTGATTACCATCCTCAGCCTGGTTTTGTCTGCCTGTGCAACCCCCCAGGCTACCCCCACGACGGCCCCAACCACGGAAGCCGCAACCACGGAAGAAGCGACCGAAGAAGCGACTCCGGAACCGGCGACCCCCGAACCTGTTGTAGAAAAGACCCTGGTTGTCTGTATGGGCCAGGAACCGGAAACCCTGTACCGCTGGGGCGGTGACATGCTGGCCGCCAGCCACATCCTGCAGACCGTCTACGACGGGCTCGAAGGTGGTATGGACACCCGTACCTATGCTTATCAGCCCGTCATCCTGGAGAAACTGCCCAGCATTCAGGACGGCGATGCCGTGATGAACAAGGTCACCGTTCAGGAAGGCGACAAGGTCATTGACAACGATGGTAACCCCGTCGAACTGGCCAAGGACATGATGATTCGCCCCTCCGGCTGCCGGGCTGCCGACTGCGCCATCAAATTCGACGGCACCCCCGTGGAAATGGACCAGCTGGTCGTCACCTTCAAAATCAAGAAGGGCATTACCTGGTCTGACGGCACGCCGTTGACCGCTGATGACTCTGTCTACGGTTTCGAACTGCAGGCCGATCCCGACACTCCCACCAGCAAATACACGATCGAACGCACGGCCACCTACGAAGCCGCTGATGACACTACCGCGGTCTGGACCGGGCTGCCCGGCATGATCGACGCCACCTATTATATTAATTTCTTCCTGCCCATGCCGCGCAAGCTCTGGCAGGAAACCCTGGGATACAAGGCCAAGGACCTGCTCTCGGCTGAGGAATCCTCCCGCATGCCCATCGGCTGGGGCCCCTTCATCATTAAGGAATGGGTTCAGGGCGATCACATCACCGTGGAAAAGAACCCCAACTACTTCCGCGCCAGCGAGGGCCTGCCCCTCGTCAGCACCGTGGTTTTCCGCTTCGTCAAGGACTCCAACGCCGTTGTGGCGCAGCTGATCTCTGGCGAATGCGATATCGCTACTCAGGAAGCTGCCCTGGAAGACCAGGCCGAACTGCTGCTGAAGCTGGAAGAGCAGAGTGTGATCAAGCCCGTCTTCATGACCGGCACCTCCTGGGAACACCTGGACTTCGGGATTGTCCCGACCGATTCCTATGATCGCCCCGATTTCTTCGGCGATGTCCGCGTTCGCGAAGCCGTGGCTCACTGCTTGAACCGCCAGCAGGTCATCGACACCATCCTGTATGGTCGCTCGATCACCATCGCCAGCTATGCCCCGCCGGAACACCCGCTCTACGCCGGCGACATGCTGACCACTTACGATTTCGATGTCGAAAAGGGTAAAGCCCTCCTGGCCGAGGTCGGTTGGACCGACAGCGACAGCGACGGCGTTTTGGAAGCCAAAGGCGTTGAGGGTGTTCCCGACGGCACCAAATTCGAGGTCAAGTGGCAAAGCACCACGGCAGCCATGCGCGTGCAATACATGCAGCTATACCAGCAGGATCTGGCGGCCTGCGGTATCAAAGTCAACCTGGAAAACATGCCCGCCTCCGAGTTCTTCGCCGATGGCCCCGATGGCCCGCTCTTCGGCCGCCAGTTCGATCTGGGTTCCTTCACCTGGGTGACCGGTGTGGAGCCTTCCTGCGATCTGTACATGACCGAACTGATCCCCAGCGCCGACAACGGCTGGGCCGGCCAGAACGAAACCGGTTTCAGCAGCACTGAATACGACGCGGCCTGCAAGCGCGCCCTCCAGGCGCTGCCCGGCTCCGAGGATTACATCCAGGGTCACAAGGAAGCTCAGCGGATCTTCTCCGAACAACTGCCCGTGGTGCCGCTCTTCCTGCGCCTGAAGATCGCCGCTTACCGCCCCGAGGTCTCCGGGTTCATCATGGACCCGACCCAGAACTCGGAAATGTGGAACATCGAATCCTTCGATATCAACCGGTAAGTTTTATGTGTACAAAAAGGTGGCAGCGTTCTGCGCTGCCACCTTTTTTTAAGTCAAAGGGTGCCGACGACGCCGGTCTGCCGGCCCTCTCGGAAATTCTGGTTTACCTTTGAACGTGAGGATTCAAGGGCAAGCCAGCGCTTTCGGGGCGGCCGGCAGATTTGAAAAAAGTCGTGATTGGAATGAACTTTTCCGCGGCAATCCGACTAATTAATTGGTAACTGGTAAAAAACCCTGTGTGGAGGAGGTCGTTCATGGCTGGATATCTGATACGACGTTTTATTCAGATGTTCTTTGTTGTGTTGTTGGCCACTATGGCTATTTATGCCATTTTGAACCTGGCCCCAGGCGGCCCGCTTTCCGGGCTCAACACAACGGCTGATCGGCGCAGCCGGTACAGCGAGGCGGATAAGGCCCGGTTGAAGGCTTATTTGGGCCTGGATAAACCGCTGGTCTTGCGCTACCTGGTCTGGCTTTTGGGCGATGATTGGTTGGGTGCAGATTACATGTATTTGGGGATTAAGCCTCCAGCCACGGGACGGTTTTATGCCAACCCCGGGATCGCCTACGCGGATCCGGGGTATCCGATGTGGTTTGAGGGTGAGGAAACGGTACTGGATGACGGTTCAATTGCCATGACGGCGCAGAAAGTCTGGGTCCGTCCGACAGGAACTGCTCCGGAAGAATCTTTGCGCGGTAAGATGATTTCGGTGGAAAACGGCGTGTTGTTGATCGATGTGGACAACAGTCCACTCACCGCGACCGTAAAAACCACCGGGGCTACTGAATGGACTATTAATGACCTTCCGCCACGGGAGGGCAGTGCGTGGGTGCCCGTGGGGTGGCTTTTTGGGGCCTATGGTTTATTAGGAAACTTTTCTCATTTCCATGGGGAACAGCATGGGGTTCTGCGGTTGGACTGGGGACTTTCCTGGTCGGTAGCGCGTGGCCAGCCGGTTGCGGAGCTGATTATGGCTCGCCTGGGCAACACGATGGTTTTGATGCTCACTTCCACGCTCCTCTCGCTGTTGGTTGCGATTCCGGTAGGGATTTATTCTGCCGTGAAGCAATATTCCATCATGGATTATGTGGTCACGACCTTTACTTTCTTTGGAACCGCCATGCCGGTTTTCTGGTTCGGTGTGATGATGGTCTTTATTTTCTCCAACCAATTCAGATCGTGGGGCTTACCCTATTTACCTGCCGGTTCGGTCTATGCGGTGCGCGCGCCGGAAGCCGGCAGTCTGTTAGGTGTTTTGCATCTGGCCCCGCAGAGTTTTGGAGATCGCGTGGTCCATTTGCTTATGCCGACGCTGGTGTTGAGCCTGCTGTACATGGCGACCTGGAGCCGTTTTATGCGCGCTTCCATGTTGGAAGTGTTGCGGCAGGATTATGTGCGCACGGCTCGCGCCAAAGGGTTGACGGAGCGGATCGTGATTGTGCGCCATGCCATGCGCAATGCCTTGATTCCTATCGTTACCATTGTGGTGTTGCAGATTCCGGGCCTCTTCGGCGGTGCGATTATTACGGAGACGATTTTCTCCTGGACCGGGATGGGGCGGTTGTTCTTCGACGCCCTGAACGCTGATGACTGGCCTGTGGTGATGGTGCTGCTCTTCATCGATGCAATCCTGGTGGTTTTCTCCACATTGCTCGGTGATGTGTTGTACACGTTTGTGGATCCCCGGATCCGCTACGATTAAGCCTGGATAAACTTGTTCTGCAAGAGGTAGAGAATCATGGCTGAAGAGACAAAGGTGTTGGATGCCGAAGGGATGTTGACTCCCGAGCAGGAGAGCATGCTTTCGGTGGTGTGGGGCCGGTTTCAGCGGCATAAGCTGGCCGTGGTGGGGTTGGTGATCATTGCCGTCTTGCTTTTGATGGCTATCTTCGCCAAGGTGATCGCTCCTTATGATCCGATTACCGATCAGGATCCTTATGCTCGAAATGCGCATCCCAGCGCCGAGCATATTCTGGGCACGGATGAAGTGGGACGGGATGTGTACAGCCGGTTGTTGTTTGCGGCGCGGATTTCGCTCTCGGTGGCGTTGATTGTGACTTTATTGAGTCAGACGATCGGTGCTTTGTTGGGCGGCATTTCCGGCTATTTTGGGGGATGGGTGGATGTGGTTATCCAGCGCTTTGTGGAGTTTATGTTGGTGCTGCCTTTACTCCCGCTGTTGCTGGCCTTCTCGTCCTTGTTGCGGGATATTGAGATTCCATTTGTGCCTGAACAGTGGACCAGTGTGGCCATTATTACCATCATCCTGACGGTGTTTGGGTGGATGGGGGCCTGTCGTCTGGTTCGGGGGCAGGTGCTGAGTTTGCGGGGCCTGGATTTTGCGGATGCTGCCCGGGCTTTGGGGATGTCGGATTTCCAGATTATCGTCCGGCACATGATTCCCAATTCTATGGCGCCCATTATCGTCAATGCGACGTTGGGATTGGGGGGAACGATCGTTTTGGAATCGGCCTTGAGTTTCCTGGGGTTTGGCATTCAGCCACCGGTTCCGACCTGGGGCAATATGCTGCAGGCGGCGCAATCCGGATTGTTGGGCGATCCGGCCAAGGTTTTCTATCCGGGTTTTGCGATCTTAATGGCGTCATTGGCGTTTAACTTCGTGGGTGACGGCCTGCGGGATGCGCTTGATCCGCGCCTGAAGCAATAAGCTGAACGAGAGGAGTGACCGACGTGGCAACCCAGGTCTATGACAACAAGCCGGTATTGGAAGTTCGCAATTTAAAGACCCATTTCTATACAGAGGATGGGGTCGTGCGAGCGGTTGATGGTGTGGATTTCGATGTGCGCAAGGGCGAGATCATTGCTTTGGTAGGGGAGTCGGGGTGTGGGAAAAGCGTGACATCGCTTTCGATCATGCGCCTGATTGGGGTTCCGGGCAAGATTATCGACGGAGAGATCAATTATCAGGGGCAGAATTTGCTGGCTTTGCCCGAATCTGAGATGCGCCGGATGCGTGGGGATCGGCTTTCGATGATTTTCCAACAGCCGACATCCTGTTTGAATCCGGTTTTCCGGGTCGGGGAGCAAATTGCGGAAGTTCTCAAAGTCCATCGCGGGATTGATAAGGAAGAGGGGCTGCGGCAGTCGATCGAACTGCTGAAGACTGTAGGGATCCCTGAACCGCAAAAGCGTGTTCAGGCTTTTCCGCACGAGCTTTCAGGCGGGATGGCTCAACGCGTGATGATTGCGATGGCGTTGGCCTGTCAACCAGAGCTGTTGATTGCGGATGAGCCGACGACGGCCTTGGATGTGACGATCCAGGCCCAGATTTTGGACCTGATGGTGGAATTACAGAAGAAGTTCGAGACGTCCATTATTTTAATTACCCATGACATGGGGATTGTTGCGGAAATGGCTTCGCGGGTTTCGGTCATGTATGCCGGACGTGTGGTCGAGCATGCTGATGTCGGGCCGTTGTTTACTGAGCAGTTGCATCCCTATACGCAGGGGTTGCTTTCTTCGATCCCGGTGATGGGCGTGGTTAAGCCGCGGTTGGATACGATTTCCGGTTCGGTACCGAATCTGATCAATTTGCCGCCGGGCTGTAAGTTCGCTCCGCGCTGCAAGCATCGAATGTCTATCTGCACCGAGCAAGAGCCGGATTTGATCGATGTAAAACCGGGCCACAAGGTTCGCTGCTGGCTTCATCAGAAGCACTAATTCAGGTCCCAGGGAGAGAGATTTATGGAGCAGCAAGTAACTAAACAAGCGACCTCAGCCAATGATGATTTGATTAAGGTTGAGAATCTGGTCAAGTATTTTCCTATCCGTGGCGGTTTTTTGCAGCGGGTCCGGGCCCATGTCAAGGCGGTTGATGGGGTGAGTTTTACGATCAAGCGGGGCGAGACCCTGGGCCTGGTCGGGGAATCGGGCTGTGGAAAGACTACCGTTGGGCGTACCATCATGCGGTTAATTCCCTATACTTCCGGCAGGGTGTTGTTCGAGGGGCGCGATCTCTTTTCGCTCCGCGGACAGGATTTGAAAGCGATCCGCCGGGAGATGCAGATTGTTTTTCAGGATCCCTATTCTTCTCTGGACCCGCGCATGCCGGTCGGGGAAAGCATTGCGGAAGGTTTGGCTGTGCACAATGTGGGAACGGCTCCGGAGCGTTGGGAGAAAGTTATCCACATGCTCCGGCAGGTCAATCTGGAGGATTTCCATGCCAAGCGTTATCCTCACGAATTTTCAGGTGGGCAGCGGCAGCGGATCGGGATTGCCCGGGCCTTGTCGCTCAATCCCAAGTTTATCGTGGCGGATGAGCCGGTTTCGGCGTTGGATGTTTCGGTTCAGGCACAGGTTTTGAACATTCTGATGGATTTGCAGGAGAAGTTCGGGCTGACTTATCTGTTCATTGCGCACAACCTGGGGGTAGTGGAGCACATCAGCAACCGGGTCGGCGTGATGTACTTGGGAAAGATGGTCGAACTGGCGGATCGGGAAGAGATCTTTAACCATCCTGCTCATCCGTATACCCGGGCTTTGTTCTCGGCCATTCCCGTTGCCGATCCGCGCCAGGCCGGGACTCGCGAGCGGATTATCCTCAAGGGGGATGTGCCCAGCCCGGTTAATCCGCCTCAGGGATGCCATTTCAATCCTCGCTGCAATGCTGCGATTAAGGGGCTTTGCGATAAAGAGGAGCCACCTTTCAAGGATTACGGCAGTGGGCACTTTGTGGCCTGCTGGCTGAACGAAAAAGAGCGTCACGCCTGAGTTCTGGGGCTGAGAGTTTTTGCAAGGCGGGGAAGAAATTCCCCGCCTTTTTGTATAAAATCAGTGATTTCACAATTTGCTTAAAGTGCCTTATACTGGAAGCGTGATAGCTAAAATCTGGTCAGATGCCGGACGGAGAGCGGCGATGGTTAAGTTGGGGAAAATTTACGAAGAAATTGACAATACGGGTAGGGTCTTGCTGGTATGAATGGGACTTCTTTTAACAATCCTCGTGTGTTGATCGTAGATGATGACCCGGAAATGGTCCGGTTGGTCAAGGAAGTGTTGTCGCTTATTTCCTGTCAGGTGCTTTCGGTCAATAGTGGAGAACAGGCGCTGGATGTGTTACGTCAGGAAATTTCGGCAGGCCGGTTGGTGGATACCGTTTTGTTGGATGTGATGATGCCGGGAGCGGATGGGTTTCGGATCCTTCAGTCGATCAAAAAAGATCCCCAATTAGAACAGATTCCGGTGATTTTGATTACGGGACTGGATTCTGTCAGTGCCAAGACCAGTGGCTTGCAGATGGGGGCGGATGATTATGTTACCAAACCTTTTGATCCACAGGAATTGTTAGCGCGCATTGGGGTAGTTTTACGGATTCGACGGTCGGAACAGATGTTGCGCCGGCGCAATCAAGAGCTGGCCGCTTTGAACGACATCAATCAGATGGTTTCTGCGACCTTGAATTTGGATCAGGTTTTACTGGCGGCTCTGGAAGGTCTGGAGCGGTTGGTGGAAGCGGAAGCGTTGGGCATTGTACTTAATGATGAAGAAACCGGAGAGTGGGTTATCCGGACGGCGCGGCGTCCGGCCGGGGCCTGGCTAGAGGGCCGGGTGTTACCGACGGTGGAGGGAGTGGCTGGGGATACGTTACGTACTGCGCACCCCTTGTTGGTCCATGGGGTCAAGGAGGCCTTTTGGACCGATGCGCTGGGGATTGAGCGGTTGGATTTGCTTTGCGTTCCGCTGATCCGACATGCCACGGTGGTGGGGCTTTTGATAGTCGCCGGTTCGGAGGGGGCATTAAATGAGGAGTATTTACCACTCCTGGGCCATGTAGCTTCGATGGTCGCTGTGGCGGTGGATAATGCGCGATTGTACGGAGAACTTGCCGCTTTTGCCCAGGAACTGGAACGGTCGCAGAGCCAGTTGATCCAGGCGGAGAAGATGGCGGCTGTGGGGCGAATGGCTGCTTCGATTGCGCACGAGATTAATAACCCCTTGCAGGCCATTCAGAATAGTTTGCACCTCTCCCTGCATCCCCATCTAGATGAGGAAAAACGGCGGTTATATTTACAGATGGCGCAGCAAGAGGTCGAACGGTTGATTCAGATCGTGCGGCGGATGTTGAATTTCTATCGTTCTTCTTCCGGGTTGATGCAGCCAGTGGATCTGAACCGGACGGTTGAGAATGCTTTGGATATTGCTAATAAGCAGTTACAGCAGGCCCGGATTGAAGTGGTCGCGCGTTTGGGCTCGGATTTACCGGTGATTCGAGGGGTCGGTAACCAATTAACTCAGGTTTTTCTTAACATCATTATCAATGCGATCGAAGCGATGCCGGACGGGGGAACGTTGTGGGTGGGGACGGCCTATCATGTTGAACGAGACCAGGTGGTAGCGGCTTTTCGAGATAGCGGGCCGGGAATTTCACCGCAAGTGCGAGAACGTTTGTTTGAGCCTTTTTATACTACAAAAATTACTGGTACAGGGTTGGGGTTGGCGATTAGCTATGGAATTATCGAGCGACATCAGGGTAGTATTGAGGTGGAAAGTCCGCCTGGCGGCGGGGCGACTTTCATTGTTTGTTTACCGCGCTCTCGGGAGGATGTCTAATGGGAGATTATCGGATTTTAGTGGTAGATGATGAGATTGCAGAGCGCCTTACGCTCGGTGAAGTGTTGCGTCTGGATGGATTTCAGGTGCAATTAGCCGCATCCGGAGAAGATGCTGTGGCTTTAAATCAGGCTGGACCACCCTTTGATGCTGTGGTGCTGGATTTAAAATTGCCACGGATGGATGGATTACAGGTGTTGGATGCCTTACATCGTTCCAGTCCCGATACGGTTGTTATTTTAATTACCGGGTATGGCACTTTAGAAACAGCTATTCAAGCCATGCGGCGGGGGGCTTATGATTATTTATTAAAACCCTGTCCGGTAGAAGAGATCATTATGACCATACGCCGGGGCATGAGTGAGTTGGAGCGAGAACGGCATCGGCGACAATTAATGGGAGTTTTACAGGAGACGGTAGATGCTTTGCGTTCGGTAGATACTACACAGGTTCTTCCTCCTGAAGTATTGAATGATGATCGTTTTCTGCATGTAGGCGAATTGATGATGGATCGCAGTAAGCATTTGGTCACGTTGGAAGGGCATGCGGTGGATGTAACCCCTACAGAGTTTAAGTTGTTGGAATGTCTATTGCAACATGTAGATGAAGTATGTACCCCTCAGCAGCTGGTCCGGTGTGCACAGGGGTATGATGCGGATGCGTGGGGAGCCCGTTCCATTGTACGAGTCCATATTCGCCGGTTGCGACGCAAACTGGAACGCAATCCTGAGCAGCCGCGGTATATCGTTAACGTTCGAGGCGTGGGATATATTTTGACTTCGATTCCGGGCAGCTATGCCAATGATCCTGACGAGGATTCTTAACCGTTTTGTCATCATTCGGCAACCCATTTTCCCCCTGCTTTGTGCTATAGTGAAAAGGCAGGGGGAATTATGTGATGAAACCTACCAGAATTTTGATTGTCGAGGATGAACCGGGCGTTGCTTTTTTTCTTAAAGAAGGGTTAGAAGTGATGGGAAATGCCTATCAAGTCACGGCTGTATATTCCGGCGAAGTGGCTTTGGCGTTGGTACATCGAGAGAAGCCGGATCTGGTTGTGGTAGATTTGCGGTTGCCAGGAATCAATGGGTTAGATTTTGTGCAGAATTTAAGGAGTCAGGGGTGTGAGATGCCGATTCTGCTCATGACTGCTTATGGCAATGAAAAAGTGGAATTGCGTTCTCAGGGATTGGGAATTGGAGTGGTTTTGCAAAAACCTTTTGGATTACCGTTATTTATGGAATGGGTAGCGCGTTTATTGCCTTCGGGGGGGCCTGCAGAATCTATATCAGGATAATCTTGCTTCAAGGACTGATTTGGCGTATAATTGAGATATAGATCATTAGTCTGAGGTATATATACCGTTAGTTTAAGAAAGGATGTTCCTATGGAAGAGCATCAAGAAAAAGAAAACGCAGTAAAAATGCAGAAGTTGCGCCGGGCTGTGGAACGGTTACGCCGAGTACGTTCAACTCAAGAAGAACCTGTGGTACGTAAGCAATCGTGGATGGCTCGCTTGAAGAATCGGATCCTGGGATGGTTGGGAGCCGATGTTGCCGAACGTTCCGCTTGAATTTGTGATGCTCTAAGTGCTGACCATGTTAAACCGGCGCGAATTTGAATTCGCGCCGGTTTTTATTTATACTTTTGGGCTTAAAGAGGGTTACCACCAGAGCAAGAAAACGTTCTGAGCCGTGGCCTGTAAATTGCCGTAGGTAACTTTGGCTTGAACAATAACCTGTTCCCCGGTGCGTCCACCTGCCACTGGAATGTTCTCTTTTACAAAGCCGCGAGCATCTGTGGTGAATTGTTGGCTGGTGGAGAGCAGCGCTCCTTTGGCATCGTAAAAACTGATTTGGACGGTAGCTTTAGGTAAGGGCGTCCCCGTGCTATCGGTGACCAGAACGGAGACTGTTTGATTCCGTTCTTTCCCCATGACCGAATAGCGAAGCGAAACCACCGCTCGGATAGAGGTGACACTGATTGGTGTCACTGTGACCGATCCCTGAGAAGGAATAGCCGAGGCGGCTTTGAGAGCCTGGGCTGGAATTCGCTCTCGATTTACGGCGATGTAAAGTTCTCCCAGATTTCCAATTGTGACCGGATTAGAACGGTTTTCAGGATGCCATTCCATTTTTAGTCGTTGGAAATATTGAACGATCCGCCCTTCTTCGAAGTACATTTCTGTAATTGGAAGTCCAAAAATATCTACTCCCCCATGGGCATTGAAATAATCCAGGAAGGCGTAAGAAACGAGGTGACCAGTTTCTTTAGCGTAATATTGGCGGCGGGAGATGGTTTTCGGTGGGGTGACAGCCGCCTGGCGGTAATTCAATTCATCACCCAGCAATCCAAGTTGTACTTTATAGGGGTCTGGATTAAGGGGATGTAATTCCAGGCGGGCTTTTTGGAAATATTGGACAGTAATGCCCTGATCTACAAAAGGTTCTGTAATGGGATATCCTAATAGTTCCAATCCTTCGTGGTCATTGTAAAACTCGAGAAATTGTCCACTGATACAATGTCCGTTTTGCTCATTAAAGCACAGAGAGTCTCCCCCTTGGGCCTGAACAGGTTGAGGAAAGAAGATGCCCAACAATACGGCGAGAGCCAGAATATAAGAGATTGTTTTTTTTAATTCGGCTATTTTCATTGCTTCTCGCCTATGTATAACTTGACTTCATGGCTTAGAACGAATGGGGCAGCATTTAAGCTGCATCGGTACTTTCAGCAGGGGAAGTTTCCCTGTGCCTGTCCGGTGGTGAGACAAACGTAGTGCTAACTGAATTTTAACCATTATCCTCTCCCCGTCAATAGGAAAAGGGTCATAAATAGACGGATTGCATTATTTGGGGGCCCGAAAATACAATGTTGCGGTTATGCCCAGACCCGGAAGATAGAAAAAGGTATAGGACTATTCCATCCCTTTTTCTTGCCCGTCATTTTCGAGCCTCTTCTAATTTCTAATTGTACACTAAAAAGGAGTTTGGGCAATTACTTCGCCTGGTATGAGTGTTTCAGTTTGGGAACAAATGCTCGACTTTTTGGAGTCGATTTTTACCCTATTCTCTATTCACTTGACAGGCATTTCCCTTTGTTTATAATCGTTGCTGAAGTCAGGGCTAAGCGTGAGCTTCTTTGCAATTCCTGACAGCGGGAGTTTTTCAGCCATTCATTCCAGGTTAAAATGTAAGGAGATAATCTAATGAAAAAATGGGAATGCACTGTTTGTGGATATGTCTATGATCCTGCCGTGGGGGATCCGGAAAACGGTATTGCACCTGGTACAGCGTTTGAAGATTTACCCGCGGATTGGGTTTGCCCGGAATGTGGTGCGGAAAAGGATATGTTTGAAGCGCTGTAAAAGCTTTTTCAGTTACAGCCTTGGCCCTCCGAAGTTTGTGTAAATTTCGGAGGGTTTTTTATTTTGCTACGCGATTGCTACGCTTTTGTTATTTTTAATTTATTTAATTTTTTTAAAACTTATGTTAGACTAATTTTGTGGCTCGATTGCCTTGAGGGGGAGTTCGGGTAGAGTCGTTGCCACCGTTTTTCCGGCTTTGATAGAAATTTCCTGGCAGCCTCGCCGGTCCGGCCAAAATGGTCTGGGTTTGAAAGTTTGTCGCCTCTTTACCCGGAAATCTTTGTAATTGATACCCTTGTGGCTCCCTGATTTTTGCCCAATAAAAATGGAGGAGTGCCATGGGACGTCGTGAGGATGTAGCAGCGTTGATCCAGACAGAGTATGGGATCATTCGCGAGTACGAGTCTTTGATTTTGACCTCGGACCGTCCGGAAGAGAAGGTGCGTTCTCAAGATCAAGTTAAGAGTCGGCAGATGACTTTACAGACTTATCTGGTTGAATATGGAAAGTTGTCTCGGAAATTGAGTCAGGAAGTTTCGCCTGAGATTATGGAAATTGGGCTGGCTCTGGGGGTCAATTGGGAATCTTTGTCGACTCCAATGCCGCAACCGGTGAGAGTTGTTTCCCGATGGGCGTCGGTTTGGCTTTACGGGATGGTAGCCGTGGCGGCGATCTTTACTTTTGGCGTCTGGCGCGGCATGGCTTTTCAAGCTGAGGAGACTCTTTCTCCATTGATTACGCCTGTTATGGAGAATCCCGTCGTAACTTCATCCAACTTTTTGCCTCAGCCCATGCTTACTCCATCCAGGGGGGCGGCGGTTCGTTACCATGTGCTGATTGCTCCTTTTGATGCCCGTGGAGAGGTTTCTCCAGTGGAAATAGCGTCTCGTCTGGCGGATGAATTGAAGCGTGAATTGCGATCGGGGTCTTTGGTCAAGTCTGTGGAGGTTACAATCTGGCCAGCGCCGGTTTTATCAGAAGCAGCAGCTCAGGATGTAGTATTGCAATCGGGGTGTGATGTGTTGATTTGGGGATGGTACGATTCCCTGGGGATTCAGGTATATCTGGCTTTAGGAGATCAAGCTCTTACCGCAGTTCCTAATAATTTAGGGGTACGAGAATTGAATCTGGGCGTAGCGGATGAGCCTGAGGAACTTTCTTTATATGTGCACCAGGTTTTGCCGGAAAACACTACGTTTTTGACTTTGTTCATCCTGGGGCATCTTTACTACCTGGATAATCAGGCCCGTGAAGGGCAACTTGCTTTTGATGCCGCCATGCGTCATATCCCTGAGGCTGATCAATTAGAGAATGAAGGCTTATGGTTTTTCTTCAAAGCTCGTTTGAAGCATACGACTTCATTAAGTAATCCGGTGGAGATTATTTGTAGTTACGCTCAGGCGATTGAAGCGGATCCCGGGTTGGCGGAAGCTTATAACAACTTGGGTGTGTTGATGATCCAGTTGGGAAATCAGCAATCGATTGCCAATTCGTTTTTTGATACCAGTCCCTATGAACGTGAATACTGCCTGCAGGCTGCTCAGATTAAATCATTACGCCCGCCTGAACTTTTTGCTCTGGCCATTGGGTTACGTCCGGATTGGGCCTTGGCTCATTATAACCTGGCGGTTTTTAACTGGACCTATGCCCGTGATTGGCAAATTCGGGATCAGTTAGAGAAAGTGGTGGCCCTTGATCCTGCTATTCCGGGAGCTTATCTGGCTTTAGGCGATATGGATGTTTGGGATGGTAACTACGATAAAGCGGTTGAACGTTTCTCGAAGGCAGTTGAACTTCTACCGGCATCGCCTGAGGTGCTCCATAATTTGGGACAGGCCTGGGCTTTGAATGGAAAGGATGCCGAGGCTGAAATAACTTTTCGGCGGGCTTTGACTCTGGTGCAGGAAGAGGATGATCCGGTGGTGGCATTGGATATCCATGTGGCTTTGGGAAATCTATATCATCGGCAGCGGAATCTGATTGCAGCAGGGAATGAATATGCGGCGGCTCAGGTTTATGCCAATAAAATTAAAAGCGGCTCTCGTTATTATCGTAAGCTCAATGTTTTACATCTGTTGCAGGTGAAACTGGCCGCTGATTTGGGGAATCCGACCGGAGCCCTGAATTTGTTGAACGATGGCAAACTGGATGGAGAGATGGATGCTTATTTGATCTGGTTGATTGGTAGTTTGGAGCATCCCGGGGATGAGGGTACCTTAGTCAATCTGCGGGGTAAAGCGATGAATTCGGCAGCTTCCTGGACCTATGGTTGGGTGGATGAGATGACGTGGTGGCAAATTTCGGAGGATTGTTCTGCCATTGATGGCGGGGTAGTGGCCTGGAGTCAGGGGGCGAATGGCTGCCTGCCTGAAGATCTACAAGCCCAACTGGATTATATCTATCAGCGATTTCAATACAATGTCCATTATCAGCTTTTCTTCAATGCCCAGATTCCGCCGGCGGTAGGCGGGGATTGCCTTCACATTTCAGCCCCGGGAGTCAATTCCGGGGCTGAGGTGGTATTGTTAAGGACGGCGGTAGGAGCTGCGGCGGAACGTTTGGAAGGCGGAAAGCTGCCTGATTTCAATGGTCGGTTGCGTTTAAGCGAGCCGGCGGCTGAGCGTGTCTATGTGGATCGACTTTATCTCCGGGTCCAGGATGAGGTTGGGCGATGGGTGTCGTTGATGCCGGAATTATGGGAATTGGTAGCAGATGACGGTCAATATCTGGTTTTGGGACCCGGGGAACAGCTGGATCTGCAATTCGTTCTGCCGTCGGGCATCCCGACCGGATCTGTGTGGGTAGTCGCGGAGGGATTTACGGTCCCGGTTTCCCGCTTTGAAGAGGAGTAGCTTATGGGGCGTCGTCTGGATTTAGAAGCTTATTTACGGCGGGGATATGGGTTGATTTGTGAGTATGAAACGTTGGTACAGCTTTCCGCAGATCCTCGGGAAAAGGCTCGGGCCCAAAGGGTGTTAATGGAGCAACGCTCTCTGGCTGCCGGTTACTGGCAGGAGTATGTCCGGTTGTGCGGTGAATTGCATTTAGACCTTCCTGAAGAGTTGCGTGAGATCGCGTCCGCTTTGAATTATGAGATTCCTGAGGCTGATTCTCTGGAGACTGTTTCCGATATGTCTGAGTTGCGAGGGCGTTTGGATTTGTTGGATGATGTGGAGTTGGAGACGCTTTGCCTTGATTACTTTCCAAAAGTTTACGATCACTTTAGTCGGGGATTGCGCCGGGATGAAAAGTTGAATTTATTGTTGGACCATTGTCGCCGTCATCAGACCGCGGCGAAGCGGTTGGCGCAGGTGTTGCAGGATAGGACGCTTTGATTTTTAGGGTCTGTAAATTTATAAGTTCCCGAGTTTTCAGGGGAAAACGCTATAAAAATCGGTGAGTTATTCTTTTACGACCCCTTAGAGAAAGCAGAGGATGTTTTTCGCGCGCTTCGCGAGGGAGCGCGCGAAAATGTTTTTAAAATCCTGCTTTTAACGGTTGTCGATCCCCTAATCCGGAGTAAAATGGATCTCACCCTCCGGGCGGAGAATCCTATAGCTGATTGGGGCATCTCAGGATGGCTGTTGAAAAAATTGTGGCCGGTTTTGAAAAAGCTTGCCGGTCGCTGGAAAAAGTGACCGGCCGGAGTATGGCCAGCCTGGTGTTACAACAGGCTGGGATGAGTGGTGGCGCAGCTTTTTCTCGAACCTTGAAGTTGCTTTCAGGCAGCCGTGCTCAGGTGCTTGCCTGGCCTGCCTGTCTGGCCGCCTGGACGGCTGTTGGGTTTGGTTCTTGGGGACTGGATTCTCTGGAATGGCCCCATGGCCCTATTCGGGTGCAGGCTGATCTGACCTGGGAAACGATCACCGATCCTCGAACCGCTGTTTTAGAGCCCCTTTCCAATTCTTCTGAACCGGTTTGTTCTTATACTGCCGGTGCTCTGGCTGGCTTTGCGGCCGGCCTTTCGGGCCATCCCGGGTGGATCGCTTCTGAACGTACCTGTCGGGTGCAGGGGGCTGCTTTATGTCGTTTTGAATTAAGGCCGGCTACTAAAACCGGCCCATGGGCAGCTCCTGTGTTTGATCCCTGGTTTCCACTTGATCCTGGCTACAACTGGTTGGAACGTTGTCTGGCGTGGCGGCCGATTGGGGTGGGATGGTTTGACCTGGAGTTGGGGCTGGGAGGGGGAGATGCGAATTCTCTTCCCTGGTTGTTCCAGGTTGGTGGTCAGTTGCGTTCTGCGTTGGAGTCGGCGCGGGAGGGTGAGTCGGTCGAGTTGGCCGCGGGTGCGGGTTTGCCGCCTTTGCGTTTGATCCCGTTGCAGGTTGGTGAGGCCATTGTGGGTGTAGGCGCTTTGTTTTTCCCGGTGTCTGGGGACGATGTTGCTTTGATTGGAGAAGAACCGGGTGTGGATTCAGAAACCGGGCCGGAAGTTGAAGGCGATCTGGTTCAACAAGAAGTGCCGGCATCCTCTCTGCCGGTTGATGGTCCGCAGCCGTTCGGTCTGGCCATAGAGAAGTTGATTACGGAGATTTCTTCTCATTTTATCAATGTGATACCTGATGAGGTAGATGCGGAAATTTGCTATGCCTTGCAGACGGTAGGTGAGTTTGCCCGGGCCCATCGCAGTTATGTTTTTATGTATTCGTCCAACGGGAAGATGATGGACAATACTCATGAGTGGTGCGCTCCCGGTGTTCGGTCCCAGAAAGAACGTCGGCAGAATATTCAAATCGCTGATTTTTCCTGGTCGAATGGGTTGTTAATGCGGGGAGAGGTTATGTATGTCTCAATGTTGGATGATTTGCCTCCCGAAGCTGAGCCCGAACGTCAGGAGTTTAGTTCTCAGCAAATGTGCGCGGCGATTGCGGTGCCGGTAGTTTTTCAAGGAAAAACGATTGGTTTTTTGGGGATAGATGCGGTGCAGCCTCAAGCTCCCTGGCCCAAAGAATTGATCGCGTTGCTGAAAAGTGTTGGGGAAGTTTTTATCCATGCTTTGAACCATAAACAGGCCCGTGAGGTTTTGATGCAGGCCTATCAAAACCTGGAACAGCGGGTTGCGGAACGGACCAATGAACTGCAAACACTTTTTGCGGTGCAGCAGGCTTTGACCAGCCATTTGGATTTGGATGCTGTGTTGCAATTGATTGCTGAGGCGGCACAACGTTTGACGGAAGCTCAGCGGGCGGTGGTCTTTTTGCTACATGATGGAGAGGAATTGGTGCTCTCTTTTGTTGCTGGTGAAACGTATCCCGATACGATGCCCCGATCTTACAAGGCGAATGAATGGCTTTCGGGGCGCAGTATGCTGGCCAACGAACCTTTATTGCTGGCCGATATGAAAAACGATCCCCGGGTAATTTTCCCCAATACAACCTGTCCTTACCTTTCTCAGCTCAGCATTCCGCTATGGTCATCGCATGGACCTCTCGGGACCATTATCGTCAGCCATCAACAAAAGGAGCGTTTTGATGCCGATGATATCCGTGTGATGACCATGCTGGCTTCCAGTGCGGTGATTGCGTTGGAGAATGCCAGTCTTTATCGGGCCGAACAGGAACGTCGGCGGGAAGCGGATCGGCATCGTCGGGCCGCGGAGGGCTTGCGCGATATTCTGGCGGTGCTCAATGCGCGGCGTTCTTTGCCCGATGTGCTGGATTACACCATGGTGCAGGCCCATCAATTGCTCTCGGCCAGTGCCGGGGTGATTTATCGCAGCTTTCTGGAAGGGCGCGCGGTGGTGGTGGAGGCGGTGAGTGAGACGTTGCGTGGTTTATTGCCCCAGGAACCGGTGCCTGTCGGGTTGGAAACGGTGCCGCTGGCGATTTTGAACGGGGCTCCGTATCGGGTTTCTTATTTTCAGAGCGCTCTGGCCCTGGATCCTGAACTTGCATCCTGGCAACAGGGAATCCATGCGGCTTATCATGCCTCTCTGGCTGTGCCGTTAATGATTCGGGAATCGTTTTATGGGGCGCTGGTTTTGTATTATGCAGAGCCGCAAGAATTTCCGGTTGAGGATATTCAGCTGGCGATGGCTTTGGGCGGTCAGGTTGCTCTGGCTATCGAGAATGTACAACTTTATGCGGAAGCGCGGCGACGAACGGATGAATTGCATTCGTTGTTTGCGGTCCAGCAGGCGATCACCAGCCGGTTGGATCGGGATACGGTTTTGCAGTTGATTGCCGACGAGGCGCGGCGTTTGACGGCTACTGAACAAAGCGCGGTTTATATGTTGCATGGGGATGAGCTGGAAGTGTCGGTTATTTCTGGACGGGTTAAACCTTCAGCCCGGGGGTATCGGTTGAAGGTGGATAAATCGGCGGCCGGCCTGGCGGTACAGAGTCGCCAACCGGTGTTGTTTTTGGCGGGGCATACGCCCTTGCAGATCGATTGGGAATTTACTCAGCAAATGGGCGCTCATTCCTTTATGGTGGTTCCTTTGCTGACGGGAAATAACCCATTGGGCACGATTGTGGTGTCCAATAAACGGAATGGCGATTTGGGGGCCGACGATGAGCGGGTTTTGACGTTGCTGGCCTCCAGTGCCGTGATCGGTTTGGAAAATTCCCGGTTGTATGCCGAAACTCGTCGGCGTCTGGCGGAAAGTCAGAGCTTGCAACGGGTGACTGCGGCGTTGCTCAAACCGCTGGGCCTGGAGGAGTTGTTGCAGTTTGTCTGTGATGAAGCCCGCCGGTTGATTGAAGCCACCGCCAGCATAGTCTTTTTAATGGATGATGCCGAACGCCTTCAGGTCGCGTTGAGTACCGGGATCATGGCCGGGGTGGATGTGGGCGAGGTGGCGTTGACAGATTCCCTGATCGGGATCGCTATGGCGCAGGAAAAGGCGTTGTTGAGCAATTCGCCGGCCAACGATCCCTGGGCAGTTTCGCTGGTTCCACCTCCGACTTCATTGCTGGTGGCTCCCTTGCGGGGGCAGGGTGCCGCAGTGGGGGCTTTGGCGGTTTTCAATCGGCCGGAAGGATT
Organism: uncultured Anaerolineales bacterium; assembly: GCA_964501335.1. GTDB lineage: Bacteria > Chloroflexota > Anaerolineae > B4-G1 > SLSP01 > CAZCTC01. The sequence goes on along the minus strand of CAZCTC010000019.1, from coordinate 80,718 downwards.
TACGGAAGAAGAAATTCGGATCATGGGGTTCTTTGCAGATCAGGCGGCCATTGCGATTGAAGGGGCCCGGTTACGTGCGCATGCGGAACAGGCAGCGGTCGCTGCCGAGCGGAATCGTCTGGCCCGGGATTTGCATGATGCGGTAACGCAGACGCTCTTTTCGGCCAGTTTGATCGCGGATGTTTTGCCCCGTTTGTGGGAACGTAATCCGATTGAAGCGCAACGGCGGCTGAGCGAATTGCGGGAGTTGACCCGGGGGGCTTTGGCTGAGATGCGGATGTTGTTGGTGGAGTTACGCCCGATGGCCCTGGTGGAAGCAGAGTTGGGAGATCTTTTACGTCAGCAGGCTGAGGCGATGATCGGGCGAACCCGGATTCCGGTGTTGGTTGAGGTGCGGGGGCAGTGTACGTTGCCGCCCGATATCAAGGTGGCTTTTTATCGAATTGCTCAGGAGGCCTTGAACAATGTTGTGAAGCATGCCTGCGCCGGACGGGTCAATGTAAAGTTGGAATTGATGCCGCAGCGGGTGGAGTTGGAAATTGTGGACGATGGGCGGGGATTTGATGTGGTGGCGATTCCGGCCGATCATTTAGGGGTGCGGATTATGCGGGAACGTGCGGAAGCGGTCGGGGCCCGTTTTATAATTCAAAGCAGTTCCGATATGGGGACCCGGGTGGCTTTGCTCTGGCAGGGTTCTAATGAATGCCCTCAGCTGGATTAGAGAAGTTCAACAAGGATGATGGCTATGCCGCAAGGAACGTCGATTCGAGTGGTAGTGGTGGACGATCATGCTGTGGTGCGCAGCGGATTGAGCGCTTTTTTACTGGCTTTTGAGGATTTGGAACTGGTCGGGGAGGCTTCGAGCGGCGCTGAAGCGATCCGTCTGTGTGAGCAGTTGTTGCCGGATGTGGTGTTGATGGATCTGGTCATGCCGTTTATGGATGGGGCGGCGGCCACCCGGGCGATCCGCGAGCGCTGTCCGCAGGTCCAGGTCCTGGCTTTAACCAGTTTTAAAGAACAGGATTTGATCCAGGATGCGTTGCGGGCCGGGGCGATCGGCTATTTGCTCAAGAATATTTCGGCGGATGAACTGGCTGCGGCGATTCGGGCGGCCTGCGCGGGCCGGCCGACGCTGGCCCCTGAAGCGGCCCAGGCTTTGATCCGGGCGGCGACGGCTGCCCCTAAGCTGGTCGTGGAATTGACTGAGCGGGAGCGGGAGATCCTGGGATTGATGGTGGAAGGATTGAACAATCCGCAGATTGCAGAGCGTTTGGTGGTGAGCCGCTCGACAATCAAATTTCACGTCAGCAATATTTTATCGAAGCTGGGGGTGGAGACGCGGACTGAAGCGGTGGCGATGGCTTTACAGCAACATCTGCTCTGAATTCTGTGGGTTTGACCCTATTCCCGCCTGTGTTAAAATGGGCCTCAGCTTGGGTTGTTCGGCCCTGGCCCGGCGCCGATTGAGTCCGGGTTTTTGGTTCCCAAAATCACACCTGTCTTGCAGTTGGGGGATTAAGGAATGATGAAAACCCTGGATCTGGCTCAAGCATTGAGTACTTTATTGGTTACCTGGCGCCGTTATTTGCATCGCCATCCTGAGTTGGGATTTCAAGAATGGCAGACGGCTGCTTTTGCTGCCGATCTTTTACAAGATTGGGGCTATACGGTTCAGACGGGCGTGGCTAAAACCGGCCTGGTGGCGATATTGGAAAACGGCGCGGGGCCGGTGATTATGGCCCGGGTGGACATGGATGCGTTGCCCATTCAGGAAGCCAATGAAGTTTCTTATGCTTCCGAGACGGCCGGTGTGATGCATGCCTGTGGCCATGATGCCCATGTTGCTATGGGGTTAGGGGTGGCGCGTTTGATGGCAGAGCACAGGGAGGCCTGGCAGGGGACGCTGAAATTGATCTTTCAGCCGGGTGAAGAGGGCATGAATGGTGCTGAAGTGATGGTTCAGGAAGGGGTGCTGGAAAATCCCCGTCCTGAGGCTGTGCTGGCCATGCATGTCTGGGCTGATATGCCAGTGGGCACGATCGGCGTGATGCCGGGACCGGTAATGGCGGCGGCTGAAGATTGGGGCGCAACGATTATCGGGCGCGGCGGCCATGCTTCTCAGCCTCATGAGACGGTCGATGCGCTGGTGACGGCTGCCATGGCCGTGACGGCGCTGCAAACAGTGGTCAGCCGCAATGTTTCTCCTCTGGAAACGGCGGTGGTGACCGTCGGCGTCCTCCGCGCCGGCGATGCTTTCAACATTATCCCCGAGCGGGCTGAAATGCGCGGGACCATTCGCACCTTTGATCCTAAAGTGCGGGAAGATGTCCTGCGACGGGTGCGTGGGGTTATAGAAAACACGACGCTGGCTATGGGCGCCCGGGCGGAATTGTATTTCCAGGCGTTGTCGCCGGCCGTGATTAACGATCCGGCTGTGACGGCAGTGGTTCAGGCTGCAACCCGCGATCTTTTGGGATCCGAAGCCGTGTTGTTGGGTTTTCGGACGATGGGTAGTGAGGATGCCTCTTATTTCTTGCGGGAACGCCCCGGTTGTTATTTCTTCGTGGGAGCCCGGCCTTCCAATCGTGAATTTGCTCCGCATCACAATCCCCGGTTTGATATCGATGAACGAGCCCTGCCGTTGGGTGTGGCGGTGATGGTTGAATCGCTGTGTCGTTTGATGCCGGTGCCTGAGGTGTCTTAATGGTTCAGCAACCGTTACAGTGGGTCAAAGGAGAGGGCTGGTTTGGGCTCTTGGGCGGCGGCGATTGGCAACGTGGAGAGACCGATCGGGTGGATGCCCAGATTTTGAGTCTGAGCAACCTTGATCGCCCGATGATGGTTTTGTTGGGCGAGGGGACGCAGGAGGAAGCCGATGGCCTCTTGGAGCATTATACGCTCCTGGGTGGACCGGGCGGCGAGGCCTTTGTGCTTTCGCAGATGACGCGCCGGCATCTGGCTGATCCCCATCTATTGAACCTTTTGGCGGAAGCCGGGCTATTATATCTGGCTGGTGAAAATCCGCTGCCGTTTGTGACTTTATTGCGGGATACGCCCGCCTGGGAGCTGATCCTGAAGGGGTTTACCACTTATCAGGGGTTGATGATCATCGGGGCTGCGGGGGGAGCGGCGGCTTTAGGGGCCTGGGTGATTGGCCCGGCGCCTCAGTCGCGTGAATTACCCGGGCTGGGATTGATTACCAATACCATTATCGGTCCTCATTTCCGCAGCCTCCAGGAGGCCGGGGAATTGCGACAGTTTGTGCAGCGTCATCCCGAGTCTCTGGGGTTGGGAATCCCTGACGGTACAGCCCTGGCTTTGGGCCCTCAAGGTCAGGTGGAAACGTGGGGGGCTGGACAGGTGACGGCGGTGGTGCATCTGGCCGGATCCGGGGAGGCTTAACCGGTTCCGGCGTTTTTTTGTGAACCTGATATTGCGGAAACGCAATGATATTCTGGAACGTCGAGCTCTATTTTGCATCAGGAGGATATATGCCGGAACCCTTTCCCTCAGTCGTCATTCGCATCGGCGGTGAAGCCGGCGAAGGGACGCTTACCATCGGGGATATTTTAACCCAGGCAGCGGCCCACGCGGGGATGGAAGTCTACACCTACCGTACCTTTCCTGCCGAGATCCGGGGCGGACAGGTACTCTACCAATTGCGGATGGGAACCTGTCGCATCTATTCAGAAGGCGATACGGTCGATGTTTTGGTGGCGATGAATCAGGATGCCTGGGATGAGAATCAGGTTGATATTACGCCGACCACGGCTTTGCTTTACGATCCCAAGGCGGTTTCCGGATTCGAGGCGGAGCGGTTGCAGTATGCGGTGCCTGCCACGGAAATCGCCCAGGAAATCGAATGGATGCGGGGCAAGAATCTGGTGATGGTCGGCGCCCTGGCCTGGTTCTTCCGGCTGGGGCTGGAGCGGGCCGAGTCGGCCATGCAACGGCACCTGGGCGGGCATAAGGATGCGTTACCCAAGAATCTGGAAGCCTTGCGCCGTGGGTATGAGTATGTACAAAAACAATATCCTGACCCGGTGCCCTTTGCCGTGGCCTTGCCGGAGAAAGCCGAAGGCCAGCTGGTGCTTTCCGGATCGGATGCTGTGTTCCTGGGAGCGCTGGCCGGCGGGTGTGAGTTCTTTGCCGGGTATCCTATTACCCCCGCGACGCCGGTGATGGAATCGCTGGCGAAGTATCTCCCCAGTTTCGGCGGCACGCTGGTGCAGGCTGAAGATGAAATCGCTTCGATCAATATGATCATCGGGGCTTCGTTTGCCGGGAAGCGCTCGATGACGGCCTCTTCCGGGCCGGGAATTGCTTTGATGATCGAGGCGTTGGGACTGGCCAGTATGACGGAAATTCCGATGGTGCTGGTCGATGTGCAGCGCGGCGGCCCTTCTACCGGGTTGCCGACCAAGACGGGGCAGGGCGATCTCTATCTGGCGATGTACGGCGGACACGATGAGGCTCCCCGGATTGTGCTGGCGCCCGATTCGGTGCGGGATAGCTACTATCAGATGATCAATGCCTTCAGTCTGGCGGAATATTTCCAGATTCCGGTCTTTGTGCTGACCGATCAGACGATGTCGGTGCGGTTGGAATCGATGCCGGAACCGCAGGCTTTATGGAACGGCACGTTGGAACGCCGGCAACCCACGCCTGAAGAATTGGCGGATTACAAGCGCTATCGCTATACGGACGATGGTGTTTCGCCGATGGCTATTCCGGGGACGCCGGGCGGTATTTATATCGCCGAGAGCCTGGAGCACAATGAGCATGCCCATCCGGATTACAGCCCGGAGACGCATGAGAAGATGATGCAGAAGCGACGCCAGAAGATCGAGGCGGCGCGGACGTTGATGGAGGATTGGGCGACCGCGGTGCGGCGTTGGGGTGATGAGGATGCCGTTTTCGGTGTGATGGGGTGGGGCAGTACCCGTGGGGCGGTCCGTGAAGCGATGGCTCAGTTGCAGGCCGAAGGGTTCAAGATTGAGGCGCTTTATCCTCACTGCCTGATGCCGATGCCCGACAAGGCGATCCGGGCTTTCTTGCAGAACAAAAAGGCAATCCTGGTGCCGGAACTGAATTTCAACAATCAGTTTGCCCGGATTGTCGAGCATCGCTATTACGATGTGATGCAGTGCGGCACGGTACGGGTTCATCATCTGGCCAAAGCGCAGGGAATCCCGTTCAAGGTGTCGGAGATTTACAATGCCCTTAAGGCGATGATTGTTGAAGAAGGAGGCCAGGCATGAGCCCCCATAAACCGAATGACTATCGCAATGAATTGAAGCCGATCTGGTGCCCGGGATGTGGTGATTACGGCGTCCATGCGGCGTTGATGCGGTCGCTGGCCGGATTGGATCTGGCTCCTGAAGAGATTGTGATTGCGTCGGGGATCGGTTGTTCCAGCCGGTTGCCCGACCATGTGAATGCTTATGGGGTCCATGGGGTGCATGGGCGGGCCTTGCCGCTGGCCACCGGGATTAAGCTGGCCAATCCGGCTCTGAAGGTGATTGCCGTCGGCGGCGACGGCGACGGCTTCAGCATTGGCGGAGGGCATTTGCCCCATGCCGCCCGGCGCAACATCGACATCACCTATATCGTGATGGATAACAATATCTACGGATTGACCAAGGGGCAACCCTCGCCGACCAGTCCGGAAGGGATGAAGAAGAAGGCCGCACCTTTCGGTACGCAGGAAGGACCGCTCAACCCCTTGCTGATGATGTTGACCTATGGATCGTCGTTTGTGGCGCGGACCTTCTCCAGCCAGATCACTCAGATGGTCGATATCTTCCAGGCGGCCATGCAGCATCCCGGTTTTGCTTTTGTGCAGGTGTTGAGCCCTTGCGTGACTTACAATAACACCTACGAGCATTACAAAGCCAACACGGCGCCGTTGCCTGAGGATCACAATCCCGAGGATTTCATGGCGGCGATGAAGCTGGCGATGGTGACGGAAACGCAGTATCTGGGGATTTTCTACCAGAACAAGTCCGAATTGCCTTACAGCGAGCGGATGCGGCAATTGCAGGAGGGGGCCGGTCCGATGACCCTGGATCAGGTGATCGGCCGCTTCAGGGTGTAAGTTTTGCCCTCATTGGGTTTACAACGCTGATATCTATTTCGCCCGCCTGAAAAGGCGGGCGAAATAGTAATCGGCCTATGCAGGCAGCCCGGAAAAGCAAGAGAAGAAAAGCCCAATCTGTGTGGATAGCCCTGAAAAGCGGGAGAGAAAAGCCTCTGTTTTTACGCGCATTCTTATACGTGCAAAAACACAAACAAAAAACTCTCTTCTTCCTGCTTCGCACAGCGTGTCGCTTTTTCCCCAACAAAGACCTTTTGTGGGGCGCTAAAAATGCTAACCGCACTGGTCGAAAAAGAAGTTCGTGCGGAGCGAGAATCGGTCATCCTGAAAGGAGAATCTTATGCGCGATAAAATTCGTCTGGTGGCGACGGATATCGAAGGGACCCTCATTGACGATCAGCGAGAACTCCATCGTGAGACGGTGCGGGTGCTGCGCACCCTGGCGGCCGATGGGCTGCCCGTTTTGCTGGTCACCGGGTATAATCCCTGGCCCGTGCTCCGTTTGATGAGTTTGCTCGGTCCGGAGATCGAAGCGATCTGTCTGAACGGCATCTTTTTGATCTGTAACGGTGAGATTCAGCCCGGTCTGCTGCTCGATCCGGCTGTAGCGCGCAATGCCGCTATCCATATGGCCGTAGGTGGTTATGTTCCATTGGTCTATGGGACCGACGGGGTGACCCGGTATTTGCCCCTCTCGGCGGAAGGGATGGCCGTGGTGAAAGAGGTCATGGCGACGCGTTCTTATCAACCCTATCAGGCCGTGGAGACGATTGAGGAACTGTTTGTGGTCACCCCGGCGCAGGTTTCGGTCTGCGATACGGAAGAGCGCGGGACGGCTTTGCGGGCGCGACTGGCCAAAGCGTTGGGCGAGGATGCCTATCTGGCTTTTTCGGTGGGTAAACAGACCTGGGTGGAAGTCAACCATCCGCAGGCGCGTAAAGATACGGCTTTGCTGGCCTGGGCGGCTGCACGGGGGATTGCGGCGGAGGCTATCGCTTACTTTGGCGACAATTTGAACGATCTGGGCGTTTTTCAGCAGGTGGGATATCCGGTGGCTGTGGCCAATGCCCGGCCGGAGATCCTCGAACTGGCTCGGGAACTGACCGTCTCGAACAATGAGCTGGGGGTGGCGCGGAAGCTGGTCGAGTGGTTTGGGCTGGAACCGGTAGGCGAAGGCTGAGATGGAGGGCCGCCGAATCGTGACATTGGAGGCGGGAACCACCATGGTGGTAACCGATCTGCATGGGGATTGGCCGCTCTATGCCCGTTATCGCGATGTCTTTCTGGCGTTGCGGGCGCGGGGGCTGGCGGAGACGCTGGTGGTGACCGGGGATTTTATTCACAGCGACGGCCCGGAAGACCAGGATGCCTCGATGGCGATCGTGATGGATTTGATGGCACTGCAGGCTGAGCTGGGGCCGCGTCTGATCGTGCTGTTGGGGAATCACGAGTTGCCGCATATTTATCATGCCACGCTGAGCAAAGGGGAGCAACTTTATACGCCCCGTTTTGAGCGAGCGATGGGGGAACAGCGGGCGGCGGTGTTGTCGTGGTTTGACGGTTTACCGTTCTATGTGCGGACCCGGGCCGGGGTGTCTCTCTGTCACGCGGGCGCTTTTGAGGAGACTCAACAGGCGACTGTCCTGGAATTGCTGGCCGATTTTTCCCATCAGGCGGTATTGGATGCGGTGGTGGCGGCGATACCGCCGGATCGCCTGGAGTCGATACGCTGCGGATTGGGTAAAGCTGTCCGTGTGCCCTATGCCGATGTGATGCAGTACTATTTCGGGGTTTCCGATCCGGCGGATCCTCGTTATGACGATTTCCTGATCGGTTTTCTGGCGGGGACCCATACGGCTTTTCAACGGTTGTGGGCGGCTTTTTTCACGGGAAATGAAAAGCAGTACGGTGAGGAGAAATACGCCAGGCACCTGGCTGCTTTTTTAGCGGTGTTAGGGGCTGGTTTTGCACCTCAGAAGGTGCTGGTGACGGGGCATATTGGGTGCCGTGGTGGGTATCAGGGACTCTTTGGTGGACGGCAATTGCGGGTGGCCAGCGGGGCGCATTCGCATCCTTATGAGCAGGCCCGGTATCTGTTGTTTGATGCCGGGCGGCCGGTGGCGGGCGCTGAGGATTTGTTTGGGGGGATCGGCTCTGTTTTTGAACGATAGGTTTTATGGCTTTTTGGGGTTTAAGGTTAAAATGAAGGCTATGCTCTTTTCAGTCCTCGGAGGTGAAGGATGCAGCCGGTCACGATTTCAATCGGTTTGTCCAAAATTTATTTAATCCCCTGTCGCAACGGCTATTTACAGATCGACACGGGGTACGATCGGGATTATACGGAATATCGCCAGGCATTGCGCTGGGCCCGGATCGATCTAAAGCAGATTCGCTATGTTTTGTTGACCCATCACCATGACGATCATGCCGGGGCTTTGAACGAGTTGGTGCGGGATGCCGATGTGACAATCCTGGCGCATCCGTTGACGCCGGCGTTGCTGGCGGAAGGCAAGAACGATATGAAGCACGGGGGCGGGTATCTCAACCGACGGATCAAGTTTATCGCCGATGTGAAGATGCGGCTGGATCCCAAATGGACGTTGAGTTTTCCGCCCTTTGCCTGGCGCGAGCGGGATGTGGTGATTGCCGAGCCGCTCAGCCGTTTTCCGGAGACGATTGGGGTGCCGGGGGTGATTGTCCACACGCCGGGGCATACGGTCGATCATATGGTGCTGGTGTTGAAGGACGGCAGCGTTTTCTGTGGGGATGCGGCCTCGACGATGCTGCTGGAGCTGGGGACGCGCTATGCTACCATCTTTATGACGGATATGGAGGCGGCCTATCGCAGCTGGCAGAAGATCCTCGATGCCGGCGGCAAGATGGTCTATCCGACGCACGGCGATCCCTTCCCGGCGGAGCGGTTGCAGGCCAACCTGGGCAAAATCCGGACGGAAGATCTGGTGAAGTTCTTCTAATAGATATATTTTCGCGCCGCCCCCGAAGGGGGCGGCGCGAAAATATAATATTTCTATTACGCCCCTCTCAGCGTTCCTCCCACATCCTTCAGCCGCTTGATGATCCGTTGGCGGATCTTTTCGGCGTCTTCGTCGCTCAAGGGCCGGTCGGGGGCCTGATAGGTGAGCGCGAAGGCGAGGCTTTTGCGGTTTTCGCCGACCTGCGGCCCGCGGTAGATGTCGAAGAGCAGCGCCTGCTTGACCATCGGGTAGCCGGCCTGGATCAGGGTGCGCTGGACATCGAGTGCCGGAGTGGCTTCGTCGACGACGATGGCCAGGTCTTCGTGGACCGGCGCGAAGGTCGAGAGCGGATCCACTTTCTTATCCGTGGCATTGACTACCGAGAGCAGCGTGTCGAGATCCCACTCCAGGATCACGACGGGCTGATCGGGCAGGTCGAAGGCGGCGCGGAGGCGAGGATGCAGTTCCCCCATTACTCCTAACACTTTATCCCCCAACGAAACCCGGGCGCAGCGTCCCGGATGCAGGGACGGGTCGTCTCCCCGTTCCCATTTGGCGGCAGCTTCCAGCCCCAGGGACTTCAGGAAGGCCTCGACAATCCCCTTTAGATCGAAGTAATCCATCGGGCTGCGGTCGGTGGCCTGCCAGTTGTTGCCCTCGCGAGGGCCGGTGAGCAGGATGCCCAGGTGGCGCGGTTCGGCGACCCCGGTGATCCCCTTTTCGGGTTCGGGAGCGCCGACTTTGAGATGGACCCGCCCGACCTCGAAGATGGCGATGCGGTCGAGGTAGCGCAGATTGCTCCAGGCGGTGGTCAGCAGCCCGGTGAAGAGCGTGCGGCGCATCTGGGAGCGCTCGGGGGCCAGGGAATTGCGCAGCAGGGCCGCTTCGCCGGCGTAGGTGCGATTCAATTTGGCTTCGTTCACCGGGTCGATCAGCGAGTAGCTGATGATTTCATCGAGTCCCAGCCGGGCCAGCAGGTCGCGGACATGCTCCTCGCCTTCGAGGGCGAAGTTGCGGCGCAGCGGCGGCAGGGGATCGCGGATCAGGGTGCGTGGGAAGTGATCGTAGCCGTAGACCCGGGCCACATCTTCGACCAGATCGACGGGGCGGCGGACATCCTGGCGGTGGGCCGGTACGGTGACCTGCCAGACGGCGCCGTTATCGACGACCTTGAATTCCAGGGCGGCGAGGATGCGCTTTTGATCTTCCGGTGGGATGACCACGCCCAGCAGGCGGTCGGCCAGCGCGGTCTTGTATTCGATGACCAGGGGAGCCGTTTTGCCGGGATAGAGATCGCCCATGGTGGGACGGACGGTGCCGCCGGCCAGCTGGTGCATGAGTTCGGCGGCGCGGGCGGCGGCCAGTTCGGGCAGGTCGCTGTCGACGCGCTTGCCGAAGCGGGCGGCCGATTCGGTGAAGAGCTTAAGCGTCTGGGCGGTGCGGCGGACGTTGAGGAAGTTGAAGGCTGCCGCTTCCAGCAGGACGGTTTGGGTGGTCGCCTCGACTTCGCTGTCGAGACCGCCCATCACGCCGCCGACGGCTACGGGGCCAGCGCCGTCGGTAATCAGCAACATCTGGCCGTCGAAGGTCCGCAGCTCGCCGTCGAGGGTGTGCATCTGCTCTCCGGGGGCGGCGCGACGGATGATGATGGCGGGCGTGTGGCCGTCGGGGCGGCTGTGCAGGTGGGCATAATCGAAGGCGTGGAGCGGTTGGCCCAGTTCCAGCATGACGTAGTTGGTGATGTCGACGATGTTGTTGATCGGGCGCATCCCGACCCGGCGCAGCCGCAACTGCATCCAGAGCGGCGAGGGGCCGATCTTGACGTTTTCGATCAAGGTGGCGGTATAGCGGGGGCAGAGGTCGGGATCGGCGATCTCCAGATCGATGAAATCGGTTTGGGCGACAGTCTGGATTCCCAGGCGGCTGCCGGCCTGCAAGGGGGTACGGCGCAGCGGCTTGCCCAGCAGGGCGGCCGTTTCGCGGGCGATGCCGTAGACCGATTGCAGATGGCCGAAGGGGCCTTTGATGTCGAAACCGATGACGTAATCGCCCAGGATATCGACCAGGGGCGTGCCGACCGGGATTTCTGCCGGCAGATAGATGATGTCGGTCTGTTCATCGGTCAGGCCCAGCTCTTTCTCCGAGCAGACCATGGCACGGGAGGGGACGCCGCGGATTTTGGAGCCCTTGAGCTTTTTCTTGTTCAGCCCTTCGGCATGGCCGTCGTAGAGCGTGGCTCCTTCCCAGGCGAAGGCGACTTTGAGGTGCAGTTCTTCCTGCCCTTTGCGCTCGTAGAGGCTGGGGGCGCCGGTGACGACGATTTCGGTTTGGGCGCCGCCGTAGTTGACCTCGGCGAGGACCAGGCGGTCGGCGTCGGGGTGGGGGCGGACGGCCAGGACTTCGCCGACGATAACCTTTTCGCGATCCCAGGGAAGTTCGGCTTCGGGATAGCCGATGGCTTCGACGGCTTCGACTTCCATGCCGGCCAGGGTGAGCCGTTCGGCCAGTTCTTTGACCGGGATATCGACCTCGACATATTCTTTAAGCCAGCTTAAAGGTACTTTCATAATCTTTGCTCCTGAATAAATTCAAGTTGTGGAAGCGTTATTCATTTTTTGCCCGCCGCAGGCGGGCAAAAAATGAATTGTTTTTTCGATAATGATCGAGATAAAGGATCAGTGCTGAGAGCAGCAGGGCCCCCAGGGTGATTCCCAGTCCCAGGTAGACGGAAAGGGGGCGGAAGTTGAACTGGATGCGGTGGATGCCGCTTTCGAGTGCCACGCCGCGCAGGGCATAGTTGACCTGTAAAAGTTCGGCGGGCCGGCCGTCTATGGTCACTTCCCAGCCGGGATACCAGGTATCGGCCAGCACCAGGATGCCGGGAGCCGGATTGTCGACTTCGACGGTGACCTGGTGGGCGCGATAGTCGATCACGGTCGCCGGGGTGAGCGGCGTCTGCGGATCATTTTCCGTCAAGGGTTGCAGGGCCGGCGCGAGCGGCGGGGCGACCAGGACGGCGTGCCAGGGATCGAAGTTTTTATCCTGGATGGCCGCCAGGGCCTGTTCGTCGGTTGCCGATTGGGCGTAGTGGCCGACGTAAGCTCGCGGCAGGACGTTAGGGTTTTCATAGATCCAGACACCCAGCTCGGTGGCGACGAAACGCAGCTGCGTGCTGTACGCGGTGAAGGCCGGTTGGTCGGCGGCCGCTCCGCAGAGCGCGACGGTGTCGGTGTCGCTTTCGGCGGTCAGTTCCCAGCTGAAGGTCTCGCCCCGGGAATCGGAGACGGCGGCGAAGTAGAAGGCTTTTCCTCCGTCGGCACCGATTTCGCCGGCCGAGAAGGGGAGGTCGGCGAGCAGTTGTCCTGCCCGCCGAAGCCGGAATTTTAAAGTGCCGGTGCCGGAGCGCTCCGGCACGAAGTGCAGATCGACACGATTGAGCCCGGGATGCGCAACCTGGAATTGTCCGGTGATCGGCTTGCCGATCTGTAACGGGATTTCGGCCCGGCAATCGGTGATCATGGTTTCCACGGTCAATGCTTCCGGGAGTTGATACGACGAGAGCACATATTTGACGTTGAGCATGCTGAAGAGCGGGTCGAACCGGCTGTGGACCAGCATGTGGGGGTTGGCTCCCATCCACCAGATATCGATTTGATTTTGAATGGCTTTGCTGAGCTGTTGATAGCGTTGTACTTTGGTTGAGGTATAGCCGTCCGGGTCCTGAATCCGGAAGACTGAGAGTACATTGGGTCCGAAGACCGGTCGATCGGATTGCAACGGGAGAACCCGGTAGAGGCCGGTATCCTGGTACAGCCAGTCGGTGACCGGGTTCTGCGGATAGAGAATAGCGGTGGAGTGGATTGGATTGAATGCCGCGCCCCAGGCCATCAACTCTCCGCTGGAAAGAAGAACCAGCAGGGCTAATGCGGGAGCCGGATATTTTTGAGCCGCAATCCACAGCGTTAATCCTCCCAGCAGAATCAGGGTGAAGGGCAGCAGTTGCGGGAGCAGCTGGGCCTGATATTCGATCACTTTTTCGCGTTGCAGCAGGACTGTGGTCAACGAGATCAAGGTCCACAGGATCAGGGCCATGAGCAAGATGCGCCAGACGGTGCCGGGACGGGTGCCAATCCGTTCGCGGACGGCGGCGAAGGCAAAGGCGGCGGCAATGCTGCCGGTGAACGAAACCAGCGGCACCAGGCGGCTCAGACTGACGTAGGAGATGCCCGGCAGCAGGCGCATCAAATGGGCAATCGGAGTTCCCAACACAGTCAGGAGGGCCAGCCAGAAGGCGAGGCCCCAGAAACGGCCCTGGCGGTGTGAAGTCCAGGCCAGGCAGCCGGTGGCGAGGATCAAGGGCCAGAATCCGAAGTAGAGAGCCGTTTCGACGATATTGGCCTCGCCCCACCACCACATTCCGTAATGGACCGGATTCCCATAGAAATCCGGTATCCAGAGAGTGATGAGATGGCGCCAGGGCCAGCCGTTGATGAAGAGGGAATCGAAGGAAACATTGTTCAGCCCGGCGCGGTGGCTGAGTTGAATCAGTTCGGCGGCCGGGACCAGTTGAATTGCTCCCAGAGCGAGTCCGAGCAATCCCGTTGTTCCGGCGGCGATCAGGGGCCAGAGCTCCAGGCGGCGCTGAGGGTAAGACGCCAGGAGCGTTTCAGCCAGGGCCCAAATGGCGATCAGCCAGGCTGCTCCAAGGGCATGTTGGATCTGACCGGCCAACAGCATGGCTCCATAACAGAATCCCGCTCCGACGACGGTGGTCCAGGAGCGGTTTTGGCGGGCCCGCTCCAGCAACCAGAAGATCCCGGGCAACCAGGCCAGGGTACTCAAGAAGTGGGGAATTTCCACCGAGATAATATTGATGGCGTTGAATGTCCAAACCAAAGCTCCCAACAAGGCGGCTACCGGCCAGAGGCGCATTTGCCGCAGGTAACCGTACATCAACAATCCGGTCAAGGTCAGATGCCCCCAGATCAACCAGACCCAGGCTTGATCGAGGGGCAGCAGCGCCTGGACGATCAGGTTGGGCGGGTAGAAGGTTTGCGCCAGGAGATCGCCCTGATTGGGATGGCCGCCGAGAATATAGGGGTTCCAGAGCGGAAGTTCCCCCTGTTGCAACCCCAGAGAGAGGTAATTTCGGAAGGGGTAGTATTCATAGACGGGATCACTGAGCAAGAGGTTGGTGTTGGGGGCGGTAACCAGTTTATTCCAGGGCGCCAGTCCTCTTTCGAGTCCTAACGGCATGAGGGTATAACCCGGCCGGAGTGCGGGGGCCAGGAAAAGGCTGACCGCCAGCACGATGAGCGCGCCGCCGATGAAATCGGGATGCGTGAGCCATCGGATGAGTTTGCGCCGCAGGTCGGGTCTCATAGCCGGAATCCTTGTTTGGGGGGATGACCGGTTAGAACTGCCGCAGGAAGCGGAGGTCGTTGCCGTAGAACCAGCGGATATCCGAGATGCTGTATTTCATCAGGGCGGGGCGTTCCACGCCGAAGCCGAAGGCGAACCCGCTCCATTCTTCGGGATCATAGCCGCCGTTTTGCAGGACTACGGGATGGACCATGCCGGCGCCGCCGATTTCCAGCCAGCCGGTGTATTTGCAGATAGGGCAGCCTTTGCCCTGGCAGAGGATGCAGTTCATATCGACTTCCACGCTGGGTTCGGTGAAGGGGAAGTAGGAGCTGCGCACGCGGGTAATCCGGTCGGGCGCGTAGAAGAGTTTGGTGAACTGGGTCAGCGTGCCGATCAGGTCGGTCATGGTGATGCCGCGGCCGACGGCCAGCCCTTCGACCTGGAAGAACTGGTGTTCGCTGCGGGCCGTGATCTGCTCGTAACGGTAGCATTTGCCGGGCAGGATGACGCGGATCGGTTCGGGGCAGCGTTCTTTCATCGCCCGGATCTGGCCGGGGGAGGTGTGGGTGCGCAGGAGCCGATTTTCATCCACCCAGAAGGTGTCCCACATGTCGCGGGCCGGATGGTAGGCGGGGATGTTGAGTTCATCGAAGTTGTAGTTTTCCAGCTCGACATCGGGGGCCTCGTAGACCTCGAAGCCCATCAGGGCGAAGAGGGCGTAGATTTCGCGCAGGACCTGAGTGGTGAGATGGAGATGGCCCTGGTGGATCGGGCGGCCGGGCAGCGTGATGTCGATGGCGCCGGCGGCGAGTTCGCGTTCCAGCTCGGCGGCTTTGACGGTTTCGAGGCGGGCGGTGTATTCCGCTTCCAGGGTCTCTTTGGCGGCGTTGACCTGCTGTCCGAAGGCCGGGCGTTCCTCTTTGGGCAATTGCCCGACGGAGCGCAGCAGTCCGGTCAAAGCGCCCTTGCGGCCCAGGATGCGATCGTACCAGCTTTCCAGCGCCAGAGAATCGGCGGCGGCAGCCAGGTCGGTGCGGGCCTGGGCCTGGATCTGTTCCAATTCCTGTTGCAATGTCATTCAGTACCTCCTGATTATCGGATTCAACAAAAAACGCTCTCGTCCCTGACCAGGGACGAGAGCGTAGCTCCCGTGGTACCACCCCGTTTGATCCGGTGATCCGGACCCACTCACTCCCACGATCCATGATGGATGATGGGGGGCCCAGATAACGCCGGGCTGGCGGGAGCACCTACTGAAACCTGAGTTTGTTCAGTGTCCGGCTCGGGGGCGAACTTCGGCTGGCGTTTACCCGATCGGGCTTTCAGTCTGGGACCCGATCTCCCTGTGGGTGACGATCAGCTTACTCCTCCCCGTCATAGCCGTTAGGATAAATTATCCTTAAGAGTGAGAGAATGTCAAGCGAATTGGAGGACTCATTATTTCACGCGCCGCCAAAGGCGGCGCGTGAAATAATAAAATTTTGGAATTAAATTCCCAGGGTATCGCGGGCGTCGGGTTCCATCATGTCGGGATTCCAGAATTCCTGGCCCAGGTGGACTTCTACGGATTTGGTGGTGATCTCGCTGGCGCGCTGTTGCACCTGTTGCATCATCATGGATGCCATGGGGCACATGGGCGAGGTCAGGATCATGGTGATGTCGATTTTGTCCTCTTGAACGTCGATGGCCCGGATCATTCCCAGGGCGACCACATCCAGGCCGATTTCAAAATCGACGACATCGCGCAACCCTTCACGTATTTTTTGAGCTTCATCCTGCATAGGAGCCTCCTGTCTTAGCCAACCGTAGTAAGTAAACGAACCTTAGTTAATGTGTTGGGATTATAGCATAGAACGGGGGAGCGGCAATATGCGCGAAAATCCTCTTGTTTAATTCTGTTTATTTTGCCGCAGCCGCTGGAGGCGGCGGCGGCAAAATAGATAAATCAAAAAATTTGGGGAGTTGAATTATAATCCCGGAATCGGAACGTTTACGATCCATGACGAGGGCAAGTGAAAAACGAACGCAATGCAATGATGAAACCATGGGGGCTTATCCTGGTTTTGTTGGGAGCCGCCTTTGTTCTGCGGCTTTATCGATTAGGCGCCTTGAGCTTCTGGTATGACGAAGGCTACAGTTTGTTGTTGGCCCGTTTTTCGCTGTGGGATGCAGCGCGTTGGACGGCGCGGGATATTGTACCGCCTTTCTACTATCATCTGCTACATTTCTGGCTGAGGTGGGTCGGGGAGGCGGGGGAATTTGGAGCGCGCCTGCTTTCGGTTTATGTGGGAATGCTGGCGTTGTCTTTGGGCTATCAGGTGGGACGGCGGCTTTTTGGCCGATCGGCCGGTCTGTTGACGTTGCTGTTGATGGTTTTTTCTCCTTTGTATTTGCGCCATGCTCAGGATGCCCGGATGTACATGCTGCTGACGATGGCCGCCCTGGCGGCGATCTGGGCGTTGACGGGAATTCTGTTCGGGGGGGCCCGGCGTTTTCCGCTGATCGGTTGGTGGGGGGTGTGGGGGATAAGCCTGGGGATTTTGTGTTATACGCATACGGTGGGGCTTTTTCTGACGGCGGCGCAGGTGGCAGTGCTGGCCTTTTTCAGCTGGCGGCAGGGACGGTTGCGGGAACGGCTGGGGCCGGTTTTACTGGTAGGTGGGATTCTCTTTGTGAGCTATCTGCCCTGGCTGTGGATGGTTCGCGATCAGTTTGCGCAGAATGCCGGATATTTTCCGGGAACGCTGTTGCCGCTGCCGATGTTGACCGAGGCCCTGGCTTCTTTTGCGACCGGGGATGCGTTTGTCTATCTGACTTCTAATTTTCCGACCATCGTACTTTTGGTGATCTTTTTGCTGGCGCTGCTGGTTTTGTTCCGGCGACGGACCGATCCATCCGTTTCTCATGGAACGGTGGCGTTGTTGCTGCTGCTGTTTGTGCCGCTTTTCATCATGGCGGTGATTTTCTACAAAATTCCCAAGTTTTCGCCGCGTTATGCTGCGGCGGCCAGTCCTGCCTTTTTTGTATTGCTGGGCGGCGGGCTGGCTTTGTTGGGACAGAGCGGCGGCTGGCGACGATGGCTGGCCGGGGTGGGATTGCTCAGCGTCATCGGTTTATGGTCTTATGGAATTTGGGAGGTTTATACAGATGTGCGGCTGTACAACGATGATTTCCGGGGGGCGGCGCATTACATAAGCGAGCATATTGCGCCGGACGAGACGGTGTTATTGCTTTCAGGGCATTTCTTTCCTGTGTGGGATTATTACTATCAGGGGGAGTGGACTCCTCTGCCCGATATCTCGATTTTGGATCTTAACCGCCGGCTTAACTATTCAGTCGCGGAAACACTCAATTCAGCACTGGCGAATCGGCGCGGTGTGTGGGTGATCCACTGGCAGGATGAGGTGATCGATCCCAACGGTTACACGGCCATGTTGTTGGGCCAGGAGGGGCAGCGAGAGACTATCCCTTCTTATTTCAAGGGGGTGGGATTGACCCACTATCGTTGGGATCAGGCGCCGCATTTCAGCTCGGAACCGGAAATTCAGATGCCGCTGGAGGGTGCTTTCGGCCCGGTGGAATTGTTGGGGTATTCACAGACCGAACGGGATGTGGTGACCTTTTTCTGGCGGACACGGGAGCCCCTGACCCGGGATTATCAGGTTGCTTTGCGGTTGGTCGATGGTCAAGGGCGGGATTGGGGGAGTCGGGATCAACGGCCGGCCAGCTATCTCTATCCTACCGATTACTGGCGGCCGGGTGATATTGTTTTTGGCCGGGCGGAGATTCCGATGGAGCCGGGGACGCCTCAGGGAAACTACTATTTGCGGATCAGTTTGTACGATAAAGAGAGCCGGGAGCCGTTGCCGCTTTATAACAGCCGTGGGGAGTGGTTGGGGGAGTGGCAGACGGCACCGGTGACGTTAACCCGACGGTGGGGGATGGATGAATTTCCTACGGAGCGGGTGACCGCGACCGCAGTGGATTTCGATTCGACGTTGAAGCTGGTGGGGTACCGGCGCTCTATGGAGCAGGTGGGAGCCGGGATGCCGGTGGACGTGGATTTTTACTGTTTTGTGCAGGGGCCGGTGGTGAATGCGGCTGCGCTGCGGCTTTCCTGGATATCAAATGGGAGTGCGGTGCTCAGTGCCACCTTGCCGTTGGTAGAAGGGTATGAAACAGCGCGTTGGGTACAGGGGGAATTTGTTCGGGGCCGGTATACAGTGCGGGTGCCTTTGACGGCGGGGGAATATGGCTGGGAATTGCAGGCGTTAGATGCTCAGGGAGAGCCGATAGGGGCGGTGGCAGTTTTGCCGGGGATTACAGTTCAGGCCGGCGAGCCGATGTTGACCGAACTGCCGGGAACGCCCCGGTTTCCTGCGGCGGCGGAGTTCGAAGGGGGAATTGCGTTGTTGGGGGCGGATTTAAGTGCCGAAGTGGTACGTCCGGGCGATACGGTGAGTTTGACGCTTTACTGGCGGGCTGATGGAATAGTGCCGGAGCGGGATTTGACGGTTTATACCCATTTAATGGGGAGCGCTGGACAGCCGGTGGCGCAGCATGACGGAGTTCCGGCCGCAGGGAACCGGCCGGTACGGAGCTGGCGTACAGGGGAGATCATTGTGGATGTGCATCCCTGGAAGGTGCCAGTTGATTTGCCGGCGGGAACTTATCCCATTCGGGTGGGACTCTATGCGCCGGTGGAGGCGGGGATGCCGCGCGTGATGGTTAACAATCCGTCGGCCGGAACCGGTCCGGCCGACGGGGTTATGTTGGGAGGACTGAATGTACGGCCCTGATCAGGGTTCGTAATCCGGTGTCGGTGGGGTGCGATGGACCCAGATCCAGGTGCCGGGATTTTCTGCAGTGCTCATGACGTTCTGACCGGTGGGGGAGGGCGCCGGGGTCGTCCATTCGTAGAGCCATTTGGAATCGGTCAGGGAGAGATTGACGCAGCCGTGGCTGCGGGTGAATCCGAAGGAATTATGCCAGTAGGCCGCGTGGAGCGCAATATCCTTGTTGAAATATTGCGTCCATTCCACATTGTCGAGGGAATACCAGGCCGGATTGGCCATGTCGACTTCGCGATTCATCATCGGGGTGGTCGGCAGTTTGCCCCAGATGCGGAAGAGGCCGTCGGGCGTCCAGGTTTCGCCGGGGCGGCCGCTGGAGATCAGTGTGGCGAAGACGATTTTTGCCCCTTCATAGGCGGAGAGCGTCTGTTCGAAGGTATTGACATCGATCCATTTTTCTCCCCGTTCAATCTCTTCCGGCCGTTTGCGGATATCGACCCGGGCGACATTGCCCTGTTCCACCCAGAGATCGGGGCCGATCATATACCAGAGGCTGGCTCCCCGGGGTTCTTCGGCGAAGATCGTCACCATCTCGTAACGTTTGTAAACGGTATCGGCCCGAGGTGCCTCGCCGGGCAGGGGGGAAGGGGCGACATCGCGCAGAATCCAGCCGAAGGGATATTCGGGTTGTTCGGTAAATGTGACCCCATGGAAGCGTGAGGCGCCGCCGAAAACGATCCGATCGGCGGGGATGAATTCTGTAGCTCCGACCTGATACCAGGTCTGGCCGTTATATTCTACCGAGCCCAGGACGCTGAGCCAGTTATCGCCTTCCTGATAAGTGCGGATGGGCGGGACATTGTTTTCGATATCCGAAGGATCGGCATAGGTGGGGGCCGGGAGATGCCGGATGTAGGCAAAGGTATATTGGGTCAGGGGGCCTTCGGGGACCGGGATTTCCTGGATCGGCAGTGCGGGCAATGGATTGGGCAATCGGGCGCGCAGATAGTTCAGGCGAATTTTTTCTGCCCCCGGGCTGAAAACGGAGCAGAATTCAGGCTGGCGTTCGGCGATGCGGATGGGACAGAGATAATCGCCGGACAGGTCATGGGAGAAGGGATCAGGACGGAAGGTGGCTGCCGGCGCGGCCTGGAGGGAGGTCGGGAAAAGCCCGGTCACAAACAGGATCAGCAGCATTGTCCATAGAAACAGCAGATGTTTTTGCATTATACCTCCTGGGAGACCCGAAACAACTGGAACCCAACCCTCAATTATAGCATGGATGCTTTAAAAGGCTATTTCAGGTCGAAAATTTCCCTAATCTTCTATTCTCGTTATAATCAGAAAGAAACTAACTCTTGGGTATTCCTCTCCCAAACATGGCTGGCTTCAAATTAAACGGTATATCACGAGAAAGGAGGGATGGCGGTTCTCCTCCCTTAGATAAGGTGACCGCTGAACGCTTATGAATATCCTCCAGGAAGCAATTCGGGTTTTGACCCAACCACCCGGTGATCTGGTCTATTTTCTGGTTTCGGTTTTTGCACTCCAGCAAGCTCTTTTCTCTGTGATGACGGCTATGCGTATTGAGGCGCTGGCGGCTTCGGCCCGGCGTTGGGGATGGGCGGTCGGGGGGATGCTGGCCGGCCGGGTGGTTTTGGGGGGAATTGCCTTGTTGGGTGTAGGAAACCTGCTCGATCCCGTTTTGGTCATGCCGCCCCTGGAACGCTTTTTTGAGGTGGTGAGTATCTTTTTGGTGGTTTGGGCGATCGTGGGAACCGATCCCAAACTCTGGCAGACGATCGTTCTGGGGGTTTTGATGGTTGCGGGCGTGGGCTTTTATATTTACTGCGCGATGATCTGGCCGGCATGGGAAGGAGCGAGTTGGGCTTATAACGATTTGCCGCATGCTTTGATCTGGGAAATCGCCTCTCTGGTGGGGTTGGGGGGGGGATTGTTAGGGGCGGTTCTTTTACGTCCTAAGGAATGGGAATGGGGCGTGGGGGTGTTGTTGTTCTGGGTTTTGGGGCATACGGCTCAGGCGGTCTGGCCTATTACCGGAGTTCATTTTGCGGGCTGGAACCGGTTGGCGGCGCTGGTAGTTTTACCCTTGCTGGCGGGTTTGATTTATCGGCAGTTGACTTCCCGGAGTGCCGGGCCCGTCGCTCCGGTACGGTCCGCTGTGGCAGCGGCTCCGGCGTTGACGATGGATGTGAATCTGCTTCAGGAACTGGTGCAGGGGATCGAGGCTTCTCGGGATATTGAACCGGCGTTGATTGTGGCTTCTCCCCGGTTGCATCGTTTGATCGGGGCGGATTTTTGCGCGGTGGCATTGATGGAAGAACAGTTCTCAGTGCGCGTGATGGCCATCCATCCGCCGACGGCTTCGCAGATGGAGCGGCCGGTCCTGGATCTGGAGGCCTATCCGGCGTTGAAGACGGCGTGGATGGAACGGTCGAGCCAGATTGTCCAACCTCCCGATCGCCCGCAGTGGTTGACGGATTTTTATGAACGTTTGGGTATCCCGGGCATCGGTCCTTTGTTGATTCTGCCGTTGTATACGCGAGATGAGTGCATCGGGCTGGTGTTTGCGGCAAATACGGATATCAGCCGGCGTTGGAATTCCAAGACGCTGGATTTTCAAAAACTGACGGTAGGGTTGGTGGCCGGCGCGATTGTACGGGTGCGCCGACAGTTGGGGGGCGGCGATCTCTTCAGCCGGCTGCGCGGCGGGCAGGATGAATCGCGCCAGCAGATGGAGCAGCAGGTTGCGGAAGCTCAGGAGCAGACGCGGAAGCTTTCCGGTCAAATCGATGGGTTGAAACGGGAGTTGCAGGCCCGGGATACGGATCTGGCCCGGATGCAGCGGGAGCTGGATGTGCGAAATGCCGGCCCGACGGATACCGAGCTGGATTTCTGGAAGTCGGAAGTGCAGGACTTGATTCAGGATCGGGATATGCTGATTCAGGAGCAGAATCGACTGACGGAGAAGCTTTCTGAGCAAAAGCATGAGCTGGATACGCGGAAGGAAGAGCGGCGGGCCATGCTGGGGCATATGAAGAAATTGCAGGCGGAGCTGGAGAGCGTTCAGCAGACGTCCCTTCAGGCACCCAGGGAAACGGCCAATCGGGGGGTCTGGGGGATGTTGATTGCCGATGTAGAAGGGACCGTGGTGATGGCTGATCCGGTGGCGCGGTGGATGCTGCACCTGCCCGCTTCTCCGATAGGATTGCCTTTGCATCAAATTTATAATCAGAATTCTGGATGGGCGGCCACGGTTCGCAATTTGTTGGGCGATCAGGCGGAGGTGCATCGGGCTCATCTATCTCTGGCGGAGACTGAGCCGGCGGTGGAAGCCGATTTTCAGACGTTACGGCGGCGAGACGGCAAAATTGACGGGGTGGTCGTGACTTTGCATACCGCTGAAGGGCCGGTGGAGCAGCGTGAAGTGATTATGGAGATGGTGAGCGATTTCCGTATTCCGATGACTTCGTTGATCGGTTATACGGATCTCTTGTTGGGCGAACAGGTGGGCCAGCTTTCCGAGATGCAGCGGCAGTTCTTGCTGCGGGTCAAGGCGAATGTGGAACAACTGGAGCATCTGTTTAACGATCTGTTCCATTTTATCGAACCCTCGACCCGGACCGTCAACCTTTCCCCGGAGCCGGTAGATTTGATCGCCGTGATCCGGGAGGCGATTGTGGCGTTGGGAACCCGGATTGTCGAGCGGAAGGTGACGGTGCGTCTGGATGTGCCGGCCACGCTGTCGATGGTGAAGGTGGATCGCGATAGTTTCTATCAGATTACGTTGCGATTGCTTTCCAATGCGGTGTTGGCTTCGCCACCGGATTCGGATGTGATGGTGCGAGTGCGTTATCAGCGTGAGAGCGAACAGGAGCCGGCTTTTATCCAGGTAGGGGTGAAGGATGCGGGAGAAGGAATTCCTGAGGCTGAGCAGCCGCGAGTTTTCCAACGTTTCTATCGAGCCGACCAGCCTTTGATTGCCGGTATGGGGGAGACGGGAATGGGAATGGCGATTTCCAAGTCGTTGGTGGAGTCGAATGGGGGACGGATCTGGGTGGAGAGTAAGCCCGGACAGGGCAGTATGTTTAATTTTGTGCTGCCGTTGGAATGACGATTTGATCGATCTATTTTTCTGTCTGTTGGAAGAATTGGGGGCAGGCCGTGGGTGAGAGCCTTTCTCGTTTCATTGCGGTTTTTCTGGCCGGAGCGTTGGTAGTGCTTCTGATCCTGGGCAGCTTTGGGCTGGCCCAGGTCGATCCTTTGTTGGTCGTGCCTGTGCCGACCTGGATTGCATATATCACACCGACTCTGTATCCTACACTGCCGCCCGAGAGTCCTACCCCGGCCGACCAGCCTTCTCCTACTGCGGTGCCGACAGCTACCCCACGTTCACCCTTGATTACAGAATGTACTCCTCCGACGGGATGGGTTGCCTATCGGGTTCACCGTGGTGATACGTTGTTTACGCTTTCCTGGATATCACGGGTAAGTGTTTTTATGCTGATGCAGGGGAACTGTTTGGGAACATCCGATTTACGGGAAGGAGATGTGCTTTATCTTCCGTCGTTGGCCGTAACGACCGGGACTCCGCCGCCTTATCGTTGTGGCCCGCCGGTTAACTGGCGAATTGTCTATGTTCAGCCTGGGGATACTTTATTTCGACTGGCTTTGAACTATGGTACGACGCTGGAGGCGATCCGGCAGGCTAATTGTATGACGGGCTATACGGTGTATGCCGGGCAGGCGCTCTATCTGCCTCCCCAGCAGGTGATTGTTCCAACCTGGACTCCCACACCTTCGCCGACGGAGACGGCCACGCCGACGCCGACGTTTACACCGACGCCGCTGCCGGAATTGACGCTGACGGGGACTCCTGTGGCGACGGAGACGCCGACCCCGACGGAGACTCCCACGGCGACAGTAACGTTTACGCCGACGCCTACCGAGACTTTGCCGACACCGACCTGGACTCCGACGCCTACGTTTACACCGACGCCGGAGCTTCCGACGCCGACGGAGACGTCGACTCCTACGCCGACCGAAACGCCGACGGAGATGCCGACTCCTTGAGGTTGTGTTTTGTAGCGTCCCGCAAGGGGCGTTTTTTCGGTAGGGTGCGACGCGGGGGATGGGGAAGAGTTATTTTTTATTTATCTTTTCGGCGGCTTTCTGAAGCCGCCGAAAAGATGTTTTTTCAGACTAACCGCAGGGGTTGGGGTTTTATATAAATGGGGCGGCTTTTTAAAGCCGCCCCATTTATGTTTTTTGAGATCTCTCAGGCTATTTCAGGGCAGGCTCTGTAGTTCAAAATTAAAGCCCATGATGTTAAGCAGGAAACCGGTCACCCCTGTGGGCTGGGAGAACTGGAGTTCGAAGGATTGTTCGTTGCCGCCGTTGATGGTCCAGGGGAGATTGGGAGAAGAGGCCCGTAGTTCGGCGGCGCCCGTGCCCGAAGTCAATGCGACGTCGCCGGGATTGACCGTCAAAGCCGTTTCGCCCTGGTTTTGGATCACGCCGTTGACCACGATAACGCCGCGGGTGTTGTCTACAAAGGCTCCGGTGAGCGTGACGTTCGGCTGCGCCGGACGGGGGAGCGGCGGCTGATAGGGCAGGACGAAGCGAGCATTGGTTCCGGCCGTTGGATCCGGACGGAAGATCCAGGTCAAGGGGGCCTGGGTGTTGCGGGGGATCAAATAGCCGGCGCTGCCTTCTGCGCTGGCTCCGGGAGCGATGGGGGCAATGAGCATCCCTTTTTCTCCCCGGCTGGAAGCTTCGGGGTTGGTGAGATACCGTTGACCCTGGCCGTCTTCCAGGCTGATGTCGAAGAGGGCCGGATTGGCCGGCGCGGTGCCCTGATTGGTGATGCGGTATTCGACGATGAAATAGCGGCTTCCGCCGGCATCTTCACCGACCACGCCGGATTTCAGGATATCGATCTGGAGATTTCCTACCCGCTGGGTGTTGATGTTCAGCTGACTCTCTTCCGGCATATAACGGGCCCGGACGACCTGGCGCTGGCGTTCCTGACCGCTTTCGCCCAGCATCACCAGGGTAAGTCCGGGATGCGTTTGTGTCATGGGCGAGATATCATCGATCGGGAATTTTTGAGATTGGGGTGAGTTGAAGACCAGGAGGGTTCCGTTGCTCAAGGTCAGGGTCATGCGAGAGCTTTCCTGCAGCGAGCTCAGCAATTCGGCGGTCGTGGTGGTGTAAGGAAGTCCCACAACATAATTGACGATCGTGCCATAAATCCAGACGGCATGGTTGCCGTCTTCGATGGGGACCGGCCAGCGGCCGCGTTCCGGTAAAACCGGGGTGATGGGGAAGATCTGTGTGCCCACACTCAAGCTGATCGGCAGGGAGGGGGCGACGGGCGCTCCGTTTTCCTGGAGCACCGGGAGATCGGCCGGGATGGTCGGCGGGGAGAGGAAGGTGGCCTGTTTGTCGACAAATTGTTGCTCGGAGCCGTTATCGGATCTTTGCCGGGTGGTGGCGAGTATGCCCCCAATGGCGACCGTGGTTACAACGATGAAGAGGAAGAGGACGATCAGGATGATCCAGGCCGGTGGAAAGGGGGGGATGGGCGCAGCGTTCTTCGATTTTTTCGGTTCGGATTGCCAGAAATCAACGCCGCTGTGGGAGTCCGTCTTCGGTCCTTTGGGCTTTTTTGCCGGTTCGGAGGCCTCCGGTGTATTATCCAATTCATGGGGATCACAAGGAATATCTCCCCCGGCTTTTTCCACCTGGGGAGACGATTTTTTTTCTAATTTCGATTCAGAGTGGGTTTCCGATCCCGGTCCCTCTGCTGGTTGTGTATTTTCGATTTCGGTTGGGTCGTTCATTGCCATGCTGACGGTCCTCTATTTAAGGGATAGCTCCAGGCAGGGGGGGCGGGGCGATTCGAATTTGGATATCGGGCGTTCCGGGGTCGATTAGCCGCACCATCCCCAATTGGGGAACTTGAATTTGAACGGAGCCGATCGTGGGAACGGTAAAGGATAACTGTCCCTGATCGTCTGTGTAACCGCGGGCCAGTTCGCTGCCCGATTCGGGATTCAGCACCCGGACAAAGAAGCCGGGAATGCCTTCGCCGGCGCCGGGTTGGAGATCCTGATTGCTGTCCAGATAGATCCGCAGCTTGAAGGTGCGGAATCCTCCCGGCGTGGGGGTGGCACCGGAAGGCGCCGGGGTTGTAATCAGTCGGTAGGTGAGATTGACGTTGCCGGCAACGGTCGGCTCCGGTGTAAGGGTCGGGGTGGCCGTGGCACGACCGGGCGGTTGTGTGGGCTGTGAGGTCGGATAGCTGTTTTTATCGGGGACCGGGGTAAAGGTCGGTCCGCCGGGTGTGATGGTGGCATTGGGGGGTATCATTGTGCAGCGCATTTTGTAATTGCTGCGGGCCGTGTCTTGATAGGCCATCCGGTCGCCCTGTCCGACCAACATATAGAGATAGCCTTCATAATTGCTGTAGTAAGTGATTTTGCTGCTGTAATCGCCGAGCGTTCGATCGTCATTGCCGCCGATCTGCTGGCGGTCGTTGTTGTAATAGATGATATTGGTATCGACGCCGGGATCCAGTTCCAGCGTTTCGCAGCTGAAGGTCAGGCCGGGTTTGATCCAGATTTTAAAATAATCGTTGTCGGAAGAAGTGCTCCCGCCCCAGGGGATGAAGTTTAAATTGAAGGTCAGTCCCGGCGCGATGGTGGTGGCGTGGTCGAAATCGAAATTAGGTTCGTATTGATCGGAACCCGGCATGTAAGTGGCTGTCGGCACGAAGGGTGTGTTGGTGGGGGTGGGGGTGGGGGTATTGGTGGGGGTGGGGGTGGGGGTCTGGTAATTACCGGTTATGCGATAAGTGCCGCCGCTGCACTGGCCGCTGATCTGATAAATAACCACATAATAGGGTCCGGTGGTGGTCGGAATAAAGCTGATGTCGGCAGAATTGCCGTTGATTGAATTTTGATCGCTTTGGATATGAATAAAATTGCCGTCGTAGATGCTCATGCCCAGATTGTAGTTTCCCAGGCCGTCGGGGATCGCGTTGATGACGTAGGTCCAACCGGGGGTGACATTGCCGAATTTGTAATAATCAACTTCGGAAAGTATCTGTTGCCCGAGGTTTCCCGGTGCCAGGGCCAGACCGGTGTAATTGGCCATAGGGTAGGCTGTGGTATATGTATAATTACCGCTTACGGAATCGGTGGTGGTGATGCCGAGCGTGCAGGTGAATCGAAGTTCATTTTGCAGCATAGGCAACTGTTTGATATCGTCAACCGGTTCCAGGAGCACCTGGTTTTGAGCGGGCGACATCTGTGCTGGATAAGCATTGGAGAGTGCCAGCGCTACGGTCAGCCCCGACCAAAAAAGAGTGGCGAGAATCAGCAGGTGAAATTTTCTCATTTTCTTGCTCCTGTGAGTTCCGGACGTTTCCTGTAATATTAATGGTCCGGCAAAGGTTCCAGCGGCGCGACGCCTGCCAGGAGGCGTTTCGTGCCGATGCCGCCGGCAAAGCGTACCGTGACCAGTTCATCGCGGCCCTGGATTTCGCTTTCCAGGACCAGGCCTTCGCCGAATTCTCGATGGCGGACCCGCTGTCCACTGCGGAAACGGGCCTGGACGGTGGGGAGGGATGGGCGAGCCTGCCCGCTGCTGCTTTTCCAGGAGGGGGTGCTCCAGGTACTGCCGGGCGCGGTGGTGGTGGGTTGGCGGCGCCGTCCGACAACGGTTTCGGGAAGGTCTTTGATGAAACGCGAGGGCATGGCCGGCTCGTTGGAGCCGTACCAGCCTCGACGGAAGGCATAAGTAAGGAAGAGTGTTTCCATGGCGCGGGTGATCCCCACATAGAGCAGCCGCCGTTCTTCTGCCAGTTGTTCGGGCGATTCGATGGAACGGCTATGCGGCAGCAGGCCTTCTTCCAATCCACTCAAGAAGACGACCGGATATTCCAGCCCTTTGGCGCTGTGCAGGGTCAACAGGGTGACCGCGTCGACATTTTCATCGATTTGATCCACATCGGCGACCAGGGCTACCTCGGTAAGGAAATCGGTCAGACTGACGCCTGGGCTGCCGGCCGCGACGGCGCGTAGTTCCAGGACGTTTTCCCAGCGGGAAGCGCCATCTTCGGTGCCGTCGTTGATATAGGTGCCGAAGCCGGTATCTTTGAGGATCCGGTCGAGGATGTGCAGCGTGTCTTCCTGGCCGATTTGCGCATGCCAGTTCTGGATCATTTCCAGGAAGGGGGCCAGAGCCCGTTTGGTACGGGCGTCCACGGCATTGCGGTCGATCAGATCGCAGGCGGTTTGATACTGGCTGGTACGGCTGATGGCGGCCTGTTCGCTCACCGTGGCGAGGGTGCGTTGTCCAATGCCTCGCGTAGGAACATTGACCACGCGGAGGAAGCTCACATCGTCGTCGGGATTTTGGGCCAGTCTCAAAAAGGCCAGCAGATCTTTGATCTCTTTGCGCGAGTAGAAGCGGGTGCCGCCGATAAGGCGATAAGGAAGGTTTTCCTTAATGAACAATTCTTCCAGGGCCCGGGATTGGGCATTGGTGCGATACATCACGGCGATGTCGCTGTATTTACGACCACCCCGGCGCTGCGCCTGGATTTCGCGGGCGATATAAGCCGCTTCATCGTTTTCATCATAGCATTCGTGCAGCGTGACCGGGGTGCCGCCCGCTTTTTTCGTGAAGAGCTGCTTGGGGGTGCGGTCTTTGTTGCGGGAGATAATGGCCTGGGCTACATCCAGCACGGGCTGCGTGGAGCGATAATTCTCCTCCAGCAGGACTTTTTTGATTTCCGGAAAATCTTGATGGAGGCGCTGGATATTGCGGTAGTCGGCTCCGCGCCAGGAGTAGATGGATTGATCTTCGTCGGCGACGGCGTAGAGGCTGCGGTGTTTTTCGGCCAGCAGTTTGAGGATCAGATATTGCGCCATGTTGGTGTCCTGAAACTCATCGACCAGCAGATAGTGATAGCGGTCGCGGTACCGTTCCAGCGTTTCTGGATTGTCGCGCAGCAGACGTACCGTTTCGGTCAAGAGATCGTCGAAATCGACGCCGCTGTTTTTACGGAGCGTTTCCTGATAGCGAGCGTAGGCGCGGGCAACGATTTCATCATAGTAGGTTTTGACCGGATATTGCGTTGGCGGGATAAGCTCGTTTTTGGCATTGGAGATCGCATTGAGGATGGCGGGGGGACGATATTTCTTATCATCCAGGCCCATTTCCTTCACGATCTGTTTCATGACGGAGAGCTGATCATCGGTATCGAGGATCAGGAAATCTTTATTCAAGCCTACGGTGGCGGCTTCCCGGCGCAGCAGACGGACACAGACCGAATGGAACGTTCCCATGGCCATTTCATGGGCGGCCTGTTCTCCGACCATCCGTTCCAGGCGATGGCGCATCTCTTTGGCGGCCTTATTGGTGAAAGTTACGGCCAGGATTTGCCAGGCTGGAATGTGCTGCTCGGTGAGCATCCAGGCGATCCGATGGGTCAGGACGCGCGTTTTTCCCGAGCCGGGACCCGCCAGGATTAAATAGGGGCCCGGGCCGGCTGTTACAGCTTGAATTTGAGCTTCGTTTAATTTTTGCAGTAAGGGATGATTTCTGTCTGTCATACCCGCCTATTGTATCATAGACGGGGTATATCACAAAGATAAGAAATTAGCTTCGAGCGGGGGGGACAATTTTTAGCGTCCCGCAAAGGATGTTTTCCCGGTCAGATGCGACGCGGGGGATGGGGAGAGAGTTTTGGGGTTTATGTTTTCGCGGGCTTCAGAAAGCCTGTGAAAACATAGATTTTTTTCTTGCCTGTCCGGGTTTCAGAAAGCCGCTGAAGAAAAGTCTTGCTATACTTGCACTCTCTCCTTATACATGGTATCATTTATGGGGCCTTTTTAGCACTCGGAGGTTTTGATTGCTAAAATGGTGCAGGATAAGGAGTAAGAAAAGATGGAACCGCTTATGGTAGAACCAACTCCACGTCAGGCAATGTTGTTGGCTTTGATCGTGCAGGACCATGTGCGGACGGCTGCTCCGGTCGCTTCGCAGATGCTGGTCAGTCACTATCATCTCAATATGAGCACGGCGACGGTGCGCAATGAGATGGCGCGACTGGAAGAGTTGGGGTATTTGTGGCAACCCCATACTTCGGCCGGCCGTCTTCCTACGGTTGCGGGATACCGTTACTTTGTAGAACGGTTGATGCAGGAGCAGGAACTGCCTATGCCGGAGCAACGGATGATTGCGCATCAATTTTACCAGGCGCAACAGGACGTTGAGCAATGGTTGCCGCTGGCGGCTTCGGTGCTGGCGCATAAAACACGCGGTGCCGCTCTGGTGACGGCTCCCCGGGCAATCCGAGCCCTTTATAAGCATCTGGAATTGATCGTGACCCATGGCCGGGCTGTTTTGCTCGTGTTGGTGCTCCATGGGGGGCTGGTTGAACAGCAGGTATTGGTCTTGCCGGAACTGATGTCGCAGAATGCTCTGAGCGATGCCGCGGATCGTTTAAACCAGGTGTGTGCCGGCCTGAGTGCTGATGAGATTCGGGCGCGGCGGTCGGAGTTCCCGGCTCTGGAAGGGGATGTGATGGATCTGGTGATTTCTCTGATGCGGCAGGCTGAGGCGCCTAAAGTGGAAGAGATTTATCGCCAGGGGGTCACGGAGCTGCTTCAGGAGCCTGAATTTGCAGAGAGTGAAGGGCATACGGCCGGGGTTTTGCGGGTATTGGAAGAGCGCAACCTGTTACAGACAATCCTGAAGGATGTATTGACGCCTTCGGTAGGCGTGGGGGGGATGCGCATTTTGGTGGGCGGTGAAGGGCGGTGGGATGAGTTGCGCGCGTGCAGTCTGATCCTGACCCGGTACGGTGTTTCCAATTATGCGACCGGAACGATCGGAGTTGTGGGGCCGATTCGTATGGCTTACGGTCAGGCTATCCCCGCGATCCGTTTTGTGGCGAGTTTATTGAGCGAATTGGTCTACGAGTCGTATAATCCAGAGATTCACGACGGATTTACATTGACTTTTGACGATATCTCGGAATAAACCGGCTTAAGGCCGGTAGGAATCAAACCGATTTTTTGCACTGGAGCAGTGAGGTTATTCCATGGCTAAGGATTATTACGCCGTATTAGGGATCCCTCGGGATTGTCCTCAGGATGAAATCAAGCAGACGTATCGTAAGCTGGCGCGTAAGTATCATCCCGATGTCAGCACCGAAGCCGATGCTGAAGAGCGCTTTAAAGAGATCAATGAGGCGTACGAAGTGCTTTCCGATCCTGAGAAGCGTTCGGTGTACGATCGTTACGGGACCGTTACACCCAACGGAATGGGCGGCGGCGCGGGCGGTTACGATTTCGGCGGTTTCCGCGATCCCTTTGATATTTTCACCGAAGTGTTTGGCAATTTCGGCGGTTTTGGCGGCGGCCGGGACCGTTCCGGGCCTCATCGCGGCAACGATCTGCGCGTCAATGTCGATCTGACCTTTGAAGAGGCGGCTTTTGGCGTAGATCGCGAGATTGAGGTGCAGCGAACCGAACCCTGCGCCACCTGTAGCGGGACGGGGGCTGAACCGGGGACCAAACCCGAACGTTGTACGGAATGTAACGGGGCCGGGCAGGTTCGCCGGGTGCAGCATACTTTTTTGGGATCTTTTGTCAATGTAGCTCCCTGTCCGACCTGTCAGGGAACCGGTCAGGTGATTCGTACTCCCTGCCATACCTGCAATGGGACGGGAAAGAATTTCGCCCGTCGGCGGATGAAAGTCACGATTCCGGCCGGAGTTGATGACGGCATGAGTGTTCGATTGGCCGGTGAAGGTGAACAGGGTGAGCGCGGCGGCCCTCCGGGAAATCTGTATGTTACAGTGCATGTCCAGCCGCATGCTTATTTCAAACGGCGGGGCGTAGATGTCCTGCTGGAGATGCAGATCAATGTGGCGCAGGCAGCGTTGGGGAGTTCGGTCAAGGTGCCGACGCTGGACGGTGAGCGTCAGATTACCGTACCCCCGGGAACCCAGGCCGGGACGATTTTCCGACTGCGCGGATTGGGCATTCCCAATGTGCGAGGGAGCGGGCGCGGTGATCAGCTCATTGTGGTGCAGGTAGGCATTCCGGCGCATTTGACGGCGGAACAGCGTCAACTTTTCCAGGAGCTGGCCCGCACGTTGGGGACCGAATCGGTGATGGGCGGGAAGCAGAGCTTCGTCGATCGGATCAAAGAGTCGCTAGGGCTATAGAAAGTGATAAGCCGGGGCGGCAAGGCTGAGTCCTTGCCGCCTTTTGTGTTAATTCGGAGAAAGAGGAGATCAAAAAGGATGGAATGGTTAGAAGCCAGTGTAGTTGTGGAACCGGAGGCGGCGGAGGCCGTTGCCGAAGTGCTGAGCCGCTATGCTCCTCAGGGGGTGGCGATTGATCTGGGATTGGGACAGGGGAAGGGGCCGGTGACGGTACGGGCCTATCTGGCGGTGGATGAAACGATTGAGGATCGTCGGCAGAAGGTGGAAGAGGCGCTCTGGCACATGGGACAGATTCTGCCCATTCCGGCGCCTTCGTTCCAGCTGGTACCGGATCAGGACTGGACGGCGACCTGGCGGGAGAGCATTCCGACCCTGCATTTGGGAAAGCAGGTGGTGATCAAACCCACGTGGCGCACCTATGATCCGGCCCCGGGGGAGATTGTGCTTGAGATGGACCCGGGGATGGCCTTCGGCACTGGACTGCATGCCACGACGCAATTGTGTATTGAGGCGCTGGAGACGCAGATCCGCCCCGGGCAACGGGTGTTGGATTTAGGGACCGGAACGGGAATCCTGGCACTGGCGGCGGCGCGGTTGGGAGCCGGTCCGGTGCTGGCCGTGGACAACGATGAGAATGCGGTGATTGTGGCGCGGCAGAATGTGGAACACAATAGCGCCGGTACCGCCATCGAATTGTTGTTTGGGTCGCTGGCGGATGCTCCCGGGCCTTACGATATGATCCTGGCCAATATTCTGGCTCCGGTGATTATTGCGATGGCCGGGGAAGGGTTGGGGGAGCGGCTGGCTTCCGGCGGAGTCTTGATTGCTTCCGGGATTCTGGCAGAACAGGCGGATGCTGTGACGGCGGCCTTGACGGCGGGCGGCTTGACCGTCCAGGAGAAATTGCAGCGTGGCGATTGGGTGGCTTTGATCGCGGTGCGATAAGTAATATAAGACAAAAAAACCGGGAAGCTTTGCTTCCCGGTTTTTTTGTCTTTGTTGTTATCCTGACTAGGACATGTCGTCGATGACTTCGTCTCCAACCTGTCGCTTGTGGCGATAGACGATCCGACCGCGAGTCAGATCGTAGGGAGAGAGTTCAACGCGAACGCGATCTCCCAGCAGGATCCGAATATAGTATTTGCGCATTTTGCCGGACAGGTAAGCTAACACCTCGTGCCCTGTATCCAGCTTAACGCGAAACTGCGTTGCAGGAAGGGCCTCGACAATGGTGCCCTCTACCATGATTTTTTCTTCTTTATTGGTCATCCGGCTACTGCGCTCCTTTGCTGTCTCAGTCTAATTCCGTGTCCAGATCGTCGTCGTCAGTGTCGTCGATTTCAGGGACGACTTCTTCCACGAGCTTCGGCATGGCCGAGGCGCGGGATTCCCAGTCTTCCCATTCTTCACGACGAACCTGCTTGACGCTCAATCCAATGCGGCGGCGGTCCGGTTCAACGCGGATCACCTTCACCAGCACTTTAGCGCCAGGCGTCAGTTCTTCTTTCTGCTCGGGGGAGAGCAGTTCGGTGTTGTGCAGCAATCCTTCGACACCGGCTTCCAGTTCCACGAAGGCGCCGAAGTCAGACAATTGGCTGACCCGACCCTGCACCAGTTGCCCTTCGCGATAGCGTTCCGGCACCGATTCCCACGGGTCCGGGGTAAGGGCTTTGATGCTCAGGGCGATGCGGCGGCGGTCGCGGTTCACGCTCAGGACTTTGACCTGAACTTTTTGGCCGACGCGGAAGGCCTCGGCGGGCTTATCGATGTGGCCCCAGGAAAGTTCCGAGATATGGACCAGGCCATCCAATCCACCCAGGTTCACGAAGATCCCGAAATCAGTGATCTGGCTGACCCGCCCGGTGCGTACCTGCCCGGGTTCCAGCTCTTCCAACAGCAACTTGCGGCGGGCAGACCGCCATTCTTTTTCGGCTGCCTGCTGGGAGAGGATCAACCGCTCACGACGGCGATTGACCTCGATGACCTTGAGCATAATGGATTGCCCTACCATCGCGTGCAAACGCCGACTGCGTTCGGAGGCCTGGCGGATCTTTGCGAATCCGATCAGCTGCGAGATTGGGACGAAACCGCGCAGGCGGCCGAACTGGACGGTCAACCCGCCCTTGTTGGCTTCCAGCACTTTGGTTTCATAGACAGATTCATCGTTCTTGATCTGTTCGGCCGTGAGCCAGTCTTCCTGCATCTTGGCCTGAGCAACCGAGAGTTCGATGTTGCCGTCCGCGCCGCGGGTGTTGGTCACGATGACGGGAATTTTCTGGCCAACCTCGAATTTTTCTTCAAGGTTTTCCATGTCCGCCTTGGGGACCAGACCATCGCGCTTGGCGCCGATGTCCACAACCAGGCCGTCGTCCCGGATGTCCAGGATGATGCCTTCACACAGCTGGCCCCGCCGTGTCTCCGGAACGGCCAGAGCCTCTTCCATCAGATTCTCCATTGAGGTGGGTTCAGTAGGGCTACCCTTTTCCAATTCCACTTTGAGCTCCTCATTCATCAGGCCAGGTATAGAGACTCTATCCGTGCCCTGATGACTCGCCTAAATTTGACCGCCATTTTATCATATGATAGGGGATTGTCAACCAAAAAAGGAATTTGTTTTTTTTCTGGCTGTGGCTTTTATCTGTGGTAGAATCTTCTTCAAAGTTGTTGACATCAAGGAGGAATTGGGATGCGTCGTTTCATGGTGACTGGCGGGGCTGGCTTCATCGGTTCCAACTTTGTCCGTATGATGTTGGAAAAATATCCGGATTATTTTATTTTGGTTTACGACAAACTTACCTATGCCGGACGGCTGGAAAATTTGGAAGATGTGGCCGGGCGTTTTGCGGGGCGTTATGCTTTTGTACATGGCGATATCTGTGACACGGCAACGGTCCAGCAGACGATTCGTCAGTATGAAATCGATACGATCGTGAATTTTGCGGCGGAGACCCATGTGGACCGTTCTTTGACTGAGCCTGGGGCTTTTATCCAGACGGATGTCTATGGCACTTTTGTGTTGTTGGAAGCGGCCAAGACGTTGGGATTGGAACGGTATCATCAGATCAGCACGGATGAAGTTTATGGGCAGGTCTCTGAGGGGCGATCGGTGGAGACGGATCATCTGGAGCCGCGTAGCCCTTACTCGGCCAGCAAGGCCGGGGGAGATTTGATGGTGCTGGCCTATTATGAGTCCTGGAAGCTGCCGATAACCATTACCCGGGGATCCAACAATGTGGGGCCGTTCCAGTATCCGGAGAAGGTGGTGCCGCTTTTTGCGACCAATGCAATGGACAATCAACCGCTGCCGGTCTATGGCGACGGGTTGCAGATGCGCGATTACCAATATGTTTTGGACCATTGCGAAGGGATCGACCTGGTGTTGCATCGTGGCCAGTTGGGTGAGATTTACAATTTGGGCACCGGGATGGAGATGACCAATATCGAGATGACGAAGATCGTGCTGGAGACGTTGGGCAAGCCCGAGAGTTTAATTCAGCATGTGGAAGACCGGCCGGGTCACGATCGTCGCTATGCGTTGGATGTGAGCAAGATTCGGGCGTTGGGTTGGGAAAGTCGCCATACCTGCGCGGAAGCGGTGGAGAAGACGGTGCGCTGGTATGCGGCGAATGAATCCTGGTGGCGGCCTATTAAGAGTGGGGAGCTTTACCGTTCTTATTATCAGCAGCAGTACGGGACCCGGATCAAATAGCCATCAACTGTTTTTTTTCGCGCGGCCTGAAAGGCCGCGCGAAAAAAACAAAAACAAACAGGTTGTGTTATGTCTGAACCGGAAGCGATGGCTTATTATCTGTTGAAGGATGTGGCCCGGGCGGCGCGGGATTTTGCTTTGCTGGAACCGGGAGACCGGATTGCGGTGGGGGTGTCGGGCGGCAAAGACAGCCGGGTGTTGCTGGACCTGTTGTTGCGGATGCGCCGACAGGCTGTGGGGCGAGGGCGAGCTTTCGAGATTGTCGCGGTCCATATCAATGGGACGGAGGCCGGGTTGCCCGATGTCCGTCCGGTGTTGGAACCCTGGTTTCATGAGCTCGGGGTGACCTATGTGATCGATCCATTGGTGCTGGCCGACGATGAACCGCGCCCGCCGGACTGTTTCCGCTGTTCGTTCAATCGGCGCCGGGCGCTCTTTCTGGCAGCGGATCGTTTGGGTTGTAATAAGGTGGCGTTCGGTCATCATGCCGACGATGCGGCGGCGACCACGCTTTTAAATTTATTGACTTCGGGACGGCTGGAGACTCTGGATCCATGCCGTTCTTTTTTTAAGGGGCAGTTGACCGTGATCCGCCCGATGATCTATCTGGCAGAAGCAGAAATTGTCCGCTATGCCCGGGCGCAGGGATGGCAATTGCCGCCGGAATTGACCTGTGAGCGGGGTGAGAAGGGCCGGCGGGCGCAGGTCGATGCTTTTCTGCATTCGCTGGGACGGGATCAGACACAGGCACGGGCCAACCTCTGGCGGGTAGCGCGGGCTGCGATGGAATCTCGGGAGCTGGGAGCTAACGAAAAGGAGGCCGGTGATGAGTGAAGACTCGGCGCGCGCTGAAGCGCGGCTGGTGCGGTTGAGCAAATTCCTGGCGCTGTTGTTGCGCCACAACCCGGAGCGGTTTCATTTGATTCTGGATGGGGATGGGTTTGCCGAACTGACCGATGTGATGAAGATCATCCAGGGACTGCCGAATTTTCGCTGGGTGACGCGAACCGAGATTGAGTCGGCGGTGGCGTTGCCGGGCCGGCGGCGGTACGAGATTGTGGGGGAGCGGATTCGGGCCCTTTACGGTCATACGGCTATGCGGCCGGATTATCCTGTGGTGGAGCCTCCGGTGGTGTTGTATCATGGGACGGCTCCGGAAAATTTACCAGCCATTCGCCGGGAGGGATTGCAGCCGATGGCGCGTCAGTTTGTCCATCTGGCGGCGACGCCGGAGCTGGCGCGTTCGATTGCGCTGCGTCATACCGGCGATCCGGTGATCCTGGCGGTGCGGGCTCGCGAGGCTTATGTTCAGGGCGTGGGCTTTTATCAGCCGATCCCTGAGGTTTATCTGTGCGATGAGGTTCTGCCGGTCTACCTGGACCTGGATTGAGGGAAAAACGATGGAATATCGGCGCGCTCGAACCCTTGAAGAAGCCGTGCGCTGGTTGAATGAGTCGGGAATCCGCTCCCGCATTCTGGGCGGCGGTACCGATTTGATGTTGAAGTTGCGGGCCGGGGAACTGGCGACGGATCGTCTGGTAGATCTGCACGATGTTCCCGGCTGGGATCGGATTGAAGTCGATGGCGAGACGATTACGCTGGGGCCCGGGGTTTCTTTTGCCCGGCTGCTGGCGAGTGCCGTGATTCGGGCGAAGGCGCCGCTGCTGGCTCAGATGGCGGTGGGCGCTGGGGCCGTGCAGTTGCGCAATATGGGGACGCTGGGAGGAAATATTTGTAATGCCGCGCTGGCGGCCGACAGCATCCCGGCTTTGATGGCGCTGGATGCTGAAGTAGAGCTTTTGGGGCCTCAGGGCGTGCGCCGGCTGCCGCTGGCGGATTTGATCGAAGGGCCCGGGCGGACGGGCTTGCAGCCGGGTGAAATTTTGACGGCGCTGCGTTTTGCCGCGCCGGGCGGACGGAGCCTTTTTATCAAGGTGGGGCGGCGGAATGCCCTGAATATCTCCCGGCTTTCTATCAGTGCGGCGGGGCGATTGGACGAGGCGGGGCGGATTGCCGATGTACGTCTGGTTGCGGGGGCGGCGATTCCCCGTACCCGCCGGATTACGGAGGTAGAATCCGGGTTGTTGGGGCAGCGGCCTTCGACGGCGATTTTTGAGGAAGCGGGGGCGCGGATGGCGGCGGTGATGGTGGCCGAAGCCGGGCGGCGCTGGTCGACGCCTTACAAAGAGCCGGTGCTGGCGGCGTTGACCCGGCGGGCGCTGGCGCAGGTTTTCGAGATTGAGCCGGCGGTGGAATTGCCGGAATTTCTGGCCGATCTACACCTCCCGGTGCAGCATCCCGGCGTCGTTCATCCCCCCGATCCTGAAACGAGAGTCCATCCGCGTGTGCGACATGACGGGAGCCCGCAGCCGGTGCATTTTCAGCTCAACGGCGAGGCCGTGACGGCTTCCGTGCCGGTGGGGTTGAGCCTGTTGACTGTTTTGCGGGAGACCTTTGGCTTATTGGGCGTCAAGGTGGGCTGTAACGGCGGTGAGTGCGGAGCCTGTACGGTGTTGCTGGACGGTGAGCCGGTGCTGGCCTGTCTGATGCTGGCTCATCAGGCGGAAGGGCGGGCTGTGGTCACGGTGGAGGGCTTGCAGGGGCCGGATGGCGAGTTGAGCGATCTCCAGCAGGCTTTTATCGATCATGGAGCGGTGCAGTGCGGTTTTTGCATTCCCGGCATGCTGCTTTCGGCGGAGGCGCTGCTGGAACGGGATCTCGAGCCGGATCGGGAGGAAATCCGCTATGCGATTGCGGGGAACCTGTGTCGTTGTACCGGGTATCAGCAGATCGTCGATGCGATCGAGGCGACCGCTCAAGAAAGAAGAAAGAATTTGAGCTAATTTTGCGCGCCCCTGAAGGGGGCGCGCAAAAGTGGCGCTTTATTTACGTCACGCCATAGGAGCAAACCATGGGCGAATGCCAATTCATCGGAAAACATGCGGTGCGGTTGGACGCCAGGGAGAAGGTGACGGGGCAGGCCCGTTTTGTAGGCGATTATTTTTTCCCGGGGATGTTGCATGCGCGCGTTTTGCGCAGTCCATTGCCGCATGCCCGGATTGTACGGTTGGATGTCGCGCCGGCGTTGGTGGTCCCGGGCGTGGTGGCGGTGATTACGGCGGAAGATTTTGTGGATCACAGCCGATACGGCTATCCTATTGTCGATAATACGATGCTGGCTTATGAGAAAGTGCGGTATGTGGGAGATGCCATTGCCGCCGTGGCGGCCGAGACTCCGGAAGCCGCTGAGGCCGGGCTGCGGGCCATTTTGTTGGACCTGGAGCCTTTGCCCGCGGTATTTGACATGGAAGAAGCTTTGCGTTCTGAGGCCCCTGTGATCGGTCCACAGCCCTGGGAGGCAGAGGAATTGCCCAGGGGAAATTTGTGCGCCCATCTGGTGGTGCGGAACGGCGATCCGGCGCCCTGTTTTGCGGAAGCGGAGGTGGTGCTGGATGTCTGGAACAGCACGCCGTGTCAGGAGCATGCTTATCTGGAGCCGGAAGGGGCCGTCGCGGTGCCGACGCCCGAGGGCGGGGTGATTGTCTATGCGGACGATCAATCGCCTTTTATCAACCGGGGCCATTTGATGCGGGTATTGGGGCTTCCGGAAGCGAAGGTGCGGGTGATTCAGGCTTTTGTCGGTGGGGCTTTCGGCGGCAAGGACGATTTGAATTACGAAACGGCGGCTCAGGCGGCGCGGCTGGCGCTCAAAGCGGGGCGGCCGGTGCGGTTGATCGTCGGGCGTGAGGAGTCGATGATCGCCTCGTACAAGCGGGAGGCTGCGCGGGGACATGTGCGACTTGCGGCCCGACGAGACGGGACGCTGCTGGCCGTCGAGACGACGCTTTATCTGGACAACGGGGCCTATTCTTCGATGACGCCTTTTGTGGGCTGGCGGGCGGCGATGCATGCGGCCGGGGCTTATCGATATCGGGCGGCTCAGGTTGATGTTTACTGTGTCTATACCAACAACGGTTTTGCCGGGGCTTTCCGGGGTTTCGGCAATACGGATGCCACGGCGATCATCGAACAGGCAATCGATGAGCTGGCCGAGAAGCTGGGCATGGATCCGCTGGCCTTTCGGTTGCAGAATGCGCTGCATAAGGGCGATGCCGCGCCGACCGGCTATCCTCTGGAAGGACCGGTAGGATTGGAGGCGGCTCTGCGACAGGTGCGGCAGGCGGCGGATTGGGACCGTAAACGGGCGCTCTATCAGGTCCAGCCGGCAGAATTGGAACGACGCCGGGGGATCGGAGTGGCGCTGACCTTTCACGGATCCTCGTTAGGGGCGGAAGGGGCCGATTATGCCGTTTGTACGTTGGCGGTTCGTCCCGATTATTCGTTGGAATTGACCTCGGGGTTGACCGATTTCGGGCAGGGCTCGCATACGGTTTTCCCTTTGATTGCGGCGGAGGTGTTGGGTCTGGCGCCGGAGCGGATTAAGATGCCGCGCCCGGATACGGAGACGGCGCGAGAGTCGGGGCCGACGGTGGCCAGCCGGGCGTCGTTGTTGGGCGGCAATGCGGCGCGGGTGACGGCGGAGCAGCTCTATACTCTGATCAAGTCGGCAGCGGCGGATTTGTTGGATTGTGCGCCGGAGCAGGTGGTACGCGAGGGCGAGTCGTTTGTCGGGCCGGCGGAGGAGCCGGTGCGATTTGAGGCGGTGGTGGATCATGCCCGGCGGATGGGGATTGAGCTTTCGACGGTGGGGCGATGGGAGATGCCGCCGATCCATTGGGATATGGAAGCCGGGCACGGAAAGCCTTATGCGGCCTATTCGTTCGGGGCGCAGGTGGTGGAAGTCGAGGTTGATAGGGCGACCGGCAAGGTCGATGTCGTAGGGGTTTGGGCTGCGCACGACGGCGGGCGGTTGCTTTTCCCGCAGGGAGCCTATGGGCAGATGTACGGCGGGATCGCTCAGGGGATCGGCTATGGATTGTTGGAGGAATTTTCTTTCGATGAGGGCTATCCCCGGGCGGTGAATTTCGATGAATATCTGCTGCCGACGGCTCTGGATGTGCCGGAAATCTCGGCGGCTTTTGTGGAGACAGTCTGGGATAGGGGGCCCTTCGGGGCGAAGAATCTGGGCGAGCCGGTGATGATTCCGACGGCGCCGGCTCTGCTCAATGCGGTGGCGCAGGCAACGGGGCGGCGGCTGCATGAGGGGCCGGCTTCGCTGGAGCGGGTGTTGTTGGGAAAGGCGCTCTGGCCCAAGGCGGATCGGGCGCGTATCCGACGGGTGGTTACCGGAAAATAAAAGTCTCTTTTTCATCCTGTTAGTGCGAAAAATACAATCTGTGCGGTTAGCCCGGAAAACAAAGGAAAGAAAAACTCATTTTTCGGCGGCTTCGGAAAGCCGCCGAAAAATGAACAAAAAATAACTTTCTCAGCTATCCCGCGCGTCGCTTCAAGCCCGGCAAAAGTCTGTTGCGGGACGAAAAAATCGACTGTTAGCTAACTACAAACAGCAAAGAACTCTTTCTATCGCAGACTGCCGAAGGCAACCGGCGATAGAAGAAAAAACACTATTTTAATCAGAGGAGCAGAAATGGACGTGATTGTGCACATTACGCCACGGGCGGACTGGGAAGCCGCATTGGCTGCCGGGAGCTATCGGGCCGAATCGTTGGATTTGCAGGGATTCATTCATTGTTCGACGGTGGAGCAGGTGGCGGGGGTGGCCAACACCCGATTTGAAGGCGCTACGGGGCTGGTGCTGCTGGTGATCGATCCACAGCGGCTGGCGGCGGAGTTGCGTTATGAAGACAGCTACGACACCGGAATGGAATTTCCGCATATCTATGGGCTGTTGAATCTGGATGCAGTGGTCAATGTGGTGGATTATGAGGTCGGCCCGAATGGGCGTTTTGAGAAGCCGGCGTTCTGAAACGTAAAACGTAAAAGGAAAGGCTCGTGTTTTTGCGTGCATTCTTATGCACGCAAAAACACAAAAAACTATTTCTATTCGTTTAAATTGTGAAAAGCTATTTCAGGAGGATAGTGCGATGTGGGATAAATTTCGAGATCCGGTGAGTGGGTTTACCCATTTAGGGGGGGCGGTGCTGGCCGCCGTCGGGATGGTCATTTTGCTGGCGCTGGGCCATGAAAGTGTGCCTAAGATTGTTTCCCTGACGGTTTACGGTTTAACGCTGGTGGCGATGTTCTCGGCCAGCGCGACTTATCATCTGGTCAAATCGCGGCCGGAAGTGATCAAGGTGCTGCGCAAATTCGACCATTCGGCC
The DNA here is from genome assembly GCA_964501335.1 of uncultured Anaerolineales bacterium. Lineage (GTDB taxonomy): Bacteria > Chloroflexota > Anaerolineae > B4-G1 > SLSP01 > CAZCTC01. The sequence goes on along the minus strand of CAZCTC010000019.1, from coordinate 38,268 downwards.
ATTTATCTGCTGATTGCCGGGACTTACACTCCGATTTGCCTGAATCTTTTCCACGGTTTCTGGCAATGGGGGTTGCTGGTGATTGTCTGGTCGATGGCGGCGATCGGGATCGGAGTCAAGATCTTTATTATCAATGCGCCTCGATGGGTAACTGCCGGGATCTATCTGGTCATGGGATGGCTCGCCGTGCTGGCTTTCGGGGAGATTCTGCGGGTGATGCCGGTGGGGGCGGTGATCTGGCTGGTGGCCGGAGGGCTTTTCTTCACGTTGGGAGCCGTGGTTTACATCACCAAGAAGCCGGATTTTTTTCCGGGCGTTTTCGGGTTCCATGAGATCTGGCATATCTTTGTTCTGTTGGGCTGTGTCTGTCACTATATTCTTATTGCCGTATTTGTGGCCTCTGCGGGGGCTTTGGCCTGATGCGGAAATTTTCCCGGCGAGATTTCCTTAAGCTGGGAACGGGAGTGGTGGGCGTCGGTTTGCTGGCCGGGATGACGGGATGTATCGGATTCCCGGGGCGCCAGGGACCGACGCCCACACCCTTATCCGTGGCGGGCGGGCCTTCCAAACTGGGCCTCCATACGATCAAGCCGGACGGAGCCTTTCCCTTTGTGAAGGCGGTGCGAGAGGCCGGAGCCCATGTAGCTCTGGTCAAGGCGTTGGGTGGGTTGGGCCTGCTGCGTGAGGTAAAAGCGGTCTCTCCGGAGACGATCACGGTGGGGCGGGTGGGTGATGTGCAGACGGTGGAGGTCCAGGGTGATCCGGCCGAGACGGCCGGGTGGGTGATGGAGACCCATATGGCGCGTTGGGTCGAAGAACGGGATGTGACCGATTATTGGGAAGTTCTCAATGAAGTCGATCCGGCCGGTGTAGAGGGTCACCTCTGGCTGGCCCGGTTTTATTTGCGGGCCCTGGAGATGGCTGAAGCGCAGGGGTTTAAGCTGGCGCTTTTTTCCTACAGCACTGGGGTGCCGGAGATGGATGAATGGGCGGCGATTGTGGAGACCGGGATTTTTGCGCGGGCCCGGCAGGGCGGGCATATTCTGGCATTGCATGAGTATGGCTGGCCGCGGGCCGATGCGGGTTGGGGGGCCGGGCTTGCAGGCCAGAAGGTCACCGATCCCGACCGGGGAATTTTGATGGGGCGTTATCGGCATCTCTATCGGGATTTTTTGATTCCTCGAGATGAAGTCATCCCGCTGGCGATTACGGAATGCGGGTTGGATTCGACGGTGGTGGGGCAGCCGATGTCGGCTTTGCCGGCGGATTTTCTGGAACAGATGAAGTGGTATGACGATGTGCTGACGGCGGATGAATACGTGTTGGGCGGGGCACTTTTTACGCTGGGCGGGGATGAGGGCTGGGGGGCGTTCAATGTGGGGCCGTTCCTGCCGGAGTTGCAGGCGTATATTATTCAACGCGGGGGGTAAAATTTTAGCGTCCCGCAAAGGGTTCTTTTCAGGTCAGAGGCGACGCGCTGGACAGGCAGAGAGAAATTATTTTATTCATATTTTCGGCGGCTTTCTGAAGCCGCCGAAAATATGTTTTTATTCATCAATTGCGTGTTTTGTGTGGTTAAGCGATGGTCACATCGGAGCAGAGGTAGACATCCTGGATGGCCTGGAGCAGTTCGACGCCTTCGTTCATCGGTTTCTGGAAGGCTTTGCGGCCGCTGATGAGGCCCATCCCGCCGGCGCGTTTGTTGATCACGGCGGTCTTGACGGCCTGAGCCATGTCGTCTTTGCCGGAGGCGCCGCCGGAGTTGATCAGGCCGATGCGGCCCATGTAGCCGTTGGCGACCTGATAGCGGCAGAGGTCGATGGGATGGTCGCTGCTGAGCTGGGTGTACATCCGTTCGTCGAGTTTGCCGTAGCTGGAGTCGCCGCTGCGCAGTGCTTTGTAGCCGCCGTTGTTTTCGGGCTGCTTTTGTTTGATGATGTCGGCTTCGATCGTCGCGCCGAGGTGGTTGGCCTGACCGGTCAGGTCGGCGCTGCTGCTGTAATCCACGCCGTTGACCTTGAAGCCGGAGTTGCGCAGATAGCACCAGAGGATGGTGGCCATCCCGAGTTCATGGGCGCGGTGGAAGGCCTGGCTGACTTCGACGATCTGGCGGCCGGATTCCGGGCTGCCGAAGTAGATGGTCGCGCCGACGGCGACGGCACCCATTTCCCAGGCCTGATCGATTTGGGCGAAGAAGATTTGATCGTGCTTGTTGGGATAGGTCAGCAGTTCGTTATGGTTGAACTTGAGCACGAAGGGGATTTTGTGAGCATATTTCCGGGCGACGGAGCCCAGGACGCCCAGCGTCGAAGCGACGGCATTGCAGCCGCCTTCGATGGCCAGCTGGACGATGGCTTCGGGATCGAAATAGATGGGGTTGGGGGCGAAAGAGGCTCCGGCGGAGTGCTCGATGCCCTGGTCTACCGGGAGGATCGAGACGTAGCCCGAGCCGCCCAGGCGGCCGTGGGTAAAGAGTTGTTCCAGGCTGCGCAGCACCGAAATCGGGCGATCCGAGGGGACGAAAATGCGGTCCACAAAGTCGGGGCCCGGCAGGTGGAGCTGTGATTTGGAAATGGTTTTGCATTCGTGGGCGAGTAAAGACTCGGCTTCGCTGCCCAACAGTTTTTCAATTGACTGAATGTCCAAAGCCATGATGCCCTCCTGGAGAATTTGCCTGAGATGGCCGATAGTGTATCGGCACTGTTTGTAATGGTATTCCAAAATGGGAAGCGGGCAAGTTTGTATTTCCGCGCGCCGCAGGGTAAGTCCCCAGGAACCGTAGGCGCCAAATCAAATTGTCAAAGGGTGCCTTTTAATTCCCCCTATGTCTTCTGCCTTATATCAGGCAATTTAAGGCGCTGCGATTGCATGGCTCCGGCCTTGTAGCGTCCCGCAAATGGCACTTTCCCTGTAAGGTACGACGCGCAGGATGGGGGGAGAGGATTGTTTTTTTATTCATATTTTCGGCGGCTTCAGAAAGCCGCCGAAAATATGGGCTTTTTTTCAGACTTACTGCACAGAGCGCAAAAAAGGGCTTTTTTCTCTTTCTGAAGCCACCCCTAAAATAGGATTTTGGGGAGCGGAAAATGTTTGTGCGATGGCGATAAATGATTAAAATTGAGTTGTCGTGGCAGGATAGCATTTGTATTTTGAGGTGAAGTTTTTATGAAGAACATAAGACGGGAGACTATCTGGCGTTGGCAGGCGCGCTGGGGAAGCTGGAAAGTTTTGGCTATGTGGATCGGCGGCCTTGCTTTATTTTTGGCTCTCCTGGCGGGCTGGCGAATTTCTCAGATGGATCTTTTTCCTGCCCCCGTGGTATTACCGATTCGAGACGTGACAGACGGGGGAAGTTATACCAGCATACAGGTATCGGGCATTCCTCTGTATGATTTTCACACTTATCGGGAAGTGGATAGGGGGGGACGGGCGGTCGCGGATTATTATCTTTTGCGAGATGAAAAATGGGGGAGAGCGGTATGGGTGCGTTCGGGGCATTTGATCGAGGCGGGGCAGGTTTCTGATGTTGTGACGATTACGGGAGTCCTTGAATGGGTATGGAAGGATGAAGCTCCTTTTTTGTTTTTTGGAAGCGTCCCTGTAGGGCAAGAGGATTTGTTTATCGAAAAAGATTGCTATCTGGCCGAGGGGGAGAGTTCCGATCCGTCTTTGGGAGTAGTGACATTTTTTGGTTTTCTAAGCTTCATTGGTTTGGTTTGTGGGACGACGTTACTTTGTCCTCGCGGCATTTTTGTAGATCAGTCGTTGCCGCAACGGCCCGTGGATTATCGGGCCGTGATTGGGATGCGGGTGTACGGGACTTTTTTGAGATTGCTTAGAGGCGTTCCTGAACCTGTTTTCGCTTCCTCGACTCGCGGGATTTTGGGGGTGGGTGTGACTGTACATGAACTGTCTGAGCAAAGATTGTTTTTGCAGCTCTATGAACTGCGAGGAGCCAGGAGGTCGTTTATCAGCCGGATGAATGTTGGGAGAGGGACGGTGATCATGGTGGATTACCCTCACCGGGGACCGCAATCGGCAGCGGAGACCGGCTTTTCTGGGGAACCGCGCTGGGGGATTTTGCTGGAGCCTGAGAAGATTACCGAGGCGACGGTGGGGACGTTGTTTGGGTGGAAAGACCGATGGGCAGTCTTTTTGCGATATCGCGATGCGAATGGGACTTCCCGGTGGTTGATAAGTGCTTTTGAACGGTGGGATGCCTATCAGGTTTTTTGCGCTTTGTTGGAGGCGCGGGGCATTGCATTGACGACGGGAAGTTCGACGGGATTACCCCGGCAGGTCATCAGAGTGGGATAATCAAACAATCGCATCGGTGAGCTTTTATCGTTTTCAATATTTTGGTTAGAGGCAAACGGGAGTATGTATGATGAAGACACCGGAGGCGCCGGCGGCGGAGCCGAAGGAAGACGACGGCAAAGCGGTCGTCGAAGCCCGGGGCGGATTGAGCGAAAAAGAGCAACCTGCTCCTGAATCGGATGCCAAAGCTTCCGAGGGATTTGACTCGCGACGGGCATCTGGCTCGATTGTCCGGGGAACTGGGGCCTCACAGCCGGGAGATCTTTGAGTTGATGGCGGATGCGATTTTTGCGCAGCGGGAGGCGGAGTTTACGGCTTTTCTGCAAAATCGCCGGGAGGCGATTCTGGCGCAGATCCGGCAGCATTACGGCGGCCGGGTGTAGGGAATTCCGGATTTTTGTTTTTAAGCATTCGAGGCCGCCCCGAGAGGGGCGGCCTCGAATGCTTTTTGGGGGTATGTTTTGGCGCGCATTCTGATGCGCGCCAAAACATAAATAACAAGCTCTCAAACATGCTCCCATTCTATAAACTCTATGGGTATTTTCGCCGAAAGTAGAGGTGAAATAATTCGAATTAAATACCAGTTAACATCGGTTAACCTTGGATCTTTTTCTAAAGTCTTTCTATTAATATCAAGAAGAAAAGAAATCTTTTTTCTAGAATGAAATAAAATATCGAATCCGCATCCGTCTTCCCAAAAGAGATCTAAACCTATGATTTCTCCTGCCTCTTCTTTTTTCTTCATAATATCGAACACTATTTGTACATCGTTAACGCTTCGTGTGGTCCATGCAAACGCGTCTTTGTCGCCCAAAGGTAAAAAATGTATAAGACCATCCGTATCAACTTTCCACCCGGCTTGCAATAATGTTGAGATGATTTCCAGGGCTGGGACGGTTGTCGATGCAAGTGTTATTGTAAGGCTTGATAGAGGAGGCATGGCATTTACTCCAAATATTTTAAAAATGGCCGGCTGTGCGGTCGTTCATTAGTGTAGATTAAAAACGGTTTTCGCGTCCCGCACCAGGTGCTTTCCAGGTAAAAAGCGACGCGCTGTGCGAAGCAGGGGGAGGATGTTTTTTGTTCATAGTATCAATTAAAAGCAGTTTTTCATGTTTTGCAACTGGTGTTTTGCCGGTGAAAGACGACATTTTGGGCGCGCTGCAAAGCAGCGCGCCCAAAATGCTCACTTATCCCTCCTTTCCCTCGGGGGAAAGGGGGGTAGGGGGTGCGAAGCAGGGGGAACTTCAAGGCGCCTTTTGGCAATTTTATTTGGCGACCACGGTTCCCTGGGGACCTACCTACGCAGGCGGCGGGCGAAAAAATAAGCCAAATCGGCTGTCACGATTCCGTAACGGTGAAATGGTAAGCTTACTCTGGGATTAAATTTTTCCAGGGGCAGGCTATGAGTAAACAAAATCATCGGGTAGAGTCGCAGGCCGAGAAGAAGCCGGCCGAGCCGAAACCGGTTGAAATGCAGGGGGCCGGCAATGAGATGATTCCCGGCCCGGAGACGTTGTTAAGCGGCGGCAGGATGGATTCACAGGCGGCTTTGTTGCGCAGGGTCGGTCCCGGGCAGCGCCAGGAGATGGCGCAGCGGATCAATCGAATGCAGGGGAATCACCATGTGCAGAGGCTGGTGGAGATTGCCAATCGCCCGGTGATCCAGGCGAAGCTGGGGGTGAGTCAGCCGGGGGATGCCTATGAACAGGAGGCCGATCGGGTTGCCGATCAGGTGATGCGGATGGGGCCGGCGTTGGCTACGCCGCCGGGCGAGGGCGGCGGTAACGGCCGCCCGAGGGTGCAGCGGATCGGGTTGCAGTCTGATGATAACGGCGGTTTACAGACCTCGGAGGCGATGGCGGGCCGGATTCAACAGCTGCGGGGCGGCGGGGCGCCATTGCCCGACGGGGAACGAGATTTCTTCGAGAGCCGGCTGGGCGTGGACCTGGGCCGGGTGCGGGTCCATACGGGCAGCGAAGCGGAATCCACGGCGAAGGATTTGCAGGCCCGGGCCTATACGGTGGGATCGGATGTGGTTTTCAACCGGGGCGAGTACCAGCCGGGAAGTGAGAACGGCCGGCGGCTGATGGCGCACGAGCTGGCGCATGTGGTGCAGCAGGGCGGCGCGGCTCCCCTGCCGGAGCGGTGGAAGGCGAATGGAGCCCGGACAGAGGATTTGAAAGGGGCGGCGGCTTTGCAGTTGAAGGGATTGCCGGGCCGGGCGAGCGAAGTCGTGCAACTGAAACCGTTGGATGAGGCAGCTCCCAATAAGACCAATCGATGTATGGCGCCGCAGTGTCAGGCGACCGAGGCTCTACTCAAGGCGACTTCTTCATCGCAGGCGAAGTCCAATTCGGCCCATCTTTCAACTGCACCGTTTGAGCGGGCTCTGCGCCCTGCGGCTGTGCCGTCGGGACTTCCGCTGCGGCAGGATTTCGGCCCGGCGGTGCGTTTTGGGGCGAAACCGGCTGCGGAACCGGCCAAGACTGGCGGGCGGATGCAATCTGGAAAAGAAGGTGCCGTGGGGGAGATCGATGCCGACGGTCCCTCAGCGGGGTTAAAGAAAGAAGCGCCGGTTGGTGCTGCGACGATCCCCGGCAAGGGGCATGAAAAAGAACAACTTCCTGGTAAAGATTCTTCGGTTATACCTCAGATAGAACCTCCGATTGCAGATCCTCAACCTGGGAAAGCGGCCGGCAATTTGGGCCCGGCGGCGGTGGATAAGAAGCGTCCGAAGGCCGAAGTGACGAAACAGAAGGCCGACATGCCTGAGGCGAAGAAGGATCAAGTGCAGTCCGGCGTGGGGCCGGGTGCGGCGGCCAAATCCTCGAAGACAAAGCCGGGTGAACCGGCCGACGAGATGGAAGCGGCGGCGAAAGAGGTCAAAGCCGGGATGCCGGATTTCCGTTCGATGCCGCTTTCGGAGGCCTGGGAGGCGGCCCGGCATCATATTGTGAAGGTGGAGGATGCGGCGCGGGGAAGGGTTCAGGCCGGCAAGGAGAAAGCGGCGGTTGAAGCGCCTGCGGAAAAGGAAAAGGGCGGCGCAGAGGTTCAGGCGCAATCTGCGGTCAAGGCGGAACCGACGGAGAAAGCTGCGTCGGATGAGAAGGCTGTCGAGAAACCGTCTGAGATGCTCAAGGCGGCGGCTGATGCGATCCCCGTTGGGGCGCCATTGATGGACAAGGTGCCGGCCGGGGCTGCGGAATCCAAAGCCGCAACAGATGCCGTGCAATCTGCCGGGCTGAAGATCCAGCGAGCGCCGATCCAGGTGCAGCGAGGGTTGGAAGATCTCATCCCGGATTGGGCCAAGTCGGCGTTGAAGGCGGCCAAGAAGGATGCCAATGCTAAGAAGGCCGATCTGGCCGGGCAGGGCGGTTCCAAGGGCAGTGAGATGGCGGCCGGGGCGAGTGCGAAAGGGGCCGAGGTCAAGAATGCGGCGAAGACGAAGGCGGGCGAACTCAAGGCGGCCCAAGAGAGCAAGAAAGCTGAATTGCAGGCGGCCGGCACGACGAAAAAGTCGGAATTGCAGGCCGATGAAACGGCGCGCCGTGGGGCGGTGGAAGCCGACGGTAAGGCTCAGAAGACGGCGCTGGATTCGGAGACTCAGGCGATGGAAGCCGAAATGCAGGCCGTGAGTCAGGCCCAGGGCACGGGCCTGGAGGCGGCCGGCGCGGAGAAGGCGGCTGATCTGCAAGCGGCCGGTACGACGAAGGAAGCGGAATTGCAGGCGGCCGGGACAGCGAAGGGCAATGAGTTACAGGCGGAAAGCGCGGCGCAGGGGGCGCAGCTGGAGGCGGAAAGCAAGGCGAGCGGCGCGGCGCTACAGGCGGAAAGTCAGGCCAAAGGCGCGGAATTGCAGAACAAAGCCGAACAGGCCAAAGGGGAAGCCACAGAGAGAGAAAAAAGCGCCATTGAAAAAGCCGGATTTGCCGTCGATAAGCTAAAGAAGGCGGCCGATGCCTCGAAATCGGTGGCCGAACGGGGTTGGTTCCAGTTACAGTCGGATGCCGAAGGGACGGTCCAGAAACTGGACGAGCAGGCCGATCAACTCTGTTCGCAGTTCCAGGGAGAGGCCAATGAGTTGCTTGCGAATCTCGATCCGGTGGCTGCGGATGCGCAGAAGCAATGGAAAGAGCTCCAGGAAAAGGCCCAAAAATCCTGGAATGATTTCTTGACTGTGGCGCAGCCGGCTTTGGGCGCCATCAGCGAGAAATGGGGGCAGTTCAGCTCCTGGCTGGGAACGATCGTTTGGGAACCCCTTCAGAAGAAGGCCGGTGAACTGGCAGTGACGACTGCGCAGTTGACGACGCAGGCCTGGCTGGGGATCGAGATGTTGTGGAAGGGGGTGACCGGGGATTCGACCACCCTCATGAACCTGATTCAGGGACGGGCCGATGCAGAGCGGGCCCGGATTGCCGAAAAGGCCGGTGCGGCGCACAAGGTGGTCAATGGGAAGGCCGAGGCGGCACAGGGCTGGATCGACGGACAGAGCACTGCGGCGCAGGGCTGGATTGCGGGCAAGGCCGGCGAAGCGCGGAACTGGATCGGCGGGAAGGCCGACGCCGCGCGCGGTTTTATCGGTGAGAAGGCGGATGCGGCCCGGACTTTTATCGGCGGCAAGGCGGATGAGGCGCGCGGCTTTATCAGTGGAAAGAGTCTGGAAGCGCAGGGCTGGATCAACGGGCAGGCCGAGGCGGCGCGGGGCTGGATCACCGGCAAGACGGCGGATGCCTCGACGTGGATCCAGGGAAAGGTCATCGGGGCGCAGACGTGGATTCAGAATAAGGTTACGGCCGCGACCAGTGCTTTCCGCAGTGTCGGGCATCGGCTGGTTTCCGGAATGGGAACCCTGGCGCGCGGCGCCGCCAGGAGCATGAGCAGCAAGGGCGGATCGATCCGCAAATGGTTCGGCGGGATTTTGAGCGGCCTGGTTTCCAAAGTCGAGAGCGCCGGCAATTCGGCGGTCAATAAGGTGAGCAATGCATTGGGTTTGGGGCTGGGCTTTGTAGGGTCGGCGGCCTCTTCGGCCATTGGGACCGTGGGGCAGGCCGGCAACAGCGCCGTCCAGCAGATCGGCACTCAGGGGGCTCAGGTGACCACGCTGGTGCAGGCGGGCGCCGATCTGGCGGTGAAGGGCGTCGAGACGGCTTCGAATGCGACCGTGACGCTGGTGCAAAACGGGGCCGAGGGTGCCGTGACGATGACGCAGGCGGCCGCGGAGACCAGCGTGACGGCGGTGCAGCATGTCGCGCAGGGGCAGGTTACTTTGGTGGAAGCCCATGCCTCGACTGCGGTCAAGCTGGTCGGGGGAGCTGCTTCCAATTCGGTGAAGTGGGTGCAGGGGCAGGCCAATCTGGCCGTTGATGGTTTCGAGGCAATGAACCAGGCCGCGATTTCCTTTAACGAATTTCAGGGGAAGAGCGCCGTGCAAGGGCTCCGGATGGTCTGGTCGGGTTTGCAGGCTGACTGGAACCTTTTTATGGGGGTGATGGGCCCGGTGTTCCAGTGGGTCGGCGATGAGGCGGTCCGGTTGGGCAATCAGATCAATACAACCATTATCCAGCCGACGATGAGCCGGGTGCAGGGGCAGTGGGCCGCGTTGCAGCAATCCATCTCCGATAAGTTCCCCGGATTGGTGGCCTGCTGGAACACCTTTAAAGAATTTATGGCGGCGGGATGGGAGAAGATCCAGAAGTTCCCCTTGATCAAAGAGGCGGCACAGGCTGTCAATGAGTTGATCGAAGGGGCCGTGCTGGGAGACTTTGTGGATAAGCCGAATGTCTGGAATATCATCGGGCAGGTAGCGTCCGGTTTTATCCCTTATTTCGGACAGGCGGCCGATGTGCGGGATCTGATTGCTGCTATTCAGCACGTCGCGCAGGGCAAGGACGGCGCCGGGCTGGATCTGATGCTGTCGTTGATCGCAGTCGTTCCGGGTCTGGGGGATGCGGTCAAGGGAGGCAAAAAGCTGGATAAAGTGAATGAAGTCGTCGATGCCATGACGACGATTTCCAAAGATATGGAGAAGGCGATCGCGGCGAGCGATGAAGTGTTCAAACCGGTGGTGAAGTACGGTGAAGAGGGTTTTGAAGCGGTCGGCGATGCGGTGAAGCGGGGCGGCGAGCCGGTCGTGGACGCCTTGAAGAAGAACGGCGAGGCAACCGTCGCAGCGATCATGGTGGAGGCTAAAGGCGGGCGGCCGCACAAAGTAGAGTCGCCGGATCCGGCGGGGCTGCCGGGGAAGGATAATCTGAATGGGAAAGATCCCGTTCAGGCGGGAGGGGGAATGACGGCCACTCAGGCCCGGCTGGTGCAGTTGAATGCCCGTAAAAACGATTTGCAGTTCAAGATGCAACAGATCAATCGGCAACGGGGGAAGCTCAGCGAGGAGGCTCAGAAGTTGTTAGCGTCGGGGGCTCAGGAAGCTGAGCTTGCCCGTATTCAGCAGATCGATCGACAGCTTGAGCTGGAGATGGTGAGGTTGGAGACTCAGCATAAAGCTGTCGAGCAGGAGTTGGCGGCGATTCGAAGATTGCTGGATAAAAATATCGAGGGATCGTTCAAAATATTCGGTTGAGGGCTTTCAGAATGCGTTGCCGGGGCGGCTCTGGAAAAGGCGATGTTTTCGGCGGCTTTCTGAAGCCGCCGAAAACATGAACAAAAAAACTTTCTCTCGCCATCCAGCGTGGCGTATCTTACGGGGCAAGGACCATTTGCGGGACGTTGCAAGGCCGGGGCCATGCCATAAAGGCCTATTTTCAGGACAGAAGGCCATGAAGGGTGGCGGCACCCCGAAAGATGAAAATAGACGATTCGTCAGGATTGGGTACCCACAAGGGGTACCCCTACATTGGCGGTGTTCGCGTAGGGGCGACTTTTATGGTCGCCCGTGGGGGATTTTTTGCGCGGCTGGGCTATTTTCAAGGCAGCAGGCCCTGCCGGGGGCGGCACCCCGAAAAATGAAAATAGACGATTTGTCAGGATTGGGTACCCACAAGGGGTACCCCTACATTGGCGGCATTTGGGTAGGGGTGACTTTTATGGTCGCCCGTGGGGGATTTTTTGCACGGCTGGGCTATTTTCAGGACAGAAGGCCATGCGGGGGGCGGCACCCCGAAAGATGAAAATAGACGATTCGTCAGGATTGGGTACCCACAAGGGGTACCCCTACATTGGCGGTGTTCGCGTAGGGGCGACTTTTATGGTCGCCCGTGGGGGATTTTTTGCACGGCGGGGCTATTTTCAGGACAGAAGGCCATGCGGGGGGCGGCACCCCGAAGGATGAAAATAGACGATTTGTCAGGATTGGGTACCCACAAGGGGTACCCCTACATTGGCGGCATTTGGGTAGGGGCGGCCCGATGTGGCCGCCCTCGGGGAGATTTTTGCGTGGTGGGTTGGCCCTCATCCTCCCCCTGTCCCCCTCCTTCCCCCAACGAACGGGCGAGAACGGAGGTCTGGTTTCCGAATGGCGGTTGCTTTGTGGGGTGCTTCGCGAGGAGGGGGAAATCGTTGCTGCAAGGCATTTTTTAAAGGGGAATTTGCGCGCATTCTGATGCGCGCAAATTCCCCTATTTGTTTTACTGGCCGGCGATTTTGGCGAAGGCCGGTTTGAGGGCCGGGTAGAGTTCGCGGTAGATGGGGTAGGAGCGGCGGTAGACGGCGACGTGATCGGGTTGGGGGAGGGTGCTGCCGGTGATCTGGATGCCGGCATTGCAGGCGGAGATCACGTCGGGCCAGTTGCCGGCGCCCACGCCGGCGAGCAGGGCGGCGCCGTAGGCCGCGCCTTCGGTGGTGTTGATGGTGACCAGTTCGGTGTCGAGGATGTCGGCCAGGATCTGCCGCCAGAGCGGGCTCTTGGCGCCGCCGCCGGAGACGCGCACCTGGTTGATTTTGGTCAGGCCGGCCGATTTCATCAGTTCGAAGGAATCTTTCAGGCCGAAGGCGACGCCTTCCAGGACGGCGCGGGAGCAGTGCGAGCGGGTGTGCTGGACGGTCAATCCGATGAAGGCGCCGCGGGCCAAGGGATCGGGATGGGGGGTGCGCTCGCCGGTGAGGTAGGGCAGGAAGATCAGGCCGTTGGAGCCCGGGGCGATGGAGGCCGCGGGAGCGAGCAGGTCGTCGTAGTTCATGTTGGGGGCGAAGGTATCCCGGTACCAGCGCAGGGAGCCGGCGGCCGAGAGCATCACACCCATCAGGTGCCATTTGCCGGGTACGGAGTGGCAGAAGGCATGCAGACGGCCATCGGGTTCGATGAAGGGGCCGTCGGTGGTGGCGAAGACGACGCCGCTGGTGCCCAGGGTCAGAGCGACGATCCCTTCGGTGACGGCGCCGACGCCCACGGCCTGGGCCGCCTGATCGCCGCCGCCGGCGACGACGGGCGTGCCGGGCTGAAGTCCGGTGGCGCGGGCGGCTTCGGAGGTGAGGTGTCCGGTGATCTGGGGGCCTTCGTAAAGCTGCGGCATCCAGGCGGCCGGGATTTCGAGGGTGTTGAGCACTTCGGGCGACCAGTCGCGGGTTTTCAGGTTCATCAAGACCGTGCCGGCGCCGTCGGCCTTGTCCATGGCATAGGTACCGGTGAGGCGCAGCCGGACGAAGTCTTTGGGGAGGAGGATGTGGGCGGCTTTGGCATAGACTTCGGGTTCGTTCTCTTTGACCCAGAGGATTTTGGGCGCCGTGAAGCCGGTGAGGGCGACGTTGCCGGTGATCTGGATGAATCGGTCGCGGCCGATGCGGCGGTGGATTTCGTCACATTGGGCCTGGGTGCGCTGGTCGTTCCAGAGGATGGCGGGGCGCAGGACCTGGCCGGCGGCGTCGAGCATGACGAGGCCGTGCATCTGGCCGGTCAGACCGACGCCGACGATCTGGGAGGCATCGACGCCGGGCTTCTGGAGCAGTTCACGGATGGATTTTTGAACGCCGTTCCACCAGAGATCGGGATTTTGCTCGCTCCAGAGGGGGCGAGGGGTATCGAAGGGATATTCGGTGGAGGCGACGGCTACGACGCTGCCTGCGGCGTCGATGAGGAGCGCTTTGGCGGCGGTGGTGGAGATGTCGATTCCGAGAAAATAGGGCATAAGGAGCTCCTTTACATTTTTCGACCTGGGCGATTGCTCATGGGTACGGATTAAAAACAGCTTTTTATTCCCCCGCAATCGATGCTTGCCAGGTAAAGAGCGACGCGCTGGATGGGGGGAGAGAGTTCTTTTGTTTGTATTTTCGCGCGCTTTCTGAAGCGCGCGAAAATACAGTTATTGAATCAGTCTACTTCGACCGGGCAGACGAAGAGGCGTTGGGCGACGGGCAGGTTGCCGGGGCCGACGATCTCGAAGCTGCTCTGGAGGTGGATATCGGCGCTGGAGCTGCCGATCATTACTTTGATGGTGCCGGGTTCGAGGATGAGGTTTTGGGTGTCGTCGTAGTAGGCGAGCATGTCGACCGGCAGATGGAAGGTGACGGTTTTGCTTTCCCCGGGGTTGAGATAGAGGCGGAGATAGCCTTTGAGTTCTTTGACCGGACGGGGAAGGGCGGCATATTCGTCGCAGATGTAGAGCTGCACCACTTCGGTGCCGGCGACGGCGCCGGTGTTTTTCACGGTGCATTGGATATCGAGGGTCTCTCCGACGGTCGCCTGGGCCTTGTCGAGCTTCAATCCGTCAAAGGCAAAGGTGGTGTAGCTCAGGCCGTGGCCGAAGGGATAGAGCGGAGTGACCGGTTCGTTGACGTAGTTGATGTACCAGTTGGATTTGATCCCGGACGGTTTGGCGTTGTAGAAGATCGGGAGCTGGCCGACGGAGCGCGGGAAGGTCATGGGGAGCTTGCCGCCGGGGTTGTTGTCGCCGAAAAGGGTCTCGGCGACGGCTGCGCCGCCTTCTTCGCCCGGAATCCAGGCTTCCAGGATGGCGTTGGCCTTTTGATCCAGGAAGGAGATGGCCTGCGGCCGGCCGGTGATCAGCACGACGGCGACCGGTTTGTCCAGGGCCAGAATGGCCCCGGCCAGCTTCTCCTGGATGAGGGGAAGCCGGAGGCTCGACGTGTCGCGTGTCTCGCCGCAGGTGCAGTCCATAGTCAGCCCGCATTTGTCGCCCAGCACGAGGACCACGGCGTCGGCCTGCATGGCCGCGGTGAGCGAGGTCTCGAAGCCGGCGGCTTCATCCAGGCCGTCGGTGTAGAGGAGCTTCGTTTCCGGGGAGACGAGAGCGCGGATGCCGTCGAGCACCGTCGTCACGGTCGGGGCGTAAGGATCGAGCGTGGTCGGGTCGAGTTCGGCAAAGTGTGCGCCGGCGGCCTGCATGCCGGTTTTGGCGTTGAAGCAGGTCAGTTCCAGCGTAGAGGCGTAGGAATAGTCGCCGAGCTGATTGCGACCGTTGTCGGCATTGGGGCCGATGACGGCGAGCGTGCCGATCGTTTTGGGCAGCGGCAGCAGGCCGTCGTTTTTCAAGAGGACCATGCTCTGGCGGGCCAAGGTCTGGGTCAGCGAGCGGATTTCATCCCGGGAGAAGAGTTCGGGGATGCGGCCTTCGTCCACGTAAGGGTTCTCGAAGAGGCCGAGTTCGATTTTCTTTTGCAGGTGACGGCGGACCGCCAGATCGACTGTCTCGATGGAGAGTTCGCCGGCGGCGAGGGCCGCGCGGAGCGGCGCTCCATAGTAAGAGGTGGTGGGCAGTTCCACATCGATCCCGGCTTCGAGGGCCAGGCGGGCGGCGATCTGCGGGGTGGCGGCGGCGCGATGATAGTTGTGGATCATCATCACCGCTTCGTAATCGGAGACCACCACGCCGTCGAAGCCCAGTTTGTCGCGCAGGAGTTCGGTGAGGATGCGGCGCGAGGTAGCGACCACTTCGCCGTCGAGTTCGGGATAGGAGTTCATCATCGAGGCGAGCCCGGCGTCGCGGATGGCGGCCTGGAAGGGGGGGAGATAGATGTCGTAGAGGTCGCGGATGCCCATGTGGACCGGGGCGCAGTTCATGCCGCCCTGGCTGAGGCTGTGGCCGATGAAGTGTTTGCCGGTGGCCATGATCCCCTGAGCGAGGTCGGCGCTCTGGAGGCCGCGGATGTAGGCGGCTCCGAAGTGGCTGACCAGGATGGGATCTTCACCGAAGGTTTCTTCGCAGCGGCCCCAGCGGGGATCGCGGGCCACGTCAAGGACGGGGGCGAGGCCCTGGTGGGCACCGACAGCGCGCAGTTGTTTGCGGATGACCGTGGTCATGGCCTCCGCCAGCTCGGGCTGGAAGGTAGCGGCCAGCCCGAGCATTTGCGGAAAGTTATCGCCGCCCAGGATCATCGAGCCGGCGCAGCATTCTTCATGTACGATGGCCGGGATGCCCAGGCGGGTCTGTTCGATCAGGTGTTTCTGGATGGTGTTGGCGGTGCGGGCCACCGCGGCCGGCGTCAGGACCGAATCGCCGCCGATGCGGGTGATCTGGCCGATGCCGTCTTTCAGGCGGGCCGACATCAGGGCCGGGTCGAGATCGTTTCCGTTCTGGAGTTCGTGAATCCAGCAGGAGCCGATCTGCGCCAGCTTTTCATCCAGCGTCATCTGAGAGATCAATGAGTCCAGGTTAGGTTTGGGCATGACAGTTTCCTGAGTTAGCGGGTCCCCAGCAGGAGGTCGATGGTGAGCTGGTCGAGCCGTTCATACTTCAGGCCGCGTTTGGCAATGCCGGGGCGGTCGAAGGCCTGGGCTTTGAGGGCGGCGGCTTTCTCGGGGGAGTAGGCGCCGAAGAAGGGCGTCATCGTGTCGTCGGTGGCGTTGATTTCGGCCAGCAGGCCCTGGATTTCGGGGTCGGCGTTGAAGCGGGCGGCCTTTTCTTTCAGCATCAGGTAAGTGCGGATGCAGCCCCGGGCGAAATCTTTCACACCTTCGAAGTCTTCGGAGCGATAGGCGTGGGCGTCGAAGTGGCGGCTGCCGTTATAGCCGACGTCTTCCAGGAATTTGACCAGATAGAAGGCGGCTTTGATGTCCCGGGAGCCGAAGCGCAGGTCCTGGTCGTAGCGGCCGGGGTACTGATCGTTCAGGTCGATGTGGAAGAGTTTGCCGGCTTCCCAGGCCTGGGCCACGGCGTGCATGAAATTCAGGCCGGACATGTGTTCGTGGGCGACTTCGGGGTTGACGCCGACCATTTCGGGATGATCGAGTGTTTCGATGAAGGCGAGCATGTGGCCGGTGGTGGGGTTGTAGATATCGCCGCGGGGTTCATTGGGTTTGGCTTCCAGGGCGAACTTGAGGTTGTATTTCTGGTCGAGGGCATATTCGCAGAGGAAGTTCATGGCTTCGCGGTTGCGCTTGATGGCATCGATGGGGTTCTTGCTGGAATCGGTTTCGACACCTTCGCGGCCGCCCCAGAAGACGTAGATTTCAGCTCCGAATTCCACGCCCAGATCCATAGCCCGCATGGTTTTCTGAAGGGCGTAGGCGCGGACCTTGGGATCGTTGCTGGTGAAGGCGCCGTCGCGGAAGATGGGATCGCCGAACAGGTTGGTGGTGGCCATCGGGACGACCAGCCCGGTATCTTTCAGGGCCTGGCGGAAGCTTTTCTTGATCGCTTCGGCTTCGGCGGGGGTGGCATCGATTGGAATCAGGTCGTTGTCGTGGAAATTGACGCCGTAGGCGCCGACTTCACCCAGAAGGTAGACCAGCTCCGCAGGGGTCTTGGATTCGCGGATAGCGCTGCCGAAGGGGTCGACACCGCGATTGGCGACGGTCCACAGGCCGAAAGTGAATTTGTGTTCGGGTTTTGGGGAATAATCAGACATGGGAAAACTCCTTTTCAATGTGTGTTTTAGGGCGTCGTCTGTGTGGGGATTCACAGCGACGCAAGGACCTCAATGATTTTTTTCCTGCCTATTTGTAGCGTCCCGCAAAGGGTTGCTGTTCCGTAAACAGCGACGCGCGGTGCGAAGCAGGGAGAGAGATATTTTTTATGTTTTCGCGGGCTTCAGAAAGCCCGCGAAAACAAGGGCTTTTTCTTAGTTGTCTTGTTTTCCGGGTTATTTTCAGAAAGCCACCCAAAAATGTATTTTGTTTTTAGGGCTAAATGCGCGGGTTGTGTTTTTTCACCTGTGTGGCCGGCGATTGTAATTAAGTGTACCTTTTTTGTTAATATGCGCACTTCTTATTGTTTTTGACAGCGTGTTAAAGTAAGGAATGGTATTTTTTACAGGTCTTGGCTAAACCGGTCTGGGGAGGTGCCTCGCCCTTTGGGCCCAAAGGGCGAGGCACCCAACTATAGAAGTTGAACTACTTTACTCTTTCACCGAGCCCATGGCAATACCGCTGACGATATAGCGAGAGAAGAGGGCGTAGATGATCAGGATGGGGGCGATGGTGAAGGCCAATCCCAGGTAGATACTGCCGTATTCAGTGCGATAAACATCCCCGCGCAGGGTCTGAACCAGCATGGGCAGGGTGTATTTTTCAATCGAGCTGATCAGGATGAAGGGGTTGAAGAAGTTGTTCCAGGAGGCGATGAAGGCGAAGAGCGCCATCGTGAAGGCGCCGGGGGAGGCGATCGGGAGCATAACGAGGTGGAAGATGCTCAGTTCCCCGGCTCCGTCGATGCGGGCGGCGTCGATCAGGTCCTGGATGACGATCGATTCCAGATATTGTTTGGCAAAGAAGACCGAACCGGCCGAAGCGATGCTGGGCAGGATCAGGGCGACGTAATTATCGGTCAGGCCCAGTTTGGACATGAACTGGTAGAAGCCGATGATCGAAAGCTGGGTGGGGATCATGACCAGGACCAGGATGAAGTTATAGAAGACCTTTTTCCCCGGGAATTCGTAAACGATCAGGGCATAGGCGGTCAAAAGGGAGAAATAGACCGTGACGACCGTGATCGAAGCCGACAGGAAGAGACTGTTCATAAAGCCCCGGGCCAGATTGAGGCCGCGGCCTTCCAGAATCTGATAATTTTCAATCATGTGGGAGCTGGGAAGGAAGCCCAGTCCCTGTTGAATTTCAAGGGTCGAGCGGGTCGCATTGACCATCAAGATCCAGATGGGAACCACCGTGATTACCAGAAGGACGATGAGTGCAAAATAGACGAGCGTGCGCTGTATTTGGGAGGAAAGTTTATAGTTTATCATCTCCATCGTCTCCTGTTACTTGCTTTCTTTTTCGCGCAGGAAGTAGAAAATCCCCAGCGAACAGATGGTGGTCATGACGAAAATCAACACGCCGACGGTGGAGGCGATCCCGATATGACCTTCGCTGCTGCTGAAGCGCATATACATAAAGATATTGCTGGTCAGAATTGAATTACTGGGCGAGCCGCGACCGTCAGTCAACAGGAAGGGGATATCGAACATCTGCATCCCGCCGACCAACGAGGTCACGAAGACATAAATCATAATGGGTTTTAAGAGCGGCAGGGTGATGTGGGTGAACATCTGATTGGAAGTTGCGCCGTCTACCATGGCCGCTTCGTAGAGGTGAACCGGAATGGAGGTCATGCCGGCCATGAGGATAATGATGGTCTGGCCATACCACATCCACCACTGAATGAAGACAACCAGGGCCTGTGCAACGCCTTTGTTTTGCAAGAATTGCATGGCTTCCTTGAGAACGCCGCTTTGCACCATGAACTGGTTGACCGGTCCAAAGTAAGAGAAGAGGCTGAAGAAGAGCGAGGCCACGGCGGCCGGCATCAACAGGTTGGGCAGGAAGAAGATGGCGCGCCAGACCCCGACCGCGCGGATGCGCAGGCGGGCGCTGGTGAACCAGACCGAGAGCAGCATGGCAATGCTTAGCTGCGGGATGAAGTTCAAAAGCCAGATGAACCAAGTGTTGGTGATGGCCGTTTGAAAGAATTTATCGGACACCAGGCGTTGGAAATTTTTCAGACCGACAAAAGTCCAATCGGCCTTCATCAAGGTTGCGTCCGTAAAGCTGAGCTTAATGGTGTTGTAGATGGGATACAACCCGAAGATAAGGAAGGCTATGATAAACGGAGCGATGAATAGATAACCGAAATAATTTCTGCGCATTTTGGATAGATTCATGGTAACTCCATCTACGACCCGTGGGCTTGAGAGTAAGCGGGTTGCAGGCGGCGGGACAGCCGCCTGCAACCAGACCAAATTTTAAACCAGGATTATTCGATGATCAGATCCGGGAATTCGTTCTGGACGGCACCCTTCCAGGAGGTCCACATATCTTCGAGGCTGATTTCGCCGTTCAGGTACTGGTTGAGGGGATCGGCGAGGGCGCGCTGAATGGCGTCATCGGAGCCGGTCATCAACTTGGCGTTGACGGAAGGAGCGGCTTCAGCGAAACCACCGTAGGAGTTCTGGCCACCCAGGAACTTGCTCAGGTCGGAATCATCGAAGAAGGGGATGATTTTCTCGACCACGTTCTGGCTGGAGACGAAGTCGCCGGCGGCCTGGGCCTGATCCGGAGCAACCTCGGGGTCGATGGCCTTCAGGTAGTCGTTGGTGTAAACGCCCTGGGCCCAGTTGGTCAGGTTTTCTTCGTCGAGGGTCGCGAAGCGGACGAATTCCTTGGCCAGTTCCATGTTGGGGGAGTCTTTGATCACGCCGAGCCAGGTGCCGCCCCACTGATAGGGCAGGGGGCCGGTGATGACGGCCCAGTCGCCGGTGGTGTCATGGGCGCCGTCGGCGGACTTGGCATTGGGGGCCAGAACGTAGGGCAGACCCCAGGTGGGCAGGAAGTAGGAGAAGATTTTCTTAGGATTGCCGTTGGCATCGGCGAGGGTGTCATTCATGCCGGCGAACCAGCCTTCCTGCCACTGGGTGGCCTGGGCTTCGTACCCATTGTCCCGGAAGGTCTTGGCGATTTCAACGTATTTCTCGACCATGGGGTCGACGACCAGTTTGCCGTCCACGATCCAGGGATCGGTGCGGTTGGCGAAGAAGAGGTTCTGGAAGTCGCCATTGGAAGCGACCATGTAGGTGTCGCCACCGGACTTTTCCTTGACGACGGCGGCGGCTTCGGTGAATTTGTCCATATCGGAGAGCAGTTCCTGAATCTTGGCAGGATCATCGGTGCCGAAGTATTCCTTGGCCAGGCTGCGGCGGTAGAAGAAAGCGCCGGGGGTCGCCTGATAGGCGAAGGCCTTGATGACGCCGCCAGCGGTACCAACGTCGGTCACGAAGGCGTAGGTGCGGGCCGCTTTGGCGGCGGGCATCAGGTCAGCCAGGTCGGCCAGGAAATCGCTTTCGACGTAGCTCTTGACGAAGGAGGCTTCCAGGGCGATGACATCGGGCCGGTCGTCCGTGG
This sequence comes from uncultured Anaerolineales bacterium, assembly GCA_964501335.1. Taxonomy (GTDB): domain Bacteria; phylum Chloroflexota; class Anaerolineae; order B4-G1; family SLSP01; genus CAZCTC01. The sequence goes on along the minus strand of CAZCTC010000019.1, from coordinate 17,708 downwards.
TGAGGGCGGCCTTGATCTTGGTCTGATATTCACCATTGGTCATGGGGATCATGGTGTATTGCACATCCACATCGGGGTGCTTGCCTTCGAAGGCGATGGCCATGGTGTTGATTTCATTCGTAAAGGACCAGACTTTGAGGACCGTGCGTTCGCCAGTGGCGGGGGTTTCGGGGGTGGTGGCGTCGGCAGGAGCCTCGGTGGTTGCGGGGGCAACGGTTTCTTCGGGTTTCTCCGTCGCTGCGGGGGTAGCAGCGGGGGTGGGGGTGCCACAGGCTGTCAGCAGCATGGTGGCCACGATTACCAGACTGAACAAAGCGTAAAGCTTCCGGGACATCTTCTTCTCCTTAAGGTATTAAAATTTGAATAAAAATATTTACTACTGAGAGCTTTGGATAGATTTTCTGTTCGGTTAACCTCCTCAATTATTCAATTTGGCTAGAGCGAGAAGATCGCCATTTAATTCAATCAACGCGGCGCGGGGGCCTGACAGGAACCCCGGACGACCAGTTGCGTTTGGACTTTGCGGACCTGGGAATCGAGCGGTTCCCCTTTGATCAATTGCAGAAGCATCTGGATGGCGGTATAGCCCATTTCCGGGATGTACTGGTCGATGGTGGTGAGATTCAGGTAACTGGCCTCGGCGATATTATCGAAGCCGATGACGGAGAGATCTTCCGGGATTCGGAATCCCATTTCTTTGGCGGCAATAAAGACGCCCAGGGCCGATTGGTCATTGGCCGCGAAGATCGCGGTAGGCGGAATGTTATGCACCAGCAATTCGCGGGTACATTTAATGGCGGTTTCGGTCGTGTAGTCGCCGTGAGCGATCAGGCTTTCATCCACCGGGAGGCCGGCCTGTTGGAGGGCTTCGCGATAACCTTTCAAACGTCGCGCTGAACTTACCAGTTCAGCGCGGCCGGAGATATAGGCAATGCGGGTGTGCCCCAGATTGATGAGATAATTCATGGCGTCCCGGGCACCTTCATAATTGGTGGCATGAACCGCGGGGTAGTTGGGATTATGGGTGGCCGGATCGACGGAGACGATGGGGGCGTAGGTGACGAAATCGACGGCCACGGGCGCGACAATAATCACCCCGTCGGTAATCGAATTGCTGAGCAATGAAACATACTGTTGTTCATGAGAGGCTGTGCTGTGTTTGCGCACATCGCCCGTGGTGTAAACCAGGAGATCGTAATCCAGGGCGGCAATGGCGCGATTGACGCCGCGCATCACTTCGATGGAAAAAGGGTAGGCGATATCCGGCAGGACCATGCCGATCAGATTGGTCCGATGGCTGCGCATGCTGCGGGCCGCCAGGCTGGAGGTATAGCCCAATTGCTCAATGACTTCCTGAATCCGGTTTTGGGTTTCAGGGGCCACATCGACTTTGCCGTTCAGGACCCGTGACACCGTGGAGACGGAGACATTGGCTGCCTGAGCGACATCTTGAATTGTAACCACGTGTTTTTTATTACGCATCGAAGACCTGTTGAGAGCAAATGGTGGGCCGCCCGGCAGTGCCGGTAATAATACCGGTAACCTTCCCGGTAACGTTACCGGTATTATTACCGATTTCTTAAAAAAAGTCAATAGGGAAAATCAAGCTTTTTATTGGAAGCGCTCCCAAGTCTATCCCCATGTCAATATTCTCAAAAAGGTTCGCGGGGAGGAATTTTTGGTTGGAAGCGCTTCCAATTCGTATTATGGGGCCTTTTTAGAAAAAGTCAACCCCGAGAAGAGGTTTTGTGGGAGCGTTTTCAGGAAAAAGCGGGGCTTTGCTTTCTGGGAGAGGGAAAAGCGAGTTCACCCCGAGGCGCAGAGAGCACAGAGAAGAGGGGGAGGAGATTGGGAAGAAAAAGAGATTGCAACGCAGATCGCAGCGCGGCGCAGAGGAAGATTTATTTTTCTTGGGCTCTGCGTCTTTGCAACTCTGCGGCGCTGCGTTAAAAATCCTGGCGAGAGAGAGGTAAGGGGGACCGCCGGGGGATTTTTTCAGAGATTGACGGAGGGGCAGCTTTGAGGTAAAATAATCCGCTGTGGAATACCGTAATCAAGCACCCATAATCGTTCAAGGGGACCGGACGGTCCTGCTGGAGGTCAATAATGCCGACTATGAGTCGGCGCGTGACCTCTTAGCCCGTTTCGCCGAGCTGGAAAAAAGCCCGGAGTATATCCATACTTATCGGATCAGCTCGCTTTCTTTATGGAATGCCGCTTCGGCGGGGCTTTCGGCGGAAGAAATTGTGGCCGGGTTGGCCCGTTATTCCAAGTATCCGGTGCCCGACAATGTTGTGGTGGAAATCCGCGAAGCGATCGGGCGTTACGGCCGGGTACGGTTGGTGCGCGATCCGGAAGATTCCAACCGGTTGCGGTTGGTTTCGGATGATTCGTTATTGTTGATGGAGCTGGAACGCAGCCGCCATCTTAAGCCCTATTTGTTGGGGCGGTTAGGGCCCCATACCTTATTAGTGCCGGCCGCGCGCCGGGGCCATGTCAAGCAGGCCCTGGTCAAGTCGGGATATCCGCCGGAAGATCTGGTCGGATATATTGACGGGGCGCCTCTGGATGTGGAATTGCGGCAGATCAGCCGGAGTGGACTTTCATTCAATATCCGTGACTATCAGAAGGAAGCGGCCCATGTATTTTGGGCGGAAGGTTCCGATGCGGGAGGTTGCGGCGTCATTGTGCTGCCCTGCGGTGCCGGTAAAACGATCGTGGGGATGGCGGCCATTGCTGAGGTGGGCACGAATACGTTGATTTTGACTCCCAGCACCGTGGCGGCGCATCAGTGGCGGGAGGAATTGCTGGACAAAACCACGCTGACGGCCGATCAGATCGGGGAATATACGGGAGAGTTGAAAGAGATCCGTCCCGTGACGATTGCCAGCTATCAGATTTTGACCCATCGTAAAAAGGGAACGAAGGGGAAAAGCCTGCCTTTGGAAGAAGAGTTCCCCAATTTTGGAATTTTCAATCAGGCCGATTGGGGATTGATTGTCTATGATGAGGTCCATTTGTTGCCGGCGCCGGTTTTCCGGATTACGGCTGAGATTCAGGCCCGGCGTCGTCTGGGATTGACTGCGACGCTGGTGCGGGAGGACGGTCGGGAAGAAGATGTTTTTTCGCTGATCGGCCCGAAGAAGTACGATGTGCCCTGGCGCAATCTGGAACGCCAGGGGTGGATCGCTCCGGCGGTTTGTTACGAGGTTCGTATTCCGTTGGATGATGAGGCGCGTCTGGCGTATGTGATTGCCGAACAGCAGGAGAAGTATCCTCTGGCGGCGCAGAGCCGGAATAAATTTCAGATTCTGGATCAATTGTTGGAACATCATCGGAACGACAACGTTCTGGTGATTGGGATGTATCTGGAGCAGCTGGAGCGGGTTTCCAAACGTTATAATTTGCCGTTGATCACCGGGGAAACTCCCACTAAAGAGCGGGAACGGCTTTACGAAGCTTTCCGTGAGGGTGAGATCAAGGCGCTGGTGGTTTCTAAAGTGGCCAATTTCTCGATCGATCTGCCTGATGCGAACATTGCGATTCAAATTTCGGGAACTTTTGGTTCCCGACAGGAAGAGGCGCAACGGTTAGGGCGGATTTTGCGGCCGAAGAAGGATGGCCGCCAGGCTTATTTCTATTCTCTGGTCAGCAAAGAGACGATCGATCAGGATTTCAGCACCAATCGTCAGCGTTTCTTAACGGAGCAGGGCTACCATTACATTATTCTGTATGAGGATGAGATTCCTGCGCTGTTGCCGGATTCCAGTTCTAAAGAACATTCAGGTTAATTAACCCGGCGCATGGGAGTGGGTTGATTTTGATTGACTGCCGACAAAAGCGTCCTGGTGAACCGACCAGGACGCTTTTGTTAACGCCGGTATGCTTGGTAGAGGATTAGATTATGGGGAAAGCGGAAATGCCTGTTACCTCTGCGGGGTTGACGCCGGCTCAAGAGGCGTTGGGGTATCGCCTGACTCCGGTGACGCTCAGCGATACCGGAAATCGGCCTGTGTTCTGGCTGAATCCGGTCCACAAGACGGCGGAGCTGGTGGATTCCATTATCGAGCAGGGCTGGCCGGTGGCGGAGCTGCGGGATGCCATTCAAAATATGGGCGGGCATCCGGTGGGGCGTAGCCGGGCGGATCTGGCGCGGATGTATGTGGATCGGTTGTTGGATCCGGAGCGATTGGAGCAGGCTGTGGCTCAGTTGTTGCCGGAAGAACGTGCGTTCTTTTCCCTGATGTTGATGTGGAATTACAGCCGGCCGTTGAAAGGGGCCCAGACCGGGGAGAATTTGCCTTTTAAAGCGCCGGATGGGGATGCGCGGAGAATTCACAACCGGCTGGGTGAATTGGGCCTGGGGGTGGTTTCGCATGGCGGAGAACGATTTGTGCTGTTGGATGAGATTGTGCGCCGGTTGCCGCCGCTGTCGGTGGGAGAAAACCAGCCGGGGCGAGAACTTTCTCCGGCAATCTTGGGCGATCCTCATACGTTAGTCTTGCAGACGCAGCAGCTGTTGCAGTTGATTCAGTCTGAGCCGCTGACGCCGAAGCTGGCAATGGTCTGGCAGCCCGGTCCCAACCATCCGTTGAGCTTTCTGGTGGGGATTACGCCGACGGAGGAGAGTTTACGTTCGTATACCTCGTTTGGGGCCAAAAATGCCCCCTCGCAAGGCCGGATTGAGGTGATGCCGCCGGCGCCTTTGTTGGAAACGGCGACTTTGCAACGCTGGGAAGAGGTTTTAGGGTTGACGCCGGAGCGCAGCGAATTTCTTTTCAATTTGCTGTTGGTGGCCCGGATTTTGACCCTGGGAAATCCCGTGCGGGTGGACCGTGAACTGGCGGCGCGGTTCCTGGCTTTGCCTCCTGAAAATCAGGCCTGGGCTTTGTTTCAGTCTTATCGGTTTATGGGGCATTGGGATGGATTCTGGCCGGCGTGGCGAGTCGGTAAAATGCAGGCGCTGTGGACCTATCGGAAATATTGGAACACCGGCACCACCTTCAATTCGACGATGGGACAGTTACAATATGCCCTGCGGCAGAATGTCCTGGGAATTCTGGCTTTTCTGCCGGCGGATGTCTGGCTTTCTGCGACCAAAGTATTGGAAGGGCTGGCGGATTTTTTCCCTTCTCCGGAGAGTTTGCCGCTGCATGAAGTGCTGACGTTGACGACGCAGGACGGGTGGCCCGGGTTTTTAAAATTCTATCTGGAAAATTTGTTGCGCGGTCCGCTGAATCTGTTAGGAGTGGTCGATGTGACGCCGTTGGAGGCGGGGCCGCTGGCTTTCAGATTACATCATTTGCAGGATCTTATTCTGGAACGGCAGTTCCATATGCCGATGCCGGAGATTGTCTGGCAGGGAGAACTGGCGGTTAAGTTTTTTGTGGAAGAAGAAGCGTTGTTGTTGATGCCTCCGGTGCCGTCCGGCGTGCTTTATCAGGTGCAACGGTGGTCCGACCCGGCCGGTGTGTTGGGGAAGGCGTTGCGGTATCATTTCAATGCGCGCCGGCTCCATGCGACTTTTGAAGCCGGGGAGACGCCGGAAACGCTGGCGCGTCATTGGGCGGCGGCGGCGGGGTTTGATGCGCCGCCGGATTTGAAGCAGTGGTGGCGTTACTGGTGGGATCGTTATGGACATCTGCGGCTTTATCCCGGGCAGACTGTGTTGTTGTTGCGGGATGAGTTTGCTCTGCAGGAATTGCAGGCAGCCCTGCCGGAATTCCGGCAGGCGTTGTTAGGGACGGTGACACCCCGGGCGGCTTTGCTGGACCGCAGCCAGACACCCACCCTGATCAAGTTGCTCCAGGCCCGAGGCTACATGCCGAAAGAGGAAGACTGAGTGGAAACATTACGTACCGCCCTGGACAATTACAGCTTTGAAGCTTTAAAACAGATCGGCACGGCGCTGGGGGTCGGCGGGGGACTCAACAAGACCAGTTTGGGCGCGGCGTTGAGCAAGGTGATTGTGGATTATGCCAGTTTGCCGAATCTACCTCAGTCGTTGGATCCTTTTCAACAGATGGTGTTGGATTTGTTGTTGCAAAACAAGGGAGAGATGGCGATCGAGGATCTGTTGCTGCCGTTGGTCAATTCCGGCGTATTGTCGGTAGAGTTTGCCGGCGATGTGGGGGCGCAAGGCTTTATCAATCGCCGACTGTTGCCCTTGCTCCATCTGGGGTTAATTTTCAATTTTGGCGAGCCGCGCCCGGGTACGAATCGGCGCGGCTTTGACTATTTGCATGTGGTCGGGATTCCGCCGGAAGTCCAGAAGGTCCTTTCCCGACAGCATTGGAAGAAGTCGACGGAAGTGGCGGGATCAGGGAAGAAGCCGGCGCTTCCGGTGGTGCGGCTGGAAAGCGGCAATGGGGAGCAATTTCTCCGCCGTCTTTTTTTGATCTGGTCGGAGATCCGCCGGCAGCCCTGTAAGCGTCTGTCGTCGGGCGGCATCGGCAAGCGCGATTTGCGCCGGATTGCCGGGGGCGTGGGGCTTACGCTGGAAGAGCATGAGGATCTGATCTCCATGTTGTATGAATTCCTGGTGGCTATGGATTTGCTGGTCATTCAGGGGGATCTCATTGCGGCGGCCGACGATCGAGTGGGGCTGCGGTTTTGGTTGCAGAGCCTGCCGGAACAGATGAAAACTCTGCTACAGGCTTATGTGGATGCCAATATTTTCCCGCATGTCGATCTGGATGCGATCGCTCAGGCCGGATATTATATGTATCGTTATCTGGAATTCAGCGATTTTATCGAGATGCGCGAGCAGTTGATGGCTTTGTTGGGAAAGATGAAGCTGGAGAACTGGTTTTCTTGCGATCTCTTTGTCACGCTGGCCAATCAGGGACGGACGGGGGGGTTTTTGCTCAGTGCCGACTTTGAGCAGTTGCTGAATGTGCAATGGTACAACGAACAGCAGCGCACCGGAATCCGTGCCAAGGTTTGGGAAGCGGAATTTAAAGCGGTGATCGATCTTTTGCGTCCCCTGGTTCTTATGGGACTATTGGAGCTGGGCTTCGGCGTTGCGGATGAGGAGCGGCCGATCGGGGTGCGTTTTTCGGCGTTGGGGCGTTCGGTTTTTGGTGGAGAACCTTTCCCGCCGAGTGAAGGGGGACGGGGGCAGGTGGTTTTACAACCGGATTTTCAGGTGCTGGCCTTGGGACCCGTACCGTTGGCCGATCTGGCGGCGTTGGAGCGCATTGCGGAGCGGATTAAATTTCAGGACGGTGTGATTGAATATCATCTGACGCGCCCGAGCATTTATGCCGCGCTGCGCAGTGGGGATTCTATCGGGGCCGTGCTGGCTTTCCTGCAAAAGGTTACCGGGCAGCAACTGCCGCAGAATGTGGAGCGGACACTGCAGGAATGGCAGGGGCAGTATGAGCGGCTGATTTTTCACCATCAGGTAAGCATTTTGCAGGTCGATCGCGAAGCCTTGCTGGATGAATTGCTGGCCGTAGAGGAGCTGCGCGGTCTGTTGCACCGATTGGACGGGCGTACGGCGTGGATGCGGCGGGCCGATCAGGCTGAGGTGGAATCCCGGTTATGGGAGAAAAAGCTGCTGCCGGCTTTTTCGGCAGGGCCGGAACAGGATTTGCCGCGGAGTATGTATTGGGAAGAGGGCAGCCTGCGGCCCCGGCATCCTTTGCCCAGCCTGTACAGCACGGGGATGGTGCGGCGAATTGCGATTGAGCAGCCGGATGGCAGCTGGCAGTTGACGGCGGAAAGCGTGCGGATGGCCATTCGCGCCGGGATGACGGCGCCGGAAATTGTGGCGCTGATCGAGAATCTCACCGGGGCGACATTGGATGCGGGGTGGGTTCGGCGGCTGAAGTTATGGAGCGCGCATTACGGCCGGGCGCAGACGTCCCGGTTGATGGTGATGGCTTTTGAGAGCGATGCGGCGTTGCAGGAGCTGCGGGGGGTGGATAACCGGCTGCGCCGCTGGTTGCACCCTCTGGCGGGGGGGGCGGACGGTCAGTCGCTGGCCTTTGTGGAAGAGAGACATTGGTCGGAAGTCCAGTTGATGTTGCAGGAACTGGGAGTGGAGATCACGATGGGAGAATGGTGGCGGAATTCTTGACGCTCCTTTTCGCTGGGTTATAATCTTTTCGGAGGGCTACATGGTAGGAATTTTTGATAGCCTGCGTAAAACTCGAAATGCTGTCTTTGGCCAGATTGCTCAGATGCTGGGGGCCGGAGATATTACCAATGAGACCTGGGACGATTTGGAAGCTTTATTGCTTCAGGGCGATGTTGGGGTAGAAACGACCGATGCCCTGCTGAATAAGCTGCGCGAACGGACCCGGGATGAGGGGCTGATCAAAACGACCGATTTGCAGCGGATTCTGAGGGAAGAGGTGACGGCTCTGTTTTCAACGCCCGCACCTTTAAACCTCAACTGGCCGTTGGCGGTAGTTTTGATTGTCGGTGTCAATGGGTCGGGTAAGACGACCAGCATTGCAAAGTTGACTTCTTATTTGCAAAAACAGGGCCGTCGGGTGATCCTGGCGGCGGGCGATACTTTCCGGGCGGCTGCCATCGATCAACTGCGAATCTGGGGCGAGCGGATTGGGGTGCCGGTAATCCACGGTGAGGAAGGCGGCGATCCGGCGGCCATTACTTATGAGGCGCTGGAAGCGGCGCAGTCGCGCAAAGCCAATACGTTGATTATCGATACAGCCGGGCGGCTGCATACCCAGCACAATCTGATGTCTGAGCTGGAGAAGGTGGGCCGGATCATTTCCAAACGGGTGGCCTGGGCCCCGCATGAGACGCTGTTGGTGCTGGATGCGACAACCGGGCAGAATGGGATGTTGCAGGCCCGGGAATTTATGAAATCGGTGAAGGTTACGGGTATCATTCTGGCAAAGCTCGACGGCAGTGCGAAGGGCGGGATGGTCCTGTCGATCAGCCATCAGCTGGGGTTGCCGATCCGGTTTATCGGGACGGGAGAAGGGGTGGATGATTTTGCGCCCTTCGATAGTGGGGCTTTTGTGGAAGGGCTGTTGGGGAAATAGGATATATTTTTCCGGGCGAAGCCAGGAAAAATATAAATCAACAAAGTAGGGGTAGGAGTTTAACATGAGTGTTTTGCAGGACCGGTTGGGAAATCTGGCTTTTCGAGTAGAAGCCATCTGGAGGTCTCTTTGACCTCGCTTCACGCGAGAGTGAATTAGCCTCAGTCGAACAACAGGCGGCGGATCCGAATTTATGGAACGATCCGGAGAATGCCCGCCAGCTGTTGCGGCGGATGTCGATCCTTCAAGAAGAGATGGGATACTGGCGCGGGCTGCGCCATCAGATCGAAGAGACTCAAGAACTGGTTGACCTTGAAGATGAAGGTCTGGCGGCCGATCTCGAGACGGAGACGGTGCGGTTGGAAGCGGAGATGGATCGGGCAGAGTTCCGCCTCTTGTTGTCGGGGCCGTACGATCGGAGCAATTCCATTTTTGCCATTCAATCCGGCGCCGGGGGGACGGATTCTCAAGATTGGGCCGGGATGTTGTTGCGGATGTATTTGCGTTGGGCCGAGCGGCGCGGCTTCAAGACCGAGGTGTTGGACTCCATGGAAGGAGAAGAAGCCGGAGTTAAGAGCGTCATGCTCAGCATCAGCGGGGAATTTTCTTACGGCTATTTGAAAGCGGAGCGGGGCATTCACCGGCTGGTGCGGCTTTCTCCGTTCGATTCGGCGCATCGGCGGCATACTTCCTTTGCGCGGGTGGAGGTCTGGCCGGATCTGGGCGATGATGTGGCTGTCGATATCAAGCCGGATGATTTGGAAATTGATGTTTACCGGGCTTCTTCGGCCGGTGGTCAGCATATGCAGAAGAACGAGACCGCGATTCGTATCAAACATATTCCCAGTGGAATTATCGTTTCCTGTCAGAATGAGCGTTCTCAGACGCAAAACAAAGAAAATGCGATGCGTGTGTTGCGGGCCCGGTTGATCCAGTTGGAAGAAGAACGACGGCGGCAACAGGTGACGGAACTGAAAGGGGAGCATCAGGATGCCGCCTGGGGGAATCAGATTCGTTCTTATGTTCTTCATCCTTACCAGATGGTCAAAGATCACCGAACCGATTATGAAACCGGCAATACCCAGGCCGTGCTGGACGGCGACCTGGATGCGTTTATGGAAGCTTATTTGCGTTTTAATTTGGAGAACGGCCAACGGTAAGGGGCGGAGTTAAGTCCGGGCGAGCCGTTGGGGGATTGTTTTGCTTTGGCATGGCAAAAAGGAGCAGATGATGACCGAGAAAAAGGGTATCCGTTCGTCGATCCATAGTGAGAAGTCGGAGCGGTCGGAGCTTCATTCAACGATCCGGCAGGATGAGCAGGCGTCGCCGAAGGTCGATAAGGATAAGCCGGAGGCGCGGCCGCAGAACATCACTTCCCATGTGCAATCCCAGCCTCAATCCCAGCCGCGTCCCAAGCCCAGTCCCAAGCCACAGGCTCAACCTCAGACACAGACGCTTTCTTCTTCTAATAACGACGACCTGCGACAACGTTTTGAGGGGCTGCAGAGTCAATGGCATTGGATTGGGGGGCGGGTAACATTGGGCGATGTGCAGGGTGAGCTGGAGCAGCTTTCCAGTGAAGTGGATACCTTGCAGACTCAGATGGCTTCGCTGCGAACCCGGGGGTATCGTTATGGGCGGAACCTGGAAGCCGAGATTCAGAAGATCCAGGCTCGCTGGCGGACCCAACGCGACAGCTCGTTGCGGTTGTTGGAGCAGCAGCGCCAGATGTTGCAGATTCCGGCCCGGGAATTGGAGCAGGCCCTGGCTCAGGGAGGATTGACGGCCAGCCGGTTGGGGGTAATGGAGGACAATCTGTCCTCGCTCTCTTCGCGGGTGGATAATGCCGAATCTCAGGTGCGGAAGACTTTTGAGGAAACGGCGCAGGCGGCAGAAAATCTGACCGGTCGATTGAACCATATGGCAGAGATGATGAATGCGATCGAATCGGCTTCTTTCCCATTGTTGCCGCAGGAGAGTCCGATTGCTTTCTGTCAGGCGCAATGGTTGGAGAAGGGGCCTGAAGAAGGGCCGCGCGGGCTGCTTTTTGTCACCAATGCCCGGATTATTTTCGAACAGCGCGAAGAGATTGCGACCAAGAAGCTGCTCTTCATTACTACTGAGACTCAGTTGGTGCAGAAGCTGTGCTGGCATGGGCCGATCGGTTCGATTCAGGCGATGAAGCCGGAAGATAAGGATGCGTTCCTTTCTCATAAGGAACTGTTGCATTTGCAGCTGGACAGCCATGACGCGCCGCAGCGAGTCACCTTGAAGCTGGAAAATACGGACAATGAGACATGGGTGCGCTTCCTGGATCAGGCGCGCAGCGGGCAGATTGAGGCGGATCGGTTGACGCCGGCGGGGGCAGCTCCGTCCGGGGCGTCAGCGGCTACGCCGGCGCAGCAACCGGCTGCGGCTCCGGCACCGACGGATGTGATACCGGAGAATATCCCGACGCAGTGTCCGAATTGCGGCGGTAAGTTGCCGACGCTTTATCGGGGGATGTTGCAGTTGACCTGTGAATACTGCGGGACGGTTGTGCCGGTGAAGTAAATTATGCCAGCCGAGGCGTTTTGTCGCGCGCCGAAGGCGTGCGACAAAACGCTTTCAAAGGTTTGGGATGGTGGACCTTTTTAGTGAATTTGCAGCCTATGTGAAGCGCTATGCGTTGATCCAGCCGGGCGACGGCGTGGTGGTGGGTGTTTCGGGGGGGCCCGATTCCGTGGCGTTGCTGGATTTGCTGGTGCGGCTGGCGCCGGAATGGAAGTTGCGCCTGCTGGTGGCCCATCTTCATCACGGTATCCGCGGCGAGGATGCCGATGCCGATGCTGAGTTTGTGGCAGTGCTGGCCGATCGCTATGAATTGCCTTATATTTCGGGCCGGGAGGATGTGCCGGCGCTGGCGCAAGCTGAACGGCGCTCGGTGGAGGAGACGGCCCGGCGGGTGCGGTATGATTTTTTGGCCCGGACGGCGCGCGCTCAAGGGGCCCGGCTGATTGCGGTGGGCCATCATCTGGACGATCAGGCCGAGACGGTTTTGATGCATTGGCTGCGTGGGGCGGGCCCTGCCGGGTTGCGGGGAATGTTGCCGGCGACGCCGTTTCAGCTTTACCGGTTGTTGCCGCAGTCGGCAGAAGTTCAGTCGGATGTGATTTTGATCCGACCTCTGCTGGGATTGACCCGGGCGCAAATCGTGGCCTATTGTGAGATGCGAGCGCTGCAAAGCCGCCTGGATCGCTCCAATCTGGATACCACCCTCTTCCGGAACCGATTGCGCCATGAGGTTTTGCCTTATCTGGAAACCCTCAATCCAGGGTTGCCGCAGCGGCTTTCCCATCTGGCTGAGATTGTGCGGGCGGATTACGAGTTGTTGGAGCAGCTGGTCGAGCAACGCTGGCAGGAGTTGCAGCGGGTGTCGCCGGCGGGGACGCTGACGCTCGATCTGGCGGGCTTTCGGGCGGCGCCGCTTTCTTTGCAACGGGCGTTGTTGCGGCGGATGGCTTATCAACTGCGGCCGACCTTCCGGGATGTCGATTTCCACCATGTGGAAAACGCTGTGGATATTTCCTGCCGGGGGGGGACGGGGATGCGGGCGACCTTGCCTCAGGGTGTGGAGCTGGTCATCGGCTATGATACGTTGACGATGACGGCGGCGGATCAGGCCTTACGGCCCCCCGATCAACCCTGGCTGGAGCCGGGGACGATTTTGTCAGTGGCCATCCCGGGCGAGACTGCTTTGCCGGAAGGTTGGGAGATTCAGGCCGAGATTTTGACGGCATGGGATCAGGCTGCTATTGTGGCGAATGCCGATCCCTGGACGGCCTGGTGTGATGCCGAGTCCCTGGTAGCGCCGGTGGTAGTGCGGACCCGTTTGCGGGGCGAGCGCTGGCAGCCGCAGGGGTTGGGGGCAGAACTCAATCTGGGCGATTTTCTGGTGAATGCGAAAGTGCCCCGGGATTATCGCGACCGCTGGCCTTTGCTGGTGAGCGGGGAGCGGATTTTGTGGGTCATGGGAGTGCGGTTAAGCGAAGCGGTGCTGGTGCGTCCGACGACTCGCACGGTGGTACGGGTGAGATTGCAGAGACGGTGAAGTAGTTGAAGAACAAACTAAAAACACAGCAGAATGAAGGACGCATGGCTAAACATTTAGTGCTCGTGGCTGGGAATATTGGTGCGGGAAAGACTTCACTGGCTGCCCGATTGGCGCAGCGGTTGAATTGGGAAGTGGCTTACGAATCGGTCGAGGATAACCTTTATCTGGAAAACTTCTATGCGGATATGAAAGCCTGGAGTTTTCATTTGCAGATGTTCTTTTTGGGCCATCGGGCCGCGCAGCAGAACCGGATGTATGAGAGTCCGGCCTCAGCGGTGATCGATCGTAGCATTTACGAAGATGCGCATATTTTTGCCCGGGCGCTTTTTGAACTGGGCAATATGACGCAGCGGGATTACAAGACCTATCTGCAATTGTACGAACTGGTCGTGCAATCGTTGCCGCGTCCCGACCTCTTGATCTATATCCGTACCACGGTTCCCACTTTAATGTCGCATATCCGCACTCGCGGGCGGGCCATGGAGCAGAGCATCTCCCCGGATTATCTGACATTGCTGGATCGTTTCTATCATGAATGGATGTCCTCCTTTGATCTCTGTCCGGTGTTGACCGTTCCGGGGGATGATTTGAATTTTGTGCATTATCCCAGCCATCTGGAAATCATTGCCGATCGGGTGGTGGATAAGCTGGCGGGAAAGGATGCGGTGGAGTTTCCGCCGCCTGAGGAGATGAATGCCTGCTGAGTATGGGACCGCGCTGAGCGAGCGCGAGCGGGAAATTGTTGAGCTGGTGGCGGAAGGGCTGGCCAATAAAGAAATTGGCGCGCGTTTGCATCTCAGCCCCAATACCATCAAGGTCCATCTGCGCAATATCTTTGCCAAGACGGGGGCGAATTCGCGGACCGAGTTGACCATGACGGCCATCCGGGAGGGATGGGTTACGGTGACGACTCTGGACGGCAACAAGATCGGCGAAGAGTTGGCGGAAGGAGCTGACTGGGAGCCGGCGGCCGGGGAAACTCTGGCCGAGGAGATTGCCATTCCGGTTGCGGAAGCCGTGATGGAAAGGATCGATTCGGCGGGCGGGGTCGAAGCGGCGATTTTTGAGTCGGTGGCGGTGGAGAGCGGTTCCGTGCCGGTGGTGGTGCCTTTGGTGCCGGAGTCTGCCTGGCCGAACCGGCGGTGGATGGCGCTGTTGCTGGGTGGGGTGCTGGCCTTGATCGTGATGGTTTTTCCCGGCGGGATCGCCGGCGCGGGTGGATCAGGGGGATCGAATGCCCTGGTCGATTCTCCTGATGGGAGAGCTGTGAGTTCAGTGGGAGATGCCCGGGAAGATTGGAGCGAGCTGGCGGCATTGCCGATTCGGCGCGGTCGGTTGGGGACGGCTTATCTGAACAAACGGGTCTATGCAGTGGGGGGAGTCACGGCCGACGGGTTGACCGGTCGGTTGGATATTTACGATACGGAAACCAATCGCTGGAGTGAAGGGGCGCCACGGCCGGTGGCGCTGGGAAATGTCGGTGCGGTGGTAGTGGATGATCAGATCCTTGTCCCTGGAGGATGCGATCTCTATGGCATCCCTTCCACTGCGGTTCACCTTTACGATCCTGAAAGCGATCAATGGAAATCGGTGGCTTCGTTGCCGCAGCCGTTGTGTGGTTATGCTTTGGCGGTGCATGACGATCAGGTGTATCTGTTCGGGGGATGGGATGGCGATCGTAATCAAGCGACGGCTTACCGGTATGATTTTGCGACGGACCGTTGGAGCGAGCTTTCTCCATCTCAGGAGGCGCGGCAGTTGGGCGCGGCGGCTGCTCTGGGAAAGAAAATTTACTATGTGGGTGGTTCGGATGCCCGCGGTGAACGCGACAGCTGTGAGGTCTATACGCCGGATACCGATCAATGGGGCAGCTGTCCGGGCCTTTTGCAGGCGCGGGCGGGGCTGGGATTGGTGGCGGTGGGGGGCCGGATCTATGCGGTGGGCGGTGGTTGGACGAACTATTTGGGATTCAGCGAGCAATTCGATCCGGTTTATCAGAGCTGGACGCCGTTGGAATCTCCGCTGGTGGGTGAATGGCGCAATTTAGGGCTGACGGCCAGCGAGACTTCGATCTATGCGGTGGGGGGATGGAACGGGGATTATTTGAACCGGACCTATCGGTTGGATTTGTTGCCTTTCCGGATCTTTATTTCCGTGCCGGTGCCGTAGCGTTTTTTCCTTGCGGTGAGCATTTTAGTGTCCCGCAAAGGGCTTTTGTTCGGTACGCCGCGCCGCGCTGGATGGGGGAGAGAGCTTTTTTTGTTTATGTTTTTGCGCGCATAAGAATGCGCGCAAAAACATGGGCTTTTTTTCTCCGGTTTTTCCGGGCTAACTGTACAGGTTGTCGAGTTTTTCCCTTGCGGTGAGCATTTTAGTGTCCCGCAAAGGGCTTTTGTTCGGTATGAAGCGCCGCGCTGGATGGGGGGAAAACTTTTTGCTCCTTTGTCTTTCGGGCCCGTTGCAGAGGCGCGAAGAAGATGCAGAGAGAAGAAATCGATCCAAAAATGGAACCGGCTTGCATTTGGGCCGGCGTTGTTTTAAAATAGGCCGGGCCGCCCGGACTTTTCAACTGAAGACTTTTTGAGGTAAACCAGAATGGGAACCAAATATATTTTTGTCACGGGTGGGGTGGCGAGTTCTCTGGGCAAAGGGATTATGGCCGCCTCTTTAGGGCGGTTGCTGAAAGCGCGGGGATTGCGTGTTTCGATTCAAAAGCTGGATCCTTATCTCAATGTCGATCCGGGGACGATGGCGCCTTATCAACACGGCGAGGTTTTTGTTACCGAGGATGGGGCGGAAACCGATCTGGATCTGGGACATTATGAGCGGTTTATCGATGAGAATCTGAGCCGGATCAACAGTTTTACATCCGGGCAGGTTTACAGTGAAGTGATTGCCAAAGAGCGCCGGGGCGATTTTCTGGGCGGGACGATTCAGGTGGTGCCGCATGTGACCAATGAGATCAAGCGGCATGTATTGCAAGCAGCCCGGGCGATGAATGCGGATGTGGCGCTGGTGGAAGTCGGCGGGACGGTGGGCGATATTGAAGGTCAACCGTTCCTGGAAGCGATCCGGCAGATGCGTAAGGATGTCGGACGTGACAATGTGCTCTATATCCATGTGACGCTGTTGCCCTATCTGGGCAGCACGGGGGAACTGAAGACTAAACCCACCCAGCACAGCGTGCGGGAATTGCGGGGGATGGGAATTCAGCCGGATATCATTGGGTTGCGGTCGGATCTGCCCATCGGCGAGGATATTCGCACCAAGGTGTCGTTGTTCTGCGATGTGGAACCCCGGGCGGTAATTCCAATTATTACAGCCGGCAGCATTTATGAAGTGCCGTTGATGCTGGAGGAGGCCGGACTGGGCGATCTGGTGGTAGAGCGCTTGGGATTGCAGCCAGCCACACATGTACCCGAACTGGCGGAATGGCGGGATGTGGTGTCCCGGTTGAAGCAGCCCATGCCGGAGGTTCGGATTGCTTTGGTGGGGAAGTATGTGGAGTTGCAGGATGCCTATTTGAGCGTCCGCGAGTCGTTGTTCCACGCTGCGCTCTGGCACGGGCGGCAGGTGGTGATCGATTGGGTCCACAGCGAGGATCTGGAGCGCGGGGAAGGGTTTGAACGGCTGGCCTGGGCGGATGGGATTGTCGTTCCGGGCGGCTTCGGTTCGCGCGGTGTGGAAGGTAAGATCCTGGCGGCCCGGTATGCCCGTGAGCATAAAGTGCCTTATCTGGGGCTTTGCCTGGGGATGCAGGTGTTGAGCGTTGAGTTTGTGCGCCATCTGTTGAAGAGCGATGAACCGCACAGCACCGAGTTCAAGCCGACGACCAAGCATCCGGTGATCGCCCTGATGCCGGATCAAAATGCGATTACCGATCTGGGTGGGACGATGCGGTTAGGAAGTTATCCCTGTGAGTTACAGCCGGGGACGAAAGCCCAGGCGGCTTATGGCGTGGATAAGATTGAAGAGCGGCATCGGCATCGTTTTGAATTCAATAATTCATATCGGGAGATGCTGTCTCGGGCGGGCGTGGTTTTCAGCGGGTTGTCTCCTGACGGTCGGTTGGTGGAGATTGTAGAATTGCAGGATCATCCCTGGATGGTGGGAACGCAATTCCATCCGGAATTTAAGAGCCGGCTGTTGCGGCCGCATCCGCTATTCCGGGAATTTATCGGGGCGGCGATCCGCAATGGGGGACGCCCCGAGCCGGACGGGGATTTGTAGCCAGGCGGGGGCGGTACCCCGAAGGATGAAAATGGTTTGTCCGGCGCGGTTTCCTGGGATTTCATCCCAGGCTTACCTAAACCACCCTTTCAGGGTTTAAGAAGGCGCCTTCTAATGCGAGGGCGGCAAAAAAAGCCTATGTTTTCGCGGGCTTTCTGAAGTGGTAAACCACGAAAACATAAACAAAAAAACTCTCTTCCCATCCAGCGTGGCGTATCTGACCGGGAAAAAATCATTTGCGGGACGCTGCAAGGCCGGGCCCATGCCATAAAGGGCTATTTTCAGGACAGAAGGCCATGCGGGGGAGCATCCCGAAGGATGAAAATAGACGATTCGTCAGGATTGGGTACCCACAAGGGGTACCC
>CAZCTC010000018.1:0-120791 GCA_964501335.1 uncultured Anaerolineales bacterium | reverse complement strand
ATATCAACTTCCCTGATATTGCAAAATTCGAATTCGATCTTCCTCCGCTCGATCAACAGCGGCGCATTGCGGAAGTGTTGTGGGCAGTGGATGAAATTATTTGTTCTCTTCAAAATCTTAAAGAGAATTTGGCTCAGGGGCTTTTTGTGGAAAGGGATCAGTTTTTTTCTAATCACTCAAAGGCGGAAGTGCAGAGAGTGGATAGGCTTTTTGATGTTCAACTTGGGAAGATGCTTTCGCCTAAAGCTCGGGGTGGACTTTCTCCATTGCCTTACCTTGGAAATAAAAATGTTCAGTGGGGACGTTTTGATTTAACTGAAGTGTTGCAAATGGACTTCTCAGAGCATGAATTTCAAAAGTTTCATTTGAAAGCAGGTGATTTGTTGGTTTGCGAAGGCGGTGAGGTTGGGCGCTCTGCTATTTGGGACGGATCTATCGAGAATTGTTGCTTTCAGAAAGCACTTCATCGGCTTCGTCCGTTGAATGGAGATATTATTCCCGAGTACATGTTGGAATTTATGTTTTGGGGTGGAACAAAAGGCCTTTTTGCTTCACTTACTGGACATTCTACTATTGCTCATTTACCGGCGATTAAATTAAAGAGCATTGAGGTGCCATTAGTTGGTTTAGCAGAACAACAAGCTTTAATAAAAAGGCTTAATGGATACCGATTTGCATTAGAACGTGTGGCAGCTTTGGAGGACGAAACAAGCAGGTTGAGGGAGCTTTTCCTTAATGTTATTTGTGAATATGATCTTTCCACTGTGAAGGATTGAGGAGTATCCGATGCTCAAACAGGTGCAGATTAAGAATTATCTGAGTTTTACTGAGGAAACGGTGGATCTTGGACCGTTGACGGTTCTGGTTGGAGCCAATGGTTCCGGAAAAAGCAACTTTATCGATATCTTGCGTTTTGTGCGGGATGCTTTGACGCAGGGTTTGGATCCGGCTGTTTCCCGACGCGGGGGGATTGAAAATTTACTGCATCGATCAGCTGAAGGAAATAGAAGTTCCGTTTTGGAAATTAATTTTCAAGCTGAAATCGATAATTTCTTTTCTGCAAATTATCTTTTGGAATTAAATCGCGGGACTGTTGGTGATTATAGAATTATAGAAGAAACATGTAGAGCTAATAAACTTCCTGATAGTGAATTTTGGGAAGATGAAGAGCTGTTTTATAGGACAAATGATGGGGTTATGATTGAAGCGCCTTTCCAGGGAGATTTTCCCTTATCATCTAAAACCCTGGCCTTGTCGATTGTAGGAAATGAACCTTTTTTTGTAGGAGTTCGGGAGTTCTTTACCGGCATCAATTCTTATATGATCGTTCCGCGATTGCTCAAAGAGCCGGAGAAACCTTCCAATCCTTATCCATTGAGTGAAAATGCGGATAATCTGGCGAGCTTTTTGCGGAAGTTGAAGCAGGAATATCAAGAGACTGCTTCTCTTCTGGAGCAGGCCTTGCAGAGGGTGCTGGGGGATATCAGCGGGTATCAGGTGGATCAGGTGGGGGGATATCTGGTGACCCGGTTGAACCATATAGAAAAAGATTCCACGCTGCCCTTTGAGCTGTTTCAGGAATCCGACGGGACGCTGCGGATTTTGGGGCTGCTGGCCGCTTTGTATCAGGAACCGCCGCGACCGTTGATCATCCTGGAAGAGCCGGAATTGAACATCCATCCGGGAGCGATGGCGGCCTTGTGGGAAGAGATCCAGAAGGCCTCGGAACGCAGTCAGATCATCGTTACGACTCACAGTCCCGATCTGTTGGATCTTTGTACTGCGGAACAACTGCGGATCGTGGAAAAGATCGACGGCGTGACGCATATCGGCCCGATCGAGGCCGCGCAGAAAGAGATCATTCGCAAGCGGCTTTTTGCGCCCGGGCAATTGCTGCGTGCCCAGGGGCTTTATCGAGAACCCGAAGCCGGCGAGGAAACCTCGGAGGAGCCGGATGCCGGGGAATAAAATCTACAGTATCGTGGAAGGGCATGGCGAGGCCGATCGTCCGGGGCCGAATCAATTGGCCGCGGTCGAGGAACTGGTATCCAAAATGCTGTTGGATCAGGGATATTGGAATTTATCCGTTCCGAAGAAAAAGCAGCCCTGGCGAATGGCTTCCTGCGGCGATTTCTATCCCTGTACGGAAAATGTAATTCAGGCTCTGGATGCGCATCGGTATTTTGCCGATTGTGCAGCGGTTTTGGTGCTTTTCGATCTGGACGACGGTTTGCCCTGTGAAGTGGGGCCGGAAGTCGCCCGAAAGATTCAGGAACATGGTGCCTGGCCTTTTTCGATCGTGGTGGTCTGCGCCCACCGGGAATATGAAAGCTGGTTCCTGGCCAGTCTGGAGACCATTGCTCCCGACGGGCAACGGTATGAAGGAGATCCCGAAACGATCCGAGATCCCAAACATTGGTTGACGCGGAACCTGGACTATCGGCAGGTGGAACATCAGGCGGCCTATACCCGGGCGTTGGATGTTGCCACTGCTTTCGAGCGGTCGCGGTCGTTTCGGCGGCTTTACCATGCTTTTGAGCAACTGGTTGCAGCGCATCAGAACGGTGAGATTGTGGTGACGCCGTAGTTTTGCGGCGTAAAGGGGGAAGGGAATGATTACCCAATTGAGAATCGAGAATTTCAAGTCGTGGCGCGACACCGGCGAAATGCGCCTGGCGCCGATCACCGCGATCTTCGGGGCGAACAGCTCGGGCAAAACGGCGCTGTTGCAGTGGCTGTTGATGCTCAAACAGACGGTCGAGTCGGCGGATCGCAAGCGGGTGCTGTATACCTCCACGGGCAGGGACGAACGTGCCTATGTGGATCTGGGGACGTTTTCCGATATCGTGTGGGGGCACCAGTTGCCGGCAGAGTTGGAGTTTTCCATTCAATGGATGCCGGCATTAGGTGAATTATTTGTTGACGATCCTGAATCAGGGTTTGATGAAGCTTTTGGAGTCGGTGAATTTAAGTTTTCGGCCGAAATATTAGGAACATCAGAGGCCATCAGTGTCGGTCAGTTCAAGTATGGTTTTTATTATGGAGAGGATCTTTGTATTCTTGGAATGCAGCTTGAATCTCCAAATCAATATTCTTTAATTCATGAGAATTACGAGTTAATACCGGTGCGGGGTGAGGTTGATCCGTTGCCTTCACCTGTGAAATGTTATGGTTTTCCTGATCAGGCGAAAACAGCTTATCAAAATGCTGGCGCGCTTTCTGATATGGAGTTCGCTTTTCAGAACCTTTTTGAAAATATTTTTTATTTAGGACCGTTACGTGAATATCCTCTTCGAATCTATGGATGGGCTGGTGATGAACCTCAAGATGTAGGACGACGTGGGGAGCGGTCAATTCCGGCTTTGTTGGCTACCCGGAAATGGGAGGAAGATCCATTTTCCACTCCAAGATTAATAGAAGTAGAAAAGCGAATTGCTGAATGGTTGCAAAAATTGGGGCTTATCGAATCGTTTGTAGTGACGTTAATAGCGCCAGGTCGTAGTGATTATGAGGTTCGGGTAAAACGTTCGGCCGATTCTTCTGAAGTATTGATTACGGATGTTGGTTTCGGAGTATCTCAAATTTTACCTGTATTGATTCTTTGTTTTTATGCACCGCCGGGGTCTACCATTATCCTGGAGCAGCCGGAGATCCATTTGCATCCGGCGGTTCAGGCTGGTCTGGCCGATGTTTTCATCGATGCGATCAAGACTAATCATATTCAGATCATTCTGGAGAGTCACAGCGAGCATTTGTTGCATCGGTTGCAGCGGCGGATTGCCGAAGAAGAACTGACGGCGGATCAGACGGCCCTTTATTTTACAAAATTTGAAGGTGGGGAATCCAGATTGGAACCTCTGAACCTGGACGAATACGGCAATATCACCAACTGGCCCAAGGACTTTTTCGGGGACGAGATGGGGGATCTGGTGGCCATGGCTGAGGCAGAAATGCGCCGGCGCCAGGCCTGTAATGACGAAGAGAAAAGCGTCTGAGCTATGAAAATCCTCATCGATACCAATGTTCCTCTGGTTGCCAACAAAAAGTCAGAACAGGCTTCGGTAGCCTGTGTCTTGAATTGTATCAGGCGATTACAGCAAGCCCTGGAAAGCGATGTTTTAGTACTCGATGACGGGTGGCACATTTTGGGTGAATATCAACATAAACTTCATTCGAGTGGGCAACCAGGCCCAGGGGATGCTTTCCTGAAGTGGGTTTTGACGAATCGTAGCAATCCGGCTCGATGTGACCTGTCGGTATGTATTCATTCAGTTGGAGATCCGGCGCAACCCCGTGAATTTGAAGAGTTTCCTGAAGATCCTGAGTTGACGGGGTTCGATGCTTCGGATCATAAATTCGTTGCAGTGGCCTGTGCCCATCCAGAGCATCCACCGGTTCTCAATGCGGTGGATAGCGATTGGTGGGATTATCGGGAAGCATTGAAACGGAATGGGGTGCGAGTGGAGTTTATTTGCCCGGATGCGGATTTTATGATGTGAGTTAAAGGTTTGGTTTAAATCTGTTGTTGGTTTTTGTTTAATCGCTGTCGGTTCCGGAAACATTCAAACGAAAGGATCTGACTATGTACCTCTCTCAAGTAAACCTCTGGAATTTCAGAAAATACGGCATCAAGGGTGATGCCTTTGAAACCTCACAACCTGGCGTTTCCGTTTCATTTAGTAAAGGACTTAATGTCCTGATCGGCGAAAATGATTCTGGAAAAACAGCGATTATAGATGCAATCCGTTATACGTTGGGGACCGAAAGTGGTGATTTGAATCGTATTGAAGAAACCGATTTCCATGTAAGTGGGGATACAGAGGCACAGGATTTAAAAATAGAATGTGTTTTTAAAGGTTTTTCAGAACAAGAAGCAAGTCATTTTCTTGAATGGATTGGCACAGAGGAGATTAATAAAGAACGTCGGTTCGTCCTTAAAATTCGTTTGACGGCACGGATAAAAGGAGATCGAATTGTTACTGATTTACGGGCCGGAGCGGATGCTGTAGGAATTCCCATGGATGGGGAAGCTCGGGCGTTATTACGAGTTATTTATCTTAAGCCGTTAAGAGATGCTGATGGGGAATTAACGGCTGGAAGGCGATCTCGTTTTGCTCAGATTCTCAGGGCTCATTCACTTTTTCAGAAGGAAAATAATGATGAGCACGAGCTTGAAACTATATTTAATCAGGCTAACCAATCTATCGAAGAATATTTTAGCATTGACAATGTTGCGGGTGCTAACCAGTTAATGAAAGCATTAAAGATTTACCTGGATGCATTTTTCCCTATAAATGAGACTCATGAGGCCTTTGTTCATATATCTAGCGGTAATTTGGCCGACATTCTTCAGCGACTTTCATTGTCGCTAGATACAAATCCTTGCGGTCTTGGTGATGCCAATCTTTTATTTGTAGCAGCTGAATTATTGCTGTTGCAGTCTGAAGAGAATTATGGACTAAGACTGGCTTTAATAGAAGAACTAGAAGCTCACTTGCATCCTCAAGCTCAGCTGCGTTTGATTCATTATTTGGAAGAGAAGGCCACAAAAGGCCAGTATATTCTGTCGACTCATAGCACTACTATGGCTTCCAGCATTCCTCTTGATAGTTTAATTATTTGTAAAGGTACTCAAGCTTTTCCATTAGGAAAAGAATATACAAAGCTTGACCAGAAAAACTATGATTTCCTTTATCGATTTTTGGATGCAACAAAAGCAAATTTGTTTTTTGCTCGGGGGGTTTTACTCGTAGAGGGGGCTGCCGAAAATCTCTTGATTCCTACTTTAGCGAAAATAGTTGATCGTCCACTTCATCATTACGGTGTGTCGATAATTAACGTTGGAAGTACTGCTTTTTCTCATTTTGTTAAGATTTTTCATCGTGAGGATAATGCCCTTATGGGGATTAAGGTTGCTTTAATTACTGATATGGATGTCAAACCCTTAGAGGCTGCTCAAGATTGTGCCTATACTCCGGAGAAGATTGAAATGGCAAAAGCTAGTAGGAGAAAAGGCCTACAAGATTTTACTAATAAAGAGGTTTCAGTTTTTGTATCACCTAATTGGACTCTGGAATATGAAATTTCACTTTCATCTTTTAAAAAAGATTTTTATGAGGCCTTGTTAACAGCTGAGAAGATGGATAATGCCAAGACAGGACTACTTCAGGATAATAAGATTATAGAAGTTCGAGAAAAAGTTAGATCGGATTTTTTGAACTGGGAAAAACTTTGGAATGACGAACCTCGAATGGATGAAAAAATAGCCTATAAAATATATCAAGAAACAATGCTGGATAAGGAAATTTCCAAAGCTGTAACTGCTCAAGTGTTCGCGGAAATTCTTGAGCAAAGGTTGAAAACAGTAGGGCAGGAGCAATTAAAGTCGCAAATTGAAGAGGCGATGAGTCTTCAATACATTCTTGATGCGATTTATTACGTGACCAAGCCCCGGGAGGTTCCTCATGAACCTTAATATTACTGATGAAGATATTGCTTACGCTGAGAAATTATTATTACCACCCGGGTGTGAATTCAATGAAGAACGGCGAAACTTTATTAAATGTATGGATTCTCGGGATGTAGTGGCTTGTCCTGGAAGTGGTAAAACTACGGCACTTTTAGCAAAGCTTTTAATTCTTGCCAGGAAAATGCCTTTTGCCGATGGGCGCGGCATTTGTGTTCTTACTCATACAAATGTGGCAATTGATGAAATAAAAAAAAGGGCTGGAATTGCCTCTGCGCTACTTTTTCGATATCCTAATTTTTTTGGAACAATACATTCTTTTGTTGGCAAATATCTTGCCAATCCAGCTTATATAGATCGGTTTGGTCACCGTCAGATTAGAATTGATGACGAGTATTATCGCGTGAAAGCTTCTGAGGAGTTTTCTCTACGGAATCTTGCCGGAAATAAAGCTATTTGGGGACAGCTTCAAGAGAGAATTCGAGATTTGCCGTGGAAAGAACAGATTGATATTAAGCGGGATTTTTTGTTGATCTTGCATTCCGTTTTGAAGGCGGCTATGTTACTTATTATCGAACTGATACAGATAGGGTTGTGGTAAAAGGTCAGAAGAATCCAGCTGAAAGTTATGAATCTATTCATTTAGCAAAATATGGGTTATTAGAAAAAGGGTATTTGCGATATCAAGACGTTTTCCCTTTGGCATTGCTTTATCTTTCTAATAATAAGAATATTCCTCTTTTATTCCGAAATAGGTTTGCATTTGTCTTTTTAGATGAAATGCAAGATTCAGATGAAACTCAAGTTGAGATACTTGAGAAAACTTTTCCGCAAGATCCAGAAATAATCATTCAAAGGATTGGTGATCCTAATCAGGCAATCTATCATAGCCGTGTTCACAGTAAAGAATATTGGGAACCTAAAGACCCTCTTTTCTTTTCAGATTCTCGACGGTATGGGATGACTATAGCCAATTTATTGACTGCGGTTAGATTGGAAGAGAAGATTACTTTACGTGGATTTGATCCCATATCTTCATTGCCTCCCCATCTGCTTGCTTATAAATCTGGAGAAGAGCAGTTGGTAATTCCTGCTTTTTCATATTTGATCAAAGAGTTCCGTCCTTTATTGCCAGCTGGAGGAATTTATAAAGCTATTGGATGGATTGGTAAGGATAAGGTTGATGGTAGTTTGTGCATTCCTATTTATTTTCCTTCTTTTGATAAATCATTTCGTGGACAAAGTAAAGGTTTTCCAAATTTGATTTCTTATGTTGCTTGTGCTGTTCAAATAGCAAAGAGCGAAGGGGCCAGCCATTTTTGGGAAGTTATATTACAGGCCATAGTTCATGTTTTAGATATAGCAGACGTCAAGGATGCAATATCAGGTCGAAATTATCTAGTAGCTTCAGTTGATTCTTTTTTACAACGTGAGAATGAGGAGTTTTACTACAGCTTTAGAGAAAAAATGTCTAAATATTTTTTGTTGGCGCTTAATTCAGATGCGCCTTTGATCGAAATTCGAGATCAGATTAAATTTGCAATAAAACAAGTTTGGTCATTAAACAATAAAACCGTTGATTTTTTAAATAATAATGAAATAGATCCAGCATTGAAAAAACGCGATGCAGCGAAAGTGAAGAATCAATTTATTTCTGAGGATGGAATCCTTGTTTATATTGGGACAGTTCATTCTGTCAAAGGGGAAACGCACACTGCCACATTGTATTTGGAAACTGATTATTATGGGGATTCCGATTCTGAACGATTGGTTAATTTCCTTAAGGGAAAGCGGATTCCAAAAGAATTAGAATTGGTTCGCCATCGAGAAAATTTAAAAGTAGCGCATGTGGCTTTCAGTCGTCCTACCCATTTATTGGCTTTTGCTTGTCAGGTTGACAAGATTGAAAAACATAGAGATGGTTTAGAAAAAAATGGTTGGAAGATTCGCACTGTATCGGAGTTAATTGGAGATAAAGGCGGCCCGCGATGACCTTCACCGAGTCCAATACGGTCGAACAGATGATTCTGGATGCAGTTACCCGGAAACCGGCGGGCGTCGTACAGGAAGATCCGGCGAAATATGCCGGGGCCGCTTTGCCGGGAGTTCGCTGGGCTTATCTCCCTCACACCGGCATTCCTCGCCGGCCGGATGAAGTGCTGGTAGAGCCCTGGTTGCGCGAGGCGCTGATCCGGCTCAATCCCGAAATTGCCGCCCGGCCCGATCGCGCCGACGAGGTGATTTACAATTTGCGGGCCTGCCTGCTCTCCGTCCAGGCCGACGGGCTGGTGCGGGCCAATGAGAATTTCATGGCGTGGGTGCGGGGCGAAAAGAGCCTGCCCTTCGGTCCGGCCGGCGAGCATACGCCGGTGCGGCTGGTGGATTTTTCCGATCCCGGCCGGAACCGGCTGGTGGTGACCCATCAATGGACCTATCAGGCCGGCGCGGTGGAGAAGCGCTTCGATATCGTCTTCGTCGTCAACGGCCTGCCCCTGGTCATCGGCGAGGTCAAGACCCCGACCCGCAGCGCGGTGACCTGGTTCGACGGCGCTTTCCAGATCAACCAGATCTATGAAAAAGAAGCGCCGGCCATGTTCGTCCCCAATGTCTTCTCCTTTGCCTCCGAAGGCAAGCTGTTCCGCTACGGCGCGGTCAAGATGCCGATCGAAGATTGGGGCCCCTGGCGGATCGGTACCGGACCTCGATTCGGCGGCAGTGCTCAAGGGGAGGGGAGCCTGATCGATGTCCAACTGGCCGTCCAGAACATGCTGCGGCCGGAGGTCGTGCTCGATATCGCCCTGAATTTCACCCTCTTTGCCACCGATAAAAAATACCGCCGGATCAAGCTCATCTGCCGCTATCAACAGTACGAGACCACCAATCAGATCGTGGCCCGGGTGCTCAAGGGATACCCCAAAAAGGGGCTTATCTGGCATTTCCAGGGCAGCGGCAAGTCGTTGTTGATGGTCTTTGCCGCGCAGAAGCTGCGGCTCCATCCTCAGCTCGGCAATCCCACCGTGATTATTGTGGTGGACCGCATCGACCTCGATACCCAGATCACCGCCACGTTCAATGCGACCGATGTGCCCAACATGGTCAGCGCGGCAAGCCGGGAAGAGCTGCAGGCCTTACTGAAGCAGGATGCCCGCAAAGTATTGATCACCACGATCCATAAATTTGCCGAGGCCGGCGGCCGGCTCAACGAGCGCTCGAACATCATCGTCATGGTCGATGAAGCCCATCGTACTCAAGAAGGCGACCTGGGCCGCAACATGCGTGATGCCCTGCCCAACGCCTTTCTGTTTGGCCTGACCGGCACCCCGATCAACCGCGCCGATCACAATACCTTCTGGGCCTTCGGCGCCGACGAGGACGAGCAGGGGTATATGAGCCGCTATTCTTTCCAGGATTCCATCCGCGATCATGCCACCCTGCCGTTGCATTTCGAGGCGCCGGAAGTGCGGCTCAAGATCGACCGGGCCGCCATCGATGAAGCCTATCGGACCCTCACCGGCAATTTGAGCGAGGCCGACAGCGATGAACTGGCCCGCCGGGCGGCGCGGATGGCCGTCCTGGTGAAGAACCCCGAACGGATCAGGGCTGTGGTGCAGCATATGGTTCGCCATTTCAAGCAAAAGGTGGAGCCCAACGGTTTCAAAGCGCAGATTGTGGTTTTCGATCGGGAATGCTGCGTGCTCTATAAGCAGGTTTTGGATGAATTGGTGGGACCCGAGGCCAGTGCCATCGTCATGACGACGGCGCAAAACGATCCGCCCGAATGGAAGCGGCATATCCGGGAGAAAGAAGCCGAGGAGAAGTTGCTCGATCGGTTTCGCGATCCGGCCGATCCGTTCCAGTTTATCATCGTTACCAGCAAATTGCTCACCGGCTTCGATGCGCCCATCTTGCAGGTGATGTATCTGGACAAGCCGATGAAGGATCACAACCTGCTCCAGGCGATCTGCCGGACGAATCGCACCTTCGGACAGGAAAAGACCCACGGTCTGATCGTGGATTACATCGGCATTTTCGACGATGTGGCCCAGGCGTTGGATTTCGACGAGAAAGCCGTGCAGCAGGTCGTTTCCAATATCGAACAATTGCGCCAGGCATTGCCTATGCAAGTGCAGAAATGCCTGGCGTTCTTTGCCGGCGTGGACCGCAGCGTGGGGGGCTATGAAGGCCTGGCCGCCGCGCAGCAATGTCTGCCCGACAACGCCACCCGCGATCAATTCGCCGGAGATTATTCGGTTTTGGGGACCCTTTGGGAAGCCCTGTCGCCCGATTCCTGCCTCAGCCCTTACGAGAAAGACTATTGCTGGCTCACTCAGGTCTATGAATCGGTCAAGCCGCCGAGCGGAAACGGCAAGCTGCTCTGGCATGCCCTGGGGGCCAAGACCGTCGAGCTGATCAATCAGAACGTGCATCTGGAATCCCTGCGGGACGATGTGGAGACTTTGGTGCTCGATGCGCAGGTCCTAAACGACCTGCTGAAGGAGTCAGATCCGGGCCGCAAAGCGCGGGAGATCGAGATCCTGCTGGTGGCACGGCTGCGCAAGCATATGAAGCATCCTCGCTTCATTGCTCTGGGGGAGCGGCTGGAGCGGATCAAGGAACGCCATGAGCAGGGTTTCCTCACCAGTCTGGAATTCCTGAAGCAGATCCTCGAACTGGCGCAGGAAGTCGTCGCCGCCGAGAAAGAGACCGATCCGGAAGAAGAGCGCGACCGGGCCAAAGAAGCGCTGACCGAGCTGTTCCAGGAAGCGAAAAACACCAACACTCACATCATCGTCGAGCGCATCGTGGCCGACATCGATGAGATCGTCAAGAAAGTCCGGTTCCCCGATTGGCAGCACACCAGTCAAGGCGAGCGCCTAGTCCAGAAAGAGCTGCGAAAGGCGCTGTTGAAGTACAAGCTGCATACGGATCAGGATCTCTTTGACCGGGCGTATGGGTATGTGAGGGAATATTATTAGAATGGCACCTTCACTTTCTGCACGCCATTGGATGTTGATCCCATCGCTTGCCTGTACGGCCCGCTGCGCTTATTGCTTTGGGCCGAATCAGGGCGCTTCTATGTCGCTGGAAACGTTCGATGCGGTGGTGGATTGGCTGGCCGGAATCGTCCCGGCGGAAGGATTGCTGTCGATCACTTTTCATGGCGGCGAACCGTTAATGGTGGGATTTCCCTGGTATCGCCATGCATTGCCTTGTCTGCGTAAGCGTTTGGGCGCACGGCTGGAATTAAAGCTGCAGAGCAATCTCTGGTTGTTGACTCCGGACTTGTGCGACCTGTTTCGGGAGTATGGCGTGAAATTGGGGTGCAGTCTGGACGGCCCGGAGCCCTTGAATGATTTGCAGCGCGGCGCCGGCTATTTCCGCCGTACCTGGCAGGGTTTGCAACTGGCGCGGGGGCGGGGGTTCGAGGTGGGCCTGATCTGTACTTTTACTTCGCGCTCCATGCCTTTCTACCCTGAGGTTTTTGATTTTTTTGCTACCGCCGGATTGCCTTTTTCAATCCATGGGGCCGTCGCGGGGTTGGATCAGGGACCCTCGGAGTGGGCTTTATCCCCGCAGGGCTACGCGGAGTTGATGATTGGACTTTTCGATCTCTATTTGCAGGACCCGACCCGGAACCGGCTGTCTGCGTTTGACCATTGGGTGCAGGGAATGATGGGCCGCCGGGGCCTGGTTTGTACTTTTGGTCCCTGTTTGGGGCGTTATCTGGCTCTGGCGCCGGACGGGGGGATCTATCCCTGTAACCGGTTTGTCCCGCACTCTGCCTGGGAAATGGGCCGCGTTCAGGATCGGCCGGCCTGGGAAGAGCTGGAACGGACGGCCGTTTGGGGCCGGTTGGCCGCCCGGGAAGTGATGGTGAGGGAGGAATGTGGAGCGTGCCTGCATTTCGATTATTGTCAGGGAGGCTGCGCTTATGATGCCGGTGTGGCGGGAGTCGGGGCCCGCGATCCTTATTGTCCGGCCTATCGTCGCATCTTTGATTATTTGATCGATCGCGCTTTAGATGAAGTTTTTCCCGAGTCAGAATAAGGAGGTTCCATGTTTCTTTTTGGCCCCCCCAATGTAGAAAAGTTACAGGCAAAGCGAGATGTGGCCGGATTGCTCAAAGCGCTGGATTATCAAAAGGATATCCAGGTGCCCATCGCGGCGGCCCGGGCGCTGGGAGAAGTGCGAGCGGTGGAAGCGATTACTCGATTGGGAGCGTTGTTGAACCATGCTGATTCAGCATTGCAGGCAACGGCCGCGCGTGCCCTGGGCCAAATTGGAACGGAAGCTGCCATCCAGCCCTTAACAGGGCTGTTGTTTAAAGCGGGAGGAAATAATGCTGAGGTTGCCGCCGCAGCTTTGATTCAAATCGGGGCTCCGGTCGTGCCGGTTTTGCAACGTGAGTTAGAGCAGAATCTCGGGATGTTGACTCATGTACGCCGGCTTACCCTGGATATCCTATGGCAGTTGGATCGCAGTGCGGCAGAGAAATCCTTGATGACCCTGTTGCGTAATCCGAAAGTGCGTCAGGTAGCTCTCGATTCCCTGGATCAATGGAACTGGCAGCCCCCGGCAGATGAAAACGGGGCGCTCTACTGGTTTTTGAAAGGGGATGAGGCAAAGTGTCTGGCGATCGGCGAGCCGGCGATTCCCTTGCTGGTTAATTTGCTGGCGAACGAATCTGATCAGAATGCGGCGATGCAGGCGCTGGTAACGCTGGGCCTGCCGGCCTTTCCAGCTTTGCTGGAGGTG
Organism: uncultured Anaerolineales bacterium; assembly: GCA_964501335.1. Taxonomy (GTDB): domain Bacteria; phylum Chloroflexota; class Anaerolineae; order B4-G1; family SLSP01; genus CAZCTC01. Next base: position 107,569 of record CAZCTC010000018.1, on the reverse strand, counting down.
ATTAATAATCCCAAGGCTCCCCAGCGCATCGCGGCCTTAAAGGCTGTTGTGAGTATGGACGATGTTGTGCATATGGCTTTAGCGGAAGCGATGAACGGAAAGGGCTATCGGGATTTTGTAATTCGGGAGATCAACATTTATTTCGGTCCTCGTGGTCCCCTGGTGTTGTTACGTTTGCAGGCGATTGAGAGCCTGGTCCATTATGGGAGTCGGGCAGTGCCGTCTCTGGCGGCTGAACTCAATAACGCTGATCCTGTGATGCGTCACAATGCCGCCCTCGCTCTGGGTGAAATCAAGGTGTTATCCGCCGTCCCGGCTTTGCTTGCCGCTTTGCAACATTCCGATGCTCAATTGCGACTGCTGGCCGTGGTTGCTTTAGGGAAAATCCTGCAAGAGAAACAAACGCTGCCTTCCCAAAATAAAGAACGGCGGGCTATGTTGGCGATGGCCTTGGGGAGAAGTGAAGAAGGAAATCCGGAAGCGGTTTCCCTGTTGACGGCTTTGCAAGATCCCGAGCCTGAAGTGCAGCAGGCGGCGATTAAGGTTATAGGGGAGATCGGAAACGAACAGGGCCATGAACCTCTGGTCGAAATCTTGCACGATCTCCATTCTCCGTTGCGGCTGATGGCGGTGCGAGCCCTGGGGCAGATGGGCAAATTAAAGAATATGGAAGTGTTGCAGCCGTTTTTACAGGATTCTGATTTGCAAGTGCGGCGAGCGATGGTTGAAGTGTGGGGGCAGATCGGCCAGCCGAAAAATTCGGAAGTTTTGTTGCCGGTTTTGGAAGACTCAGATCCTGATGTGCGGCTGGCGGCGGTGGTGGCTTTGGTAAAGATTGGAAATGCGAAAAGTGTGGATCCTTTGCTGGCGCGCCTGGCCGATTCCGATCCCCGAGTACGGGAGCCTGTGGTGGCTGGCCTGGTTCGCCATCCTGCGAAACGGGTCGTGGAGCCTTTGTTGGGGATGTTGCGAGATCCGGAAGTCGCCGTTCGTTTGGAAGCCGTGAAGGCCTTGAGCAATTTCAATCAACCGTCTGTTATTGAAGCCTTGACTGCGCTCCTGGCTGAATTATCTCCATTGGAAACGGGGGCGCGGGAAATTGCCCTGGCTTTGAAGCGGCTGGAATGGCAGCCGACGGGGGATGCCGCCGGATTGCATTATTGGGCTGCTTTGCGGGAGTGGGAAAAATGCGCTCAATTTGGGAATCCAGCCGTTCCAGTCTTGCTGGCCGCCTTACAGTCGATTTCCGAGGATTCAGAACAGTGGTCAATCGGGATGGCGTTGGGCAAGCTTTACCGTTTCGGATGGTTGACGGCTGAATCGAAAGCTTTGTTGTTTACTCAATGGAGTCGGTTGCGGACCTTGAGATCGCGTTCCCAGGTCAATGAGCGTACCGTGGAACATTACGATGGGAATTTTACCTACGCTTCCGCGCCGGGTTGGTCGGATATCCGTCATTATGATGGCGATATGCCCTATCATCAAGACGGCTTGCAGACAAAACGGTTGGAGGATTTCGGGGAACCGAATGTGGCGGAATTTCAAACGGCCGGCAATGTCGAGGCTTTGTTAGGGGTCTTGCGTTATGAGGATGTGGCGTTGCGCAGTGCTGCGGCCCGGGCTTTGGGAGAATTGGGCCGGCCAGAAGTTCAGGCTGCTCTGCGGGAAATGATGGCTGAGGAGCGCGATGATACGGTGCGATCGGCTATTCAACAGGCGCTGGAACGATTAGAGAATCCAGAAGCCGGTGAAAGAACTGATGAGGATTGAATTCCTATCCTGGCATGTAAATAATGGACCTCATCGGGGATTTCAAATAAGTTTAATATGACAGGTTTCTGATCCGCCGTTAACATTAAGGGGGATGAGCCCATCAGCTCATCCCCTCCACCGCCTTGAACTTATCCTCTTCCCCAGGCTGCGTATAAATCATCGTTGTGTTGATATTGCTATGGCCCAGGATCTCGGCCACCGTGACCAGATCGGCTTTGGCTTCCCGCAGCATGCGCGTGGCGCAGGTATGTCTGAGCACATGGCACGTCACTTTGATTTTCGCAGCCTCGCCGATGGCTTCGATGCGGAACTGGATGCCGCGCTTGCTCAAAGCTCCTCGCTGACCCAGGAACAAAGCATTACCTTGATCCTTGGGACGTACCGCCAGATAAGCTTCCAACATTTTACGGACGTTGGGATGGATCGGCACTTCTCTATATTTGCTGCCTTTGCCTTCCCGGACGATGACCTTGGCTCTTCGAGCCGTGAATTGCAGGTCGCCGACTTTGAGGGCGGCAACTTCGGCCACGCGGAGCCCGCCGTATACGAGCAAATTCAGAATGGCCTCATCCCGCAGGGCATCTACCAGGGTGGGAGTGATCTCAGCGCCGGCTTTGACTTCAGCTAATTGTCGTTGCGAGGCGGCCTCTCGTTGGAGTTGATAGACTTCTTGCTGGGTTAGGGATTTAGGACTGCGTTTTCCCTGAGCCTCCCATTGGACATCCTCTACCGGATTGCTGCCGACCAGGCCTTTTTTCAAAGCCCAACCAAAGAACGAGCGCAAGGCCGCCAAACGGCGATTGATCGCGGCCGGTTTTCCGGGTTTGTCTTCTTCCTTGAAGCCTTTTTTCCAGCCGTCGCGGTAGCGTTGAATATCGAACGTCGTTACTTCGATGGGTGGTACTGGCCGGCCGAGCTGCGCTTCCAGCCAGGTGAAAAAAGCCTGGATGTCTCGCTGATACCCCTTCACGGTCAAAGGACTGCGGTCCAGTCCTTGCAAGTACAAAACATAGTTGTCCAAAACCTCGCTCATGCTCCCCTCCTGGCGCTGATAGTAAAAGCGATTAGGCTGGTCTCATAAATTGTGAAAAACCGGTCTCAAAAACTGTGAAAAATCAGTCTCAGAAATTTTGAAAAAACGACATGCTATAACTTGTATGATGAGATTTGGAGCCTCTAATCGGCTCAAAAAGGCCGTTTTGGACCTGTTTTAAGGCTTTTTCTGCCGCACTATATCACACAATGCCCCTTGTGTGATAAGTTTTGGGTCAGAAAAGAAGACCGGAAAGAAAGTTTCCGATCGGGATTTAGTCTCCTTTTTCATTATATGCTGGTTTTTCAAAAAGACCATCAAGTCAAGATTCGAGTTCGTTGCTTAAATAGTAACGATTCCGTAATAATCTTGTAATGCTATTATGAGGAGATTCATTTTATAATCGAGATCGTTTGGTGATGTATAGATGTACCCAATTCAATTTTCAGGAGTGAATTTGTGAAACGTGCAACTGCTTTACATCATTTACGCACCCTTTACCAACGCCTCGATTCGGTAGATCTGGAGACTTTTCCTGTTATTCCGATTCGGATGTATGTTTTCGGGAGTGTTTTGAGCGATAAACCGGCTCCCGAAAATATAGATCTTCTGTTTGAATATGAGAACCGGCCTGATGTTGATCCCATGGAAATGCTTCATGCCATGATGTATGGGCGTCCGCTGCCTCCAGAACGAGCCGTTATTGAATTACGCCGGGGAATGAAGAAAGTGGACATTTCGTTTCTTTCTGGGACTGTTTCTGCGTGGTTGGAGAATCATTTCTTTCCGCCGGATACCGCAATCCGATTATTTTGGGAAAAGGGACGGGATTGGACTGCGGTTATAGATGAAATTGAGCATTGTCCGCTGCCTTGGGATCAGGAAAAAGAAAACCTCTATCATTTCCAGCAAGATGAACTGCAGCGAATTATTAATGAGCAGGGGAAAGAAGCCGGGATTAAATGGATCAAGGAGGTCAGTGGATATAATCTGCGAAAAGGTCTCCCTCAAGAGCCATAAATCGGGAGAATAGTTTTTTATAGAGTCTGGCGCCGGCGTTGCATATGGCCGGCGCCAGATTTTCCTGTATCGGCTATTCTGTTAGAGTTTCAGCTTCATTTGCGGCTGGAAGTTCATTTTTATCGACCTGAATGGGCAACGGCCGTTCACTGCGCTGCATTGATCGGCGATCTTCTTGCCGTTGTCCTCCGCGTTTCCGTTCTCTCCTCTCCGGCTTCTCCGCAATCTCCCAGCTCAGCACCACCACCTCCGTCTCCCGCCGCTGCAGCCGGATGTGATCCGCGACCCCTTCCAACGCCTCCAGGGCCTTCTTGACTGCGCCCTCGTCGGGATTGGTGATCCGCTCCAGCGCCCGTTTCAGCGTTTCCTCCGTATCGCGCTGCTGGATCAAGCCCTGGACCCGGATGTAATCGCCCTTCTTGGGCAGATCGGCCTGACGCGCCAGAAAATAATTGAACCGCACCGACACGGCGTCGAAATTCTTGCCGTCGGGATTGCCCGGCATTCCAGGGCGCCGGGGCACCGCCAGGCGCAGGCAGGTGTCGCCGTTCAGATTCCACTGGCCGACCACGGCCCCTTCCAAAACCACCGCGTTGCTCGAAGTTTGTTCAGACATGGGTCTCTCCTTCAAATGATAGATTTTTTAGCGAACTTGCGAACAAGGTATCTAAAACGGGAAACGTAAAACGTGATGACTTTCCCTTTACGTTTTTTGTCGGACAGTGAGTCGGGGCGAGGTCCGCATCACTGCATACCAGGGCGCCGACTCCGCTTCCCAGGGATGCAGCCCTGGATCGGCTTGCAACAAGGTGCGCCAGAGCAGAGCCACATCCAGGCGGGCTTCCGGATAGAGCGCGGCGTCGATCGGCGTGAGCTGGGTCAGGTCGCGCTTGCTCAGCAACCCGGCTTCGACCAGCCGGCGGGGCTGCGCCGTGAGCACCAGGCTCGCGCCGCCGTCCTGAAAGCTGATCTCGATCCAGGCCGGATCGCTGCCGGCCAGGGCCAACGAGGGCTGGCGAGTGGTTTCGAAGGCCCGTTGCATCAACTTGAGCGCGACGGGCTTCCAGCCGTTGGTGGGATCAGCGCGCAGCTGCTGCTGGAGCAGCTCGCCGTAACGGGCCATCTCGGCCGCATGCTTCTCTTCCTGGAGCCGGGCCTTTTCCTTGCGGTAGGTCTGCTCCAGCTTATTCACGGCCCGCGCCACCCGGCCGTTGGAGACGGTCACGGCGGCGCCCAGGGCCAGTCCTGAAATCAACAATATCAACAAAGCCAGCCATTCTACGGGGGTCATCGAAGCTCCTTTCAAAGATGGTTTGCACCGCTGAAACGCAGAGGGCGCAGAGTTCAGAAAATCTCTGCGTTCCCGGCGTCTCGGCGGTGAATTTCCCGATTTTCATTCGTCATCGTTTTTTCCAGTGTTCGGACTGCGAGCGATCGGCGATCGAGCACGGTGGCCAGCCCGGTCAGCAGCAGCATGCCGGCGCTGCCGAGGGGAAACCACAGGCTGCTGGTGCGAGCCGGAGGCCAATCGGGCCCTCTGTCCTTGACGGTCTTTCCCGGCAATTCTTTGAGGGCCACAGGCTGAAGTGTGGGCTCCGGCCTGGCCGTCTGCATCAGTGTGACTGTGGGCTGCGGGGTGGATGTGACCGTGGGCAATACCGGTGTCTCCTGCAGGACGGATTTTGCCGTCGGCGTGATGCTGGGCCGCGGCGTCGAGGTCGGCGACGGGGTTTCGGTCGCGGTAGGTGTTGCTGTGGTGGTGGGCTCTTCCTGCCCGGCAACGGGTTGCGGGATGGCGGTCGGCTGCGGCGTCGGGGTAAAGGTGGGCCGTGGGGTAGCTGTCGCGGTGGGCGTTGCTGTCGGCGTGACCGGCGCCTCGGTGATCTGCACGGAACCGGTGACGATGCGACTCCAGCCGGCCAGATCGGTCGCGGTCAGTTGCACGGGATAGTTTCCTGCCGGCAGGCGGCGGCCGGCTGCATCGTTGCCGTTCCAGGATTGCGTGGCCGGCGGGGTGCCAGACCCAGTCCAGCTTTGTATCAGACCCGAGCCCCGGGCTCTCAGGATTTCCAGCCGCCAGCTATCCAGGCCGGAGCCGACATCCCAGGCGTTGGTGCGCAGAACCAGGATCTCGCCGCAGCCGGGGCAGAAGGCGCCGCCCATGAGGGTAGCGCTGGGAGGCAGGGTGTCTAGCTTGAGCTTCAGGGTGCGGGCCGTTTCTCGATTGCCGGCCTGATCCACACTGAAGTAGGGAAAGTTGAAGACTCCATCGGTGGCGAAGGTCATGGTAGGGGCCAGCAGGGCGAGACCATCCAGGTAGATGTCGGCAATGCCGGAGGCCGCATCCTGCGCGGTGAAAGTCGCCAGGACGGTGCCGGTGTACCAGCCGTTGCGCCCCATGGGGCCGGATAGATCGACGGTGGTCTGTGGCGCCTGCGTATCGATCCGGATCTCCAGACTTTGCTCCGCTTCCTGGTTGCCCAGCAGATCAGCAGAACGATAGCTTACAGTGTGCAAACCATCGCCATTCATGGTAAATGGACCAGCGTATGCGGTCCATGCTCCACCGTCGATCCGGTATTCAGTGGTGTCCACGCCGACGCCGGCATCGATCGCTGTCAGGGTCACGGTGACCGGAGAGCGATGCCAGGCGCCGTTGCCGGCGGTCCCGGCCAGGGCGGCAGCCGTGTGGGGCGGGGTGTTGTCGATGTGGACCAGGCGCGTGGCGGGCGTTTCCAGGTTGCCGGCTTGATCCTCGGCCCGCGAACTGAGCAAGGTGTCGCCGTCGGGGCTGGTGGTTGTATCCCAGGTGGCGCTCCAGGCTGTGGTGCCCGAGGCCGGAGTCCAGAGCACGCCGCCGTCGGTGGCATAGCTGACCGCGGCCAGGCCGGAGGTCGCATCCCAGGCGGTGCCGTTGACCTGGATGCTGCCGTGGATCCATTCGTTGTTTGCCGGGCTGTGGATCGCCGAGCCGGGCGGGGTGGTGTCGATGGCGAGGGTCAGGGTTTGGACCGGGGAGACATTACCAGCTTCATCGACCGCGTTGTATTCCAGGGTGTGCAGGCCGTCGCCGGCCACGGTGAAGGGCCCATGGTAATACCACAAGTCTCCGTCCAGCCGGTAATTGATGTCGCGCACGCCCGCCCAGGCGTCGGTAGCCTCCAGGGTGATCTGGACCGGGGTCTTCGACCAGCCGTGATTGCCCGGCGTGCTACTGGGGATGACGGTGACGGTGGGCGCCTCGACATCGGCGTCGGTCTGGAGCCAGTCGATCTCCATGTCGGACCAGTTGCCGGGCGTCGGCTGCGTGACGTAACTGCCCATCCAGAGAGTGCGGGGCGTGGTGGGCAAGGTGTTGCCGGCGCCGATTTCGGTGCCGTCGAGGAATAGCGTATAGGTGGGGCCGTCGACGTTCAGTTCCAGGGTGTGCCAAGCGGTATCGGCGCCGGCGGCGGTATCCTGGCTGTAGTGGGTGTTGCCAAAGGCGACGATCTTGAAGACATGCTCGCCGGCATTGCGCACCTGATAGATCCACAGGAGGTTCTGCCACTTATCGCGGAGGGGATCGGCGGCGGGTTGTCGGGCGATCGTGAATCCTGAGTCGGAGCCCAGGGCGATGGCAGTGCCGTAGGCGGCAGCTTCGGTGTAGCGGAAGCGCAGCGCCAGAATCCAGTGGGGATGGATGCCGGTGCTGTAAGGGATCACGCCGGGGTAGACGCTGCGACCGACCAGGGGAAATTCGGTCCCGCCGTCGCCTTGCAGGCGCAGCACGCCGCCGGCATTGAAATCGATGGAGTTAGACCCCTGACCCGGGTCGAAGCCCCAACCGGAATTTCCCCCGTTGAAGTCGTCGCGGAGCAGGGTAGCGGCCAGCACCGGGGTAATGCATAGGGCCAGGATCAGCAGCCAGAGACCAGAACTCAACGCAGAGACGCGGAGTCCGCAGAGAAGCGCAGAGATTTTTATCTTTTTCTGCGTCTCTGCTTCTTTGCGTCTCTGCGTTAAATTCTGCTGTCTCTTTGCGTTAAAGATACCTTTCATAAGCACCTCCTTTCAATGCCGAAAAAGTAAGATCAGCGATCCGCCGGTGAAGGCCAGGGTGATGAGATGGCTCATGCAGACCCGGACGCGGGTGGCGGGCCGGTCCATGGTGTTGAGCAGGTAGTCCAGCAGCATCCCCAGATTGTTGAGCGTGGCCAGGGCCAGCAGGCCGCGCACGATGTCGGCGACGATGGGATCGACGGGACCCCAGATCATAGCCACCTCAAAGTTTGGAAGGCCAGCCAGCCCAGGGTCAGGCCGGGAGCGGCCCATGGCCGGCTTTCGTGGTCCGCAGCCAGGCTCAGGCTGCGCAGGAGCAGGTTGCCCCCGACCAGGCAGATCAGCGCCGGCAGGGTCGGGTGCAGGGCCAGCAGACCCAGCCCGATCCAGCGTTCCGCGTCGGTGGTCAGGCCGGCGAAGTTCAACCGGAGCAGCAGGACGCCGGCGCTGACCAGCAAGGTACTCTCGGGGCTGTGCCAGGTCGAAAGGGAAATCAGCAGGGCATGGGCGAAGAGATCGACCAGCAGCTCCTCGCGGTTTAGCCAGATGTTGAAGACGGCGGCCAGCAGCATGAGGGCGCCCGGCCAGTCCTGGACAGCCAGCAGCCGCAGCAGCGCCAGGTAGAGGATGGGGGCGGCGCCGGCCTTGAGGCTCCAGGATTGGCGGCGCAGCAAAGCCAGCACCGCGGTCAAAGCAACCGGAAGTCCCCAACGGAGCAACGGAGTATCCAGCCAGGCCGGGGCGTCCATCCGGGTTCAGCCTTTCTTTTCCAGCCGGCGCTGCCGGAGCATCATAACGGTCAGGCCGATGCCGAAGAGTTCGATGAGCAGGGCGATGACCAGCAACAGCCAGAAGCCGGGGCTGGAGACCATGCTCAGAGCCAACGCGGCGATGATCTCGATCCCGCCGGCGGCCATCAAGAGGGCCCCGATCAGCATGTGCATGGTCCGGCGTTTGCGAATCAGGAGCAGGGCGCCGAACACTCCGACCATGGCGAGCAAAAAGAGTCCCAACGAAACAAAGTCGCTTTCCAGTAACGTTTCCATAAATACTTCTCCTTGAATTTGATTAGCCTTATCGGCTTCGAGACAACAAAAAACAGGGCCACCTCCTGGCGCACTGCAAAATCCAGGAGGCGGCCCTGTTTGAAGGCAGGTCCGCCGGAAGGCCCGAGGGCCTATCCGTGCGCGTTCAGCAAAAGCAACGGCGCTGAGAAATCAAGGGGCTTACGCCCGGTCCGCGCAGTTGCTAATTATTCGCTATTGATACGTATTCTCCGCCGAAATTCTGATGCCGTGACAAGTTGTTTCAGAAAACCATCTGTACGCAGGTACAATGCGAAATTTTTTCTGGTTACAAGCTCTTTACGGTTGATCGGAATCTAATTTCATAACAAAACGACCGCGTTCCTGAGCGGCTATGCATTGTCTTTCTGGTATTGATTCTGAATCCAAACTAAAGAACTCTTCAGTTGTCCATCCCTCATAACCAGTTATAGGGTCTCGTACATGATATTGATAACAGTTAATAATTTTAGTGCTATAACGTTCAATCCAAAAAGCTTCTAAAATCTCAACCTTTATACCTGAAGATAAAACTGGATTATTATGCTCCTCCTGACTCATTTTTTCATCTCTAAACAAGATCACTCCATAACCGCTTTCTACATAAGTGTAAAGCCATCCAGTCGCAGGAGGATGATCGGGATATTGCCTGGGAGAACAAACACATTCTTTAGAAATCGGAATACCTTTTTCAACAGTCAAAACGTCTTGCGAGACCCACACCTGATCTTCGCCATCAGGCAAACGTAAACGATAAAAATAGCAGGATTCAGCATGGGAAACCCACTTTGCTTCCAGAATTTCTACTGGAAGGCCTGGGGCCACTCTTTTTACATGCTCATTTTCAAATGGAGGACCACGAAAAGTCCAATAATGAGTTCCTCGGGAGCCTAATATTGAATTTGTTACAATGTATCCTTTCCCGGTTTGTGGTGTACATTCGGGGGGAGGCGTTATAACTCTACCGGGTCGATATTCAGAATAATAAAAAATATTTTTCATCCATAAATATCCCTTCCAACAAACCCAAAGTACTACAACCAATCCGATTACACTTAAAACAACTTTGGCCTCTTTTAGTAAATCCTTGAGTGTTATCATGTGAAATTCCTTTCATCCTTGCAGAACTCTGATATAGGAACCACCCTCCTGTCAATTTAAATATACATTCATGGCTGGATTATGCCAATGTCCTATTGTAGAAGTCCGGTCCTTATATCAGAATTTCAGTAAGGGCTAATACCATTATCGTGATTCCATAAATTTGTTTCCGTTTCCCATCCACGGCGTGATCTGTTCGGCGCGGATGCCAGCGATGTGCTGCCCGTTGATCCGCCGGCTGAAGAGGACCCCGGCAATCATCACGGCCTGGTTGGATTGCAGCGGCAGGCTGTCCGGCGGCTCGAAGCCTTCCACGTAGAAGCGGGCCGCGCCGTTGCCGACGGTGAAGGCCAGTTTGACCCCTTGCGGGCAGTCGGTATAGCGCTTCACTTCTCCGATGATGGTTCCCGAAAGCCAGACTTGATTGATGGTTTGCATCTCCCCTCCTTACAAGGCGCCCAGCAATCGGGCGATTTCCAGCACCAGCCCGGCAGCGGCCAGGGCGGTGGCTGCGGGCATTTCGTGTTCAGGGCGGCCCGGGCCGGCCAGTTCGACCGGGCGGGCCGCCAGGACTTCGGTAAAAGCCGGGACCAATGCGGGCAACCGGCGCCGGGCCACAAGCAGAACCAGGCCGACGACCGCGACGGTCAGGGCTTCGGCGAAGACGCCGGTGACGCCATAGCGCAGGGCGACCACGATGAGCAGGGCGCTATCGACGCCGCCCCACCAGCGGAGCGCAAAGGCCAGGATGCCGGCGGTCGTCGCCAGGGTGGGACCGTAGTCCCCGGCACTCCAGCCGAAGGCGTAAATCAACGGCAGGGAGGCCATGAGCCAGGTGGGTTGCCAGGGCCAGGTGAAGAGCACGGCGGCGACAGCCCACCAAAGGACGGAATGCCCGACCAGACTGATCAGCGCCAAAACCAGCATGGGCGCCAGGCCGATCTCTCGATGGCGCAGATCCTGCCAGGCGACAGCCAGGTAGCAGAGGCAGACTGCCAGCGAAACCATCGTCTGGGTCGCCGGTTGATTCCAGAGTTGCGTGAGCCAGGTCAGGTCGGGCATGGACATCAGTTGGGCACTCCGACGGGTTGCACTTCGATCACGGGGACCGGGATGCTCCCGTTGGTGGGTCCATAGGAACCACACTGCTGGCCTTCGGGCGTCATCCCGGCCTGTTTTGCCAGGAACCAGGGGATGACCGGCTGGTAGCCCAGCAGCGAGAGATTGTACTTGGTCCAGGGATCGGTCTGGTTGACCCATTTGTACTCGGCGCATTGGTCCACGCTGCCCCACCAGGCCGTAGCCGGGCAGGTGGCTGGTTTGCCGCCGCAGTCTGAGTGAGGGACGCCTACCGGCTCACCTTCGGTTCGGCAGAAGCAGGGCGAGGATTCCATCCGGGTACATTTCATCTCATCGTAGCGGAAAGTCCATTCGGGGTACCACCAGGTGCGAATCTGCACCTGATAGGATTCCCGGTCCCAGCTTTGCACCCGCTCGTCGCAGGCGCACTCGCGTTCCTGGCATTCGGGGTTCCAGGCCGGGCCGTTGCGGTCCAGCTCCCAGGAGGTGGTCTCGAAGGAGTATTCCACGGCATAGCCGGAGAGGGTCTGCGTACCGCCGTTCCACTCCCGATCGGGGATGGTCCAGGTCACTTCGTCGGGCGGCCGGAAACCGAAGATTTCGCCGGTCATGAGCTTCCAGCGGCGCCAGGCCGCGCCGATCTGATAGTTGACGCGGGTGCCGGGCGAGACGGTGCCGCCGGCTTGCGGGCAATTGGGCATGGTGGATTCGGTGTACGAGGCATTGTAATCGACATCGCAGGGCAGAGCCTTTTCCGAGAAGGATTCGATGTCGTTGGGCTTGCCGGTGTAGGTCAGTTTGGTGGGCAGGGCGACCAGGCTGCGGGGCCAGGGATTGCGGAGCACTTCGGCAGCGGGGATGATGACCTGAGCCTGGATGTTCCAGCCGGGCCAGCGTGGACAGGGCTGGGTGATGATGCCGCCGGAGACTTCGGGCGGGGTATTGCAGGGCCATTCGGGAGCCGGGGGTGGCGTTTGCTGCGGGCGAGGCGTCGGGGTGACGGCGCTGCACTCGCCCGGGGCGGCGCAGCGAGCCGAGACGACGTAGGAGACGCGGCCGGAGTGCCACCAGGTCACGACGGCGAAAGGATAGGGTTCGCCGGGCTGCACCGGGCAGGAGACGATGGCATCGGCGCCGGCGATGACGCAGTTCCGGGTGTAGTAGCCGTCGGCGGGCAGGCCCGGCGGGGGCGCGGCGGTCGGACGAGGACCGCCGCCTCCTCCCGGCGGCGTAGTGGGCTGTGGGCCGGGATCACCACCGCCGCCCGGCGGGGGATTGGTGGGCTGCGGTGGAGGAGGAGTGGCTCCGCCCCCACCATTACCAGCGCAATCCTGGAAACATCCACCCGGTCCCATACATCCTGCTTGCCCAGGTCCACAAACACAACAACCACCTTGGGCGCATCCCTTTTGGGGTTGAGCCCAAGGGATTAAAACGAACAGCAGAAAAATACCGATTAGGGTTGCGGTGTAGCGGTTGAATCGGGTGAAGCGGGCAAAATGTCGACTTGTATTTTGGTGACGATCCATCGTCCCTCCTGATATTCGAGAGTGCCTTTGAAAAGGCGGAATGGGTTGGAAATGGTAAGTTTGGGTGGTCGAACGGTGAATACAGCTGGCTCACTTGGAAATTCAGTGGAGTTGTTGCATGATTCCGGGTGAGCTTTGCAGAATTGTTGCCAGGCAGAAGCGTACATTAAGGCACCTTTGCCTGATGCAGATACAGCGGCCTGGCATACAGTCCCTTTACAGGTTAAATTCCGAGGACCAAATTCTACTAATCTTGCTCCCATGAGATTTTGATTGCATTCATTAATCCAGTTTTGATCTGTAGTCAGTTCTTCAATACCTGCTTGTAGTTCTTCAAAGGTAGCCGGATACTTGGACAGATCATCCCCCTGATCGGCCAGCGCATCGCACTTGTTGATGACCTGCATGAACGTTTCCCAGGCCGCATCCGTGTCGAGTTCCGGCGTGGCCGTCGGAGCCACGGTTGGAGTATAGGTGGGCTGCGGCGTGATGGGTTGCAGCCGGTTGTAAGGCACGGCAGCCTTGACCAGGTTGCCGACAACGCCGACCAACAGAATGGTCAGAACGACCAGGGCCAGCCAGCCGGCTGGGGTAATCCGGGAAACCAAGGATTGTTTCTTTTCCTGAGACATGAGATTCCTCCTTAAGGATTTGAGATGGCTTAGGGCGATTATAATACGTCTGCGGATAGGGTCACGCAGCCGGGCCGCTGTAAAGCAAAGGCCCTTGCTGTGCAGCCGCCCGGCTGCATGACCCCGGCAATCGCTCTATTGCCCCTCCTGTCCCACGCCCCAGGCCGGCCGCTCGATGGCCCGGACATTGAGTCGAAAGCCGTTCACGCCGAAGATCGAGAGGAAGACGGTCTGCGCCTCGCTCCAACCCTGCACCACGATGTACCGGTTGTCCTGGATGTGGACATCGGTCACATGGAGCTGCGGATCGTTGCGGGTGGCGTAGTCCGATGCCACCGCCCGCGCTTCGGGTTTCAGGATCATCCGTCCCGAGCCGGTGAAGGTCTGCGGGTCGATCTCGGAGGCGGCCGCGACGGCAGCCGATGAGACGGCCCAGCGGGCCCGGACATACTGTTGCCAGAGCAGGCCTCCGTCGAAGACCAGACCGACCAGGGCGAGGAAGAGCGGCAGCAGGATGGCGGTCCAGAGGAGCGCCTGACCTTGCTCGTGGCGGCGTTTCTGCCGTGGGAACCGATGGATCTTCACAATTTCCTCCTTTCTGGGATTTACCAACGGGATTTCCACCGGTAGGTCGGCATCTCTTCTTGAGAGCAGACCCGGGTGGGCAGCAACAGGTCGCTGTAAGGGACCGGGGGCCGGGGCACGGGATAGCAAACCTGCACCCGCACATTGGTGGCCCGGTTCCAGGTGGCGGCATGGAGTCGCACCTGCGCCGTGTCGGGGTTGAGCCCGAAGCCGGAGAGGGTGTAGCGGGCCGCATTGAACGCCTGGTTGGGGCCGCGGTCGCCATTCAGGGTGGCGATGGCATGCCGGGTCGAGGACCAGGCGGCGGCCTGGGTCGCCAGTTTGGCATAGAAGCCCTGCCCAAAGGCGATCACGCCGGCCGCGAAGAGCAACAGGAGCGGCAGGACCAGGACGAACTCCACGTAAGCCTGCCCGCGTTGCTTCACCAACGTCCTTCCCACACGGTTTGCGGTAAGGCCCATGGGGAATGCGGATCGAGCCTGGCGTCTGGCGCCGGCACGAGGTTCGCAAACAACAGCGAGAGCAAAGCGACGACGACCAGGCCGGCGAGCTGCATCAGCAGACCCTTCCAGAGTTGTTCTGAGGTATTCATGGCCTGTTTCCATCCTACTGACCCCCGCTCCAGGCGGCCTTCGCCGTCAGGGTGTAAGTCCCGGTGGCGCCGATCGCCGGCTGGACCAGAACATAGTAGGTGCCGGTGACCAGGTGGGCAACCTGGAGCTGTTCCAGGCTGCCCACGGTCTCGGAACGGGCGAGGGGCTGACCCGGTGGATTGCCGTGCAGGTAGAGATCGACATCGCCCTGGCCTTCCAACTTTAATGCCAGGTCTACGGGTCCCTGGCAGACCTCCAACCGGAACCAATCCTGATCCAGATCATCCGGCGCGGCTCCCTTGACGCACTGGTCGATGGGTTGGGCGGCGGTGTGGACTTCGTTGGGCTCCAGTTCGGAGACGGTGCAGGGTTGGGACGCCGGTGCGCCGCCATGGCCCTGCACGATGGGCAGATAGGTACGGTAAGTTAAGGTTTGCGGATCGATCGGCAACGGGAGGCAGAGCCCGCCGGCGTCGGCTTTGACCGATTCCGGGGGCAACTGCGCGCCGATCGCGGTCAGGGCCAGGAGCAGCAGGGCGGAGAGCAACGGTAGACTCCAGAGCTGTAGCTTTTTCATAAGGTCCTCCTCTATTCGAACCGCTCGGGCGGTCCGGGGAAAAAGTCTTCCAGACGGAAGAAGGCGGAGGATTTGAGGCTGAGGTTCAGCCCTCCGCCCATGAGGGCTCCCAGGCCGGTGGGCCAGTGATAGGGGACATCGGCGCGGGCCTGGACCGAACGATAGGCGGGCCGGACGGCGAGGGTAAACCCGCCGTTGTGCTCCTGGGCCATGCTGCCCAGGCCGGTCCCGAGCATCTGCTGGTAGACGGTATAGCCGTCGGTTACCGGGCGGCCCACGGCCACCTGCCGGGCGCCCTCGAAGGTAGCCGTGGCGGTGACCTCGCGGGCCCACCAGAAGTAGGCGAACTCCCAGATCAACAGGATGAGCAGGAGCATCCCCGGTAACACGATTACAAATTCGGTAAATCCCTGTCCGCGCCGACGTTTGAGCATGGTTTCCTCCTACGGCAGGGCGTTGATGCGGCCCTGCTGGCGTTGGAAGACGTTGCCGACCAACTGGATCGTGCCGACGACGATGGCGGCGATGGAGAGAATGGCCGCCAGCAGGACGACGTACTCGACGTACCCCTGCCCCTTGCGATTTTGTTTCAACAACATAGTAACGAACCTCCTTGGAATTTTTGGTGATGCGCTGTGGATGACGAGTCTTGACGCATCACGCTTGACGAATTACGTCTCGGCCTCACCTCCTTTCTGATTCATATTTCACCGCTGAGCCGCCGAGGACACAGAGAAGAATTCAATTTTCTTGTCTCTGCGCTCTCAGCGCCCTCTGCGGTGAATTCTTTCTTCATCCTCCCAGCACGCCGACCAGCTGGATGGCGCCGGGAGCAATGAGCAACAGGGCGATGGCGATGATGGCGAAGAAGGCGGGGATGACCATCATCACGGCATTCTTGTAGCCGCGTTCGGTCAACAGCAACTTGATCCGGACGCGGGCGTCGTTCGCCATGCGACGTAAGGTCTGGGCCAGACCCCCACCGCCCATTTCGTAGGCGGCTTCCAGCCGTTCTGTCACCCGGATGATCTCCTGCAGGTGGCCGCAGCGCCGATCGGCGGTCTGCAAAGCCCCCTTGAAGTCTTGGGTCACGGAGTAG
The DNA here is from genome assembly GCA_964501335.1 of uncultured Anaerolineales bacterium. Taxonomy (GTDB): domain Bacteria; phylum Chloroflexota; class Anaerolineae; order B4-G1; family SLSP01; genus CAZCTC01. Next base: position 91,442 of record CAZCTC010000018.1, on the reverse strand, counting down.
TCGGCGGCGATCTGGCGGAACTCGCCGATCCAGGCGCCGCCTGGCCGTTCGCTCAGGGCATTGATGGCCGACGGGAGCGCGTAGCCGGCGGAGATGTAAATCGCCAGGCGATCCAGGGTGGAGGCCGCGTCGATGGTCAACTGCTCCTTGCGCTGTTGTTCGGCGTTGGCGATGGTCTGCAACGGCATAAACCAGCCGAGCAGCCCGGCGCCGATCACAAAGGGCAGCTCCATGCCGCCCAGGCCGCCGGGTAGGACCAGGGAGAGCAGCAGGGCGAAGATCCCCACCATCCCGGCAAAGAGTCCGGCGGTGAAGATCCGGTAGCCCATCACGCTTTCCGGGGTGAGGAAGGGGGCGGGATAGCCCGCCCGGGCCAGCCGTTCTTCCAGGTCGGAGCGCTGCTGCTCCCAATCCCGGCGGCCGATCTGCGCCACCCGCTTGCCGGCGGGCGTGAAGAAGGCGTCCATCAGCCGGGGCAGGAAGGCCCGGTTGTCGGGACCGGTCAAGCGGACCTTGACCGGGCGCGGGAAGAAGGCATCGACGGCCAGAAACATCCCGAACGCTGCCAGGAATCCAAAGAGCAGACTCATGCCCGCACCTCCCGTACCATCACGGTGACTTCTTTGACCTCCAGGTTGAGCCCCCGCGTGGCGAGCCAGCGGGACAACACATAGGCGATCACTGAAAAGACCAGGACTACCAGCAGCACCAACTGGCCCAGCGAGGTGTTGTAGAAGCCCTGCTCGTAGCCCTTCATCCAGGGCAGGAGTTTGAGCAGCAGGAAGAAGCCGAGGGGCGCCAGGCTGAGGATGATCGATTCCATCCGGGCCTGGGATTGCTTGGCGGCGATCTCTTTGCGCAGGGCGGATTGCTCCCGGATCATGATTTCCAATCCCATCAGGATTTCGCCAGCGTTGCCACCTTCGGTCTCTTTCAGTGTTAAAGCCTCGGCCACCATGTTGAGGTAGGGCTCGCGGCGGCGGTCGAGGATCGGAGCGAAGGCGGCCTCCAGGCTGTCGCCCAGATTACGCCGGCTGTAGATCTCGCGGAAGTCGGCGCCGGCCGGATCGGGGCCGTTGCGGGCGGCGTTGGAGAGGGCGTCGTTCATGGCGCCGGTAGCGGAGAATCCTTCGCGCAAGAGGCCCACGACTTCGGCCAGGCTGTCGGCATAGTGCTCGTGGAACTTGTCGCGCCGGCTTTCCAGGTATTGCCAGAGCAGCAGCGGTGAGAGGACCAGGCCGGCCAGCCCGAAGACCGGGGCGCCCAGGGCGAACCCCAGGAGTGTCAGGACGGCGGTTCCGCCCAGGCAGATCAGGACGAATTCTTTGGCCTGGATGGGCAGTTCGGCGGCGTCCAACCGTTCCTGGAAGCGGCGCAGCGGATCCCGGCGGGCCTGTTCCAGCCGCACGCGGGGCGGGAAGACCAGCGCGGAAAAGATCATAAAGATCCCGGCGGCGGCGATGATGCCGAAAATGATTACAGTCGGGTCCATTGGTTCCTCCTTGCAGAAGGGAAATTCAACGCAGAGGCGCAGAGCAGCAGAGCCGCAGAGTTTTTCTGATTTATAGAACTTTGCGTCTCTCCGCGTTCTCTGCGGCTCTGCGTTAAAATTCTTTGGCTGAGCGTTAAAACCTGGAAAATCCAGCGGTTCATCCCCGCCCTCCGGTGAAGAGGTTCCTTTGGAGGATGACGCCGCGTTCTTTCATCAGGGTGGCGAGTTTGTCGGGAAAGTAGCCGGTGAAGGCCAGCCCCTGGCCGCGATCCTCGAAGACGTTCTGTACCACGACTTTGCCGTCTTCCATGAAGCGGCTGGGGGCGATCTCCGCGATTTCGGTGACGAACCGCCGGGGGACGCCGCCCACGGAGACCCGTTTCAGGTAGAGGATGGCCTGGAAGGCGTCGGCAATCTGCCGGCGGATCGCCAGGATGGGCACTTCGACGCCGCGCATCAGGTACATGGTCTCCATGCGCTGGATCACATCCTGCGTGGAGTTGGCGTGCAATGTCAACATCTGTCCGTCGTGGCCGGTGTTCGCCGCGGTCAGCACATCGACAATCTCCGGGCCGCGAGCCTCGCCGGTCAAGATCCGATCGGGGCGCATCCGCAAGGATTGGATAATAAGGTCGGCAATGGTGTAGCTGCGGGCCTGCTCGGCCTGATCCCGGGTGGTCATCTGGATCACATCGCGCTTGGCGATCTGAATCTCGGGCGTGTCTTCGACGACCAGAAAGCGGTCTGCGTCATCGGCGGCGTTGGCCAGGGCATTGAGGAAATTGGTCTTGCCCGAGGCGGTCCCGCCGGCGATGACCACATTGATCCGGGCCTTGACCAACAGTTCCAGGAAGGCGCGGGCCTGCGGGGTGATCGAACCCAGGCGTTCCAGGTCAGCCAGGGTGCGGGCAATCAACCGGTGTCGGCGGATGGTCACTGCGATGGGGACGTTGACCGTGAGGGGAGCCATGATGGCATGGAGCCGCGAGCCGTCGCGCATCCGGCCATCGACCTGCGGGTTGCTGTTGCTGAGGCCTTTGCCGCGCACGGCTCGATTGACGAAGTTGCGGACCTCATCGGCATTGCGGAAGGTCACGCCGGCTTTCTCCTTGCCCCGCTGCGCGTGGATGATCCAGATGTCGTTGGGCCCGTTGACGATCAGCTCTTCGATCCCCTCGTCGGCGAGATAGGGCGAGAGCACGCCGAAACCGAAGATGGTGTCCATGATCTCCTGGACGTAAGAATCCGCCTCGCGGGTCAGGGTCTCTCCGGCGCCCCGGGCGTGCTGGATCATCGATTCGATCAACGGGCGGACGATGGATTCGGCGAGCCGATAGTCGGCATCGGACGGATCTTCGATCTGGGCCGGGCTGAACTGGCCCCGGATGCGGTTGCGGGCTTCGGCCAGCACGGCTTCGAAGCGATTCTCCCCGGCATCGGCGTGGGCGGATTGCGCCTGCTGGAGCGCAGCGGCCGCCGGCGAGATGCGGGCGTTGGCGGAAAAGGGTGGGCGACTGCTCATTTGGAACCTCCTCGGGCAAAGGTGCCGAAGATCGACTGCATCACGCCCTCGCGTTTGACCTCTTTCTTCCTTAACAAGGCCTCCAGCGGGGGATAGAACTGCGCGGCCAGTTTGACGATCCCCTCGCCCAACGGCTTCAACGGTTTCTGGAGGACCAGGGGGCTTTGCTGATTGATGCTGGTCCGCGCCTCTTCGGGAGACCAGGGCAGGGTCGCCACAATCGGGATGCGGCCGCCCATGAACTCCACGATGTCCTTGATACTCATCCCCCAGGCTTCGTCGTAGCCGTTCAAAACGATGCGGAAGCGTTGCAGGGTATTGAAGGTAGCCGCGAGATTAGGGATGATGCCCCGGATGTCGTTCAACGTGGTGCGCTCCGGCGAGACGACCAGGAGCACCAGATCGGCGTTCGCCAGAGCCGACCAGTGAAAGAGGGAGTTGTAGTCGGGGCCGGTGTCGATGATCCGAAAATCGAAAAAGCCGCGGGCCTCCCGGAGGATGTCGTTGAAAATGGTCATGGTGCGCTGGGGATCTTCCAGAAAGAGGTCGGAGCCGGCCTGGTGCATCTGCGGGATGCCCGGCAGGAAGGAGAGCTTGCCGCCGTAGAGGCGGGTAGCGTTCTGCAGGGCCTGGGCCCGCACGACGTAGTTCCCGGTGCGCTTGCCCTGGCTGACCACGGACTCATAGAGGGCCACCATGTGCTTCATCGGCTCGTCGGGGATTTCCATTTTGAGCAGGACATGGGTGTTGGCCCGGCTCATGTCGGCGTCGATCAGCAGGGTGGGCCGTTGGGCGATCATCCCCAGGGCACAGGCCAGATTGGTGGAGATCGTGGTTTTGCCGGCGCCGCCTTTGGGCGAGTAGACGGCGATAGTCTGCTGTTGCCAGCCGCCGCGATCCAGGATTGCCAGGGCGTCATCGGCGGTCACGGGCGTGAAGGTCCGGGCATTGCGTTCGGAGTGGGCGGTGGCCACGGCAGAGCGGATCAGCTCGGGCAGGCGTTGCAGTTGCACCACATCGAGGGGCGTCATGATGAAGCCTTTCATCCCGAAGCGGCTGTACTCCGAGGCATAGCCGGAGCCGGCGGGGATCAAGCCCACCGAGGGGATGGGGTGATCCTCAAAGGTCAGCAATTCCTGGATCAGTGAAGGTGTCATTCCCGGCAGAGTGGGTGTGAACAAGGCACAATCCATGCCCATGCCCCGAGCCTGATCGGCCAGCATCACGCCGTCGGAGACGATGGTCACGATTTGAATCCCCGAGCCTTCCAGGGCTTGATAAAGCAACTGGATATCTTGAAAGCCGGAGTATCCGACGATGCATTTGATTTCGTCGCTCATGGAACCTCCTGTTAAGCCGCGACGGCGAATTGCGCCTGCGCGGCAATCCGTTCGTTCCAGGCCGCGTCCACCGCCTGGTGAAGCAGGTCCGGCAAAGCCTGGAGTTGCGGGTCTTCCAACGGCAGCGTCAGGGACCCCTTCATGCCGGCGGCATGGTAACGGGCGATAGTCAGGGCCGTGCCGGCGGGAAAGATTCCGATCGCCGCGATCGGGCGATCGGGCTGCTGCAAAAGCTCCTGGATCAATTCCGGCGTGATGCCGGGCAGGTCAGAGGTGAAGAGTACGGCATCCGCGCCAACCCAGGGCGTCAGGCTTTCCAGCGCCCGGGCATTGACCACGATGGTGGCAATTTTGATCTGGGCCCCCTTCATTTGATCCATCAGGGATTGGAGCAACGGTGCGTTGTGGCCGTGGGCGATAACCAGGGTAAGCGGGCGGGCCTGGGTGTTCATGCGCTCTCCGGGGATTCATCTTCCAATTCGGGGGGGAACCCCGCATTCTCGTCAGCCAAATCCGAGCATTCTTCTTCGTCGTCATCTTCATCCCATTCCCAATAGGCTTCTCCCGTCAGGGTGACCAGGGGAATATGGTACCGCTTTAAAAGCCGTTCAAAGACGCCCTGGGCGCGGATGAATTTTCGATAGGCGTGCAGGAACGGGTCCAGCCATTCTCCCACGGCGGGATGTTGGGCATCGAGGATGACCATGGGGATTCCGTTACCTTCAGCGTCTTGCAGTTCAAATAAGGCATCTCTCACACACCTTCCCTCCAGGCCGGGCAGGTCGGCGGGATAGATCAGGGCGTCGGCTTCCAACTCGATAGCCCGGCGGACCAGTTCGGTGCCGTTCTCGGCCACATCGACGATATGCAGGGAGGTGTTTTGCAGGGCCGTAATGGCCTGGTTGAGATCCTCCGTGGTGAGGTATCCCAGGATGACTTTGAGTTCTTTGGAGGCTTTCTGCGACATGGTTTTCAATTCCTTTCTTTTGGATTAGGGAGCGGGCGTTTCGGCAGGGGCTGGCGTGGGTTGAGCCACGGCGACGGGCGTCGGTTGGATTTCGGGGCGATCTTCAAAGAAACGATCCTCCAGGTCGGACCAGGTGACGCCGTGGGAGGGTTTCAGGGAACCGGCTTTGATCTCCGGCACAGCGACGGCGGGCAAGACGCCGACCTGAACCTTGCCGTGGGCCAGAGCGAAAGCGATCCATTCGGCGGTCTCGCGGCTGACCACCACGTCCAGACCGTTAACGGCACCTTCGAGGGTGGCCGGCTCGTTCTCTGCACCGGGGGCGCCGTAGTTAGGGTTGTCCTTGACCTCCCGGTTGAGGCGGTAGACCAGCCCGTTGGCGATCCATTTGGAGAGCGGTAATTGCAGCTCCAGGGTATGCGAAGCTGTCTCCCCGGGGAGCAGGGCCGGAGCCGGGGTGGGTTCCAGGTTGGCGGCGGTGACCACATCGGTGGCGATTTTCTGGGCCTGGAGCTGGCCGGCGGAATAGAAGAGGGCGATGGCATCGCCGGGGTAGACAGCGGGGATTTTGCCCTGCTCCACGGGAACGTTGATGATGACCAGCTCGGGATCGGTCAGGGCGACGGAGAGCCGTTTGACCTTGCCGGCATTGTCGCCGGTGGCGAGGGCCTCGCGCAGCAGAGGCTGACCGGGGTGCAGGGATTCGACGGCAATGATGTCGCCGGCGTTCAGCATAGCGTCCCACTCATCAGCCAGGATGTATTTGGCGGCGACGGCTTCAGAGATCGTCTGCACGTCGATCTGTACCTGGTCGGCGGTGAGCGGCGTGAAAGGGGCGACTTCCGTGACCACGACGGCGACGGCATATTCCGGAGGGTGGGTCAGAACATTTGCCAGAATGGCACCGCCGAACGCGGCGAGGGCCAGCAACAGACCCAGGATCATTTGCAGAGAGCGTTTCATTTGGTTTTTCCTTTCCTTCTTGGTTTCAGATGGAATGTTCATTTTTTACCAGGGGCGGTGCCCCCGGCTGCCCTAAGGTCGCCCCTTTGGGGCTGAAGGGCTGTTTTGTAGTCAGCGTCCTCTTCCAAAGAGGTTGGCTACCAGTTCTCGTGGCCCTGGTGTTTGCGGTTTGGGGCGCGGTAAAAGCTGTTCAGCTAACGCCGCTCCCGCCAGTTTCAAATCCCCGGAGATAATGCGCAGGGCCGGATGGGCAGCTCTCAGCCGTTTTTCATGCCAGGTGGAGACGCCATCGCCTTCCCGGCTGACGGCGAGCTGCACATCGGCCAGTTCCCAGATCCCCGTGGGCGGGGTCAGGCCGCCGTCGGCAATCAGCGGGATGCGCTGGGCCGTCTCGCGGATCAGGGTCCAGACCAGTTCGGGATGCACGGTGCAAATTTCGTTCCAGAGCAGCACCGGCCGGCGCTTGATCAGCTCGTCGATCACGGTCAGGCGATCCCGGCGGGAGAAGACCAGGGTGTCCAGGGTGTAGACATTGCGGTCCAGCCGGCCGGCCAGGCTCCCGTCGGCGAGATCTAATCCCAGGGCCGGGGCGCTGTGCTTCAGAAATTCGCAGACCAGCTTGGTCGTGCCGACGCCGCCGGCGGTGCCGACCACCAAAATCAACATGGCTTTACTCCTTCCGGCCATTGCCGGGTGATGAGCCGTTGGATTTCCTCGGGCTTCAACGGTTCGTGGAGCTGAATCCAATCGGCATTGAAAGCGCGCTGGGCCCGGCCGCCGTCGATGACGATGGCGCCGAAGCCTTCCAGGCGTTCTGGGACCGGAATCCCGTTGAAGATCACCGCGTTTTGAACCTTGAGCGGTTCCGGGGACGGTTCCAGGTTCAACCGTAGGGCGATATCGCCGCGTTGGGGCGCATCGCAAAGCGCTACCTTCAGCCCACGTTCCAGCAGCAGCCGGCCGGCTTCGATGACGGCGGTGGTCGTGCCGACGCCGCCATGCGTGCCCCAGAATCCCAGGCGGATCTGGCGGGCCGGCCGGGGTAGGGGCAGGGAAGGCGTACTGTTCTGTGGTGCAGGTTGCACCGGAGTAGTCGGCGTTTCCACCTTGGGCGCAGCCTGGGCCTTCCAATAGGCGAGCAATGTTTCGGCGGGGTCGGCGCCGGCGGGAATCCGCACGACGGGCAACGGCGTGTCGGGCACGAAGGTGCCGGCCGGCGCGCAGATTAGGCCGGGGCGGAAGAGCCGCAGGCCCTGGTCGAAGCGATCGGGCGTCACGCCGCCGGCAACCCGGAGCCGGACGCCAGGGCCCAAAGCCGCCAGCGCTGTATGCAGCGCGTCGGATTCGGCTTCAGTGCCGGCGACGATCATCACCAGGACGGGCGGCGTGGGCATTACGGGATCTCCACCGGGGTGAAATCGAGCGAGGTCAGCGTGTTTTCGTCCTGGCGGATGACCAGTTTCAACGGCGCCTGATAGCCGGCCACGTCGAAGATCATCTGCCCGGTTACGGCGGCGCCGGCGGGGATGGGCTCGTCGGGCATCACCGGTTCGTGTGCGGTTTTGAGCGTAATCTCCGCCATCTTGGAGCGCAGGAAAATCTTGCCGCCGGCATCGACGACGGACCACTCCATCAGGGCGGGTTGCAAAGCAGTGTTGCCGGTGTTGGTCAGGGTGGCCGTGACGATGAGCAGATCGTCGCCGACGGACTTCGAGGTGAAGATCCCGGCATGGATCGACGGCGTCACGATGGCCGAGGCGGCGATGAGCTGCGCGCCCATCGGGGTGGGCGTAACCACGGCCAGGACCGCCGGCGCGCCGGGCGCCTGCCGGGGTTCAACGCCGCAAGCACTCAGCAAGAGGGCGATGAATACTAACGAAAAGATCAGGATGCAGTGTTTCATTTGAATCCTCCTTGGAAGTTTGGAAGTTGGAAGATTGGAAGTCGGAGACCGGACCGGCAACTTCCAATCTTCCAGCCTTCCGTTTTTCCATTTTTTTACTTCAACAACGTATGTCCTTGGGGCGTGAAGCCGCTGCGCACCAGTTCCCAGGTTTCCCGCTGCTGGATCGTGAGCTGTTCGGCATGGGCCAACATATAGGCCAGTTGCCCATCCGTCGGCGGCTCGATGCTGGATATGTCCGGGAACAAGCACGCCACCGGCTTCTGTTCATCCTCGCGGGATTTGGGCAGGCGCTTGCGTTTGCAGATGCCGACGCCCACGGGCATGTCGAGCAGCTGGTCGATCACCTGCGTGACTTCATCCATCGTCCCGGTGCCGGGGCGAATCCCCAGGGCGGCGACGGCGGCTTTGGCGTCTTCCATCGTGTTGATTCCCTGGGCGATGACAATCTTGGCCGAACCGACCACGCCTTCGGGGAGCCCCAGCCAATGTTGCGCGGCGGTCATCAGGATCTGGCCGTACTTGCGGCCGCGATCGGCGATGTCGTCCCAGATCCCGGCGGTCTGTTCCACGGCGGCCTGGGCCTCGGTGGTTTTGTCGCCCGACTTCATCACCACATGGGCTTCCTCGAAGACAAAGAGATGCCGGCGGACATTGAGCGTGCCGTGCAGCTTGATCTGGGCTTCGTACTTGCCGGCACTGTGGTTGAAGGTGGCGGCACCGAGCAGCCCTACGATGAAACCCTTGAGCATTTCATCCTTGAAAGTCCCTTCGACGACGGTCACGCCGTAGGGCCAGAGCAATTGCTCCAAATCGGTGGTGCCCGGCTTGCCGAAGTTCTCATAGTGCAGGCCCTCGGGGGTGAATTCCTCCAGCTTGTCCAGGATGCGCTTGAGGATACCCGGAGAGATGTTGTCCTGGCGGTTCTTTTGCAGTTCCTCCAGCAGTTCTTTGGCTTTCTCGTAGAGATGGGTGAGGGTCAGATCGGCCGAGTGGGCGGGATGCTTGAAGACTTCATGTTCTTCGTACAGCAGCCGCAGGGCCCGCTGCACCAGGGCCATGCCGGTGCCGCCCGTCGCGTAGTTCAAGGCCCATTGCTTGGCAAAGATCGAGATCCAGTCTTTGGGCGTGATGTAGGGGCTGGGAATCGCTACCGGGTTGAAGCCCAAAGGGCAAAAATGAGGATCGGTCAGCGAGAAGAAGTGAAATTCATTGGTCAACACCATGCTGGCGAGGCGGCGCCATTCGCCGGTGGGATCGAAGACCGTGACGCCCATCGCAGGCCGGCCGGCGGGTACATCGATGTGCAGGGGCCCGGTCAAGGCGACAGGAAGCGGCATCCCGGTCTCGGGGACCTCGCGCAGGCGGTTGACGATCTGCGAGACGATCCAGATAGCGGCGTTGGATTTGCCGGAGCCGGAGGCGCCGACCAGCAACATGTGCATCAGATCCTTGCCGGCCAGGCGATAGACCAGATCGGTGGTCTCGGAAGTGGTGGGGGAGATTTCGAGTCCCAGCTCCAACTCACCCTGGCCGCGTACCAGTCCGAGGCAGGAAGGGAAGGGACGCAGCGTCGCGCTCACGCCGCCTTTGCCTTCGACGCGCAGCGGATGAACCAGAGCGGCCAGTTCATTGGAAGTCAACCCCTGGCTGAAAGCCTTGGGCTCCAGCGGATTGTCCTCGACGCGCTCATCCAGGTCGAAGCGCACCGCCCGATCCCACAGGGCTTCATCCCCGTTGCGGGCCGTGAGGGGTACGGCGACTTCTTCTTCACGCCAGGCGGAGAGCGCCGCGCCGACCAATCGTTCCAGGATCAGGGGCTCCGGCGCCATCAGTACCGACTGTACCCGGAAAAAGCCGGTGTTCAGGCCGGCGAAGAGGCGGTCGCGCTGTTGTTGAAAAAGCAAGGTCGCCATCTCGCGTTGCGCGTCCATGGTCTGTCGGCTAAACGACAACCCGGCAAAGACGCCGGCGCCGCCGGGGCCCATCACGCCGCGCATCACGGTGGAGCCGGAGCCGGCAAAGGAACCGGTCTCCCCGGCAAGCTGCGACGAACTGCGGCGGGCATAGCTTTCCGCGTCGCTCATCGTCGCCTGTTGCATCGACATTTGCCCTTGCTCAGTCTGCTGTTTGGCGATGTCCCCGGCCTGGGATTCGCTGCGCCAGCCGGATTCGGAACGGTCGGTCTCGCGGCTGATCTCCCGATCCGTGGCAATCCGATCGTCCTGGGTCAACTGGCCCTGGCGAGTGCCGGTCTCGTCCAGAAAGCCGGAATACGACTTCACCATCGACTGCACGCCCCGGCTGGCTTCCTGAGATTGCTGTTGGAAGGCCACGTTCTGCGCCACCTGGCTGTCCCAGGTGCGGCTGGAATCGCGGTCGGTGTGGTGCTGATCGGAGTAGGCTTCGCTGTAGCCGTAGCTCACGTTATCGGTGCGGGTCCCGCCGCCGGAGCGATATTCCGTCCCGCTGATGGATTCCGAGCCGCCCCAGCTGCGTTCCTGGCTGTTGGATTCCTGGCCGTTGCGCTGGTAATCCTGATCGGAGGTGCGGGCGCCCGTGCTGACCGTGGTCTCGCCGGTCTGATGGCGTTCGCCGGCCTGCCCGGAGGATTGCACCGTTTCATGGTCGCGGGCTTCGTAGCTCTGGCCGCGTTGGCCGGCCACCTGCGTCTGTTCTCCGCTGACCCAGGCCCCGCCCAAGCCGGGCACGGTCCCGCCGACCTGCGCGCCGGCGCGAGCACTCAGTTCCTGGGAAGCATGGGTTTCCATGCGAACGCCATCCCCGCCGGCGTTGGATTCGCCGGCCCGTTGATAGGTACTCTGTTCCTGACCGGTGCCGGAGCGGGTATCGGCGGCGTGGTAGCCGCCGGAAGTCTGCTCGCCGCCGGAGCCCGCGAACTGGCTGGAGGATTGCTCGTGTTCCGAGCCGCCCCAGCTCTTGGAGGAGCCGAAGCTGGCGCTTTCGCCAACGGAATATTGATTGGTCTCGGTGCGGTTGCCGGAGCCGGCGCGATTGCCTGAGATCGCTTCGTTGATGCTGTCGTGGGCGTTCAGGCTGCCCTGTTCGCCGGTGTCGGTGTGGCGGGTGCCTTGCTGCTCGGAACTGCGTTGGGTGGTGTCGCGGAGCACACTGTTCTCTACGCCGTTGTAGGTTTTGTGGGCCTGATACTGCTCGGCGTAGGTCCGATCCAGATGGACCTGGGCCTGTTCGTGCTCTTTGCTGTGCTCGGTAATGTGGGCGCCGGCGGCGTACTGCGTTTCGGTGTGGCTGTTGAAGTGCTCCTGGCTCTGCTGCTGACGTTGCCAGTCGCTCTGGCCCTGGCTGCGGCCGGCTTCGAGCTGGTGGGCCTGTTCTTCCAGGGCCGAGAGCCGTTCCACCCGGCTGATGCCGGTGGAGCGTTGGTCCTGGCGGATGGTCCCGCCGATGGGAGTGAGCAAAGATCCCGGCGAAATGCTGATGCTCAGGGAGTCGGAACCCTTCACCAGCGAAGCGAAGCGCGAGAGCTCGCGGGCGGTCATCTGGAGCAGTGCATTGATCTCCTGGGCGGCGTAGGGATCGATGGTCACCTGCAAAGCAAAGGGGACATCTTCCAGCCCGGCGACGATGGTTTCCAGTTGCTCCTGGGCGTCGGCGGCGATGAGTTGGCCGATGCCATCCGCCCCAGCAGCGCTCGCAGCTACCCGGCGCACCGGTTGACCGATCATCGCGGCCGTGCATTTGCAGCTCAGGAGGTGGCGGTAGTAAGCCGTGGCTTCTTCCACTTCCAACGGGCCGCCGTTAGATTGGCGGAAGCGGCCTTTGAGGGCGCTGATCAGCCGCGCCGATCCCTGCTCCGCCCGGGCGACGGCGGATTCCAGGTCGCGGGTCACGGCCCGGCCGCCATACAACTGGAAGAGCCCCCAATCGGGGACATTGGCGAGGGAGAAGATCGCGGAGGTATTGCGCTCACCCTGGGGATCGTACAGCGTGCTCACCACATCGTCGGCCAGATCCAGGTGAGAGCGCAGGGCCCGGGCGTTTTTGCGCAGGACCCGTAGAAAGTACGGGGACCAAGCGACGAATTGCCCCGAGGTCAGGCGCACCACGTAGGCGCGCAGGTGCTCCTTGTTGTCGCTGAGGATGAGCTGGAAATTATCGGCGTTGGATGCGTTTGACATCGGGGATCACCTCCTGGCTGATGCGGGCGCGGGGGCCGTAGAGGGCGCTGCCCCGCTCCCAGAAAGCGAAGCGGGCCACGTAAATCAGGTAGCCCAGATAGGTCGCGCCGGCGAGGCCGAGGGCCCAAATGCTGGTGCTATACAGCAGCGCGCCTTCGGGGTCGGGCGTGTCGGCGGAGAGGGTAAAGAGAATGCGGTAGCCGATACAGAGAGCGGAGACGGCACCGATCATGCCCAACGAAAGGGGCAGGGTGGCGTCGCGGTCGTCGGGCTTGTACCACGCGAGGAAGGCGGCGGCGGGGAAGGCCGTCGCCAGCAGCCAGCGGTATCCACCCGGCAGGACGATGAGCGCCGCCAGGTGGATCAAGCCGACGATTAAGATGCGGAAGTCAAAGAGCTTACGGTTGGGCATGGGAGCCTCCGAGACAACAAAAAAAGGGGAAGACGTGGCTAACCACGTCTTCCCCTTTAGGTCCTTGGTAATCAAGGCTGAGCGGCGGCAAGTGCGTCCGCTGACTTTTGCTGATCCGGGCGACCCGGACTCTCTGCCTTTTGGTCAGGGCGGCGAGAACTCCCTGGCATATGAAATTAACAAGGGAATTATTACTCAAAAACTGTATCTTGTCAAGCAACAGATAGATGATACAATTGTATCCTTCTCTTAGGATACTTTAGTGTATTTTTAAAAGAGAATTCTGATAAATCAAAAGATCAAAGTAAATTGAGGTGTTTATGTTCCAAACGTTGTTGAGTGTCTTGATTGCCTTTACGTTGGTATTCAATCCCTTCCTGACTTCGTTGAGTTATCCGGATGGGAGTGCGGCGAATAAGCTGAGGGTATATGGGCATTCGCTCTATTTGCCTTTGGGAGAACTTACGTCAAAAAAGGTTTTATTCCAAGAAAAAAACTCCAATATAGAATCCAGCTCTGGTGATATCCCGACTCCAGGGTCGATTGTTTACGCAACTTCGCTTGCTGGTCATTTAGTTCCCTCTTCGACTATAACAAATGGACATCGCTATTCCTTGTTTATGGTTTATCAAGGTGTCGATCCTCTTTCTCAAACAATTTCAACTCACATGTTAAAAATTGCTCCAGGCACTCCTGATCTGTTAAATTGCGGTATTTTTAGCAACAGTATTTATAGCCAAGGAAGTATCTGTCATGCAAGTCTTGTGTCTGATGTTATTAAAACATATGAAGCTCAGCCAGATGAACAATATTTAATAGGCTTTGATGGTCCAATTAATACTCCGGTTAATCCTTATGATGGAAGAATAGCAGTGATAGATATGGATGTTCCAGGTCGAATTATTTATCAAGGAACATTAGCGGGTGTTGGAACTCATTCTATCTTACCTGACCATGTTTATCTTATTGATGGTGTACCCGATTCCAATAGTACATTAATGTCATTTTCTTTAAAAGGCGATATTTCTTCCCCTGCTTATCAAGAAAAGTTAGTTGATTGCGGGGTATATAATTGTAATAAACTTTTTTATAGCTATTCTTCTAAAAACTTCACAGTTGTTTTTACTCCAAATCTTATAATGCAAGGGGCAATTATTACTATTACCGATTTGGGCAATCTTTCCATGTACGTGGAAGCCGATCGTACACCAGCTCCCGAAAATCCTTGTTTAAATCAAAGCCCTCAAAAATATGTCGCAGATCCAATTAATGTTCGTAGTGGTAATTTTACGGAACAAATAATCGATATCTCAGTTCCAACACGGGGTTTACCGTTAGAATTTGAACGATCTTATAATTCCTTGTTTGCTAACGAAAATTCGGCTAATTTAGGTCCAGGTTGGACTCACAATTATGCTATGCGGTTGGTTACAACTACTGAAGGTTTGGCATTAGTGGCACCTCATGGTTCCCGGTTGCCTTTTGGAAAAAAGTCGGATGGTACATTTGAACCTGGGCAGGGAGTGCGGGCAAAGTTGGTGCGTTTGGGAAATATCTACAGTGTGATTCAAGGCAATGGGATTACTTACGTTTTTGATGGAGAAAATAATTATCGTTTAATGACCATAGCTGATAGAAATGGTAATGTAACAACATTAGTTTACAGTAATAGCACAAATTTATTGGAACGGGTTAATGCTCCTGATGGAATACGGTATTTATCTTTTAAATATAGTAACAATCTTTTGACAAATTTAATTCTTGAACCAGAACATCGAACAATTACTTACACATACAATCTTCCAAGATTTTCTGGATATTTAGCTGGTGTAATAGATCCGGAAGGTCGCCCCGTTAGTTATAATTATAGTGATCTTTATGGCACCCTTACGATGGTTTCGAATGCTTTTGGGACGGTTATGATTAATACTTATTTTGCTGGTAAAGTGATGCAACAAACTGACGCTTTTGGAAAAACAACTTATTTTGATTACCAAATGGATCATACTAAAGTAACAGACCCTATCGGGCATGTAACTTATTATACTTTTACCAAAAGTGGTTTGCCGTTAATAACGGAAGATTATTTAAAGCGTAAGATCGTTTATGAATATGATAATGATTACAACCCGGTTGCTATTATTAATTCTTTTGGAGATGGGACAAACGAAGATAGAACTGAATTGACTTGGGATTCAGATGGATGCGGCATAACAAAAATCGAAGATGCGCTGGAAAATACTACTTGGATGACTTATACCGATGTCACACCCCATCAGTTAAAGATGTTGACTGATGCCAGGGGGAATACTACTGAATTTCAATATGATACTCGGGGTAATTTGACAGTAGTAACCAATGCTCTGAAAAGTTATTTGCATTTCACGTACAGTTTAACAACCGGGCAATTGTTGGGGGTCGAGAACCCTTTAACAGGTTCTACGCAATTTCATTATGATAATTATGGCTATGTAAATGCAATTACTGATGCCATGACGAATGCCACTGTAATAACTTATAATGTTTCCGGCCAAATCACTCAAATTCGGGATGCTCGTGGCCAAACTATGACAGTAGGGTATGATCGTAGTGGATTAATGACAGCAGTCACAGATACCCGTAACTATCGGGTTATGACGTATACCTATGACATGGCTGGACGATTAATTGAAGTAGATCCTTTGGGAAGAGCAAAAACCTTATTTACATATGAAGGGCCTAGTAATCGAGTTCTTCAGGTAAGTCGAATTAATGGAATGACTCCGGAAAGTGTAGCGTACGCTTATGATGAAGTAGGACGGGTTACAGCCATTACAGATGCCATAGGACACTATGTTCATTATTCTTATGATTCTGCTATTCCACTTGTAACCGTAACAAATCAATTAGGCGAATGGACCAGTTCGCTTTTTGATAAAGAGGGAAAGTTAATTCGAGTTGCGAATTCAGCAGGGCAGGCGACCACTTACAGCTATAATGCTGCTAATCGTTTAACTTTAATTAGTGATGATAATCAACATAGCTGGGTTGGACTTGTATATGATAGAGCTGGAAATATAGTTTTTAAAGGAGATTCAGCGGGGCGATCTATGGGGTATATTTATGATAAATTGAACCGGGTGGAGATGGTTACCAACACTCAGGGGATATTAGCTAAGTATACTTATGATCGTGCCGGGAATTTAAGCGAGACGGTTCGTTTAAATGCTACTGTTAACGGCTCGATATTGCCTACTCAAACTATTCGATATACTTATGATGCTCTTAACCGCTTAACTCAAGTTTTCGAGCCGGAAACTGATAATAAACCTCATCAATATGGTTATGATTCTCTGGGAAATTTGATTGCAGTAACGAATACCAAAGAATATGTTACAACTTACCTTTACGATGAATTGAATCGTTTGATTCAGGTCCAAGATCCGATGGAGCGGGTGACGGTTTATGGATATGATGATTTGAAATTGACTCAGATAATGACCCAGGCTCCAGGAACCTTGGATCAAGCTGTGATTACTGCAACCTATGATTCGCTGGGCCGGCTTGCTTCAGTAGAAGGTAGTAAGGCGAATGTTAAAGATATTACGGTAACTTATGCTTACACATCTGGGGGGCAACGTACCTGGATGACTGATACTAATTGGGTAACAGCTTATGAGTATGACAAATTAGGGCGTCCGATTAGTATTGCAGTGCGGTCACGCGGGAATACAATCTTGACTGATACTGTGCTTTATAGTTATCCTCAATTGACTCAGCCTACAACTTCAACTTTGGTAATGACTGTAACAACACCCCAATATCCAGATGGTTACAGAGTAAAATATATTTACAACACTTCAGGTCAGTTGAAGCATATAGTGGACTGGTCTGATTTGACAACGACTTATCACTATAGTCCAACCGGGGAATTAGTTCGGTTTGACCGTCCGGGAAGTTTACAAACACTTTATTCTTATGATTCTGCTGGCCGGCCTGTGGAAGTGCTCCATTTGGATTATCGGACTTCCTGGCGAACGCTCTATCGTTATGAATTAGATAAAGTTGGAAATCGAATTGCCGTCAGGGAAGTGTCAGAACATTTTCCGAGTTTTTATTTACCGATTGTAGTAAGGAATGTATCGGGTGGTGGAGCTTTAGCCGTTCAGGGAGCTGGTTCTGTAGTTTCGAATTTGCCTGTTGATTCAGCCTTGATTTCACCTATTGAGAATCCAGATTTACCTGAATCTGTTTTTGTTTCTCCTGTTGAAACCCCGGTTCCAACGGATTCAGATACAGAAGATCCTGTGACGGATACAATTCTTAATACAGCAGAGGAAATAACTACTCTTGTTGAAACAATGGCAATTGCTTCAACTACGGCTCAATCTCCTACTACTCGCACTCGTTCGATTCGTTATACATATGATTTGCAGAATCGGCTTACTTCAGCGATTTATACCAGTACAATCGGGTTCCCGTTTTCTCAAATTACTTATACTTATGATAGAACCGGTAATCGTACTGCGATGGCCCAAATAACCAATGGGCTTACAGTAACAACGCGTTATGCATATAATAATGCAGGGCAATTGACCAACATGGATGTTTATAGTGCTAATGGTCAGTTGGTAAGTAGTACAAATTACCTTTTTGATCACCGGGGCAACCTGATTTATGACGGTGAATATACCTATACTTATGATTCTTTAAATCAGATGGTGAAGGTCCAGCAAGGACTCACCCAAACAGCAATTTATACTTATAACGGGGATGGGCTCCGTTTGGCGCAGAATATTGATGGCGTGGAAACCCGGTTTACCTGGGATCAGGCTTTCGGATTACCTCAGTTATTAGAAACTTCTGATGGAACACGTTATTTGCAAGGGATAGACCTTGAAGGTGTACAGAAAGAAAATGAGTGGTATTATCCTTTGACTGATTTGTTAGGGTCGGTTAGGCAATGGCGTGATAGTGCGGGGGGAGTTACAGGAACGGTAGATTATGATCCCTTTGGAGTGGCATTACCACAAGTACCCGATCGGCCTACCCCGATTGGATTTGCCGGGGAATGGGAAGATTCTTTTACGGGATTACAATATTTACAAGCCCGATGGTATCAGCCGGAAGTTGGAAGGTTTACGCAGATTGATCCATTCCCTGGTTTTTCATCTATGCCGGCTACGCAAAATCCATATATTTATGGATTGAATAATCCAGTCAGATATACGGATCCGAGTGGATGGTCACCCGTTCCTCCGACGGAAGATGACTCGGAAGAAGAAGAATTAGCACAGTCGACTGTAACTTCACGAATGAATGACGGATCAAATACTGTGACTTGGTTAGGATTTATTAAATCAGCGTCTGACGCCATAAGAGTTTTGGCTTCAGGATTTTCTTACGAGATAAGTATAGTTCCTGCTGGTAAAGCATTTTGGGCAAATGGTATTTTAGTTAATGGACCGGCAAAGGTATTATCTGTCTTTGGTGCCTCTTGGGGGAGATCAGTACTAGGTTCTTTTGGAAAAACAAGAGTTGAGATTGTGGGGATAAATGCTAACTTTGAAACAAATGCTGCAGCATTGAGTTCCAAAGCATCTATTGGTAATGCTCTTCGTGCCTTTGCAACCTGGGGATCATTGGCACTGGCGGGTGTGATAGATTTTTACGATTATCAATGGGGTGATCATAAAAATCTTGGGGTTTTGCATCCAAAATTTGCATCGACTCTTGTCATTGATTGGTCTGCTATATTGCTTTCTACTGCCGCAGGTGCTGGTATAGGTAGTTTCTTCTTACCAGGAGTAGGAACATTAATAGGCGGGGTTGCTGGTGCTGCGATTTATATAGTTTTTAATACTTTTGCACGAAATCCTGCAATTGAGCTTCTTAATGATTGCGTGATGGCACCTCTTTATAAAAACCTTCCGATTTTATGGGAGAGAATTGAGAAAAATTTATCAAACGACCGTTATACTATCTTTGACTATTTATATGACCAAGCAATCCTTAATACAAACTCTCAATATATGGGAATTAAGGCCTGACTGATAAGGTAGTAACAATACCTTTGTCAAAATGAGGAATTAAAAGTCTGACTAACGAAAAAGGGCTTTCTGTGATAAAGTTATGACGATCAATTCGAATAACTCTTTGCGCAGGAAGCCCATGCCTATTTGTGGTTATTGAAAGGCGTCTGCATTTTAGCAAGGGATGAAGTGGGCATGACAAAATCCGGCAAACAGACCTATGGATTAGGACGGTTTTATTCCAGTATTTTGAAACAGCTGTTATCGTTGGTGGTCGTTTCGCTTTGTTGTTTGAGCCTGTGGAAAACCAACGCTCGTTGCTTATTCAACTGGAATTGGTCTTGAGAAAATCAACATCGAAAAAACCAGTTATTTCCGATAGTAGTAGTTGGCGAGGTGGAAAAACATTCTCCTGGTTGTTCATACGGGGACGATGCGCTCATCATCTGGGGGCCGGTCATTGGGTTCAGTGACGAAATTGTCTGCTTCAGGAGGTAAAATTAGAGGCATGGCTCTCGGAAAATGATCAGTGAGCACCTTTTCCTTTTCTTGGGTTATGGCCGTAGTATGGTTTGATCGAACATCGCAGGTATAGAGCGATTTTGTATGTCAGGAGTATTTGTGCGCACGCATTGATATGTATTTTTTCCTTTGGATCGTTTGCGTATGAGAGTTTTTACTTGAACTGCATTAATCATCATATAAGTCTTTTCCTTAGGAGGAGTGTATCCAGAGTACGCCTACTATGCGACTTGCCTAATGTTAATTTTAGTTGTCGTTTAATAAAAATCAAGACGAAATTTTTCGAGGCTTAAAGATGACTGTAGAACACGATGATGAACAATTTTATGGATTATAAGGAGTGGAATTTAGATGTCTGAAAAATTTCTAACAGATGACCAGGTTTATCAAATTGCAGAAAGATCTCTTACCACGAATGCACCCTCTAAAAACAGGCGTATATTTAGCGCAATTTTCATTATAACAGCTTTTGTCTTGTTTATTAACTTTTCGTATAGTTTAGGAAAAGTACAAACCCCTGAACATTTTGTTATAGGTTTCTTAGTGGTTAACTTTTTTTGGAATTTATTAATGTTTTTTTGTTGGAGGCCTGTTTCTGGCGGGGAATACTGTGGTTTATCAGAAGAAAACTTACAATTGCGTTTATATGAGTCAGAAGCCTGGGCTATGCTTTGGAACGGTGGTATACAGGCTTTATTATCAATAATGCTTTGGGGATGGGCTATGTTTAATCTAAACCTTAATTTTAATTTGGGGTGGATTAACATTTTCTTAACAGTTTTGTATTGGTTTTTTTGGCCGATTTTGATTTGGCAAAGGCGTTTAATTCTACGGATTGGAATAGATCCAGCATTAAATTTTGGGTGGGTGATTTCTTTAGGAGGAATATTTGTAGCTATTCTTTGGGGATTAGGTATGTTTTTAATAGTCCCACGATCTCTTAACCCATTATCCTTTGATTTGAAATATTTAAATATTTATTTGATCGGAGCTGCGTTATTTACTGTTAGTTGTTTGGCACTTGGGGAGGCGATTAGAACTTTTTATGTATCAGTTATCCATTTTAAATCACTGAAAAAGTTGTAATAGTACTTTAGCTAAGGAGTCTGTTAAACATTAACTTTTCCCACTCCCCCACATCGCTCCATCCCGCCAGCAGCGCAATCTTCCGATATTCCGTCCACCACCGGGCCGGGTCATCCCCCGGCCCGGCTTGATAATGCTCCTCCGCCAGGCTCTCCGCGATTGCCCGGGCCGCTCCTTTACAATCCTCCCATTCCTCCAGGCTGTCGAATATTGCCTGGACGGATCCGTCCGGCCGGCGTTCCCACTTCGCCGGCGTGACGATCCCCCGCCAGTCCCCCGGCAAAATCACGGTCGCCGGCCAGCTCGTCGGCTGGATGCCGTAGGGATCGCGCCATAGATCCGCCGGCGGTTCGACTTTGGGCTGAACCTGGGCGGCTTTCTTCGCCTGGCTCGCCCGGCGGGCCGGCTCCCAATTCGCCATTTCCAGCACCCCTTGAATCCAGGGCCGCAGATCCAGGCCGTCCTGCGCCATCTGATCCGGGTCGGCCCACAACGGACGGAGCCGCAGCGAATTCTTCTTCAGCACATCGCGCCACCAGGCGGCCGCTTCGTCCCCGGCATGGTTCTCGTCGTTGTCGAACGCCAGCAGGACCAGGGGGGCCGCGCCCAGTAATCCGATCCACCGCGCCGCCCGGGCGCCCGTGGTCGAACCCGTGGCCACCACCTCGACGATATCTCCCGCCGCCTGGATAATGGCGAAGGCCTTGAACTCCCCCTCGACCATGACCACGGGAAGCTGCATACTGATCCGATCGCCGCGATAGAGCGGTTTGCCGCCGCCCCAGCCACGCGGGCCGGTGTATTTGTTCACCTTTTTGGGATCGCGGCCTTCAGTCATAGCACGGGCGTCTTCCCTGGCTTGAGCTTCCTGGATTTCTTCGGGATGGCGCCGGATGTTGAGCCGCCAGAGTTGACCGTCGATCTCCCAGGGGATGATCCAGCCTCGGGAGATCCAGACGGGGCCTTCTTTTGGATCCAGGCCCCAGCGTTCGGCATGATCGGTGATCGATTGGGGAATGTAGCCGAGCCCGGCCTCGCGGATCATCTCCACGGACATTCCCCGGCCGGTCAGGTAAGCGAGAGCCTGGGCGTCTTTCCAGAGTTGTTCCTGAGCGTAAGCCAGGCAGGCCCGTGCCCGCGTTTGCCAGGCGGCTGACGGTGGTTGGCAGTCAGGGGGCGGCCGGAAGACCTTGTTGGCTCGACCTGGCAATTGACCGGCGTCGGTATACTGCTCGTCGCCGTCGAAGGTGGCGCCGAGGGCTTTCAAGGCGGCCCATTTTTCGCTTTCAGTGATCCCTGGCTGGATGAAGGTCAGGAAATCCCCGGCATCCCCGGCCTGGTTGCAGCGCCGGCAATACCAGCGGCCTTTCCCGGCAGTTCTGTGGCAGGGCCAGACGGTGAAGCGGTCCCGTCCGTCGCACACCGGGCAGGGGCCTTTGTATTCCTCGCCGTCCCGGCCGTGGGTGACCTTCTTGACGACCTGGGTGTAACGGGAGATCAGGGCGAGGAGATCGATCGGGGAGAGGTCTACGTTCTTTTTCATGCTGCCTTTCCTGCTGTCGGAATGGGAAAAACCGGAGAAAAAACGGAAAAGTTTTCAATTTCTGAAAAACTTTTTTCAGAACTTTAGTTGATTTGCTCCGGTTCTCCGGGATTCTCCGGTCGGAGGACCGGAAAGAATCGGAGAAAAAACAAAAAACTTTTTAAATCTTGAAAAACTTTTTTCGGAACTTTAGTCGATTTGCTCCGGTTCTCCGGTTTTCTCCGGTCGGAGAACTGGAAAGAATCGGAGAAAAAACAAAAAACTTTTTAAATTTTTTGGAACTTTTTTCGGAACTTTAGTCAGTTTGCTCCGGTTCTCCGGGATTCTCTGGTCGGAGAACCGGAAAGAATCGGAGGAAAAACAAAAAACTTTTTAAATCTTGAAAAACTTTTTTCAGAACTTTAGTGGATTTGCTCCGGTTCTCCGGGTTTCTCCGATCAGCTGGCTCGGAGCAAACTTCGGATATTTTCGGCCGGGTGCGGAAATTTTTCGGAAACTTTTCTCTGGCTGCTCCGACGGTTCCCCTGTCAGAGCAAAGCCGGAATAATTTTCAGGGCTCGACGAATGCTTTTCCAAAGTTAGCTCCCTTTACTCCGGTTTCTCCGCTTTGCAGCGCAGTTCAAAGATCGTCGCGTTGCCCTGCCGGTGCTCGTTTGCGGTAATGCCAAACAGCGCCAGGGTCCCCGAGCTTTCCCGCAGCTTTTGAGCGATCACCTTGCCGCCCTGTTGATAGGACAGCATCGCGCCGCGTTCCTGCAAGGCCCGCATCAACTCCGCCGGCGTTCCGCTCCAGCGGCCCAACTCGCGGCAAAGCTGCGGGGTATACTCGATCAGGGCCGCGATCAGCTCGTCCGAATCGCCGACCGACAGATATTGTGCCTGGCGCAGGGCGGTCAACGCGGCCTTGGCGTCTTTGCCTTCCAGGTACGCCTGGGTCCAAACCATTTGGGCAAAGGAGACGAATCGCCCCGGCAGGTTAGGCGCTTCCGGCATCCGCTGCAAGGCTTCCACGGCCTGGATCGTCAGCCATGTCAACACGGCATCCCGGTTATCCAACGTGATCGCATCCAGCTCGCGGTCAGAGAGCATCCCGACGCCGCTCTCGGCGAATTTCCCGGTGCGCAAGGGCAGGGTGCGCTCCGCCACGTCGGGCCGGGCAAAGGAGGCGGTGCGGGTAGAGATCACCGGCACCGCCGGCATTTCATCGCGTTCCACCTGGGTGTTGGTGTACATTCGGCGCCGTTCAAAGGCCATGCCGGTGACCAGGGCGGCGATGAAATCGGGGAACCAGGGCTGCGGGCTGGCATCCACATTGTCCAGGGCCAGGAGTGGGGCATGGATGGCCTTGGATTCCATGTCGCGTTGATCGTGGCTCAGGGTGCTGGGCTTCTGCTGCATGAACAGGAAGGAGAGCGATCTTACCACCTGGCTTTTTCCGCCGCCTTTGTCTCCGATGGTGGAAAGCATGGGGATGGGGCGGACCTGGCCGACCATGCCCACCAGCCAGGCGCGAAAGAGCAACTGCTGCACTTCGGGAGTGTAGGCCGGCACTTCGTGCGGCGTGGTCAGGCAGGGCTTGAACGGCGCCAGCGTCAACGGATTGATCGGCGTGGCGGTGGGGTTCCATTCGGGGAGGCCGTCCTGGCCGCGAAACCAGATGTCGTCGGTGCCATTGGATACCAGATCCAGCCGGACCTGCTCGCCGTCGAGCTGGGCCCGGACGATGTGGGCCGGTCCGCAGGAAACATAGAGTGTGGTCTCCTGCTGGAAAAAGAACTGGCGAAAGGTGACTTTGCGCCCTTCTGTGACGGCGAGGCATTGCAGTTCCGTCAGCACCCAGGCAAAGGTGGATTCCGAGCCGTTTAACCCGGCCTGGCTCAGCATCACAATGGTCCCCGCCGTCTCCCCGGTGAGCGGCCACACGGCGCTGTCGTCGCCCACGAGATACGGCGAGTTGTCCAGGGTGGAGACCAACAGCCGGCCCTGGTTGTGGAGCAGTTTGCCGATTACGCAGCCCACGGCGCGCTTTTTCTCCCGAGTTGGGAACTTGGGCAGGACCAGGGTGCGGTTCACAAACTCGGCCAGATCGGCCAGGGATTCCGCCGTATCGACCGACGGCAGTTCATAGGGCAGTTGCCGGCCGTCGGCTTCGAGGATTGCCAGGGCCTCGCGGGTGGCGCCGTCCATCAGGCCGCCGGTGGCGGCCAGGGTTTGCAATCGGCCCAGCTCGGGAAAGGCTTGCATCTGGGCGGCGAAGGCCATGCGGACCGTCGGGCGGCCGCCGTTGGCTAAGATCCCGTTGAGCTGCAGCAGGGTGGGCGCCCACATCCCCAGGATTTCGGGATGTTCGGCCTGGCCGTTCAAGGGTTTGCCGTTGAGGATGTCGGTCAAGGCCCGGGCGGCGGCATAATCGGCAGGAGTAAAATTGTCGGTCATCGTCTCACCTCGATTTGAATTGCTATCTCGGATAGCCGGTCTCCGCTCTCAACCAGGACCAACGCCAGGCACATGAGCAGCCGGGCGAGGCTATGGTAGAGGGTCGAATGCCAGGTGTTCAATCCTGACTTACCTCAAGGTAAATCCTGCCGGTGCCTGAGTCTGCGCTTGCTCTTTGGTCGGGCGCGCCTGGGGGAGTCCTGCGACGACACCCAGCAATCCTGCCAGTCCGCCGCCGGCCAGCAGAAAGGGGCCGGCCTGGAGGGCGGCGGCCAGGATCACGACGGTGCCGTCCAGCCACAGTAACCCAAAACGGGTGAGCAACTCTTCAATTCGCATGAGGATCTCCTTCCTTGACTCTGAGCACATATTTGAAATGGTGTCGGGGCTTCGCCGCTTCCGCCGGGATGGGCACCGTTTCATCCTTTTCCTTGCCCGGCTGGAACCAGCGGTTGATCTGTGCCGGCGAGGGCAACCAACGGCCGGCCAGGTCATCGGCGGTAAAGACGGCCAGGAAGGCCCGGTCGAGGACGGCGGAATTCTCCCGCAGATCGGCGGCGATTTTGCGTACCGCTCCTACGATCAATTGGGCGGCGTCCCGGTCGGGGGCGATGTAGTAGATCCCCTCGAAGCCGGCCTGGGTGTAATCCAGCACATTCTTTACCAGTTTGGATTTGAGCTGGGCGGCGGGATATTTCGCCCGTTCGCATTCGATGCAGAACCGCAGCGATTGGCTGCCGTGCGGATGCAGCACCAGGATGAGATCCGGCTCGCTGTTGCCGTAGCGTTTTTGAAACCCGGCGGGCAAAGGGTCCTGAGGATCGTAGACTTCGTAAGTAAAGGACCCGCGTTGCGGGAAATCATTAGCTTCCAGGATCAGGGCGCGAGTCAGGCGGATCAGCCACCAGGCTTCGCGGGATTTGTACCGTTCGTTGATGAAGTCGTTCAGCGCGATGGGCGCCAGCCCGGTGCCGACATGCTCCTGATAGGCCCGCCGACCGGCGGCGGTCAGGGTGACCAGCCAGGGGCGATAGCGGCCGCTGAGACGATCAGAGGCGGGGACCCGGATGATTTCGATCCAGCCTTTTTCCAGCAGGGCGTCGAGCGTTTTGGTGTAGGTGGCTTCGCTTTTCTGGGTCTCGGTTTCCCAGCGCCGGCGGACCACTTCCCAATCCGGCGAGCTGCCCAGGATCCGCAGGGCGGTCAATGTGTCGGCGCTTTCCTGGACGGGCGCTGGCGGCGGCGGGGCGCTGGCGGTTTCCTGGATCTTCGCCGTTCCTACTTTTGGGAGCAGTTGTTCCGCCAATTCCTGGATGGCGGTCTTCTGCTTGATCCCTTGGGCATACTCCGCTGGGAACAGCGTTTCCAGATAGCGGGCCAGCAGAATCTCAGCGCCGGCGTTCTCCGAAGCCTGCACCCGGGAGATGGCCTTGAACATTTCCTCGGCAAAGGCCACCACGGAGACCTTGCGGGCGCGGGCCTGGGCATAGGCGACCGGATAAAGCGTGTTCAGGTAGCGGGCCAAAAGCTCTTCGGCCTGGCGTTGTTGATGGGCGGCAGTGAAATAGCGCTCCTGCGTGCGGTCCAACTCGGAGCGCAGTAGCTCCAGATCGGCGTTTTGAGTGAACTCAGCGTCGGTCACGATTCCAGACCTCCCGGCATAAAGGATAGCGCAGTCCGGCCACCGCCTGCGTCAGATCGGTCTGTGAGGTGTCGGCCAGCGTTAAAGCATCGCGGGCCTGTTGCAGGTCTTCGCTGCTGTTGTTGCCCAAATAGGAGAGCAACTTCTCGGCGGCCAGGCTGTAAGTGTCGCGGGTTTGATTCAGCCGTTCGCCCAGCAGCTCATAGATCACCGGCGCTTCGGGCAGGGCGATCTGCTCCAGCCGGGTGGCCAGGTCGGAGACTTTGCCGGCGCGGCGAAAGGATTCCGCCATGCTGGCCGGATCGTTGCCGGCGGCGATAGCGTTCAGCTCGGTGGAAACCAGCGCCATTTCATCCAGGGCGGCGGCACTCTTTTGTAAAAAGGTCTGCTGCTCCAGCCGATAGGGCGACAGGGCCAGGGGCCGCCCGGTCAGTTCCTCGCAAGGGGCGGTGGCGTAGCCGACTGTGGGGGGGATGACCAACATAATAAAAGTGATAATTCCGATAATCCAATTGCGCATTCTTACCTCCCATGATAGAATTTGAGCAGGTCTGAGCTTGTCTAGAGCCGGCTGTCCAGGGGTGGCCCTGGATGTAGGAGCGTCGGAGCTGCTGCCACCGCTGAAAGGAGTCTTCGGACTCCTTTTTTTGTTGGAAGTCTGCCGATTGGAAGCCTGGAGGATGGAAGAATCCGTCTTGCCGGGGTTTCTCCCTTTCTTCCGATCTTCCAACCTTCCACTCTTCCAATTCCCTCCATTCCGGCCGGCTTGCCTCAACTCCCTGCTGCAATTTCGTCTTTACCGTGGCAAGCCGTCGTTTCTCTTTGCTTCGGCGTGGCGATTTTGCCGTCGACATTTCTCCGTATCCTCGATGTTCCGTCCTTTGTCCGATCTTGCGGCCTGCCGTAGTTCGTGTCGGCCGGCGGGTTGTGCAATCTTCGGCGTCCTCTCCAGCGGGTGTGTCCGTGCCTGGCCCTCGTCATGACCCTCTGTTTCCGGCGTTCCGTTCTGCCGGTGTGGATTCCGTAATCGGTCCGTTGATTTCCCCCGCCGGCGGGAATGCCGGCCTACCCGCGCTATTTCTCCCTCTCTCCGTTGTTCCGTCCTGCCCCTGGTTTCTCCGGCGTCCTACCCTCGTGATGCCGTCCTGCATTTCTCGTTTCCCCGGCGGATTTTCAACGCAAAGACGCAGAGGGCGCAGAGATGAAAATTGAAAACTCCGCGTCTCTGCGAGCTCTCCGGCTTTGCGTTTATTTCTGTTCGGCCGCGTAAGCCAGCAAGGGCAATCTCCGCGCTGCGGCCGTTGGCGAGATCCAGAGCGATTCGACCGCGCTACCGGGCCCGTTGACGCGGGTTGCCCGGTCCCGGCGCTCCCAATCGGCGTATAAAGCATCGTAAAGTTCACAGCGATAGCCGCTGATGAGGGCCATGCCCTGGATACCATGTAAGGACTCGGCCAGGGCGATGTGTTCGGCATCGGTCATTTCATGGCTGTAAACCTGGCGGGCCCAGGGGCTGCGGGTCGAGCCGGGATAGGGTGGATCCAAATAAAATAAGGTGCCGGTGCCGTCATAGCGTTTGATGATGGTCAAGGCCTCGTCGTGTTCGATCTGCACCCCTCGTAGCCGGCCGGCTATCGGGTAGAGCTGTGTCGTGTCCATAAAGGCGACGGCGGCCGGCGTCGTCAGGGGAACTTTGTGGCCGTTGGCAGAGCGGGCCGCAATCTTGTTCCGCCGCCAACCATGGCCCTGGGTGGCGGTCGGGCCGGCCCGGTTCTGGTAGGCCCGCACATAGAACTGCCGGGCTGCTTCGAGGCGATCGTCCTGTATTTCCCTCATGGCGCATTCCCATTCTTCCTTTGCATAAGGCGTCAGTTCGATGGCGCGGATCAGTTCGTCAGGCCGCTCTCGCAGCACCCGGAAGAAGTTCACGACGGCGCCGTCGATGTCGTTGAAGACCTCCAGCCAGGAGCGCGGCTTCTGCAAGAGTACACCGGCCCCGCCGCCGAAGGGTTCGACGTAACATTCATGCGGCGGGAAGCTCTCGATGATCCAATCGGCCAGCCGCCATTTCGAGCCGTGGTAGCGGAACGCCGGGCGATGCAAAGGAGAATCCATTGGTTTTTCCATGGTCTCAATCCTTCGGCTCGTTCATTGCGGGGGGACGACTTCCCGATCTACCACCGGGATGAACCGACAGCCGTGGATGCGGAGCGAGGCGCCGTCTCCGGTGATCTGGCAGTAGGCAATGAAGGAATCGCCGGGCATGAGCATGGCAGCGCGAGGATCGTCGGTCTCCATGAGGATCTCCGGGTGGGCCAGCACGTCGATAATATCCCCGATCCCTGATTCGCCGGATTCCAGCACCTGCGCCCGGACCAGGCCGGCATGGCCCTGAATGTAGCGGCCGGCAATGGGAAAGCCGGCAATCCAGCGGAAACGCTCGGGAAATTCCCGGGCGACCAGCAGGCCGGCGACGAAACTGCCCATAACGGCCAACATACTTACCCCCAACAAAATACGTTTCCAGTTCATCGGACTCCTTTCGGGACTCCGGCCCTCCGCCGGAGAAATTGAATTTTCTACAGCGGGCAGCGCGGACTCGATCCGCAGGCTCCGGGCCAGGGCCAGGAATTCCATGGCGGCCCCTTGTTCGATCAGCGCGGCGATCCAGCGGTTGACCGTGGTCCCCAACAAAATCGAACCGCCGGGGAGCACGGTGTAGGCCAGCGTAGGATCAACGTATCCGGGCGGGGCGTCTTTGGGCGCCGGGGTCAGGCCGGCGATGAAATCCTCGTACATTTCCGGCTCCGGGAGGTCGATCAGCGCCCGGCAGAGGCGGAGCACTTCCTGCCCGGTCAGGTACACGGCCGGCGGGCGGACCTCCGGGTGATATTGGTAGAGCGAAGTTAATTCAAGGCGGAGCAGCGTCATTTCAGTTCCTTCCCATGGCTTTGAGCAAGAGTTTCAGCATGACTTCCCGATCATGATCGTCCAGGCTTTCCACGATGTCCACCAGTGAGCCCCGGCGGGTCAGGCGGCCCTGATCCTTGGTTTTCAGCCGCATGATTTTCTGGGCGACCACCGAGGAATGAAACTTGCCGTCGTGGACTTCGTTCTCGATGTAGCCTTCGACCATAATCAAATCACCGGGGGCGGCTTCGGCCAGGATCTGGGCTCGATCTTCCCAGGCTTCAATGGTGTGAAAGGTCGTTTTCTCCTGTGCCATTCCGTTGAGATCCCGCCAGCGCCGTTTGGTGCTCAGGCTGGTCGAGGCAAAGTGCTTTTCTCCACTGCCGGGCTGCTTCAGCTCCGCCGGCCGCACGATCCAGCCGATCAAGAGCACTTCGTTGTACATGCGCCCTCTCCGATGGCCGTGACGATCACATAGGAGGCTTTCACGCCCTCCGCACAGAGCCGGCCCTGGGCCCAGACCTCATTGCCCCGCACGATCTGTGCCAGCCGGCCCGCCGGCCCCCAGACTTTGAGGGGCGCCTCATCGGGCTCGGTTTGGACCAGTATCCAGGCTTCGGTCAGGTTCAACTCGACCACCGTGCCGATCACGAGCCCGAGACTGGCGCTCAGCGGAGAATCCCGCCCCTTGGGAGCCATGAGGATGATGTAGAGGTTGTCCGGCGTTCTTTGGACCATGATGTTGGCCTGCCGGTCCAACCGGGGCAGGGAGCAGGTCGCCGGGTCGGCGCCGGCGTGGGCCAGGACTAAGCGGATTGCGTGTTCGGCAACGGATTGAGCCATGGGTGTGTGCCCTCCTTGAAAAAAACTGTCATTAAAATGTTAAGGTGCAGCCGGAATAATGATAGGAAACTTTGCCCAGGTACACCGGGTACTCCAGGTACCCCCCGCGCAAAACCCTTATATGTCTGGTACCTGGTGTACCTGGGGAATTTATTTAGACATGATTTGCTGTATTACTCCTGGTTTTATTGCGATCTTTACTCCGCGTCGGAGCGGAGATAGTCCAGAATGACGGGCTCCAGGTCGGGGAAGGCTTGCAGGGCGCCCCGGACCAGGCGCAGGCTGATTTCCCGCCGCCCCCCTTTGATGGCTCGCCAGAGCGGGCGGCTCAATCCCAGGAGTTGGGCGAAGTCGGCGTCGTTCAGGCCCAGCTGCTTCTGGCAGTCGATCAAGACTTGTAAAAATAGTTCGTTCATTCCTCATCCTCCTCCAGCATGAGCCCGGAGACCATATGGGTCAGCAGCGAGGATTCCTCTTGGGCCAGCGCCGGCGCGGTTTGAATGATGGTGGTTCCTTGCCGGGCCAGACTGGACGCTACCGCAGCTTCGACCACGGCCCGGATCTGGTTCAGATCCAGAATGCGGTGCAGCGTTTCCAGCAAGGTCTGTATTTGATCCAGGTTCGTTGAGGGCGTTGATGCCGGCATGGCGTTCCCCTGTCCCATCCCTTGCCGTAAGGCCGTTTTGATGGCTTGCACCTTGTATCCATGCGGCAGGGTCGCCATGCTGTCCAACCACTCGATCAAATCGGTATCGGAATCGGGATAAAGCCGGAGATCCAGCCGGATTTCTTTTTTTCGTCTTGCCATGGAGGTTCCTCGCTCGCTTGCCGTCAATTGCTGTCAACTGCCGTCAATTGACGGCAGTTACTTGAAGAGCCCCATGGCCGCCCGGGCGAGGCCCAAAGCATTGGCCTGGACCGGATTTTCCAGGATCACGCCATGGGGATACTCGCGGACCAGGGCCGCGTGGATGGCTTCGGCCCCGCCGCCGGTGAAGATCAGCCGGCGGAACTGCCGACCGTTGCCCCAGCGGTTGGAAAGGAAGGCCAGGATCTCGCCCGTGGTCGAGTTCAGCGCCGCGCCGGCGGCCTCGCTCAAGTCTTTCCGTCCGTCGGCGGTCGCCAGGAGGGGCTTCGCCTGGCGGAGCAGAGCGTCGGCCTCGTGAAGGGAAAGCGCTACCCCGTATTGCTTCTTGACCATCCGGGCCAGAGTGTCGGCCGCCCGGCGCATTCCCACCACATCGCCGCCGGTGAACTTGGCCTTGACTTGCCCGTCTTCCACGGCGAAGAGATCCAGCGTGTTGAAGCCGATGTCGCAGATGGCGGCCGGGTCCTGGAGATCCTCAGCGGACCGCGTAGGCCGGCCGTGGTTGTCGAAGCCCCAGGCGAAGTAAGCGCCGGCGGGTTGGGCCAGGACCTGGAGCTGTTCGACCTGGAGCCGGGTTTCGATGCCGTCCACCCGGAAAACATGAGCGCCGACCAGCCAACTGCGCAACGCGGTGCGGGTTTCCTTGGCCAGTTCCTTGTTCGCCATGACTTCTACCGGGAGTCCGACCATGAGGGCGGCGCGGTGCTCCCCGCCTTCCAGCAGTTTGCCCAGGGCGGCATAGAGCAAGGCCCGCAGCTCGAAGCCGTCCCGCAGGCGGTTGAAGTCCATCCGTTCGACGACGCGGGCATAGTCGCCGACGTGATCCCCCACCAGGTAGGAAACGCCGTCCCAGGCCACGGTGATGGGCAACTCGCGCTTGCGGCGGGCGGCGCCGTTCAATGAGAGCAACCCCAGATCGGTGTCGCCGATCCCCACGACGGAGGGGACATGGACGCTCTTCTGCTGGCCGTCGTTTCCGATCGCCGCCATCTTGATGCCCCCAAAGCCGGGGTCTACGCCAATTCGTAACATCGTCGCTGTCGCCATTTCTCCGCTCCTTTTCAGTTTGTCGGGTTTGTCACCTGGTTTGTCAGGTTTGTCGCCAAGTTTGTCGGTTTGTCAGGCTGTTTTTCGCTCTTTGGGCGGTTTGTCAGCCGTGTGTCGGTCGGTTTGTCAGCGGTTTGTCAATTCTCCCGCCGGTTTGTCGGGGTTTGTCAGGTTTGTCGCTTTGTCAGCCAGAGCCGCTAAAACCTCAGTGATTTTTCGAGCATTGGCGGCTCCCGGGTCCTTTTGTAACCACCCACGCAACCCCCATTCTTCAGCCAGGCGCCGGGCCGGCCGTTGACCGATGCCGAGACGATCCTGGATTTCTGCCAGAGTCAGGTAGCCGTTGCGCTCGGCCAGGGCCCAACGCACCAGCGCCAGCTCGGAGTCGGTCAAGGGCGATTCCGATGCGCCATTCTCGCCGGTCAGGGCCACCAGCAATTGCTTGTCCAGCCAGAAGGTCTGCACCGGTCCCCAGCGATCGGTGATGGCGAGGCCGGGCCGGCTGGCGGGGATGCGAGAAGCCTGCGGGATGCCGATGGCGTCGGCGATCTCCGAGCTGCGGACCCGGAAACCGAAGACGGCGCCGACCTGATCCCGGACCCGACCGACGACGCCTTTGCTGAAATCCTGCGCGGCGAAGATCAGGGTGATCCCGAATTTCCGCCCCCGCCAGCCCAATTCGGCGGTGGAACGGGCCAGGAGTCCCTGTGCGCCGCCGGCGGCCATGACCGTGGCGCTGAATTCGTCCAGAATGACCAGCCAGCGGGGCAGCGGCGCGAGGCCGGCGGCGACCGCCAGCGTGTTGTATTCTTCCAGTTTTTCGGGGTAGCCGGGCAGCCCGCGGTAGAGCACGGCGCGGGCGTTGCATTCCCCGATGGCCCGATCCACGAGGGCCAGGGCCTCTTCCGGGGTGTGGGCGATGGGCGCGATCAGGGCGGGGTGCTGTTCCAGCATCGGGAAGGTCGCGCCGTCCATATCGCACAGAAGCAGCGCGCAGCCTTCGAGGATAGCCTGATAACCCAGCAATCGCAGAAACATCGACTTGCCGGAGCCGGTCATCCCAGCGATCAGGAGATGACCCAGCCGTTCCCAGGGGACCGCCAGCTCTTCCCCGGTATAGCGCCGGCCCAATAAAACGGTCCCGCGTTGGAAGCCGGGGAAGGCGGCTTTAGCCGGCAACTTGGGCATAGGGGAGAGCAACACGGCGTAGCGCAGGCCGGAGTGATTGCTCACGAAGATGGACCGGCCGCCGATGGCCGTGGCGAGATGGTGGAGCAGCTCGTCGGTGCTGTAAGCTTCGAGCTTCTCCAGGCGGGCGACATCGAGCAAGCCGAAGAGCCAGACGAGGCCGCGGTCCCAGGTGATGAGCCAGTCGGAGAAGGCCGGTTCCAGCCCGCGCTTTTCCAACGTGTTGATAATGTGGCGTGAGATTTCCTCGGCTTCAAAGAGGCGAGCCTTGGGAATATGCAGCGCCAGTTCCTGCGGCGGTTGGACCAGGGCGGGGAGCAGTTCGCGGTTCATTCCTCATCCTCCACGATTTCGCCTTCGATCACGTTCTTCAAGGCCTGCTGGGTGACTTCATCGAGCCAGGCCCGCGCTTCTTGCGGCGGGATGATCCGCACCTTGCCGCCGGGCAGAGCTTTTACCGGAGCGGGCGGCGCCATCAGTTGCGCGGCCTGCTGGGGCGTAGGCGCCCGTCGGCGGGCCGGAGCGTTGCCGGGCAATCCCCGATGAGCCAGATCCACGGCCTGATCCCGGGCCGTGACCCGTTCCTGGTATTCGAGGGGCGCGAGGGCCGGCTGCGTTACTTGGCCGTCGATCACGGTGGTCGCGGGGCCCAGCGAGCGATCGGGGTCCAGGATGATCTTGCGGCCCTGGTCATCGGTGAAGATCAGGATCTTGGCATCGCCTCGGGCATCGCGGGAGACGGCGCTGAGCCGGGGTCCCAGTTGGCGGACCAGCCAGACCCCCACCCAGAGCAAAGTCAGAAATAAGGTTCCACCCAGAATCCAGGGCCCGTAGGCCTGCAACGGATAGACCATGCGCTCGCGTTCGGCCGCTAACCGGGCCCTCTCAGCATCGGCGGCCTGGACCGTGGCCAGGGAACGCAGGGAATCAGCGGTGGCAGTGGCATTGACGGCCCAGGCGGCGGCGGTCGCGGTGCCGGCCTGGGCGAAGAGCATGGCGTTGGCGGTGGCCGTTGCGTGGTGAGCTTCGGCGGTCGCTGTAGCTAAGGCTTGCGCGGCTTCGACCGTGGTACGCCAGGCGGCAGCGGTGGCCGTGGCGATTCTGGCTTCCGCCGTTGCAGTAGATTCACGGGACTGGCGGGTAGCTTCTTCGTCAGCCAGGGCCTGCCGGGCGGCGGCCGTGGCGGTCTGCTGAGCGTAGAGCGATTCCAGAGTGAGTTGGAGTTCGCGCTGCTGGCGTTCCGTGCGGATCGTCTCCAGGTAGACTTCCACCTGAGCCTGTTCCAGCGTGGGTTGCAGGGCAGCAGAGGTGATCGGCGGCGGCGTGGCCTGGGTTGCCGTCGGGGTCGTGCCGTTGCAGACCATCGTCAGGACCAGGAGTCCACCGAAAGCAATCCAGGGCAGCCAGCGCGGGAGATCCATTTACCACCCCCATCCCTGCGGCAGGATCGGCAGTTCGGGGTCCTCGTCGTCTTCGTAGTCATAGGAAAGGGCCGTTTCGTCGTCAGGATCGGGCAAGGCTTGACGATGGTTCTTCAGCGTCAGTTCGGTCAGCAGGGTCAGGTTGGCGGCCAGAAGGCGAGCTATGTGTAGATCGGCATTCCCGAGCTGATCCTGCTGATTCCGCTGGTGGAAAATCAGGTATAAGAGCGCCCCACTGGCGCTCAGCAGGAGCAGCGTCAGCAGACCGATGATGACCATGCTGAGGGTTTGGGAAGTGACGGCGATCAGGGCGGTGGTTTGGGCCTGGAAGATCGAGAAGGCCAGCAGCAGGATTACAGCCAGGCTCAACAGCGCGCCGATGATCCAGGCCGCGTGGCGCAGGGCCTGGAATATGGTCCGGCCCAAGACTAACGCCAGGAGTATTCCTGCCATGACCGCTACTGCGATTCCGATCGTTGTGGCGTCCATGGGATTACACCGGTTCGGCGATGAGCAGAGGCAAGAGTTCCGGTTCCGGCAGGGGCATGGGCAGCTTGTGCCGACGTACCACTTTGGTGCGGCGGGGGGCTGGTTGCCAGTGCAGGACCCGGTTCCAGCGGGGCGAGGTCAGCGTGATCGGCTCGGTGAGTTCTTCCCACCGGGCTTCGGGCTCCGGCATCGTCTCATCGACGATGACGATGATTTGCGCGCTCCAGCCGCGCAGGGCGGCGATCACGGCGGGCAGCAGGCGGGCGAAGCGTGGGGAAACCTCTCCCTCTGCGGCCAGGGCGATGTAGGGATAGCGGTGCATGTCGGTGCTGTCAGCCCCAGGGCGCAGGTCAAAGATGGCGGCGCGCCAGGCCGGCCGGGCACCGGCGCGGTAAGGGTGCAGGGCTTTCATCCAGGTGCCGGCTTCAGCTTCGGAGGTGTACAAGGTCAGGCCGGCGGAGCGCGGCGGGCGGATCGAATGCTGCACCAGGTCCAGGACCCGGACTTCGGCGGCGGTGGGATCTCCGAGGGTTTCCGTTAATTGCGTCCACAGGCGTTCTGAGAAAGCCAGCTCCAGTAGGGCCGGAATCCGGCCGCTGTGCGCCTGGGTCCCTATCTGCCGGGTCCGGCTCAGCACCTGCTTATTTTTGGATCGGTTCATGTGCACCTCTCACTGATTGAACTGCTCGACCTTGCCCTACCCTCTGCGGATGGCGGAGGGCAGGAAAAGAGCGGGCAGGCTTAGAACGGAATCTTGTCTTCGTCGGGAATCGCGCCGGCGTCTTCATTGCCAGCATGACCGCTCTCAGCTCCGCCATTGTGTCCGCTGAGGAGCCGGAGGTTTTCGGCGGTCAATTCAAAGGAGGCCCGCGGCTTGCCGTCCTGACCGGTCCAGACTCGCGGCCCGCCAGTCTCTTTGTCCGGTTGCAGGCGGCCTTCCACCAGGACCTTGCTGCCCTTTTTCAGGTATTGATTGGCGATCTCGGCCTGCCGGCGCCAGCAAGTTACCCGGAACCAAATGGTCTCTTCGCCCTGTGAGCCGTCGGGGTTGTTCCATTTGCGATTGGTGGCCACGCTGAAGGTGGACACGGGAGCGCCATCGGGCGTGTAGCGCATTTCCACGTCCCGCCCTAAGTTGCCGACAATGATAACTTTGTGATACATAAACTTCTCCTTGTGATTTAAGCGGTATGGGATTTGAGCCAGGCGATCTGTTGGCCGACTCTCAGTCCGGTCAGCGGTTGTTCGACGGTTCCGGTCATGGTCAGATACCGGCTCAAGTGGCGGGCATACATCTGGCCGGTCAGGAAGATCCAGACGGTGGAGTCTTGAAGCAGGTGGAGCTCGGTCAATTGCTGGGCGATTTGGGCCGTCCACAGGGTGCGTTCCAGCGGGGATTTTTCCGCCAGACTGGTGTTGTACGGTTCGATGATTCGGTCGGGGAGCACCAGACCGTAGTGAGCCGAGAGGATGAACCAGCGATCGGCGTGGGTCTCGGCGTAATCCCGGGCGGCCTGGAATAACGAGCTGATGTACAGGTCGCGGGCCGGCGCGGGTTCGGTCAATTTACGAGAGCTGCAACCTACCAAAGCGATTTTAGTCATGCGGATTCTCCTTTTTTTATTCCCAATCCAGGGTCAGTTGCGCCAGAGATGGAACGGAAACGGCTGCACTACTTTCCGTTTCGCTATCTGTCGGTTCCAAGTCGGAAGCTACTTCTTGGGCATGATAGGCCGGATGCAGGTAGAGGAAGACGGTGAATTGCCGGCATTCCCCGGTTACTTCATGCTGCACATGCACAGTGCGTTCGGTTTCTGCAATTACCTGACCGTTTTGGATGTCGTGGATTTTCAAATAGCGTTCGGCGGCTTCGGCAAAGGATGCGGCATAGAGATGCTCGGCTTTGCTCCACTCCATCGGGGCTGCACTGCAAAGGCAGAAATAGCCCTGACAACCACAGGGTTGCGGGCCAAAGCGATGGCAGCGGGAGCAAGTATCGAGCCACTCTTTCATATCCTTCATCGCCGGATGATCCTTTTACCACAACGCTTCCTGGCGGGATATGATCGCCGGCACGACCTGGCGCGTGTTTTGTCCAAAGCGGGCGCAGGTGGGCAGGGGACAGCAATGATGCTTTAAGGGCATCCCACATACCGGGCATTTTTCCGCCAATGCCGGGGGTAACGGGCTTTCTTCGACGTAGGCTGAAAATGCGTATTCAAAGGTAACCCGAAAGGCCTGATTCAACTGCGTGGCCGGATCGTGGACATAGACCGTGACCTCGCCGTCCCCGGTCTCAAATGCTTGCTGAACATAACGTTGGGCGGCTTTGTTCGGGTCTGTGGCGAAGACGACTTTTGTGGTATCCCAGGAATCAGGAATTTCTTCGGCGGTGCAACGGTATTCTCGACAGGGGCAGATGAGGCGCCCGGATTCTCCACAGCGTTTACAGACAATTCGATTCATGGGTTGACCCTTGTGCTCAGTCATTGTCGTGAACCTGAACGAATTGCCCGCGGGTGGCCAGATCGTCGGGCGGCAATGGTTGGGTGATCCGTGGCCGGCTGCGGTTGACTTCGTGCTCGATCTGCCAGGAGCTGCAAAACATGCGGAGGGTCCAGTATTGGACGGCCGAGGCTTCCAGCTCCAATCTGATGTCGGGGCTATGGAGCGCCATGCGGGCGAGCCGGTACACATCGCAGATCCCCTGCACCTGCACGAACACTGTGTCTTCGCGGTAATAAGTGACCTGGTATCCCCGATCGTGCAGGCCGAAGGCGGTTTCAAACCGCTGGAGCATTTTTTGCACACCTTGCGGTAACGCTGCTTTTTCGATCCAGCGAACTAACGGCTTACTCATCGCTTCTACCTCCTTATTCCTCGGAATCCGGGGAGACACTTTCCAGCGCCCGCAGCGCGGAAAGCGCCGAGACCATCGCCAACGCCAGCCGGCGCAGGGTTTCGGTGCGGTCGAATTGCTCACCCTGCACGATCGGCATGAGCAATCGGACCACTTTCTGGCTTTCTTCAATGGCCCGCTCCCGGGAATCCCGGGCATTGTTAGGCCAACCCCGCGGTCGCGTCATTTTTAACCTTTCTGTTCCTGAGAGGGATTGAACTGCGCCATGTGCTCTTCGGTGATCTTTTGCAGATCCTCCTGGCTTTTGCGGCGCATCTGAACGTGTTCCCACCAGGAGCCGATAATCATCGGGGTCCCGGAACAGACAAAGGCCCCGGCGGTCAGCAGGGCATGGTTAAAGTCCAGGATGGCTACGCCGGCCAGGGTCCAGGCCACGCCGATGACCACCAGCATCGCGGTGTACCCTTCGTCGTAGCGGCGTTTCTTCAGCCAGGCGACGAGCATTGCATAAAAAATGCCGGCAATGAGCAATCCAGCGAAAACTGCTGCGGCAGTCACGCAATTGATGGCGGCGTTCAGGTCGATGGAACAGTTCATTTGACTAAGCTCCACGATACATTCCATAGGTTCTCCTCCCTTGGGGATAACTGCCCTGAAAGTGTGGATAAGGCCAGGGGCAGTGGATAAGTGGCGCTGGGAATCTCAAAGAGGAAACACAAGGCTACATTGAGGGAGGCTTTACACGATCAGCTCTGAGAGGATTCAGAGCGCCGGGAAACGGAATGTTTTAATGTGCGGGGGCACGCTATGGGAAATCCGCCGGCCGGCAAAGCCGACGGTCGATCCGAATTTACAAAAGGGCTATTTACCGATATACTAAAGACGCCTGGGAGTTGACCGCTCCTCGGGCTTTGTCCCCGCTCTGCCTTCCAAGAGAGGGCGGGGACATCTTTTTTGTTTTGCAAGAGTCAATCCGTTGAGGAAACCGGGGCTCCTGGAAAACTGATTAGAGTATACGTTAACACTTGTTACTTGTCAAGTTTTGCTTAATTAATAAAAAGTAACAAGTGTTAATAAGAATAAAAAAAGGCGGGATTTCCCGCCTTTTTTACGTTTCAACACAGAATTAGCGTACCGAATATTCTATGAAGTCCTGGCTCTTAGGTATTAACCTGCTTCCTCGACCATTGCGCTCTTGCCGCAATCGCCCCAACGCCTGAGCTTGATTCCAGGATACAAGTTTCGCCTTCCTGATTCCGCTTCCCAATACTGGAAGCCACCCATGCTCATTCCATTGGAAGATTGTTCCTACCGGAAGCCCTAACCGACGCGCCGCTTCACTGAAAGATACCAGTTCATCGTCTTCCCGTCGTTTTTGTACTTGTGCAGCTACGATCATAGCATCACTTTCAGCTACCTTTATGATGTCCCCAACGCGAACGGCGCGAACAACATTTTTGTTAATAGCTTCGATTAATGCATCAACCGGTACATTATATTGTTTTGTAGCTTCATTTAAGGATATGAAGGCTGGTAGCGTTTTGATAATTTGATTTGTTAATTGTTTTGTCAGGATGGCAACATCTTCTTCGGCTATTGCTAACTGATCTTCAATTAAAACCGCCCGAATAGTATTGTTTTGGATTGCCTGTTCTAATATTTCAAGGGGTATATCATATCGCCTAATTGCAGTGGATAGAGCGATAAATGTGGGTAATACCCGAGTTGGTTTTTGGATCATTACAATAATGTCATCTTCAGCCACTTCGGCCATAGATAGATTACCATGGGGAGCTACGGCTCGAACTAAACTATTTTCTACGGCCCGACGCAAAGTTTCCAGGGGGATGTTGTACCGTGTAGCGGCTTCTTCCAGGGGAATATAGGTCGGCAGGTTAATTTCTACCATGTCGTCCTCCTTCAAAAACAACAAAACCCAAACTGTATTCAGGCTTTGTTGTTGGAGGACAATTTAAGGGGTCAGAAACACAACAACAAAGCTGGACTTACTCCCTAACGACTTAATTTCTTTTACCTTTTATAAGGCCTTGAATGGGAGACAGATCCAAAGTCTGTCGCCTTACCACTTGGCCACGCCCCAAAGTTGAAAATTCGAACAAGCTTGCATGCATTTCAGATTAGCAGGCTTTACGCCTGAGATTATACCACGGGCCTTTTATTCTGCAAATGGTTTTCTGTGAGCCGGACCGGTTCCTTTGCCGGTCCGGCTGGGGTGTTCAATGGCCTTTATTTAGAGTGGCTGTGTTGTCGTCAATTTTTCTTCTTTTTGAGCCCATTGTCTACCGGTGAAGTGCGGGTGTGCATATCTGCAATTCGCCGGGGATTGTTCTGGATGTAGGTTTTCAACATCTCCATACTGGACCAACCGCCCAAGGTAAGCAAGACGGTGGGGTCCATCCCGTTTTCGGCGGCGTAGGTAGCGAAGGCTTTCCGCCAGATATGCGGGTGAAGTTTGTTGGAGGGGAGGCCGGCCTGAGCGGCGCGCCGGCGTAACATGTGGTCGATTCCTGAAGTGGTCAAGG
Organism: uncultured Anaerolineales bacterium; assembly: GCA_964501335.1. Taxonomy (GTDB): domain Bacteria; phylum Chloroflexota; class Anaerolineae; order B4-G1; family SLSP01; genus CAZCTC01. Next base: position 51,274 of record CAZCTC010000018.1, on the reverse strand, counting down.
GACGATTGTGGTTGCCTACAAACAGACTGTCTTGCGGACTGACCTTGCCGCGTGCTTTCAGATAAGCTGCCATTGCCAGGGTGGACAGTTCCGCACAGCAGGCCGTGCGGGTTTTCCGGGTTTTGCTGGCATAGACGAGCATCTCGGAGCGCTGCTCGGCCGCCCTGCAGGTCCAATTTTGGACCGTGAGGTGGGTGAGTTCACCGACGCGAACGCCGGTATCCAACATCATCAGAATGATGGCCCGGTCCCGCAGGTCCAGCAACGGATTTCCGGCGGGAACATTCAAGGCCAGACCGATCTCTTCCAGGGTAGGGATACTTTCTGAGCGGATCACCGTTTCGGGAGCTTTGATGGTTTTTGCGGTTTAATCCAGGATGGTTCAGAAGAGGGTATCAGCGGAATGAAGCATGTGATGGAGTTATTGCAGTTTTTCCGGGTTGTGCTAAGCTACTTTTGTATCAGGGTTGAGTTCATTGATTTTTCCCCGAAGGAGCAACCATGAAATCCTTACTACGTATGGCCACTTTTTTGATCCTCATCGTTTCTCTTTTTCCCGTTCCAGTTCAGGGAGCTATTTCTGTTCAGGCTCAGCTCTGTTCTCAGGAGGCCGGCGCGGCTGGGTGCGTCGATTTGACGCTGGCGCCGGCTGGATTGCTGGGCGATGTGTATGTTGATGGGACGTTGATCGCGTCGCAGGTGGGCTCGACACGGTTGAGTCTGGTGCCGGGAACGCCGCATCTGATCGAGGTGAAGAACATCACTGAGGCGGCAGAGGGCTTTGGCGATGTCTTCAACTACGGCGACGTGGCGAAAGCCAATGTCCAGGTGGGTGTGGGAAAAGTCCAGGCGTTGACGTTGAAGGCGACCCGGAATTACCTCAAAGGCTATGTGAAGTTTACCTGCGATATCAAGGGCGCGGCGACCGGGCAGGCGGTGCAGTGTCAGGTGAGCGCCGGGGGGGCAGCGTTGGGCGCCCTCAATCCGGGGGAGAGCGGGCAATGGGCGTTGACTAACGGCCCGCGTACGCTCCATGTCGATCTGCTGGGCGCGAATGCGGATTTGTGGGCGCCGGCAACCAGCGATCACCCGGTGACCATCGTCGGCGGCAAGACGGCGAATCTGAAAGCCACCTACAATCGCAAGGGACAATTGACGATCAACACTCATGTGGTCGGGTTGGTGGGCGATTTTTATGTGGACGGCGTTTTGATCGCCGGCCAGGTTTCGGAGGCTGTGACCTTTGTGGCGGCGGGGAATCATACCGTCGAAGGGAAGAATTTTACAGATCCGGCGGCCAATGGCGTTTACATGTATGCCGATGCGACGGGCAAAGGGACGGTCGCGGCCAATCAAAGCCGGGTGGTAACGTTGAAGCCGGCCAAAGTTTTCTTGATGGGCTTTGCGGAAGTGAGCTGCGGGATCAAGGCCATCGAGCCGGGCCAGGATGTGCGCTGCACTGTGACGGCGGATGGCCAGGGGCTGGGTACCGTGGAAGCCGGGCAGAAGCAGAGTTTCAATCTGGCAGTGGGCGCCCATACGCTCAATGTGGCGTTGAGCGGCAACGATGCGGGGATCTGGTCGCCGGCGGCCCGCGATTTGCCGGTCAATGTGGTGGCGGGAAAGCCGGCAAAGGTAAACCCGACTTTTGACCGCAAAGCCATCCTGGAGGTGGCGTTGAGCGATCCGGCGATGGTCGGGGACATTTACGTCGATGGCGTGCTGATTGCCGGGCAGGTCAATGCGGCGTGGGTGACGGTAGAGCCCGGCGTGGCGCATATGGTGGAAGCGCGGGCTCTGGCCAATATTCAGGACAACCGCTGGGCTTACGACGATCTGGCGCAGACGGTTAAGTTGGGCGCCAATCAGACCAAAAGCGTGGTGTTGAAGGTGGGCAAGGGCCGGGATCGGCGGGGGGCGCAGTGCGATCCGGCCTATCCCGATGTGTGTATCCCGCCGGCACCGCCGGATCTGGACTGCGGTCAGGTCCCGTATAAGAATTTCCGGGTTTTGCCGCCGGACCCGCATAAGTTCGATCGGGATCATGATGGGATTGGGTGTGAGTCGTAAGGCTTGTTCCTATGAACCCCCATGAAGTGATGCAAGCCATCGAAGCGTTGACGGCGGAAGAATATCAGACGGCTTTGACGTTGCTGCGGGGGCGGATGGCAAGGACGGATCTTCGACTCTTGGAAGTGCATTACCATACGCCCCATTACGTGACGACCGCCACACAGTTGGCGTTTGCGGTCGGTTTTGCGAACTTCAATGCCGTCAATTTGAGGTATGGTCAGTTGGGCGGTCGGTTCTGTGAGTATTTCAATCTGTGGCCGCCGTTCAAAGTGGAGATCCTGGTGATCTTTGAGAAGCCGGGCCGAGAGTGGCTGTGGATTATGCGCCCGGCGCTGGTCCAGGCGATAGGGGAGTTGGGGTGGTTTAGCGAGGAGCAAGGATATTAGCCGCGTAGAGTTGATCGGAATTCAGGATCAAGGCGGGGTTAAAAAATAGAAGACATGACCGGACTTTATCAACAGGTCGTCCAGCTTTTAGCGAAGTTGCATGGTGAATGTGTCACCCCTGAAGAACGAGATCAGGCCAAACCGGCTCTGCTGGCAATGGATCATCAGCAGTTAATTCCTGTATTGAAAGAAGTGATCAGGAATGAACGGGATGCTGATATTGTTTATGATGCGGCGAATTTGTTGGACGATATCGACCGGGCCGAGGCTGGAGAGTTTTTGATCCCCATTTTGAACAATCCCGAATACGATGAGGTGCGATGGGGGTTTTGCGGGTTATTGTCGGTTTGCGGTGGAGAGAAGGCTGTGTTGCCTTTGACTGAAGTTTTGTTGAATGATAGCGTGCCGGAGGCCCGGTTGATGGCGGCATTTGCTCTGGAAAAGATCGGGGATGAACGTGTTATCCCGGCTTTGGAATGGGCCGTGGAGCACGATCAGGGAGAGGATTATGAAGGGCGCCCGGTAAGTTGGGGGGCGGCCCAGGCGATTGAGGAGATCTGGAAGAGATTGGCAGAGAGTTAATTGGAGCAATCATGGAACCATTACAAACGATCATAGATCGTTCTTTTTGGTCCGTAACCAGAAGGGAAATCTATGTGGCTATTTTAACGGTTGTGTCAGGGGTAGGCGGGTTCTATTTAGCTATCAATAAGCTGGGTTATTTTATGGCCATCTATACTTGTTCTCCTTTGGAAGCCTGTTGTGGAGATGGATTGAATTGTGATACACCGGAAAAGCCCTCCTTTTTCCTGACTTTTGTCATTCCATATGCCTGCATTCTGGCGATCAGCAGCGTTTCGGTGATAAGGGCTCTATGGGTCGATATTCGTGAGTTTAGTGACGCGGGGCTTTGGGCTATGGCTTATCCTTTGATAACCATCCTCCCGGGATTTATTTTTACTCCTTTGATCCTGTTTTTGCCGTGTTCCTGGCCTTTTACTCTTGGGGGGATGGTTCTCGCTCTTGCCGCGAGTATAAGGTCTCTGATTGATCGTAAAAATTATGGAAATTTTTGGGCTGTGGCGATGAATCTGGCAGTTTTAGGATTGGAGTGGTTTTTTGCTCAGGCGTGGGGAGCAATTGTTCGATGGTAAGTTGAAGCGTGGTTTGAGTTAATAGGGGGAGTTATGGTGGAACTTTCTCAGGAGTTGAAGTCCAAGGTGGAAATGCTGGAAAGCCTATATCAGAAGGGCTTTTACCTTTGGAGGGATATCGAACTGCTCTTTCGGATTTGGGTTTGAATCCAGATGATTTTCTCGAGATAGAATCTGATGTTCTGTTTAAGGATGAGTCTCTGGTTAATGTTGATATTCTGTATCTGCTTACGGGTTGTTATTGGGCAAAGGTCTGGTAAGATACCCCACTGATTCGTCATAATTTGAAAGCTTAGACAAGGACTACAAGAATACCAGGAGGCTCTATTATGTTCACTTCGCTCCAGGGAAAGTCTGTCATCGTCACCGGTGGCAGCAAAGGCATCGGCAAGGGCATCGCGCGTGTGTTCGCTCAGGTGGGAGGCGCCCAGGTGTTGCTCTCTTCCCGGAACCTCGCGGAAGCAGAGGCCAGCGCCGGGGAGATCGGTCACGGAGCATTCGGCGTCGCAGTGGACGTCACCGATTTCAGCAGCCTGGAACGGATGGCGGTTACGGCGGCCGAGCGCTATGGCGGCATTGACGTCCTGTGCGCGAACGCTGGCATCTATCCGGCCATGCAGCTCGACGACCTCACGGAATCGGACTTCAGCCATGTCGTCGACACCAACTTGAAAGGCACCTTCCTGACCGTGAAGGCCTGCCTCCCCTACTTGAAGAAATCGGGCCAGGGCCGCATCATCATCACATCCTCCATCACAGGGCCCATCACGGGTTTCCCAGGTTGGACCCACTACGCCGCGACTAAGGCCGGCCAGCTGGGCTTCATGCGCGCGGCGTGTTTGGAACTCGCCCCCTACGGCATTACCGTCAACGCCATCCTCCCAGGGACCATCCTGACCGAAGGGATCGCTACCATGGGGGAGCACAGTCTCCAAAGTATGGCCGCCTCCATTCCGCTGAAGCGCCTCGGGCAGGTCGAGGACATCGGTTTCACCGCCCTGTTCCTTGCCTCCAAGGAGGCCGGGTACATCACCGGGCAAGCGATCGTGGTCGATGGCGGGCAGGTTGTCCCCGAGAGCTTTGATGCGCTCAACATGGCGTGGGAGAACGCCGCGAGAAGCGCCGGCCAGACTGAATGAAACAGAGGGTCATTCGTCTGTAATTTAGCACGAAGGACGACGAGCTGGTGTCGCTTTCAAGAACCTATCATATAAGGAGGCGGATTCATATGACTACCAGTGCCGCAACGATGCATGCGATCTCTCCCGATAAGGTAACTGAGGAGGATCAACGCATCGATCCTGACCGCGCCGCGGCGCGCTCCAGGCTCGACAAGATTATCAAGAGCTGCGACGACGAAGACGCGAGGCAGCCGCCTGTAGACTCGCGCATCTATGCTGTGTGGGCCAGGGTCAACGAATTCTGCGGGGAACCGCTCGGCAACGGTTACATATTGGATGTTGACCACGGCGTGTCGCTGGCAGACTTTGGCCTGTGTTCGTACCTCGGCACCGAGAAGTGGCCCATGATGATCGAGGCGCAGAAGCGTGCGCTCGAACGCTACGGCCAATACACGAACGGCACGAGAGTATGGATCGAGCACCCTCTGTTGCGCGAGTTCGAGCGCCTGGCGTCGGACAAGTTCGGCGGTCACTTCTTGATGTTCCCCAAGGTGCACACCGCCACTCTGACGTGGGCGACGACCCTGGTCGGTCCCGACTCCCTGATCGTCCTCGACAGGCAAGCGCATGCATCCATCCAAACGGCCGTCAAAACGAGCAACGCTTCCAGAGTCTATGTTCCGCACAACGACGTCGAGGCCACGGTCGAAGCCGTGCGGTGCGCCGACGCCGCCGGAGTGCGCAACATTTGGTTCTGCGCTGACGGCGTGCACTCGATGGACGGCACCCTGCTGTCGTCCGAGTTCGCACAGGCGGTGCTGGACGCGTCTCCTCACGTCCGGCTATATGTGGACGACGCCCACGGCACGGGATGGACCGGGAAGGGCGGTAGGGGCGCGTTCCTTGAGCAGTTCTCTTTGACCGAGCGCGTGGTCGTCGCGATGTCGCTGTGTAAGGCTGTCGGCGCTGGCGGCGGCGGCCTGCTGTTCGGACGGAAGGAGGATCACGAACTCGTGAGGACCGCCGGACTGGTGGGGCACGTCACGGCCCCGGTGTCGCCGCCGATCCTCGCCGCCAACATCGCGTTCTTTTCCATCGTTGACGAGCCGTTTGTCACCGAGAAGCAGGAGCACTTCAAGCAGATGATCAGGCGATTCAACGAGCGCATGCAAGAACACCCGGACATCCCTGTATGCAACTACAATGTCCTGCCCATAAAAAACATCCACGTGGGTGATACGCAAAGGGCCATTGAGCTCGTGCACAAGGTGCGCGCGGATGGTTACTACATCTGCGCCTGCTGCTTCCCGATCGTGCCCCGAGGACACGCCGCGCTACGGGTGACATTCAACGCTTCTTTGCCGTTGGAAGCCGTTGACGGCCTGTGCGACTCGCTGATCCGGCACTGCGTCGGGCTGCCCAAACCGGGCCAGCGTGTGCACGACCCGGCGTTCGATATCGCACTCGCTGATGAGGCCCATCCATGAACACCATTCCGAACGCGAACGACAGCAACATCTCCACCTTGAACTACCTCATTCGAGGCGTGTATGTGACGCATCTCATCGGCGTCGCGGCCAGGATCCGCCTCCCTGATCTTCTGCGTGATGGCCCCCGATCCAGCGAAGAAATCGCCCGCATTCGGGATGTTCATCCCGGAGCGCTGCACCGGGTCATGCGGGGGCTTGCGCTGTACGACATTCTCCACGAAACTCAGGACGGACGCTTCGAGCTCACATCTCTCGGTGAGCTGCTACGCTCCGATCACCCCGACTCCCTTTGGGATTACGCGATTATCATGAACGAGATTGAGGCGCCAGCGAGCGCTCAACTCTGGCACACCGTGAAGACCGGCGAAGCCGCACTCGATTGCGCGTTCGGCCACGGCTACTTTGACCACCTGAATGCAAAGCCCGAGCTTGGCGAGCACTTCGATCGGATCATGATCCAATTGACCAGCCAGATCGCGGCGAGCGCACTCCAGGCGTACGATTTTTCGTGGATGCGAAGGCTGGTGGATGTGGGAGGGGGACAGGGCCACTTCCTCGCCGCGATCCTCGAGACCCATCCGCAACTTGAAGGCGTGCTCTTCGACATGCCCAACTTGCTGGAGCGGGCGGCGCCTTACCTCCAGGCCCGAGGCGTGCTCGATCGTTGCGAGCTTGTGGGGGGGAGCTTCTTCGATTCGGTGCCCCCGGGAGGTGACGCCTATCTGCTGTCGTGGATTCTGCACGACTGGGATGATGCCTCGTGCATCCGTATCCTCCAGAACTGTCGCAGCGCGATCGGAGACCAGGGAAAGTTGCTGGTAGTTGAGTACATCATTCCCGAAAAGACGGCCGAGGTTCCCGAGCAGCCCAAGAGCGCAGCGGAAATTGTCGCGGGTCTCCTGGACATCGAGATGCTGGTGTTGCTCACGGGGCGCGAACGGACACTTGCGGAATATCGTCAACTGCTTTCCGCGGGAGGGTTCGAGATCTCGCGGGTCACCAACCTGGCCATGACCTCCGCGGGGAGCAGGACGATCTTGGAAGCCGTAGCTCATGGTTGAATGTCGGCTGCCTCCGTCGCGCGCTCGCGCAGCATGGGCACCAGGAGACGGCGAGCCTACGAGGCGGGATAAGTCTCGCTGCAAGCGCCAGCTCAGACAGTAGCTGTGCCACAACAGGCCCAACCATTGGTTGGGCCTGTGTAATGTGTGCCGTAGTGTGAAGGGACGGTACCTCAATCCTCGTCGGGGAGCATGATGGTGACCACCATTTCCCCGTCGTCTCCCGAACCGAAGACGATTTTCAAGATGACATAGAGCGGCCGGCCGTGGTGCATGATGAACCGGTACCGCTCAGAGTGGCATGGCGATTCGGCGCAGGATACGTTGGGCGATTACGGTCAGCCAGGCTGAAGGCCGGCGTTTTTGGCCGAAGTCCCACTCGCTCCAGGCTTTCCAAACGGATTCGGGGGTGAATCGCCCCTCAAGATCGGCTTTGGATGTCAGGATAGTTGTCATGTCGTGTAATCGTTCGTCATGGCAGGCCCAGGGGAATTGGGTCAGTACTTCCAGGACGTGGAGAAGGTCATACCAGACCAGGGGAGCCTTGAGTTTGCAGAAATCGGTGCCCATCCAGAAAATATAAGGATGGCGTTCTCGCCGTTCTGCCCACAGCGTTAATTGAGCCTCGACTCCTTGCCGGGTGGCGGGATGATCCTGCCATTCCGGGAAAATGGCCAGGGCTTTCAGCATCACCAGATTGGCATAAGGGCAGGGATCGGATTTGTTTCCGGGGCCTCGAAAGGTGCCGATTTCCGGACTGCCGACGCAGGGCCAGCCGTTTTCCCGGACCAATCCGGAGAGATAGCGGGCCGCTCGTTGCACCCGGCTATCTTCAGTCAATCCCAATCGTGCCAAAGCGTAGAGCAGGAGCGGCGCATCGCACAGTACCCAGGTCCATTGATCGATGCCGGCGCCGCCGAATTTGGGGGAGATGTTCATCAGCGATTGAAAAGGGCCTTCGGGGGCCTGATGGGCCAGGACTTTTTCTACGATAGTTGTTATTCCGGGATCGTGGACATTCAATCCCAGGTCGGCCACAAAGGTCAGTTTGTGAATCAGGTGCCCGGCGGATTTATGGCTGTTGAGCGGGGTTCCGGGCCAGGCGGCGAGTTCGGCGATCACAGTTTGTACCAGCGGATGGGCCAGGAGTTCTTCACGGGCTTTGATGACGGCAGGTACCTCCGGCGATTCGGGCCACAGATCGAGCCGGGCTCGATACGCCGCCCACGGTTCTGCCTGATATAACCAGGATTGCAGAGCTGTTTCTGTCACGCATTTCCTCCTTATTTGCCCTCTCCCTGCTTTGCGTTAAACTTGTACCAGAAAACCACAAAGCCTCAGGCTTGACTGAGCCGGGGCTGGGGGTCCAAGGCGGTTACGTCGCCCTGGTACGGCAAGTATAGCTCAATTGCCCGCCGGCGCGAAATCACGTCGGCGGGCTTTTCTATCTTTTATGACAGGTACACCATGAACAACTTCACGCCCCGCGAGGTGATTTGGTTGATGGTCAATCTGCTGGTGGCTCAGGACGAAGCGATCCTGCGCCGGGAGCCTATTATCCGTACGGTCTACGATCCCTGCACCGGCAGCGGCGGGATGTTGACCAGCGCCCGCGACCGGATTCTGGAGATCAATCCGCTGGCCGATGTCCACCTCTTCGGCCAGGAGGTCAACCCCGAGACCTGCGCCGTTTGCAAGTCGGATCTCTATATGAAGAGCGAGGACGGCCGGGACGCGGAGAACATCAAGTTCGGCAGCACACTCTCCAACGATCAGCACCGCGAGCGGCGTTTCGATTACCTGCTTTCCAATCCGCCTTACGGGAAGGATTGGAAGATGGATCAGGTCGCTGTGGAGACCGAAGCCGAAAAGGGTGCGGCCGGACGGTTTGTAGCCGGCACGCCCCGGGTGAGCGACGGCCAGCTGCTCTTTTTGCAGCACATGCTCTCGCGGATGAATTCGCCGGAGCAGGGCGGCAGCCGGGCGGCCATCGTGATGAACGGTTCGCCGCTTTTCACGGGCGATGCCGGCAGCGGGGAGAGCGAGATCCGGCGCTGGATTCTGGAGAACGACTGGCTGGAAGCGATCGTGGCGCTGCCCGAGTAGCTTTTTTACAATACGGGCATTGCGACCTATGTCTGGGTGCCGACCAACCGCAAGGAGGCCCGCGCGGCGCACCTTATGGGGAAAGTGCCATTTGCGGGACGTTACAAGGAGGGGGTAATTGGGCGTTGCCAGGGAAGGGTGAGGGCTAAAGCATGAGCTGGTCCTTATCCCCCCCTGGCCCCCCCTTCCCCCAATGAACGACATGGAAAGGCGCCTGGTTCCCGAACGATGAATTGTCTGTGGGGGAAGGGGGGGAACAGAGAAGGAATCCGTCGCGGGGCGGCTTTGGAAAAGGCCATGTTTTGGTGCGCCTTCTGAGGCGCACCAAAACATAAACAAAAAACAAGAAGGAGGCTCCTATGCTCAATCTGTCCGAGAAGGACTTTGAGGCCACCATCGAGGCGACCCTGCTGGCCGGGGGGACCCGATGCGCCGGCCGGTAGAGTGCAGGAGCCTTCTGCCGGCGGAGGGTATCTCTCCGGCGGCTATCGTCGGCGCAGCCCCGCCGATTACGATCCGGCGCTCTGTCTCGATCCCAGGATGGTCATCGCTTTTATCAAAGCCACCCAGATCAAGGAATGGACCCGGCTGCTGGCCCACACCCGCGAGCACAGCGCAGGGCAACGCTATTTGATCCAGCACTCCGCCGGCAACGGCAAAAGCTACACCTTCCTTAAAATCGTCAACGACCGGCTGCAAGAGATGATCGACTCGCACTTCAAGTTATACAAGCAGATCAACGACAATCCGCCGTTTGCCGAATTTCTCCTGGATCAGCTCTTCGAGCGGTATATGGGGGAGATGGGGGGGAGAATCACGGCTTTGGCTGTATTGAGTGAGAATCAAATTGTTGATAAGGAGATTTAATCCATGAATGTACCCGAATTAATGAACTCTATTCAAGAAAGTCATGGTTGTATTTTAGATGTGCCTTCGGGGATTCCTCAGGTTCGTCCGGGAGAGGTTCTACCTGAAGACCTTTTGATGTTCTATCAATTGTGCGGGGGAGCCGTATTGTTTGAAGATTCCCATTATCCCATATGGATTGTGAAGCCCGAAGAATTTTTGCCGGCGGATCCAGTTCTTTCCTCTACTCCGCAGGAGGATTTTGTTAAGGATCTTTCTGATACCTGGTATATTTTGGGAAAAACAGAGATAGGGGATTATATTACGATCGATCTGGCGCCCGCGAGATTGGGGCGATGTTATAGTGTTACTGAAGATCGCTATGCCATGTCCGGCTTTGCTTCCATTATCGCCTTATCTTTCACGGATTTCCTGACGCGAGCCGTGGCAAACCGCGGCCATGGCCCCTATTGGGAAGACTTTGATTTCAACTCTTTAGGAGATGCCTATGATGATTGATTGTTGAAACTTTCTCGCATTGAAGGGATCATTTCCCTGAAAAAACAGTTCAGGTCTTAAAATCAAGAAGAGGTAAAACGTTTCTGATGTTAGATGAAATTATCTGGATAGTCGCTTTGATCCTGACCAACGGCATTTTCTCAATGTCTGAAATGGCCATCGTATCAGCGCGAAAAACACGGCTGCAACAACTGGCCGAGACAGGAAATGTCCGTGCTCGTGCCGCTTTGAATCTGGCGGAATCGCCCAATCAATTTTTTTCCACGGTACAGATTGGGATCACCCTGGTCGGTATTTTGACCGGCGCGTTCGGTGGGGCTACGATTGCCGAATATCTGGCGGCGCAAATCGGTTTAATACCGGTATTGAAGCCTTACAGTGAAAGCATCGCTTTGGGGGCCGTGGTTCTCGTTATTACTTATCTTTCTCTAGTCCTGGGAGAACTGGTCCCCAAACGTCTGGCTTTAAATATGCCGGAACGGATTGCGATGGTTATTGCGGGCCCTATGCGTGGGATTTCATTCCTGACTGCTCCGGTTGTTTTCTTGCTCAGTGCTTCGACGGAATTAATGGTCCGCACGATGGGGGTTCGCATATCGGAGGAACCGCCGGTCACGGAAGATGAATTGCGGATGATGCTCGATCTGGGGACTCAGGCCGGCGTTTTTGAAGCATCCGAGCAAGATATGGTGAACAATATTTTCGAGCTTAATGACCGTCGGGTCAGTATGGTCATGACACCGCATCCGGAAATTGTCTGGATCGATATTGAATCCACAGAGGAAGAAATCCGACAGGTTTTGACGGAACATTCTTATTCGCGTTTCCCCGTCGGCCAGGGCGACCTGGATAATTTATTGGGTATTGTGCGCGCTAAAGATTTATTGGTCCGCAGCCTGGCCGGTTACCCTTTGGATTTAAAAAGTTCTTTGCGCACGCCTCTTTTCGTTCCCGAAAGCATGCCGGTGGCCAAGGTGTTGGAACTCTTCAAGACTTCTCATATTCATATAGCTTTTGTCATCGATGAATATGGAAGCACCCAGGGTTTGGTCACTTTGAAAGACATCCTGGAAGCCATCGCCGGAGATGTGACCCCCGGAACGACTTTTGGGGCCGAACCTCAGGCGGTCCAGCGGGAGGATGGTTCCTGGTTGCTTGAAGGCATGTTGGCCATCGATGAATTTAAATCTCTTTTCCATCTGGATTCCCTGCCCGAAGAGGAACATGAGAACTATCAGACGCTGGCCGGATTCATCATGAGCTATACGGGGCGGATTCCGACTACCGGCGATTTCATTGAATGGAATCATCTGCGCCTTGAAGTCGTGGATATGGACGGCCGGCGGATCGACAAATTGCTGGTGAAACCCTTGCCGGACGATCCTGCTCCCGAACCAAAATCTCCCAGGGGCAATATGAGGCTTTAAATAAGGAGATTGCCGTGCGCGACCCGAAATCAGGGTGTTCATTAATGGGGTTGGGCTTTTTAGGTCTGGCCTTTATGTTGATCGGTCTGTATGCCGCGCTTATTCAGTCCTGGCATACAGATCAAGAAATTGCCGCTATACAACGATTGCCTGAATTGAATGTTGTGATGTTTCACTCAATTCCGGCGGGTTCTTTTGTGGCGATTACCGGTATTTTGTCTGATCCGGCTCATCAAACGAAAGATGGGGAATTATTCATCTATTTAGAGGAAGAATGGAAGGTTAATCAGGATGAAGATAAGGGTTGGCAGGGGTATTGGGAAACTGTGCAAATCAGCGTTCCTGAAAGCGTCATCATCCTGACGGATGGCGAGATTCTTATTCTTGGCAGGCAAAGGGAGGAACTGCAGGTCTCTATCGAAGCCCCTTTACATGAAGTCCGGCGGTTGACGCCGCAGGAAGGTGAACAGGTTGACGGCGTCGTGCCGGGTTCCATTCGTGATATTGGATTTCGAGTCGGAGATCAACTTACCATAACCGGAAAAAAGAGTGCCGCCGGCGTTATTCCGGACCGGATTTTTGGGGGAAGTCGAGCTGAGTTAATTGTTTTTCTGGAACAACGGATTTTAGGGCTGCGTATTTTAGGGATTATTTTCGGCATAGTGGGATTGGGATTGCTGGTAACTGCGCTTAAGATCTATAGGGCGAAATAAGGTTATAACTTGAGTTAATTGTGATGGGCGCGCTCCGCCAGGGGCGCGCCCAAAATGTTTAATGATCCCAATTGACAGATTCCAGGTATTTATTACAATAGAGTAAGCTTTGTCATGACTCGTCGGTCATTTCTTGATTTAGGAACATATTTTATGGCAAACCAGACTTTTTATAACTTGAGTGCAGAAAAGCGCGAACGGTTTATTGCCACGGCTCTGGAAGAATTTGCCGGCTACGATTACACAACCGCTTCCCTTTCGCGGATTGCGGCCCGTCTGGGGATCGCGAAAGGCAGCGTTTATCAATATTTTACCGACAAACAGGAGCTCTTTCTTTATCTGCTGGAGATTTCCAATCAAACGACGCTGAAGTTCATTCAGGAGACGGTCGATGGGGAAATCGAAGGGAGTTCATCCGGCTTTTTTTCTCAGCTGCGCCGGATGATGAGCGCTTCGGTTCAGGCGGCGCTCCGATATCCCCTCCAGGCCCGTTTGATTATCCGGGCTTATACGGCTCCCCTGCCTTTCCAGGCCGATATCGTTCAACAGGGGCGTCAGATCCGGTATGATTTTCTGAAAACGATGGTGCAGAGGGGAATTCAGACGGGGGAACTGGATGCCGGGCTTGATCCCGACCTCGCCGCCCGCGTGTTGAGCGCGGTGATCAATGAGATCGGCCCGGCCGCGATGGAACGCCTCGCGCTTGCGCCGGCGCAGGTGGTGACCGGTGAAATGACGGAATTTACCCATCCGCTGCTTGAAGTGCTCTTTGAGCAGTTTATGCAGATGATTCGTTTCGGTTTAGCGGATCGTGGTCAGAAAGGAGATAGAAATGAACTCTCTCGTTGAAGTCAAGGGACTTACCAAAGTTTATGGCCGTCAGCGCGGCGTCAGCGGGCTGGATTTTGCAATTCCGGAGGGCGAAATCTTCGGCTTTTTGGGGCCGAACGGTGCCGGAAAGACGACGACGATGCGCTTGCTGATGGGTTTTTTGCAACCTACCGGCGGGCAGAGTTTGATTGCCGGCCGGGATTGCTGGCGGCAATCGGAGCAGGTCAAACGGTTGGTGGGATATCTGCCGGGCGAATTCATTTTTGATCCGCAGCTGACCGGGGCGCAAATCCTTACTTATTTGGGAAACCTGCGCGGCGGCGTCGATCCGGCCTACCGGGATGAGCTGGTGGAACGGTTGGGCCTGGATGTGAGCCGGCGTTTCCGTGAATATTCACGCGGCAACAAACAGAAGGTGGGCGTGGTGCAGGCGCTGATGCATCGGCCCCGGTTGCTTATTCTGGACGAGCCGACCTCCGGGCTGGACCCGCTTAATCAGCAGGAGTTTTACGCTTTGCTGGTAGAGGCGCATCAGCGCGGCAGCACCATTTTCCTTTCTTCTCATATCATTCCTGAAGTGGAACGTATCTGCCGGCAGGTGGGGATTATTCGCGCCGGAAAACTGGTCAACGTGGCCGAGGTGGCGGCGCTCAAGCAGTTGCGGCAGCAGGTGATCACTCTTACCTTCGGGGAGTCGCCTTCGGCCGATTGGTTTTCCTATCTTCCCGGCGTTGAGGTGACGGCGATCGAGGGACTGGAGATGCAGTTGAGCGTACGGGGCGATCTCCAATCTGTGCTGGGCGCTGCGGCCGCCCATCATGTCAATCAGATCAACACCCGGCAGACCAGTCTGGAAGAGATATTTTTGCAGTATTATGCGAACGACGCGGGGTGAGCGATGTTCAAAACCGTTTTTACGAAAACCTTACGCGATAATCGCTTCCCCATTTTGGGGTTTGGGTGTGGGTTGGGGCTCTTTCTCCTCAATTCATTTGTCTCTTATGCTACCCAGGTAACCGATGCCGCCGCTCGTCAGGAAATTGCCCGGCTGGCGGAAGCCTTTCGCTTTCTGGGGGATCCGGTGGCGTTGGATACGAATGAGGGGTTGATTACCTGGCGTATTATGAGTTTTCTGGTGCCGGTGATTCTATCCATCTGGGCCGTGCGCGCCGGAGCCGGTTTGGTGCAGAACGAAGAAGAATCCGGTGCGCTGGATCTGTTGCTGGCGAATCCATTGGGGCGAGGGCGGTTGTTGGCCGAGAAAATTCTGGCCCTTTGGGTCAGTTTGACGCTGGCGGGGCTGCTGTTCGGGGCCTGCGGGGCGATCGGGCAGGCGATCAGCGGGTTGCCGGTAACGTGGGGACGCGTGATGCTGGCCGGATTGAATCTCAGCCTGCTGGGGAGTTTCTTCGCGATGGCGGCGCTCTGTCTATCCCAGCTCTGGCCGGCCCGTCATGTGGCAGCCGGAGGGGCGGGACTCTTGCTGGTGCTGTCTGCTCTGGCGGATGGGGTGGGACGTGTGGTGCCCCAGGCGGTTTTGTTGCAGCGGTTTTCCCCGTTTTATTATTACAACCTGAATAAACCGTTGATTGTTTCGTACCCCTATCATTCCGGCGCGGTTTTGTTGTTGGCCGGTCTGACTGCGGGGGCGGCGGTTGCCGCCGTGGTTCTTTTTGTCCGACGGGATCTCGGCACCGGCCTGACGATCCGGCTTCCTATTGTATCATCCTGGTCTATCGGGACCGGCCCGGTCTGGTCGTTGCGTTCCGTAGGATTGCGGGCCTTTCAGGCTCAACTTCCCACCTTGTTGGGGTGGTTGGTGGGGCTGATGGCTTACACCGGCGGGGCTGTGCTTTTAATGCCGGCCATGCAAAAGAGCGCCGGGGTTGTGTTTGAGCAGGTCCCGGTTTTCGAGATCTTTTTTCCGGGGGTCGATTTTTCCAGTGCGGCCGGTTTCTATTCGGTCATCGTCATCGAGTTTTTGCCGCTTATCTTTCCGTTTTTCGCGTTGGCGCTGGCGATGAGCTGGGCTCAAGAGCTCGATCAGCGCCAGACCGAACTGGTATGGGGGGCGCCGTTACCTCGCATACGCTTTTATCTGGAACGGTTGGGAGCTTTGAGTGTGGGATTGCTGGGGGTTCCGATCGCCGTGGGGGTAACCATTCAAGTGTGCGCCCGGGTAGCGGGGGTAGATTTCAGTCCGGCCCCTCACTTTATCACGCGTTCCGTTCTGGGATTGCTTCCGCTGGAGTTTGTGATAGCCGGGCTGGTGTATGGGCTTGCCGGGTATTTTCGCGCCTCTCAGGTACGATTGTTGACCGGCGGCTATCTGGCCCTGGCATTTTTGCTGGTCGTCATCAACGATTACACGCCCTTACCCGGTTGGTTGATGGCCGGCTCCATCATCCATGCTTATGGGTTGGTGATGGAGCACGGCTATGCCTGGGTTTCAATTTATCTGCCCCTGATGGTTGTTGCCGTCGGATTGCTGGGGTGGGGCGCGGTGCGATTCAAGCAGCGGGATCTGGGCGTGTAGGCGCGAAGTATTCTATTGACAATTTGTTAATAGATAATATACTGAGGTTCGATTTGGAAAATCTGGTTTTTTAAAAGGAGGTACGATGGGCCTTCGTATTGCGGTTGCTTCGTTGAGTGCCGATGGCTTGGAGGCTGAGGTCAGTCCTCATTTCGGGCATTGTTCCCATTTTACGTTGATCGAGGTCGATGGGCCGATGGTTTGTAGTGTGGAAAGCTTTGCCAATCCTTACCTCGAACAGCATCAACCGGGCCAGATTCCGGAATTCATTCACAGTCTGGGCGCCCAGGTGATGATCAGCGGAGGAATGGGGGGCCGGGCGGTGGCTTTTTTCCAGCAGTACGGCATCGAACCGGCAACCGGAGCCGGCGGGACGGTGCAAGAGACCCTGGCCCGTTATCTGGCCGGCGGGTTGAGCGGCGCGGCGGCCTGTGCTGAAAGCGTTGAACACGGGCAGGGTCACGGCTAATTGCTGACGGACCCTTTTACCTCGCGCCGGCATTTTTGACGAATGTAATTTGCCCGTTAAACGTCGCGCTCTGCCGAAAGCAGAGCGCGATGTTATATTATGGACCCAACGGCCTTTATAAAGACAGCACTTGTGGTTTGCACGTTGCCGGGATCAAATCCCATAAAATTTCCTTCGGCCAGCTTTCGTAATGTTGCTTCAGTAGAGCGAAGACAAATCCATGACCTACCAGGGCTATGTCTTTCTTGGGATAACGTCTTACGATGTCCTGGACTGCGGCACCGACGCGTTCCAGAACCTGGGCAGCGGTCTCGCCGTTGGGTGGAGCTATCGAGAAAGGGTCGATTTGATGTTGTTGATAGAGGCGGGCATAATGAGTTTCGATTTCGATAAGCCGCAATCCTTCCCATTTTCCCTGGTCGATTTCCCGCAGCCGGGAATCCCGTTGGAGAGGAAGTCCGGTTCGATGGGCCAGTACGGCTGCCGTTTCTTCTGCCCGGATCAGATCGCTGGTGTAGATCGCTGAGAAGCTTATCCTCTGGAGTTGTTGGGCCAGGGTGAGGGCTTGAAGTCGCCCCGCGGCGTTTAGAGGGATGTCGGCCTGTCCCTGCCAGCGGCCTTCTATATCCCAGTCAGTTTCTCCATGTCGAATCAACCAGAGATTGGTCATTGGTTCTGCTCCTTGTTCAGGTTGATGCTTGAACGGTCGGAAGTAGTTGGGGGGATGATTTGGGGAAACAGATGTCGCCCCAGGAGGGTCAGCAGGGCGATCAGGGCAATGATGCCCATGGTGATTTGATTGATGTTGATTCCGCCTACCGTAGAAGCGTCCAGACGCAAAAATTCCAACAGGAAACGTTCCGTAGGATAGGCGATTAAATAGATCAGGAAAAGGTCGCCGGGATGAAGGCTGTTTTTCATGCGGCGGGAGAGCCACAGCAACAGAATCATATTGAGCAGGTTCCCGAGCGATTCATAAAGAAATAAAGGATGGTAGTAGGCTATATCGGCATAGCTGGCATAGCGATGTTGCGGATCGATGTAAAGAGCCCAGGGCAGGTTGGTCGGAGCACCGTAGAGTTCCTGATTGAAAAAATTCCCCCAACGTCCGATGGCCTGGCCCAGAGCCAGGGATGGCGAAAGCAGATCCAGCCAGGTGAGAAAAGGGAGTTGATGGCGGCGGGCAAACCAAAAGAGCGCCAGGACTCCTCCCATGACGGCTCCCAGGATTCCCAATCCTCCGTTCCAAACGGCGAGGGCCTCGAGGGGATGCGTCAGATAATAGAGCGGCGTGGTGCCCCGGGCCACGAGATCCGGCATGGGGGTGAGGATATGCCAGAGGCGCGCTCCGATGACACCGGCAATGAGGGCCCAGAAGAGCAAATCCCATACCAGGTTGCCGTCTTGCTGATAGCGTTGAGCTTCCCGTTGGGCCAGATAGGTGGCGATGACGACACCTGCCATAATGACGACGCCGTAAAAATGCAGCGTCAGGGGGCCGATTTGAATAGTGCTCAGCACGAAGAATTCCTTTCGTTGGGTAGATTAGAGGTGCCAGAAGAAAATCAAGCCGATTAACAGCATGATGAAACTGACGATCGTCAGCAACCAACCCACCTGGAAAAAATCGCTGAATTTATAGTTGGCCGGGGCAACCATGAGAATGTTGACCGGATGGGCCATGGGGGTAAAGAAGGAGGCCGAACAACCGATGGCGGTGGCGACGGCGACGGCCTGGGGATTGGCGCCGATATTGAGGGCGGCGCTGATCATGACCGGCCCGGTTACCAGTGCGGAAACCTGCCCGCCCATGAATTGAGTCAGGATGGCGGTGAGCAGATAGGCCCCTCCCGCCAGCCCCAGGGGACCCAGAGGGCTGATTAAGGTCAGCAATCCCTGTCCCAGGATGCCGGCCAGCCCGGTTTGAACCATGGCCAGGCCGACGGTATACATCCCGGCGATCAGAAAGATAGCCTGCCATTCGATCGATTGATAGGCTTCTTCCATTGAGATGAGTTTCAGCAGCAGAATTAAAATGGCGCCGGTCAGGAAACTTAAATAAACCGGAACGCCGGCGATGGAAGCGGCGATCGCAGCCAGTGTAACTCCAATCATGAAAGTAGCCTCTTTTTTGTCGACCGGCTGATCGTTGGGATTGGCTTCGATGATCAGAATTTCCTGTTGTCTTTGAAGAGCCCGGATGCGATTGGCTGAACCCAATACCAACAGGGAATCGCCCATGGCCAGGGGAATGTTGCCGATATCTGTGCGATAGTTGCGGTTGAGGCGTTTCAAAGCGAGTGCCGTTAAGCCAAACTGGCGGCGAAATTCAAGCGATTTGAGCGTTTTTCCGACCCAACTGGAGTGGGGGGCCAGGATAGCTTCGGCAATGGTCATGCCGTGGGAACTCAAATAGCTTCTTTTTTCTAAGGGGCAGATTTCGATTCCCAGGTCTTGTAGTTGGGCTACTTTTTCCTGGCGACCGACCAGCAGGAGCTCATCCCGGGTTTGGAGATGTTGATCGTCTGAAGGGATGAGGAGATTTTCCGGCCCCCGTTGGATGGCGGCCACGGTAATTCCCCATTTTTTGCCGATATTGGTGTCGGAGAGCCGCCGTCCGATGACCGGGGAATTGGGTTTCAGTTGTGCTTTCCACAGGCGTTCCCCGATCTGGTAGAGATTTTCCATTTCGCTTCCGGTTAAGCGCGCGATGGACTGTTCGGGAGCGGGCTGGCGATCCGGTAACAATTTGTTTCCCAGGAGCCAAAAGAAAAGAATTCCGGCCAGCGCAATCAAGCCGCCGGTCGGCGTAAAGTCCAGGATATGGAGCGGCGCTTGCGGCGGTTGGGCGATGCGGAGCAAATCGCTCATGATGATATTGGCTGTCGTGAAATAGGTGGCTGAGCCGCCTAAAAGACTGCCGTAGGCAACGGGAATCAACAGTTTACTGGGTTTAATTCCGGTTCTTCGCGAGGCTTCCATTGCGCTGGGAAGAATCAGAGCGCCGGCTGCCAGATTGTTCATAAAGAGGGACAGGAAGGCGGTGGTTGCGGCAAACAAAGCGATCATGCGGTTGGGGTTTTTGCCGGCCAGGAGAATAATTTTATGGGCGAGCCAGCGGGTGATGCCGCTTTTATCCAATCCTTTGGTGAAGATGAAGAGAGAAATCAGAGTGACGACCACCGGTTGGCTGAAGCCGGAAATGGCTTTGACGGCATTTTGCGGGGTTTGAGCGGGCCCGATCATTTCCAGACCGATGAACTGGAGAATGCCCAACAGAATGGCCATGAGGAGTGCGGCCAGATCCATGCGCAGGCGGTTGGTAACTATCAATGTAAGGGGGATAACCAGAAGGGCGATGAGAATCCATTGATTAAGTTGCATTTCGGCTCCGAGGTAGGGATGCATAGCCTTCCAACTATACTAAATTCCAATCCATTTGTAAAATAGTATTATCTTATCGCTGTGATAGGTGATTACCTATGAACATTCGGCATCTAAAAATCTTTCTGACAGTTTGTGAGACTGAGAGCATCACTCAAGCAGCCAAAGCGCTTTATATGGCTCAGCCTTCGGTCAGTCAGGCGATTATGGAGCTTGAAAAATATTATGGAGTGCGGTTATTTGAGCGTTTGAATCATCGTTTGTATATCACGGCGGCGGGAAAGCGGCTCTGTTCTTATGCCCGGCATATTTTGAATCTGTCGGAACAGGCCCGGCAGGAACTGGGCGATTTGGGACAGGGGGGATGGTTACGGATCGGGGCCAGCCTGACTATCGGCACTTATTTGCTGCCGGGTCTGGTGGCAAAATTTCAGCCGCAGCTCCCGAAGATAGAGGTCTTTACCCGTGTGGATAACACTCGCGTAATTGAGACGTTATTGTTGGAAGATCAACTGGATTTCGGGTTGGTCGAAGGCCCGATTTCTTCTCCCCATCTTATTGAAAAAGTCTATTGTGATGATGAGTTGGTTTTTATTGCCGCCCCGCAACATCCGCTGGCTTCCCGGGGAACCATTGAGGTGCAGAAACTGGTGGAGTATGCTTTCATTGTTCGCGAGCCGGGGAGCGGAACTGAGGCTATTTTTGAACAGGCTTTGCAGTCGGCCAATCTCCGATGGAAAGTTGCCGGGGTGTATAACAATATTGAAGCGCTCAAGCATGGGGTGATGGCGAATCTGGGAGTGGGGATGGTTTCCCGGATCTCGGTGACGGAAGAAATCCAACGGGGCAAGCTTGTGCCCTTGACGGTAGAGGGGATCGCTTTGAAGCGCAAGTTCAATTTGGTCTATCACCGTCAGAAGTTTTTCACTCCGGCAATGCGGATGTTTGGGCAGTTCAATCAGTTCGACTGGAATTGAGTATCAGGCGCGGGTTGTGATTCACAACCCGCGCCTGAGGATAACAGATTTTCTAAATGACTAGGGTCGATTGCCGCCGCCTCCTTGTCCGGGTCCTCCTCTCCCGCCGCCTGAAGTGCCGGCCATGATTGCCTGATAAGCAGCCGCACTCAGAACCTGCGGTTGGTAGGTCTGGCCGGTTTGCCGTTCCCAGGCCGAGACAAAAGCGCGGAGGTGGTTGGCCGATCCCTGCCGCAAATTTTGATAGGCGGTTTTCAGGTCGTTGTGGGTCGTTTCGGCGATGTGCAGGTCCAGATCCCGGATGTCGGTTTCTTCGATCAAAGCCCCCACTTTAAGCGCTTCGGCCAGGGAAGTCCGGCCTTGAGCGACCAGTTGATTGTACAGTTTCTGCAAGGTCGGATTGCTGAAAACTCCCGGGGCCAATTCGGCGGTCGGATCGCTTATTTTGTACCGCAACAGCAGCGCTTTGAGCGTGTCGGTGTGAGTTTGTTCGCTGGCCGCGATATTTTGAAAGGTCGGCAGGTTCCAGGTTTGATAGAGGGCCAGGTAGACATCATGGGCCAGTTTTTCTTCCTCCCGCATGTAACGCAGGCCGGCAATTTCGGCTTCCGTCAGAGAAGTGATCGGTACAGGGGTGGGGCGAATGGTAGGTCCTCCGCTGTAGCCGGTTCCGGGGACGATGGAGCCGGCAGCTACCAGAGTCGGCGTCAGCCAGGGCAACACGGCCCCACCTAGCAATCCGGCGATCAAGAACAGACTGATTCCGCAGGTCAACAATTTGGCGTTCATGGTTATTTTCTCCTGTAATGAAAATGAAATGGATTGAGGTAGCCTCTATTTCCGGTAAGTTCCCGAGAACCCCTTACCGGTTTTAACCTCTTATTTTTTTGTTTGAACGTTTTAATTGTATGGGGGCTGTGTGAAGATTTGGTGAAGGTTTGCAGCGGCTTGTGTGAAGAGGAAAAGGGGGGAGTGTAAAGTCAATCAGAGAGATATCGGAATTGACTATTCATCTTCCCTGCTCGTCTCCTTTCCTTCGGTGCCATCATGTCTAATCTTTGCCTTAGTATATTATCTATTGTCAATAGATAGGTGGGGTTATCTTGCAGGATAGGAGTCTTTGCGGGTTCCGAAGGATGAAAACTCAGGTCCACAATACTTGTT
This sequence comes from uncultured Anaerolineales bacterium, assembly GCA_964501335.1. GTDB lineage: Bacteria > Chloroflexota > Anaerolineae > B4-G1 > SLSP01 > CAZCTC01. Next base: position 29,017 of record CAZCTC010000018.1, on the reverse strand, counting down.
TCCGTCCGTCGATTTGGATCAGGCGGATGGGAAGATGGTAGATCCGGCTGAGTGTTTCGGAGGTAAAGATTTCTTCAGTTGATCCAAACTGGAGGGGAACGCCGGGCTCAAAGGCCAGAATATTATCGGCTACGGCGAGCGCGACATCAGGTTCGTGTGTACTCATCAGGATTGTGACTCCCTGGCGGCGCAGGTCGCGCACAATCTCAATGAGTCGGGCTTTGTTGTTCAGGTCGAGGTGGGCTGTGGGTTCATCCAGCAACAGCAGTCGCGAAGGAAGATCGGCCGCTCCGGGTGTAGAGGCTGGTGTCAGCTGCGTGATGGCCCGGGCCAGGAGCATGAGCTGGCGTTCCCCGCCGCTTAATTGCGGCACGGCATGTTCCATTTGAGTGTGCAATCCTACCTGTTCCAGTGCATGAAAGGCGACTTCGTAATCGAGCGCCGTGGGCATTCCCAGAGCAGGTAAGTAAGGGGCGCGTCCCAGAAGTATATATTCCAAAACTGTGTAATCGAAGGGGGTATGTTCCGTTTGAGGGACGAGGGCCATCTGTTTTCCCCGAACACGAGGCGGCAGCGATGCCAGGGGTTTTCCTGCCAGGCGAATTTCTCCTTTCCAGGGGATAAACCAGCCCAGCGTCAGATAAAGCAGTGTGGTTTTGCCGATGCCGTTAGGACCCAGGATGATGGTGATTCGTCCTGCCTGCAGTTCAAAACTGGCATCTTGCAAGAGCGGGCGCGTTCGGTGGTAGCCAAAACTAACGTTGTGAAATGAAAGTGGACTGTTCATGGTTCTCGTAGATGGGGTGGAAAAAAGGCCATCAGGAGCAAAAAGATCAGGGCTCCAAACAGCGAAGTGAAAATTCCCAGCGGGATTTCCCCGGCCAGTAAGGTTCGCGCCAGATCGTCGCAGATCATAGTAAAGATGCCGCCCAACAGCATGGCGGCGGGCAAACTGAAGCGGGTATCAGTTTGAAAAAGGCGGCGGGCGATATGCGGCATAATCAGACCTATCCAGCCGACCATCCCGCTTACAGCGACCAGACTGGCGGTTGGCAGGACGGCAGCGACGATTAACAGCCGGCGTTCTTTCACCGGCGACAGCCCCAGGGAATGCGTGATTTCTTCATTGAGAGAGAGCAGGTTGAGCTGCCAGCGATAGATGTAGATGATGGCCAGTCCGCTCAGGGTAACGGGAAGGATGCTTAGCAGTTTATCCCAGGTGATATTGGCCAATCCGCCCAGCAGCCAGAAGGTGATGACCGGTAGCTGGCTCAGAGGATCGGCCAGATATTTGAGGATGCCCAACCCTGATGAAAAGAGAGCTGAGATTGCGATTCCGGATAGAACCAATCGTAAGATCCAGCCGCCGTAATGCAACCGATGGGCGATGATGTTGGAAAGTCCCAGGCCGAGCAGGGCAAAGGCCATCGCCGAGGTTTGAAGTAAAAGGGGTGATCCCCTGAGAAAAATGATGGCGAAGGCGGCGCCAAAGGCCGCTCCTTGAGAAACTCCCAGAAAGCCGGGTTCGACCAGTGGATTGTTGAAGATCAGTTGAAAGGTCATCCCGGCGCCGGCCAGGGTGACTCCCAGCAGGAAGGCGGTCAGCAGCCGCGGCAGGCGCAGGTAGAGCAGCAGTCTTAATCCCAATTCATCTTCCGTCAGGACTGTGGGAGAGAGCAATCCCGGCGCCGGATAGCGACCCAGCAGCAGAGAGAAAATAAACACAAGAAGGGCTCCACCTCCCAGGAGCCAGAGCCATCGATCCCGGCGTTGTAGAGAGGTGGAGTCAGCGGTCGCCGGGGCCGGTTTAGGGTAAATCGCCTTTGAACGTGGGATGAATGGATTTCTCAAAGAAGGCCTCGTCTAATCCGTAGAGGGTGCTGTAGAACGTTTTGGTTTCGGTTACCATATCCAGGGCGGGCAGAGCTTCGGGATGGATTTTGCCGGTCAGCCAGGTCAGACCCAAAATCCAGCGAGGGTCGGGTTGATCCCAGCTGTACAGGTCGCCGGCGAAAGCGTAGAGCTGTCCTTTTTGAACTGCCGTGAGTTTTTTCCAACTGGCATCGGCTTTCAACCCTTCGACTACTTTTTCGGGATCGGTGGAATAGGCAACCAGGTAAATCTGATCCGGATCCCAGGCGGCGATCTGTTCCAGCGTTACCTGAGTCCAGCTGCCGGCTGGATTGGCGTCGGCCCAGACCGGTTCGCCGCCGGCCATTTCGACCATCTGGGTTTGGATCCAATTCATGGGCGGGACATTAAAGGCTACATTCCCGTCTTTGTCGTTGTAGTAAAGCAGCAGCGTGCGCGGTTTGGGCAAATCTTTAACCGTTGCCTGGAGGGCATCCATTCTGTCCTGATAGTAAGCGGCGATTTCCGTGGTGCGTGTTTCATCCCCGAAAACCTTTCCCAGAATCGCCAGATCGCGATTGTATTGAGCCGGGGTTTCAAAATCCACATAGACGACAGGAATACCCAGCGCTTCGATTGGAGTTCCCAGACTGTCGGCGAGATAGCTTTTTAAAATCACCAGATCGGGTTGTAAAGCGGCGATCTGTTCAGCTCCGGCGTCTTTTGCCAGGACGGCCTTCTGGTCGTAATTTTTATCCACCAATTGAATGAAATTCCCGGTGCCCTGAGCGGTGCTGCCCAGCGCTACGATTTTTTCACTCGCTCCGGGAAAAAGATAAGCTGCATCAACGATCATGAACAGCGCCTTGCCGGTGAAGACTATGCGATGTGGTTGAGCAGGGAGTTTTACGTCGCGATTGAGGGCATCTGTAACGGTGATGGATGTATCAGCAGAGGCTGTAGAAGGAAAGGTGGTTGGCATAGCTGGGGGAGCGGTTTCAATGGATGGAACTTCCGTAGCCGGCATTTCTGTGAGGGTTGGGACTGCTGTCGGCGTGGTACAAGCGGCTACCAGGGCCATCAACAAAAGGGAAAACGGAATCGAAAAACGTTTCATAGAAAGCTCCTTAAAAAATGGGTGGAAAGAAGGCGGCTTTGGGTCCTTCTTATACTGCCGGAAGGGGTTCGGAGACAATCGAAACCAACCGAACGCCCAGTTGGCGCAATTGATGGAAATTTGCTCCCTGCATGAGCTTATCGATAAGAGTGTGGGGTTGTTCGACGACGGCTCCCGAGAGGATGGTGAGACCGGTCTCGAACAGCAGCGGCGAGAGAGGCGTCGTGGGACCCATCAGCAGAGTGGGGATACCGGGTCGGCGAAATTGCATCACTTCGTCAAAAGTGTGGTTGACCAGCGTGGAAGCAGTGATCGCCAGGACATCCGCCTGGGGAATGATTGCGGAAGCCTGTTCGGCCGGCAGATCGTCGTCTTGGGGTTCTTGTTCCAGGACCAGCAGGCGGCCGACGCGCGGCCGTAATTCGGGCACATAGGGGAAATGGCCGACCATGACGACGGTTTTTTCTGATCCCAGACGGGCGAGCACTTCTTTGGAATGTAGATCGACCCAGCGATCGGGGTGATGGGGATTAAGTGCATTGATGGCGGCCAATCCAATTGAAGTTTCCGTGGAATTGGGAGAATTGGCAAGCCGGGCCAGTTCAAGGGGGGAACGTTCTCGTAGATCGTCCAGGCTGGGGCGCGCAGGATTGGGGGTGTCGTGTCGATTCCCGTTGTCGAGCGTGGCTGCCAATCCGCAGAGGGTTTCATTTTTTACCTGGACCAGGACGGCAGTCCAGTGGGGGCCGACATAGATATTGATAGTTTTTCCTTCAGGTAGGGTAGGTAACAGTCGGTTGAAGATTGTAGAGATAGGGGGAAAGAGGCCATTATTTATCGGATCTGTAGCAATGAATTGGACCATGAATTCCTGATTGTGGGCAAGGTGAGTTTTGAATTCATACTCAAAGAATGAGTATTTAATAATTGACCATAGTATTGTAACGGTAGTGTCGTAAGTGTCAACTCTAACAGAGACGTTTATGTATTAAATATGGTCGTATATAATAGCCGGTAAAGCAGCCATCACCGACGTAAAATGACCTTTTCCAGGCTCAAAAGGCCTGCTAAAGGAGGGTAAAGTACGTCGGTAAATATTTTTTCGCCTTTGCTATCCGATAGGAGGTTACCTGATGGACTGGAATACGGCAGTTGCCGAATACCTGGGAATCCTCACGGCCGGCACCCGCCGGCAATATGAACTCTCACTGAAGGCTTTTGCGATCTGGTACGAGCAGCAATATCACGCCGTCCCCGACCCGGCCCTGCTGACCAAAGAGGAACTCCGCGACTGGCAGAAAGCGCTGCTCGAAAAAAGAACGAAGACGACAAAGAAGGGAAGAAGCACAAGGCTTCCACCATCAATCAGCGCATTGCCGCAGTCAAAGGCTTGTCCCGACATTGCGGACGGATGCTGGAGATCAAAGGAATCAAGCGGGTGGAAAAACCGATCGAGCCCTTGAACGGTCGCGAGTTGGGCCGCCTCTTTGCCGTGGCCGAAGGAGATTCCTGGCAGGATGCGCGGGACGTGGCGCTGTTGTCTCTGATGGCGAGAGCGGGACTCAGAGTGGCGGAAGTCTGTGCTTTGAATCAGGAAGATATCAAGATCAATGCCAGATCCGGTGAAGTCCTGATCCGTCGTGGAAAAGGTGAAAAAGAACGACCCGTAGCATTAGGCCTGGAATGCCGTAAGGATCTCACGGCCTATTTGAGTAAGCGCCCGGACTGGCCCCCCGACAAACTCTTTTTCTCCAAGACCGGCAAGGACTTCGCCACCCGCGATGTGGAACGGCTGGTGGACAAACTGGTCCGTCTGGCCGGCATCGAACGCCCCATCACTCCTCATACTTTGCGCCATACCTTCGCGACGCGCTTTTTACGTGACGGCGGAGATCTGGCAACGCTGCAAAAGCTGATGGGGCATGAAAATATCGTGACGACTTCCCGCTATCTGCATCCGGATGCGGAACGGGTCCAGGAGATGGTGGAGAGATTGTAGAGGAAAGTCTTGCTTCCCGGTGTAACGAAAACGGAGGCTACTCTTCTAAGAGCAGCCTCTGCTTTTACGATTAGAAGACCATGAACTGTTGTGTCGGAGAATAGGGCAGGATGATAGCCGAAGGATGTTGCGGATCGTGGTAGATTTTTTGTTCGGCTATTCGCATGGCGGTGCCTGTGGCCGGCGGTTCGCCGGTTCCCAGATTGCGGGCAAAGCGGGGAAAGGCTCCGCTGGAAACCTGGACCCGGATTCGATGCCCTTGCCGGAAGCAATGGGCAGTCGGCCATAGGCTGATTTCCAGTTTGATGACGCCGTCTTTTTCCGGCTGGGGATGTCCGGGGGAGAGCCGTATCAGGCCGTCGCAGAGGTTCATCGATTCTTCTGTGGGGTGTACATCACATAAACGTACGAAGAAATCGGTGTGCTCCAGGCTTGAACTTACGTAAAGTTCGGCCGTTACCGGGCCGATAATTTCAAAATCGTGTTTCAAAGGGGCGCTGGTGAAGGTCAGGACATCGGATCGCGCTTCCAGAGAGCGGTTGTCTCGGGCACCGGAGCCCCGGCCGAGGGGGGTATTGATCGCGCCGGCGAGATTGGGGGTGGGATCGGTCGGATCGTAGGGATAGCGGCTGGGCGCCGAAGCCGCCGGGAGTTTGGTGCTGAGGGCGGCTTCAGGCTGTAAGTACCAGCGCTCTTTCTGCTTGTCGTGCGGCGGCCATTCCGGTAGATCGCGCCATTCGTTGACTCCCATGACATAGATGCGGACGGGCGCTCGCCGTAAGATCTCTTCGCTATCCCCTCTTACATAAGCGCACAACCATTGGATCGATTCCCGCAGGCTGCATTCCGACAATCCATTGCTGCTGTGCGACCAGGGGCCGATGGTGAGATAGGGTCGGCGGCCGGCCTGATGTAAGGCGGTGTAATCGCGCAGCAATTGGGGCAGAAAGATATCGTACCAGCCGCTGACCAGATGGTTGGGTGCGGTTATGTCGGCCACCTTGGAACTGAAATCTTCAGTGGTCCACCAGGGATCTCCGGGTTCGGTATGGGTCAACAGGTCGTGCCAGAATTGAGTGGGTTTGCCGACTGCAATAACATCGGCTTCACTCAACGGCAGATGCAGGGCGGCGGCTTTTAGCCGGCGTTCTGAGGCCAGCATGTCCTGAAATCCGCTCCAGGTCGATTTTTTGAAGCTGTGGACGATCTGTAACCATTGCAGCCACAGTTCTGCGGCAAAGGATTCGCCCGGATAGGTCGGGCTGCGAAATTCCGAACTGGTAACCTGGGTGGAAATGGCTTTGAGCATCGGGCCGGCTTCCGCGGCGACCGCCCACTGGGTAAATCCCAGATAGCTTGGCCCGGTCATTCCCAGCCGTCCGTCGAACCACTCCTGAGTATTGAGCCATTCCAGGGTGTCCAGGCCGTCCTCACGTTCTCCCCGGAAGGGTGAAAATTCCCCGTCCGAATCGTCGGTTCCCCGGCAGCTTTGGATGAGCACCTGAAAGCCGTAAGGCGCCAGCAATTCGCCCATGATGCCGTAACCGGCGCGGCCGTAGGGAGTGCGGATCAGGATGGCCGGCAGTCTGGTTTGACGGCGCGGATAGTAGCGGTCGGCGCGCAGGACGGCTCCATCCCGCATGGGGATGTCGAGTTTTTTCTCGACGGCGAGGTCGCGGGTTTTTACCGGGGGCAGTTTGTACATGAGAGCCAAGAGGCGACTCAGGATGCTCATTTTCCGGCTTTTCCGAGTTGAACTTTTTCGTCCAACCAGTCGATCATCACCTGAATCGCCAGTCCCATATTGCCGATGGCGCAGTGATGCGGGGCTCCATCGGCTTCGGTGAAAATGCGCCCGGCGATCGAGCGGGCGTGGGTCAAGGCTTTCCATTGTTTGTGATAGAGAACCGGGGGCTGGAAGGAATCTTTTTCCCCGGCCAGCAGGAGGACATCCTGATCGACTAATTCGGAGTGCAGGAACTCCCGGTTCATGGCCAGCTCCCAGCGTACCACATCCAGCAGATCCTCTTTCTGGGCGATGAAGAGCGTTTGATTGATGACATGTTCCATCATCGGCGCTTTCATCTTCAGGCGGATCTGGGCGCGCATCAGGCCTTCCCATTTCATCATAAGGTTGACGAGGCCGCGCATGGCGCCGTTCGTGCTTTCCATCCAATCCAGGAGTGGGGGAAAGGCGATGACTTGCTGGATTCGTTTTTCAAAGGCGGCGGCGCGGAGACACCAATAGCCGCCCATCGAGATGCCGAGGATGGCGGCCTCGGAAAGGTTGAAGTAGTCCAAAACGGCACCGGTCGGTTTTTCCCAGGCATGATCGAAGGGGAGATGGGCGATGCGCAGGGCGCCGCCCTGGCCGGGGCCCTCGAAGGCGATGACTTCATAGCCGTTTTCCGAGAAGAGTTTCCAGATAGCGTAGAATTCCTCGATCAACGAATCAAAGCCGCCGTGGATAAGAACCGTGCCTTTTTTTGCTTTCTGCGGCGCCAGGCGCATGGCCGGCAAAAAACCTTCTCCATAGGGAACCTGATAGCGTTCGATATTGTCGTCCTGGAATGCCTGATAGAAGGTGGTGATGAAGCGGTTGTAAAGGGGAAATTTATCCGGGTCGGCCGGGCGGGTCATGAATTCAGCCGCACGGTAGTAGAAGGCGGCATTGCTCAGCCGGTCTTCGGTCGTCGCTTTTTCGGCCAGGATCATGAAGGCTTTTTTGTAATCGTCTGGGGTAATAATGAGGGCGGCGGCCTTTTTCAAATCTTCCAGGCGGGTGAAGCCTTCGGAATACCAGCGGTTGAATTGGAAATTGTAGAACTTGTTTTTGTGGAACTGATGGAACCCTACGGGCAATACGGTTTTCATTTTGACTCCTCTGTTTTCTGTCCTTAGTAGAAGGTGCGAATGAGACGCGGGCGCAGACCGGCCCGGGCGAGGGCGGATGATGCCGGATTTTTCTGGTTGACAGAGGTTGAGGTCCGTTGGGGGGGGATTGTATTTTGTTTTATGGGGAAACGTTTTACGCTGCTCATTTTTGTTATCCTTTCCAGAGCGGATCGAGATTATCGATCAAAACCAATACGCGTGAGGATGCGCGTATTGACGAGGCCGTTTTTTATAAATTACTAACTTGTTGAGATCAAAAGTATAACATGGATTTATTTCGGAGGCCACTGGTAATCAGGCCTGTTTTTTTACCCCCCCTTCTTAAAAGCCGGTATTTTTGCGCGCATTCTGATGCGCGCAAAAATACAAACAAAAAAACACTCTCTCCCTGCTTCGCACAGCGTGTCGTCTCTTACAAGAAAAGCGCCGGGTGCGGGACGTTAAGAATTCCAATTGTACAAGGAGAAAAAACGGTTTAAGGGAACTCTGAATGGCCGTCCGGCTTTGCCGTAATAGAAATCCGGGTTAGTATCGGGCGCTTTTTGGAAGATTTTTCATTTATGATATTAATCTGAGGTGTGGAGCGCGAAAATTTCTCATGAAGGAGGTTCCGATGTTGATGGTGATGCTTGTTCTGGATGATCCGGAAAAGTTGGATGCCGTATTGGCCGCCTGGGCTGCTTTGGGGGTCAGCGGGGTAACCATTGTCGAAAGCACCGGCGTTCATCGTTACAAGAAACAACAGCGATTGCCTTTCCGATTTGGGTTTGAAGGGCAGGCGCCTACTTACGATGAATATCATTATACATTGTTCAGCATTGTAAACGATGAAGCTATGGCCCGGCAGTGTCTGGCGGTAACGGAAAAGATCACCGGGGATCTGGATAATCCCGACACCGGCGTGCTGGCCGTTTGGCCGTTGACCCTGGTCAAGGGTGTTTCTTTAAAATAAGGCCTGGATGCCGGGAGGATCTTTCGATGGTCTGGCTTATTTTTATCGGGAGTACAGTAGTGATTGTATTGGCGGCTGTCAAACTGGCGGAATATGGCGATGTGATTGCCGTGCGGACGGGGTTGGGCCGAATGTTCATCGGCACGCTGTTGCTGGCCGGCGCGACTTCTTTACCGGAGCTGTTGACCAATATCAGCGCCGTGCAGTTAGGCGAACCGAACCTGGCGGCCGGCAATATTTTCGGCAGCAGTATGTTCAATATGTTGTTGTTGGGGATCGTCGGACTGGTGCCTCGCCGGATCAGAGTTCTACGGGTGGTGGCCCTGCGCCATGCCTTTTCGGCTTCTCTCGCTGTCATGTTGAGCGGATTGACAGTCTTTTTTCTGTTGGCTGATATTCCACTGCAAGTAGGATGGATGGGAATCGACAGCCTGTTGATCATAGCGGCCTATGTGGCCGGGGTGCGGTTGATCCGGCAGAATGCCGCGCCGGATACGGATGAGGAAGCGGAAGTCCCGGGAGCCGGGGTACCGAGTCTGCGCCGCGGCATCATCGGTTTCATCCTGGCTGCTGTCGTGTTGGGCGTCGTGACGCCCCAGCTGGTAAAGAGCAGTGAAACGATCGCCGTGATTACCGGGTTGGGCGCCAGTTTTGTAGGCACGGCGTTGTTGGGTGTGGTTACTTCTCTTCCGGAAGTCGTGACGACGCTGGCCGCCGTACGGATTCGGGCTTACGATATGGCTGTAGGTAATCTCTTCGGCAGCAATATCTTCAACCTCTTTGCCTTAGGCATCTCGGATGCTTTTTTTACGCAGGGCCGGTTGCTAGGGTCCCTGGACCCCCTTATGGCTCAGGTGGCGATGTTGGGCGTGCTGCTCACCTGTCTGGGCCTGTTGAGCAATATGGCCCGTCCGGAACCGCAACGGTGGGTGAGAGTGGATTTCTATGCTCTCGGAATTATTTTGGGATATGTGGCGGCGCTGGTCTGGGTTTACAGGCAGGGCCTGGGGTTGTAACGTCGTCGATTGCCCGGAAATCACGGGCGAAAGTCTTGTCACTTCTTCTGCTCTCTGTTAAAATAGGGGGCGGCGTCAGGGTGAATGTAGGATATCTTCTGCCCGGCGAAGCATCATTTTTGCAGGTAAATAGCTTCTATCATAGCTTTTATGATAGGGGCTATTTTTTAATCCTCATTCATTCCGGATGCTTTTCATCCCACCTATATTTTTTGAAAGGAGCGTTGGTATGTCGAAAATGGTCTGTGCGATTTTGATGACGCCGCAGGCTGCCTGGGAAACCGCGCAGCTGTGGGAGCGTCTGGGGGCACCCGGCGTGACCATCTTGAACAGTGTCGGGTACATGGATTTAAAGGAACGCCTTCGGCAAGATGATATTCCTTTATTCCCTTCGTTTCAGCAGCTGGTGAACGATGAGTTTGAAATAACGGCTCCCCAACGGTTTTTGTTCAGTGTGGTTTCGGACCAGTTCGATTGTGACTGGCTTTTGGATGAAACCGAAAAAGCATTGGGCGCTTTTGCCCGGCCTCATTCGGGGTTTGCTTTTGTAATCCCTGTTTTAACGGTTCGGGGGTTGCGGCCGCACGCCCATCGCCCGGAACAACTCGGTTCCCTGGAACCCGGCTAGCGTTTTACTAAGGAGTGTTGCCTATGTCTTCCTTTATTCAGTTAGGGCTTAATTTGTCTTTGTTGATTGCGGCGGCGAAAGCCGGGGGATGGGTGGCAGTGCGTTTGCGCCAGCCGGCCGTGTTGGGGGAACTCCTCGCCGGTTTGATTCTGGGGCCCAGTCTGTTGAACGAAATGGGATGGGCGATTTTTTATAACCCCGCAAATCCTCATCTTTTGACCGAGACCATCTTTGATCTGGCTGAGGTCGGCGTTATCTGTTTGATGTTTTTGGCCGGATTGGAAATTTCACCCCGCGAATTGTTGCATACCGGCAAAGTTTCCCTGTTGGCCGGTGTGAACGGTGTGTTGTTTCCATTGGTATCGGGCGGTTTGTTGGCCTGGTTCAGCGGTTATACCGGTTCGGCGGCCATTTTTGTAGGGATTGTTTTAACGGCTACCAGTGTGAGTATCAGTGCTCAGACCTTACTGGAACTGAATCGTTTGCGAAGCCGGGAAGGGATGGCTTTGTTGGGGGCTGCTGTTATCGACGATGTGTTGGTGATTTTGCTGCTTTCGGTCTTTGTGGCCCTGAACGGCTCCGATGCCGGGACCCCTCTCTACCTGATTTTTATCAAAATGGCGGGATATCTGTTGGTGGCCGGCGCTGTGGCTTTCTGGGGCCTGCCCCGGCTTGTCGGTTGGATCAGTCGCCAACCGATCAGTGAAGGGTTGACCGCTTTTGTTTTTGTGACCGGATTGTTGTTTGCCTGTTCTGCCGAATCGCTGGGGGGATTGGCGGCCATTACGGGCGCTTTTATCGCCGGCCTGGGGTTCGGCCGCAGTTCTTTGCGCGAACAGATTTCTCGCCATATGCATACATTGACCTATGCATTTTTGGTGCCGTTGTTCTTTGTCAGCATCGGTTTGAAAACGGATTTCCATGCTTTGAATGAATCCTCCCTTCCCTTTGCTGCCGCTCTGGTTGTTGTGGCTGTTCTATCTAAGATAATTGGTGCCGGATGGGGGGCTCAGCTGGGCGGTTTTTCTCAAAAAAGCGCTTTGCGGGTCGGATTGGGGATGGTCAGTCGGGGTGAGGTCGGGTTGATTGTGGTGACCGTGGGGGTAACCCAAGAATTGATCCCGGCGGAGTTTTTCCCCATTGCTACTTTGATGGTACTGATTACCACCCTTGTGACGCCGCCTTTGTTGCGTTGGGGTTTTCGGGAAGCTCCGGTATCGGCACCGAAGGGCGAGGTTGTATCTGTAAAAGAAAGTTGAAAGGGTAACCGGGAGTGGAATTCGCGCACTTTTGGATGTGCGCGAATTCCGATTAGGTTAGAAGCCGACGGCTTTTTGAGCCGTTGGAAAGCTGAATTTTTCTCTACCTTCTCTTTCAGGGCAATCCTGCAGGTCGATAAGTTTTTACCTCCTCTTCCCTCACCGATAACCTGTACGGTTCGCAGTTGGGTGGGATCAGATCCCACAGTTTCTCTTTGGGCAGGTTTTGGTAATGCAGTCGCAGTAAGGCGAAGACAAATCCGTGACCAATCACGGCCACTTCTTCCTGGGGATAGGATTGGACGATATCTTCAATTGCGGCGCAGGCTCTCGTCAAGACCTGTAAGGCCGTTTCTCCGCCCGGTGGCGCCACTGAGAACGGATCTTTGCTCCGTTGTTGAAAGCGTTCGGCGTAACGGGCTTCAATTTCCCCGACCAGCATGCCTTCCCATTCCCCTTGATCGATTTCTCGCAGGCGGGGCTCCCGGTTTACTGGAAGCTTGATCTTTTTGGCCAGTATGACAGCCGTTTCTCGAGCGCGGATCAGATCGCTGGCGTAAACGGCTGCGAAGGGAATCCATTGCAGTTTTTCGGCCATAGTGACGGCCTGGGCAATTCCGTTGGCATTCAGAGGGATGTCGGCATGTCCCTGCCAACGGCCTTCCACATTCCAATCGGTTTCTCCATGGCGAATCAACCATAATTCCGTCATCGACTGCGCTCCCGATATTCGGTCAGTTCCAGCATGGGCGGGCGCGCCAGTTCGGAGATTTCTTGAACCTCCAGGGCGAATCGTTCGGGCTCCTGGCGGATGAATTTCATCGTGCGGTTGATATCTTCCAGCATACTCCGGCCGTAGCGGCGTTCCAGTTTGGCGACGACGGCCTGGATAATGGCAAAGGACATTTTGCTCAAGGCTTCCAGGGGTTGATTGTGATGGATACGTTCCAATAGATCGACCTGAGCGATTCCTTGGAGACCGTACTTTTCGAAAATATCGATCAACAGGCCGATCTCTACGCCGTAGCCGGAGAAAAAGCCCAACTGTTCAAGGGCCGCTCGTCGTCCGCCGTATTCTCCAGCGAGCGGTTGGATGACGCCGGAAAGTTCCGGATAGAAAAGATTGAGCAAGGGGCGCGCGGTCAGCTCTGTGACCCGCCCGCCGCCGCCGATCTGGAACTTATCGCCGACTTTGAGCGGACGCTGGTAGAATCCTTTGACAAACTGGACTTCGGGATCGAGCAGGAACGGGCCGAGCAGGCCGTAGACAAAGCGGGGGTGAATATTGACGATATCGGTATCGATCCATAAGACGATGTCGCCGTGGGTAACCAGGAGGCTTTTCCACAGCGCTTCTCCTTTGCCCCGCCGGGCCCCGTATTGCGGCAGGGTTTCCTGGTGGATATGGATGGGGATACCGAGCCCGGCTGCAATTTCCCGGGTGCGGTCGTTGGAGTTGGAGTCCATCAGGACGATTTCATCCAGCAACGGGATTTCGGTCATCAAGCTCTGTTTGATGGTTTGGATCACATTGCCGATGGTGGCCTCTTCGTTAAGCGCCGGCAGCGCGAGACTGATGGTAACCTTTTGCCGACGTTTAAGGTCCAGGAGCCGGTTCATGTCGGCGAATTCTTCCGCATGGAAGGTCTTTTCGGCAAACCATTTGTCGACCAGGACGGAAATGGCGGTTTGGCCTGCCGATTCTTCGTTGTAATTAACCGGGCGGCGTTCTTTGGGCCGGACGATGAGGACGCTGCCGGCGGCTTCACTTAAAATGCGCCGCGCCACCGGCCCTAAGGCGATGAATTGAGCGGTGGGTGGTGCGGTAGCCCCGATGACGAGCAGGTCGGTGTTCTGACTCTGGGTAAGAATGACGGCGGCCGGATTGGAGGTGCTGATTTGAAGTTGTTTGACTTCGGGCAATCTGTCGAGGACCTGGGCCAATCCTTTGAAGGCCTGCTGTTCTTGATGGGTCGTTTCGATGTGCAGAGAGGTAACCTGAGCCGTCGTGTTTCGTGCCAGCGTCAGAGCGGTTCGGAGCGCCAGTTCTGCGCCGGGGCCGCCGCGTAAAGCGGTCAGGATGTGCGTCAATCGGGTGGGAAGGGGGCCGCGGATCAACAACGTGTCGCAGGGCAGCGCCGGCATGGGATCGCCGACTTCCGGCTGGAAGGTTTGAAAGGGTTGGGGCCATTCCAGGATCAGCAGATGGGGTCGTTCTTTTTGGATGATCTGGAGAAGTTCTCGCCAGGGATGTTGGACGACGTGGACCTGATGGCGGCAATGAAGGTGGGGAGTTTCGCTCAAGGTGTGCAGCCGCTGACGTAATTGCCGTGCCGGCAGGGCGGCGGAGCTGAGGTCTTCATTTGCAGAAACGTGGATGAACCCCACCAACAGGATCTGGCTTTGGGGCGCCAGCATACGGGCCAGGGCCAGCGCATCCTGGGGCGGTTCTGTTCCAAGCACCGGGATCAGGATTTTACGCGTCGTCAGTAAGGCGTTTTTTGTTTTCATCGGTTTTCTCCAGAAGAGGGCTGATTTTCTCCGCATAGATCTGTTCCCAGGTATATTGTTGTCGTACCTGAACGCGGAGGATAAAGGTGGAATCGGTGCGTAGCCGGGCGGCTATCAGACCGGCAATGACGGAAGGATTGCTTTCGGGCGAAAAATAGTGGGCGGCGGTTCCCCCGACGGCACGCAAGGCCGGGATGTCGCTGCAGAATATCGGGAGGCCCGATAATCCTGCTTCCAACATAGGAAGTCCAAAGCCTTCTTCCAGGCTGGGCAAAAAGAGGGCATCGGCCAGCCGGTAGAAATCGGCTATCACCGCATCCGGCAGGTAGGTAGGAGCCAGTTCGGTCAGGAAATGGACCTGCCGGGTCAGATCGAGCGTGGCCCGCAGTTCTTTTAGCCGCTCGAAATAGGCGGCATTGGCCGGATTGTGAGGTCCGAGCGGCCCGGTGATGAGCAGTTGGGTGGCGGGAAAGTCGTCGCGCAGGGCGGCTACGGTGTGAAGGGCCAGTTCCAGATTTTTACGCGGGGTCAAACGTACCGGTAAAAGCAGGAGCGGGGCGGCGGTCAGCAGATCGAGCTGCCGGATGAAGGTTTGGGTTTGCGCTTCCAATTTGAAAAAGGTGGAGATATCAATTCCGTTGGGAATGACCTGAATGCGTTCCGGTGAAACATGCAGCAATTTGGCTAATTCCTGGCGGCGGGGTTCCGAGATCACGACCTGAGTGGCATGAGGCCAGTCTGTGCGTAAGAGATCCCAGGGATAACCAGGATGTAATTCAGAACGATAGCGGGGAGTGGTCCAGGCCAGATCGTGGTGCCAGAGGATCAGGCGGGGAACGTGGGGGCGTTGGCTGTAGCGATGAAGGGCGGCTGTGAGGGCCAGATTCTTGGCCAGCGAGCAGACATTGTGGGCGATGAGAATGTCCTGTCCGACTAAAGCTGCGGCTAAAGCCGCTTCCAGGTCATCGACCAGTCTGGCAAAGGTGGCGGGAATAGATCCGGCGTCCAATTCGCTTTTGGCTCTCAGGATATCGGGGTGTTGGGAATCGGTCAACGGCAACAACGTGAGATCGATTTCGGGCGACCAGGCAGCTCCGCGGCCGGCGATCACTTTAACCGTATGTCCCGCGGCGGCTAAAAGCCGGGCCTGATGGGCCAATACACTTTCGACTCCACCTACAACGGGTGGGGCGGCATAATGCAAGAGTGCGATTTTCATGAAGTCGGCTCCTTGTTCAAGCTTTGTACTCGTTGTCCTCGCCGAAGATGCGCATCAGCAGCATATTCAGCCGACGGCGTAACATGGCATAGGAGTAGTAACGACGGCCCAATTGATAGTTGTGTTCGGTCATGGCTTCGGCCAGGGCCGGCTGCCGCAGGACCTGACGGGTGCGCGTCAGAGTTTCTTCGGAAATATAGCCGTCAAATTCGATGACGCTGAAGCCTTTGGGGCGAATATCGATCGCAAAGATCGAGTAGTTGTTGATGATCAGGGGGCGGCGAAAGTAAACGGCTTCCAGAAAGGCATTTCCGAATCCTTCGATGGTGGAAGGGTAGGTTACCAGATCGGCGTAGGGATAGACATCCTCCAGGGTATAGATGCGTCGGCCGTCGGCGGTGGTTTCCCGCCGGGTTGAAACCCTGTCGGCTGCAAAACTGATGGGAACCCGCAGCATATCGGCAAAGGCGGCGATTCGTTGTTGATAATCGTCGCTTTCATCGCCCGAAGCATGGGAAATGACCAATCGCGCTTTGATGCCCAATCGAGAGATCAACTCGATGGCATGCTCGATCCCTTTGCGCTGGACGATACGGGTCGGCTGGAGGAAGAAGAGCTCATCCCCGGCTACGCCCAGATCTTTTCGCAACGTGTCGGTATAACTGTCCGGCGGGGTGGGAGGATGCTCGAAGTCCATGACATTGGGGATCAGGATAGAGGAGTTGCCGGTCCGCAGGCTGAGCTGGTTGGCGCCCGAGGAGTTGATGACCACATGTTGAATGAAAGGCAGGTGGGGCGGAAAGGCCATGTTGAGGTAATCCCAGACGCAATTGGTCAGGAAGCGCTGACGTTCCCAGAAGAAATCGTGATGGTGAGCAATCGTCGGAATCCCGGTTTCAGCGATGAATTCGGTCAGCGCCAATCCCAGGGGGAGGTTCAAGGGGATGGCCAGAGCGTTTTCTACGACCAACATTTCCAACTCGAAGGTACAGACGAAATCGAAGAGGCATTCTTTGAGTTGTTGTTTGATTTCTTGAATTTGTCGAGTAACTGGGGCCGGGCGCAAGCGTTGAGAGAAGGCTGTTCGATAAATGGTCTCGATGTCGGGGTGAGTGAAGTGCGCCTCAGGAACCAGGTAAGTTTGGCCGGCGGGTCGGTCGGAGGCCCCGGCAAAATAGAAACAGCGATGGCCCAATCTTTCCAGTACGGCGACCCATTTGGCCGTTTCCAGAGAAACACCATCCGTGCTCTGGAAGCGGGTCGAGACAAAACCGATCCGATGGGTGCGCGATCGATGTGTGGAAATAGTATTCATGGCAGATCAGTTGAGGTTTTGAGTATCAGGAGTCTGCCCCTTTCTTTGAAAGGCGTGGTTAAGGATGGCATTGATAAAATCCTGATAACTTAATCCGGCAACTTCAGCCGAACGAGGCAACCAATAGCCGGGGGTGATCCCGGCAATCGGGTTGAGTTCAAGTACATAGAGGATATCGTCCGATCCTAGCCGCATATCGATCCGGCACCAATCCCGGCATCCCAGTGCCTGGAAAGTGTGCAGGGCGGTTTGTTCTATGCGTTGTTGCAGCTCCGGCGTCAGGGGGGCCGGACAGATTGAACGGTGTCGGGATTGGGGCAGGGCGGCGTCGGCGATACCCTGTAAATGATAGAGCGGAATTGTTTCCGGGTTGGGCGAAAAGAGCACGATTCCGCGCGGATGCGGAAAGACGATCTCGGTGATCGGTAACGTATAGGGGGGCTGATTGCCCAACACTCCAACCGTAAATTCCCGCCCCTGGATAAATTCTTCAACGATGATCGGTTTGTGATAGTCGTTGTAAAGTTTTTCTACGTGAGTTTTTAACTCCGTTTCGTTGTCCACAACGGAACGTTCCGAAAGTCCCATGCTGGAACCTTCCTGGAGCAGTTTGACAATCAAGGGATAACGTAACGGGATGGATCGTTGGGGAACAGGGTGGTTGATTACGATGTAACGCGGGGTAGGGATTCCATAGTGTAACAGGATTTCTTTCGTGCGGGCTTTGTTCAAACAAAGGGCCAGGGTCAGCGGGGAAGAGCCGGTATAGGAGATTCCCAACATTTCGCAGATGGTGGGAACGTGGGATTCGCGGCTTTCGCCGCGCAACCCTTCCGCAAGGTTGAAGACGATATCCGGTCGGGCATTTTTTAATTGTTCGGTTACAGATTCGTCGGCTTCCACATTGATAACGTGGTGACCGGCGGTGGTAAGTGCAGTGTGGATTGCCTGGATGGTTTCCAGATCGTCGTATTCGGCAATAGCGTCTAAGGGGGTGTTGTGTAAATTCTCAGGGTGGATCAAATTGTAAACTAAAGCAATCGTGGCCATGTTTGTGTCCTTAGTAGAAAGTGCGGATCAGGCGCGGGCGCAGACCGGCCCGGTCGAGGGCCGATGATTCCCGATTCTTGCGGTTGATGGAAGTGGGCTGTTTTTGAGGGGGGATGCTGTTTTGTCTCAGGGGGAAACGTTTTACGTTGCTCATCTTGATAATCCTTTCCAGAGCGGATCGAGTATATCGATCAAAACCAATACGCGGGAGGATGTGCGTATTGACGATACTGTTTTCAAACTATTGAGGAAAAAGTATAGCACAATTTTGCTCGGGTTGCCATTTTTTCGGCTGGAATATGATTTTCAATATTTCGGTGTGACGTGTCGGAGATTGGGGGTCAGAAAGCAGGAAGGATGAAAATCCTTATCCTTCCTGCCTGGAATTTTTCTGAAACGGTAGAGAATTACGACTCTGTTGGGGCATGTTTCATCAGCGTCATAATTTGTTCATTTTCGCAGCTGTCGGCTAAAGCGATAATTTCATCTCCCGGGTATAACCTGGTATTGCCCCGGGGAATGATGGTTTGATCGCCCCGTTTGATCGCTACAATCAAAGCCGTGCCGGGAAGGTGTAATTCATTGAGGGTATGCCCGGCTGCGTTGTCCTCTTCCAGGATTGTGAAACGTTGGAAGCGGGCTCCCGTTTGCGCCTGCATGCGGCGGATTTCCAGCCGGTGGCGTCGTTCCTGCATATCAAAGGCGGCGGTGGCGTAAGCCCGGATGATGTCGTGCCGGCGTAACATTCCTACCAGATGATGTGGATTGTCGCGTGACACAACCGGCAGCCTGCCTACATCCAGGGTTGCCAGGTGACGCAGGGCATCTTCCATGGTTTCGTCGGGAAAAACAAAGCGTACATTTCGACTGCAAATTTTCCCTACCACCATCTCTTCCGTGCCTTCCGCCAGAGCGCGTTCCAAATCGCTGACCGTAATGATGCCGTAGAAATCATCGCGGTTGTCCAGGACGGCCATCCCATGGTGATGGGAATCTTCCATCAGTCGCAGGACTTCATGGAGCGGCATGTTGACCCGGGCGATGGGCAACTGTTCTACGGGAGTCATGGCTTCGGAGACCCGCAGGGTTTGCATGATGTTGAAATCGCGGCCGACCCGCAGATCGATCCCGTGTTGTTTGAGGGCCAGGGTATAGATGCTTTCAGGCTCCAATAAGGACGCCACGACGGTTGCTGTGACGGTGGCAGCCATTAATGGCAGGATGATAGTGTAATCCTGGGTGAGTTCAAAGACCAGCAGAATGGCGGCGATGGGCGCCCGTACGGCCGCAGCCATCAAGGCGGCCATGCCGACCAGGGCATAGGCCGGAGCTATGGCGGTGCTGGTGGGCCAGAGGGTGTGGAAGAGCGTTCCCAGGCAGCCGCCCAGCGCTGCTCCGATCAGTAAAGAGGGGGCGAAGACGCCGCCCGGACTGCCGGAACCGAGGGTCAGACTGGTGGTGATGATTTTGAGCGCGACCAGAGCTAAGAGCACTTTCCAGGGATAGACCATGTAGAAAATCCCTTCGATCACTTCATGGCCGCTGCCGAAGATTTGGGGAATGAAAATCCCGATTAATCCTACGGCCAATGCTCCGATCAGCGGTTTGATCCAGGCCGGGATTCTCAAAGCGGCAAAGCGTCCTTCGGTCCAGTAAAGGAGGCGTATCAAAGCCACACCGACCAAAGCTGCCAGGACTCCCAGCAGCAGGTAAAGCGGCAATTCTATCGGACTGACCAGTTCGTAGGCGGGAATCAGAAAGGCCGGGTTTTTTCCTAGAAAGATCTGGCCGACGACGCTGGCGGCAACCGAGGCGATGACGATATTGGCAAAGGCCCAGGAATCCATCTGGATGAGAATGGCTTCCAGGGCAAAGAAGACGCCGGCGATGGGGGCATTGAAAACGACGGCGATCCCGGCGGCCGCCCCGCAGGCCAACAGGTTGCGGACCTGTTCGGACGAAAGTTGAAAGCGTTGTCCGTAAAGTGAGCCCAGCGCTGCCCCAATCTGGACGATGGGGCCTTCCGGGCCGGCCGAACCGCCGCTGCCGATATTGACGGCGGCCAGGAAGCCGCGGACCAGGGCGGGTTTGACGGCCATTTTCCCTTCGTGCAGGGCCACGGCTTCCATGGTTTCGGGGACGCCATGTCCATGGGCGTTTTTCAGCAGGGATAGACTGATGACGACACAGATCAGAGCCCCAATGATAGGAAGAGGGACGACATTGAAAGGGGCAGGAATGGGTATCCAGGCCAGCAGATGTTCAAAGAAGAGCGTTTGAGTGGTTTTGAGCAGTTTTTCAAAGAGCACCGCAGATCCGCCGACAATCAGTCCGACCAGCAGTGCATTGAGGATGGGGATAAAAGTTCGGGATGAAAAATAGAGCGTGCGCCAGTTCCGCCATAATTTAAGGTGGTTGCCATTAATCTTCACGATAATCCTCCTTAGAAAAGTACGCTTAAGCTCTGGAATTGGGGTTTTCAGTTTCCAGCCGGATTCGGGCTTGAGTAAGGGCTTCCTCAGGTCCGATCAACATAACGATGTCACCCCGGTTTAATACCGTATTGCCGTGAGGAATGATGGTTTCCTGACCCCGGCGAACGCCCATGACGAGCACACCGCCGGGCCATTGTAAATTTTTTAAGGCCTGTTGGACCAGTTGGGGATTGGAGAGTACTCCCTCCGTGATGCCTACACCTTCCAATTGGCTGATCAAATCGAAGGCGGCGGGAAATTGTATGGCGCCTTCCAGAGCAACTAACATGGAAATAGATGGTTGGACCGGGCGAATTCCCAGGGTCTGTAACAGAGGTAGATAGTGAGAAGAATTGACGACTGCAATGACGTTGGGAATGCCGTAACGACTTTTGGCGGTTCGGGCTACCTGAAGGTTGATCTCTTCATCGCTGTCGGCAGCAATCAGGGTGGCGGTACGGGAAGCATCCATTTGATCCAGGAATTGTATGGTAAGGCGTTCGATTGCATCGGGTTGGAGAGGATCGGATGGAGAAAAATTATATTGGTTGATCAGTATCATTTGAGATTGACCGCGCTGGCGTAGCCGTTGGGTTAAGAGAGACCCTAAGTCGCTGTTGCTCCAGATGATGATTCCCTCGCGTTTAGGGGGGGTAACGGGCGGCAACCAGCGATTGAAAAGCAAGGGGGAAAAAGTGCAGGTGACAATGGCGACCAGGATAATGGCCGTATTGGTTGCGGGGTTGATCAAATCGAATTCCAGGGCAATGGCCGAGGCGGCGATGATCAGAGAGAGCCGTGAAGAAAGCAGAAATCCGGCGGCCAGGGTTTCACGCCAGGAAAAACGCAGCCGGTAGATCAGGGCCGGCACTATTTTTACAACGTAAGCCAGGAGGATCAATAAAGGGACCAGCGTCAGGGCGGTGGGCGATTCCAGCAAGGCCCGGAGATTGAACCGCATTCCGACAGAGATGAAGAAGATTGGGATGAAGAAGCCGTAGCCCATAGCATCCAGCTTTTCTCGCAAGATTTCTTCCGTGTGGCGGGTTAACAGGCTGATCAAGGCGCCTCCCAAAAAGGCGCCCAGAATGATTTCCAGGCCCAGGGCCTGGGCCAGGATTTGCCAACCAACCAAAAAAGCCAGCGAGAAACGGACTGGAGCCTGGGCTACGGGAGCCAGACTGTTCAAGACTTTGGGTAAACCGCCCCAACGATCCAACATGCGGCCCATACGCATAGCCACCGCAAAAACGAAGCCCAGGAGCAGGATCAGCAAGAGATCCAGCGAGGCTCCGTGTTTGTAGACGGCAATGACCAGGCTGATAAGAATCAGGGTGATGAAGTCGGCCAGCAGGGCGGCGACCAGCAGGGCCTGACCATATTCTGTGGCCAGGAGATTGCGTTCTTTCAGTACGGGTAGAATGATGCCCAGAGCTGTAGTGCTCAGGATCAATCCCATCAGAGGCGCGGAGCGGGCCAATCCCAGCGCCGTCAATCCCAGACCGGCTGCAGCGGCCAATAATAAGGTTAACCCGAATGATGCGATGCCCAACACGGTGAGGTTTTGGTGCCAGGGAATTTTGGAATGGGAAGACTGTGTTTTGGGGAGCAAGAGGCTGAAGTCAATTTCCAATCCAGCCAGGAACATCAGGAACGCAAACCCAAACTGTGCCAGGAATTCCAGAGTGGGGTTGTTGACCGGCAGATTGAAACCGCTTTGTCCAATGATGATCCCGGTCAGAATTTCCAACACGACAATGGGGATCCGAATGCGACGGATACGCGCGGCTATAAATGGGATGATGACGGCCAGGGTCGTGATCAATAAGAGGGAAATAAGAGGGGAAATGGTTTGGGGCATCGTTGTCTCCTTGAAAATGTAACTTCGTGACGGGATTTTCGCTGTAAGGTGGGGGATCTTTGTGGCTGTATGGTCAGGATAAAGGTATTCATAGGGGGAGATTTCAGGGCAGGAGGTAAGGGGAAGCAGGTCATCAAATAAGCCTCCTCAGGCGTAGAAAATAAATCCGTGGGGAAAGTTTGTGGGGGCCGTGAAAACGGCAGAAGAAAGTAGTTGCCACGGATAATCCGACCGTAGGTCGGAACAGACGGTCCGTAGGACCGATATAACCTTATGGGTTTTATTTTAATCCCATTTGGCGAGAATTGAAAATATCAAGGTTGGGATTTATTCCGGGTATGAATTTCCTGACGTAGCGCTGCAATTTCCTGTTTTAATTCTTCCAGAGTCGGCCCGGGGGGGGAATCCCGGGTTGGAGGAGTTTCCCGTCCTATAAAGAAGGCGGCCAGGGCGGCCGTTACATATCCGAAAATAGTAAAAGCATAGATGGCTAACAATAAAGCCAGCACCCGGCCTTCGATGCTTTGAGGTTGATAGTCGGCGCCCATGGTCGTCATCATCATGGCCGTCCACCAGAGGGCTTCGCCATAGCTGGAAAACCCGCTTCCGGTTTCTCGTTCGAAGGAATACATTCCGGCGGCCCCGGCCAGAATAACCAGAATCGTGAGGACTCCTACATATTCCACCCCTCGCCGGCGCATGCCGGCTTTCAAGGCGTTCATGGAACGGTTGACAGAACCGACGACCCGAACCAATTGTATCCCTTGTAGGGCCCGATTTGCCTGTAAGATGCGGACCAGCCGCGCCGCCCGAAAGACCCGTAAGGCCGGGACTGCCAGCGATAGGGCCGTCAACCAGTTGCGCTGTAGATATTTCCAGCGTTGGGGTGCAAGGGTTAATCGAATGATGAAGTCGATCAGAAAAACCGCCCAGATCCCCAATCCCAGGGCGTCCAATAAAGGGGAAAGTCCCCAGATTAAATCGATGATTAATAAAATCAGCCAGACAAATCCCAGAATGATGACCGGACCTTCTAACCAGCTTTCCAGTTCTTGTAATGTTATCCAGCGTTCATCTTCGGTGGGGGGCTGTTTTTCTATTCGAGAGGACATTGTTTTTTTCATTCCTTTGAATATCGAGGTATTAATGATTAACGATATTCAGGAAGAGAGGCTTTGTCCATGGATCTTTTTGTAAAAGGGGGTATAAAGAGCGGCGGCAAAGTCCTGTTTAACGGTTCTGTCACACTATGTGAGTATAATAACGGGTAGTCCGGGTTGCCGTTGCAGCGCGGCAGCTTAAATCAAGCCCTAAGGAATCGACCATGAAGTTATTACGCTCTGTGCGGATGTTCAGCCTCGTATTTCTTCTCTTAACCGGTGCCTTGTTGACGGTTTTTTTGTCCGTTGGCCTTTCAAGGGTTCAGGCGGCTCCGGCTGCCGCTGTTATCCGGGTGGCGGTGACCGGCACGACGACCTGGCCCTGCGGTTCTACCTGGGGTGCTCCCTGTGCTTTGCAGACGGCGCTCTCCAATACGGTCAGCGGGGATGAGATCTGGGTGGCGAAGGGACTCTACACCCCGACGATGGGGATCGCCCGCACTGCCACCTTTCAGCTGCCGGCCGGCGTGGCGATCTATGGCGGCTTTGCCCTGACGGAAACGGCGCGCGAGCAGCGCAACTGGACGACGAATGGGGTTGCCCTCAGCGGCGATCTGCTGGGCAACGACGGTGCTAATTTCTCCAATTACGGCGAGAACAGTTACCATGTCGTTCGGGGCGCCAACAATGCCACGCTCGACGGCGTGACGGTGATGCACGGCTATGCCGACCTTACGGGTTCTGATTCGGGGATGGGCGGCGGTCTGTATAACCAGAATGTCAGCGGCTTTACGATGCGCAATGCCGTGATCCGTGACAACTATGCGGCAGACAGCGGCGGCGGCCTGGAATTTAATTGGGGCAGCGGGACGATCACCAATGTCCTGATTCTCAACAATGCCAGTGGAACCGGTGGAGGAATGGAGGTTGTTTATGTCTCTCTGAATCTGGACACGGTCTCTTTTGTAGGGAATGTCGGGACGGAGTGGGGCGGCGGCATGGAGATCGCCGGCGATGCTCCGATCAATTTGAACAACGTCACCTTCAGCGGCAATTCCGCCCCGATGGGCGGTGGAATCGATACCGTCGATGGTAACTATGGCACGACGACCTTGACTCATGTCACTTTCAGCGGCAATTCCGGACGGGCGATCAGCAGCGCGTCCGGCTATTATTTCAAGATCTATCACTGCATCCTTTGGGGCGACAGCGGCGGCACTGAGATCTACAGCAATTTCGCCGCCGGCGTCACAATCAGCAATTCGGTGGTGCAGGGCGGCTATTATAACGGCGGCACGAATATGATCACGGATGTGGATCCCCGACTGGGGCCGTTGGGCTATTACGGCGGCTCGACTCCGGTTTTTCCGCTGCTGCCGGGCTCGTCGGCCGTCAATCTGGATACCACCAATTGTCCGGCTACCGACCAACGCGGGGTAGCGCGTGGAACTACCTGCGATCTGGGCGCCTATGAAGCCCGCACTTTCAATATTACTTACACCGGCGGCTCGGGCCAATCGACCCCCATCAACCGGCCCTTTGCACAGCCGATGCTGCTGAGCATCTCCAGTCCCTTCGGCGACCCCGTCGACGGCGGCGCGGTGACCTTCCTGGGCCCGCTGACCGGAGCCGGTACCAGGCCCATCACCAACACGTTCTCCATCATCGGCGGGGTGATTTCCCGTACGCTCACGGCGAATGGTATCCCGGGCGTTTATACGGTGACGGCGAGTGCTACCGGGACTGTCGGCGGACCTTTCACTTTCACGTTGACGAATTTGAAGGGCAATACGGCGTTGACGATAACGGCAACCCCGAATCCGGCCACCTTCGGCCAATCAGTGTTTGTGACGACCGTGGTGGCTTCGCCCAGCGGCACGCCGACCGGCACCGTGCAGCTGTATATCGATGGGGCGGCAAGCAATTTGACGCTTTCTTCCGGCCGGGTGGTGACGACTCTTTCCGGATTGACGTTGGGCACGCATACCGTCACGGCTACTTATCTCGATAATGGGATTTACAACAGCTGTGCCGGCGTGTTGACCGGCGGGGTGACGATCAACGATCTGCCGTTGTCCGGCCTCTCGGTCAGCAGTTCCAGCCCGGTCTATGCCACCGCGCCGGCTTTCTTCACGGCGACCGTCAGCGCCGGCACGCCGCTGACCTATGAATGGAATTTCGGCGACGGGCAGACCGCCTTCGGCGCTACGATCAGTCACACCTATTCGGCTCCCGGGCCCTATACGGTGATCGTCACTGCTACGGGCAGTGTGAACAGCCTGACCCAAAATATGCCGGTGGTGGTGCAGCGGCTGGTCGTGAGTAACCTGACGCTTCGGGCGCAACCTGTAACCTTGCTGGCCAATGGGGTGGCGACCTCGCTTTTGACCATCACCGCGACCGATCAGCTGGGCAATGGGGCCAGTCTCGCTGGCGTGACCGGTACGCTGACCTGGGAGCTGGGCAACGATCCGGCGCCGATGGTTACGCTGGAGGGCGACGGCACGGCTCATGTGCTCTATACGGCGGGCGTGGTGACCGGCACGGATTGGGTTACGGCGACCTTTGTGGGAAATGGGATTACGCGCACGGCCGGCATCACGGTGCAGTTGCTGGATGCTCCGATCCAGGGGAAGTTGATCTCCATCATGCGCGGGAATCTCATTACCTATACATTTGTGGTGACGAATATGGACCCGGCCCTCTCTCAGACCAATCTGGTTATCAGCGGTAGTGTGCCGGCTTACACTGAGTTGGTTTGGGCCTCGACCCATCTGACCTCGACGACGGGCGGGGATTACGGCCAGGGCTATGTTCAGCTGGCGACGATTCCCAGTCTGGCTCCCGGCGGTTCGGTTCAACTGGTCTGGAGCGTGCGTACCGTGACCATGTTTGACGATATCATCACTCGGGCTCACAGCCGCAGCGATACCGCGGTCCTGCGTTTGCGGACCCTCAGCCGGATCTACCGGATGCTGATACCTTTTGTTTACAGGTATTATCTGGAGCCGTAATTTTTATTCATATTTTCGGCGGCTTCAGAAAGCCGCCGAAAATATGTTTTTTCCCTCAGATCGTCCAGGCAGTTCTGGAAAAGCCTATGTTTTCGTGCGCCTTCTGAGGCGCACGAAAACATAAACAAAAAAACTCTTGAATTAATTAAATTTCCAGACTCCCAGTCCAAAGAATCCCAGAGCGTAAAGTCCCAGGATTCCGGCCGGCAGCAGGACCGATTGGATTCCTGCGCCGCGCAGGACGATGTTTTGCAGCCCCTCGATGGCCCAGGCCGTGGGCAAAAGATGCCCCAGTGCCGCAAAGGTTCGGCCGGTCAGTTCCAGCGGAAAGATGGCCCCTCCCATAAGCCCCAGAATCAGCAGACTGCCCATCGTGATCAGGATGACCTGGTTTTCATTGCGGGAGACGGACCCGATAAAGAGCCCGAAGCTGGAGATCCACAGGGCGAGTGCGGCAATGATCAACAGCGTGGCCGGGAGGGATTGGCCGTAGTTGATGCCCAGGGCGAGCTGGCCGAGCAGGGCCAGCAGGGCGATCTGGGCGCTGTTGAGGAGGAAGATGGCCAGAATGTGGCCGGCGATGATTTCCGCGCGGTGGAGGGGGGTGGTGAGCTGACGGGAGAGGGTGCCGGATTGCCGCTCGGTCAACAGCAACGAGCCCGGCAGGGTCAGGCCGAAGATGGCGAAGAGAACGAGCATGCCGGTCGAGGCGCGGGCAAAGCCGGTTTCGCGGAGCGGGGCGCCGGTGGTGTTGATTTCAATGGCGACGCGGGGCTCTTGCCAGGCGGCGACGGCGCGATCGACGGCGGCTGGAGCGGGCGTCGTGGTTTGATCGGCGATCCGGGCGATCTCCAGGGCGCCCCAGAGCCGGGTGGCGGCCAGGGAGAGTGCCCGGGCCGCAGTCTGACCGGCGGGCGTGGTTTCATCGACGATCAGGGTGAGCGGGGCCGTTTCGCCGAAGTCGGCCGGCAGGATCACGGCCGCGGCCAGGGTACTTTGCTGGATCTGTTCATCGACGGCGGCATCGGTCGGCAGATCGACCAGACGGACGGCTGTCGATCTCTCCAGCAAGGTGCGCAGGTGGGCGCTTAACGGATTGGTCGGGTTGGGATTGATCCAACCGATGGGCAGGCGGGCATCTTTTCCGTTCTGGCTGAAGAGCAGGCCGAAGACGGCGGTGAAAAGGATCGGCAGGAGCAGCAGAAAAACGGCGGATTTGCGATCGCCGAGGATCTGCCGCAGGTCTTTCAGGGCGATAAACAGGATTTTCATAAGGGCTCCTTATCTTTCCATCCCCTTGATTCGGTGATTCCCTACGACAAAGCATGCAATGCCGATCAGGACGGCGACGGCGGCGGGAAAGAGCACCTGCCCGATAGGAGCGTTGCGCATGGCGGCTTCCCAACTTTGAAGCACCCAGCCCTGCGGCGTGAACAGGGTGAGCAGTTTGAAGCCGGCCGGCAGATCGGCAAAGGTGGTGCTCATCGTCCCGCCGGCAATGCTGGTGACCAGCACGACACCTCCGGCAATCAAGAAGGCCTGGCGTGAGTGCTTGAGAAAGCTGATGATCAGCAGCCCCAGCCCGGCGGCGGCGACGACCAGAGCCAGACCGGCCAGGAGGAGCGACGGTGTTGTTCCCCATCGGATCTGAAAGAGCGCGCTGCCCAGAACGGCCAACAGGGCGACCTGAGCGGTCAGGGTGAGGAGCAGGGCCAGGACTTTGCCTCCCAGGATTTCGCCGGGCGTGATCGGCGTGGTGAGCAGGCGGGCCAGCGTGCCGGCTTCCCGTTCTTTGAGGAGGGATTGCGCTCCCAGGGCGCCGACCATAAAACTGAAGAAGACCATCATTCCCAGCAACAGGGGGCCGATCATGGAAGCCATGAGATTGGACGGCGGCGATCCGGCCGGACGACGTTGGCGGATGGCGGGATGGTCTCCCCGGGCCAGGCTTTCGCCCAATTGATTGGACCAGAGGCCGTAGCGGGTCATGGCTTCGCGGCGATCGATGGCGTCCAAGGGGCCGCGCCGGGCTTCGGTCACATCGGCGGCGATCAAGGCGCCTGAAAAGCCGGTGGTGACGTTTTCGACGGCCTGCTGGACGACGGCCGGACCGAGTTGCAGGGCCGGGTCGTGGATCAGCGTCAGGGTGACGGTGCGGCTGGAGTCGAAGAGGGCGGCAGAGAAGTCTGCGGGGATGATCAGGGCCACCTCGGCCCGGCGGTCGATTACGGCGGCGCGGGCTGCGTCGGGATCGCCTGCGGTCTGGACTTTCAGCAGGTCGGAGAGGGTTTCGCTTTTCAGAAAATCGACCAGGACGGAGCCGACGGCGGTGCCCTCCGTCTGGGCGACCGGGCGGTCCAGGTTGACGATCTGGAGGCTGGTTTGGGGCAGATCGAAATTGTTTTGCAGGTGGCTGAAGGCGAGGTAGGGCAGGCCGGCCTGGAGCAGGGGCAGGACCAGGATAAAGGCGATCATAAAGGGACTGCGGAAGGTGCGCCGCAGATCTTTGAGGGCGATGGTTAACATGGTGTTTCTCCTGAATTCGGTTTATGTTTTTGGTCTTTCTATCAGGCGTCTCGCAGAGCGCGGCCGGTGAAGTGGAGGAAGACGGTTTCCAGGGTGCGGTCGGCGCGTTCCGCGGCGGGCAGGAGTTGCAGCAGTTCTGCGTGGGTGCCCAGGGCGATGAGTTGTCCGTGGTCGACGATGGCGATGCGATGGGAGAGTTCCTGGGCTTCTTCCATGTAGTGGGTGGTGTA
>CAZCTC010000017.1:107967-121522 GCA_964501335.1 uncultured Anaerolineales bacterium | reverse complement strand
ACATGTTTTGGTGCGCCTTCTGAGGCGCACCAAAACATAAACAAAAAAACTCTCTTTCCCTGCTTCGCACCGCGCGTCGTACCTTACAGAGAAAGTGGCCGGCGCGGTTTCCTGGGGCTTCACCCCAGGCTACCTTGAGGTCGCCCCTTTGGGGCTGAGAATGCTCGACAAGAAGACGCCTTCTAATGCGAGGGTGGCAAAAAAAGGGGAAGAGGGGAATTTGCACGCCTTCTGAGGCGTGCAAATTCCCCAAAAAACAAACTCTCTCTTCCTGCCCCGCGCGTCGTATTTGACCGGGAAAAGATCATTTGCGGGACGTTCCAGGGTCGGGCCCATGCCATAAAGGCCTATTTTCAGGACAGAAGGCCATGCCGGGGGCGGCACCCCGAAGGATGAAAATTCAGAACCAGATTTTAACGCAGAGGCGGGGAGATCGCAGAGAGACGCAGAGGAAGATTTATTTTTTTCTGGCTCTGCGTCTCTGTAACTTTGCGACTCTGCGTTAAAAATTCCGGCTATTTTCAGGACAGAACTACCAGGAGTAGGCTTCGGGCGCTTCACCGCCCGGACCGGGGAAGATTTCATCCAGCTTTTTCAGCGTTTCCAGCGACAGCTTGATTTCCAGGGCCCGCAGGCTGCCATCGAGTTGATCCATCGTGCGAGGGCCGATGATCGGTGCCGTGACGATCGGATTGTTCAACAGCCAGGCCAGCGCCACATCGGCCGGTTGTTCGCCCAGTTCCTGACAGAAAGCTTCATAAGCTTCCAGGCGGGGGCGATATTTCGCCAGTAATTCTTGAGCCTGCGAATTAGTGCGCCGGCCCGATTCGGACTTTTTCAGGGCGCCTCCTAACAAGCCACCTTCCAGGGGACTCCAGGGGATCAGGCCCATGCCGCAGGCCCGGCAGGCCGGAATGACTTCCAGTTCGATCATCCGGGCGTTGAGGTTGTAGAGGCTCTGTTCGCAAATCAGGCCCATGAAGTGCCGTGCTTTGGCTTCTCCCTGGGCCTGGGCAATTTGCCAGCCGGCAAAATTGCTGCTCCCCACATAGATCACTTTTCCCTCGCGCACCAGTTGTTCCATGGCCTGCCAGATCTCTTCCCAGGGAGTTTCCCGGTCGATATGATGCATCTGATAGAGATCGATATGATCGGTTTTCATTCTTTGCAGGCTCTCTTCACAGGCGCGTCGGATGTGATAGGCCGACAGCCGGCCTTGATTCGGCCATTCGCCCATTTTGCCGAAGACTTTGGTGGCCAGGACGATCTTTTCCCGGCGTCCGCCGCCTTGCGCCAGCCACCGGCCGATAATTTGTTCGGTGACTCCTTCGCCTAGTTTCCATCCGTAGACATTGGCGGTGTCGAAGAAATTGATCCCCAATTCCAGGGCGTGGTCCATGATGGCATGGCTGTCAGGTTCCGTGGTCTGCGGGCCGAAGTTCATGGTGCCCAGGCATAGCCTGCTGACTTTGAGTCCGGTCCGTCCGAGGTTTACGTATTGCATGAAAGCCTCCTGATCGTGGTTTGGGGTACTACTCGTTTAATTTTATTCCAAAATCACAGCAATCCTAACCAGCCGGCCACGGTATCCCCGGCTCCGCTCATATTCAGGGCGATCGGCAGCAGTAACAGGCCCATTGCATTGATCCGGCGCGCGCCCCACAGGGCCGGCAGCATTCCGATGCCTGTCGCGACGGCCAGGATTGCCAGTCCCGGCAGTCCGGTCAGCCCGCCGACCAGCAGAATCAGCAGCACCAGTGATCCTCCACTGAGAGTGCGGTAGGAACAACCTGCGGTGAGTTTCAACATCAAACGGGCCAGCCCTAAGGAGAGGAAAAATGCCAGCACTCCAGAAATCAGGACGGCGGCGGCGCTGAGGTAATACCGATCGGGTGTGAAGGAGGAGTAGCGTGTGCTTACCATCCAGGCCATCCCCCCGCGGGTCAGATGGACGCCCGGCATGAAAAAGAGCAGGAAGCCCCCGGTGTAATAGACCACTTTGGAAGCCCCCTGGGCAATGATGAAGCTCCGTTCGTCGCGTTGGGCGGTGGCCTGCCCGGCCAGCAATCCTCCCATTCCCCCCGTCACGACCGGAAAAAAGGCGGCAAAGAGGCCGCCGAGGGTCCCGCTCAAAGTACCTCGCAGCAGACAATCCCACGGTGCGTCGATGCTCTGCGGGCGCAGCTGGGCCGGCAGTTTTATCCGGGCCTGTAGATTCTGGATCATCCACGGCACGGCATACAATCCCACAAAGGCGGGTAACATGGCCTGTCCGGCGGCGGTCGGCGGGACCGGAGAGCGATACATCAGCACCATCCCCAGGATTCCGGAGAGCAGGAACGTTGCCAGACCGGCCGTGAGTGAACGCCAGCCGTCCCACCAACGTCGCCATCCGACGGGCGCCCGGTCACTGCCGCGGGGCCATTCGGAGAGCAGCAGATAGGCGATGACCGACCACAAAATCCAGCCCAGATGCGGCCGCAGGATTTCGCGTAGGGCGGCAACGGCCGCCGGCGCCAGCGGTACGGCCAGCGTGAGCGCGGTCAGTCCGGCAAGCCCGCCGATTCCGCTGAGCACCACGGCTTCGTAGCCTCGATGCTGGAGCAGATATTTCTGGCCGGGCAGGACCAGAAAGAGGGTGCTGTCGTCGGGGGCCGCCAGGAAGATCCCGGGAAGCGTGTTGATAAAAGCGTAGCCGGTCAGCAATCCCAGCATAAAAAAGGCCAGCGGTTCCGGGGCCAGGGCGGTGCCGAGCAGGAAGATCGCTCCGGCGACATTGTAGATGTGCAGAGCGGGAATCGGAGCTACCACGGCGGAACAGAGCGTTCCGGCGAGCGACCAGAGCAGCAGGGAGAGCGGATCGGTTCCGGTCATTGGGCGCTTCTCCAATCCCAGGCCGTGCGGGGGGTGATTTGCAATTGCTCTCGATAGAGCGACAGCCGGCCGACGATTTCGATGGTCTGGCCGGCGGCAGGCGGTTGGCTCAGGCCGGCGACCAGGTTGTGCCAGAGGATGATGGTGATGCTGCCGGTGCCGTCGTCCAGGGTGATCCGGGTGCCGGCTGAGAAGGGTTGTGGTTCACCCAGGACGCCGCGCAGGCGGACCACCCGGCCCTGATCGGCGGTGGTGAGGGTATTGATCGCCATCCAGGGGATTTCGGGAGCCGGTTGGATCACGCGCACCTGCCGGCTGTCGGCCGGTACCAGTTCCAACGTGCCTTCGTAGAGCTGGATTTCGCCGGCGATATCCACGGTTGCGCCGATATCGAAGGCGGTGGGATCGGGGAGCCCTTTGTAACAGCTGTCCCAGAGGATGACCAGGATCCGGCCGCTACTGTCTTCCAGCGTCGCTTTTACCCCGCCTTTGAAGCCGTCCAGTTCGACAATCTGACCGCGGACGCGGGTTTTTGTGCCGGCGTCGGCTGCGGTGATGCCGTTCAAAGCGAAGTAAGCGGGTGTGGGGCGTGGGGTTGCGGTGGGAGTCAGCGTGGGCGTGGGTGTGTTGAGCGGGGTAGGTTGATGTGTCGGGGTGGGGAGGTGGGTGGGAGTAGCCGTGGGGGTGGGAGTCGGGGTGGCTCCCCAGGCCAGATCGGCGGCGGCGGCCGGGACGATTTGTGGACTATCGTGATAGACCGTTACGCTGCCGGTGATTTCGACCTCCTGTCCGGGCTGCGGTGTGATGAAGGGTCCGGTCAGGGGCAGGATATTTTCATAGAGGGCGGCTGTGATTTTGTCGGTGTCGTCGGCGACTTCCAGCAGGATCAGGCCGGCATAAGGGCGCGAGATCTTGCCCGCCTGTCCGGAGATATGCACCCGTTGCCCGGCATTGGAGGTGGTCAGGGCTTTGATATTGATATCGAAGGGCTCCAGGCGGGACAATTCCAGATGGTCGGGCGTGTTGATCGTCAGCGTAAGCAGCTCTTCGCGCACTCTGAGGGTGCCGGCCACGCGGATCAGATCGCCGGGAGCCGGGATTTTGCCGGCGGCGATCAGAGCGGCGGCCGTTTTTTCATAGGCGGCGATGCGGGCTTCGTTTTCATCGTCGCTGATCCAGAAGACGAGGCTGTTGTTTTGGGGGTCATATTGGATAGGACGAGAGACCTGTCCTTCCAGGCGGATGTAGGCCATGTTTTGAGCGCTTTGGGCGGCGGCGATGCTCAATGTGGGAATGGGAGTGTTGCGGGCGGCGTTCCAAAGCAGGGCCAGTCCCAGGGTGGCGATGATGAGAGCGGCGATTTTGATTCCTTGCATCGACAGGCGGCCCTGGCGGCGGGCGCCGCAGTAAGGACAGCTATTCAAGGGCCCGGTGAACCGTCCGCAGCTGGGACAGCTGGCTTTGGGGGATGCCGGTAAATTGGGGGTAAGAGAATCATCGCTCATGCTGAGCCTCCTTTCTTGTTGCACTGATCAGGAGGTGCGGAGCAGAGGCTCTATGTGGGGCTGAGCTTGATGGCGAAATATTTTTGCGTGTATTCCGATTGCGCAAAAATATCAATAAAAGGCAGACTTCATAATTGGCTCGAATTCAATTGCAAAGACCGAAGTCGCAGAGAAAAATCCATGTTTGCGCGCGCAAACATACACAAAAAACTCTCTTACTCCATTCGGCGTGTCGTTTTTTGGCCGTAAAAAACTGCTTGCGGGGCGCTAAAAACAAACTTCATCGATAGGAAATTAGCTTTGGAGTGTTGTTTTTGAAAACGCTGAGTTGCCTTTGCGGTACTGTGATTAAAGATTTACTTTCCAGACCATTTCGTATTGCCGTTGCCAGACCTTATAGGGTAATCCAAAGTAGGCCGGGAGCAGCGGATCGTCGGCTGGAATATTAATGGCATATCCGCCGGCGCCGGGATGTTGGCTATGCATGGCCTGGAGCAGCAGGTGGGCCAGATCGACCCGGCGGGGATGCTCTTTGATCACGGCCAGATCCTGGATCGAAAGGTATTGCCGCTGGGTCTGGTAGAGCAGATAGCCGCAGAGGTGTCCGTTTTCCTGATAGGCCAGGGCCTGCAATTCGGGCAATCGGTGCTGGAGAGTGGCGCGTTCGCGTTGCCAGGGCTGACTTACATCATGGAAGAGATCGCCGACGCTGAGGAGAGGAGCGGGTGAGGTTGAGGCAATGCCGGGCGGCAACGGTGACAGCGACGACACGGCTTCTGAGGTCAGCACCAGCAGTTCGCGTTGGCAGGTGAAGCCCAGATTTCTGTAGAGAGCCAGAGCCCCTTCGTTTTGTGTCAATACTTCCAGGGTGAGGCTTTCCAGCTCTAAGGTGCGGGCCGTTTCCTGGATTTTGAGGAGCATCTGGCGGGCGATTCCATGACGGCGCCAGGTCGGCAGGACGCCGACGGCGTTGATCCAGCCGTGCTTTTCCCGGTGGGCCAGCAGAACCATGCCGGCGATTTCATCGTCGATCTGGGCCAGGACGGAATGGTGCAGGTTGGTATCTTCTTCCTGGCATTGGCGTAGAAATTGGGCTTCATCAAACCAGATGGAGACGTAATAATCGCTATAGGCGCGGTTGATAGTTTGGACCAGTTTTCCGGTGGGGAATTCAATGGCCGGGGTTAGCGTTAAGACAGGATTTTGGGTCATAGTGCCGTACCTCTGCCAATATCATATACTGCTGTCTAAAAAATGCAATAAGATAAACAAAAAACTCTTGCCCCGGCGGTTAGCCCTGAAAAGCAGAAGATTAAAGAAGCCTATGATTTCGCGAGCTTTCCGAAGCTCGCGAAATCATAAACAAAAAATTCCCTCCCCCCATTCGGCGCTGCGGTTCTTAAGGGGAAGGCATTATTTGCGGGATGTTACAAGGCCGGGCTGTTTTCAGGATAGATTGGTACATCAAAGGCGGCAACCCGGGTTAAATAAGATTATAGATGTGGGGTGCGGAGTTCGTCGATCTGCCAGCCGGTTTCAGCTGAGAATTCCAGCGGGACAATAGCTCCATTGGGCAATTCCAGCTTTTCAAAGGCCGTGTAGAAATCCAGCATGGCCGGGGGCTTCAACGGCCATGCCTTACCCTGCAATCGCCACAACAACGTATAGATGAAGAGTCCATGGGAAAAGAGTGCCGTGAATCCAGTTTGTTGTTGCAGCTGTGCGATGGTCTTTTCCACGCGATCCATCAGCGTGATAAACGATTCGGCGCCGTCGCCGTCTTCGTGATACGGATCGCCCCGGCGCCAGTATTCCTGGACCCAGGGAGCACGCTCGATATAGGTTGTGTTTTTAAAGCGAGCCGGGTTCAGATAGGTGAATTCGTGGATTGCCCAATCGACCTGTGGGGTTTCTGGAAAGCGCTCCAGGGTAGGGCGCGCCGTCTGGCGGGCCCGGCGGTAAGGGGAGGTGACAATCAAAGCGGGGGCCGTTTCAAAGGCGGCGGCGACGGCCTGAGCCTGCCTCTCTCCGCGAGCTGTCAGCGGGATCTCCGTGGGATCTTCGGTGCGCCCGCCGGCATTCGATAGACTTTCTCCGTGACGGATCAACCAGATTGTTCTGTTCATGGGAACGATTATAGATCGAGTTTGAATTTTTTGATTGAAGCAGGGGGGTGTGGTATATTTGCCCCTATGAATCTCTTACATCAAAACGTAGCTTTATTAGAAGTGGCCGAGCCCGCGCTTCTGGACGAATTGCTGGCCGATCCCAAATCGGCGGCTTTGATTATGGTCCGGCTTTCCGATCGGATGGCGGCGGTGGCTCCGGAGAATTTTGATTTGCTTGTAGCCCAACTGCGCAAACTGGGCCATTTGCCGAAGGTGTTGGAGGCGTGATGGTGGGTTCATCGGGGCGGTATTATACCGATCAATTGAATTATTTTACTCTGGAGCAGGCCCGGTCATTGTTTCAGCTCTGGGTGAAGAAAACGACGGCTTCCAACGGAAATTTGCTTATCAAGGCCTTTCAGAATTTGTTGCGGGAGCCGGCTCAGATTAAGGCTGTACTATCGAGGCTTTCCAGACGGGAACGCAATGCCCTGGTTTTGATGAAGCGCCTGGGTGAAGTTGTTCCGGCGAGGACCTTGAATGCTTTTTTGTTTGCGATTGGTGAGACTGTTTCTCCACCTCTGGATCAAAGGAATTATTCCGTGATTCAAGAGCTGATCGACCATGGGATTGTGATGCCGACTGAGAGCTACCATCACCAGCTCATTTTTCGCCCCGGCAGGTATGAATCTGCCTCTGAACAGTCGCTCTTTACGGATTCCCGGATTCTGGCCTGTGTGGATTGGTCTTTAGCGGTGCCGGAGACTTCTTTGCCGGTGGTTGAGCCGCCCTTAACCGTGCAATCTCGCCGGCCGCAGAATGTGATGCTGGATATTTTGGGTTTATTGCAGGCGATCGAATCCCTCGGTGGGATAGGAATGACGCAAAAGGATGAGATGCGCGTCAACGATTTGAAAAAGTTGAATCGGGCGATGGGGTGGACCGGGGACGGTGTTTTATTTGACAACCTCTTTTTTCCAGAGCCGTTTTATTTCTTTATTCCGGTCCTTATCCGAGCGGGTGTGTTGAAAAACAAGGTGACCAGGATTAACTCGAATGTTCCGCCTCTGGAATTTGCAAAACGTCCTTATCCTGAACAGATGGGATCAATTTTTCCCGCTCTGGTTGAGATTTCCGGATGGTCTGAAGATAGCAGGCTGGTTTCTCCGGATTTATTCCGTTTTGAGGGGCGGCGACTGGTGTTGATGTTTCTGGAGACTTTGTCTCTGCCGGATGATTTCGTTTCTTTTCAGGCTTTGGACGATTTGTTGTTTGAACGGATCGGCAAGATTTTTGTTTTAGATCCTCGTTCTAATCGGACGCTGCGGGATCGTCTGGATCTGTTGCCGGATACCCCCCTTGAAACGCTGGCTAAATGGGAAGAAGAGGTCCGGAAGGAATGGAAGGCTAACGAATCGGCCTGGCTGCGGCGGGTTTTTACCACCTGGCTCTACGCTCTGGGGCTGGTGGAATTGGGTCTGGAAAATAACGAGGTAACCTGTTTTCGCCTTACGCCTTTGGGGCGCACGTTGATTCAGGGGAAACCGTTTACGATGGATCCGGTCATCACGGCGACGGCGCCGGCCTGGATTGTGCAGCCCAACTTCGACATTCTGGTCTATCTGGAACATGTTTCCGGACTGCAACTGGGCTTTTTGGAGCAGTATGCTGAGCGGGTTTCTTCTCAACAACATACAGCCCATTATAAGTTGACCCGCGACTCGGTCTATCAGGGATTGGAAAAAGGCGGGGATGCGAATGCCCTGTTGGAGCAACTGACGCTGGGCGCGGCCGCTCCCTTGCCTCAAAATGTGCAGGTTGAGATTCGGGAATGGGCCGGCCGGCGGGAAAAGTTGATTTTACATCGTAGGGCCCGGATTGTTGAATTTTCCAATCAGGCGCAGCGCGATGCGGATTTGAAGTTCCAGCCGCATGGACAACCGGTGGGTGAACGATTTATCTGGCTGGATTCGCAGGCCGGGCCCCAAACCGGGAAGGTGATCGATTATCTGAAGCCGTTGGAACGCTGTTTGCAGGTCACCGAGGATGGCCGGTTGAGCCAGTCGAAGCCGGTTTCCGATTGGGCTTTGCCGGCGGCCTTGAATCTCTGGGCCGAGCCCCAGCCCGGAGGCGCTTGGCTGCTTTCCGCGTCGCGCATCAGGGCGGTGGTGAAGCAGGGCGCCAGGATTGGGGTTTTGCTGGATTTGTTATACAAGCGGTTAACCCATACCGTCCCCCCGTTGTTGGAACTGGTTTTGGGCAATTGGGCCGGGTATAAGCGCGATTTTCATATGGCTTCCGTGATTTTAATTCAATGTGAGAACGACGATCTTTTTAAGATCATGACAACCAGTCCCATGTTTCAGCCCTTTTTGTTGGGAACATTGGGGGAGAGGTTGATTATGGTCGATCCAAAGAGGTTACCGCAGTTTCAGGAGCGGTTGGCCTGGGCCGGTTTTGCTCCCGACGATGTTATTTTTTTTAAACCTTTTACTCCTCGACCTTGACAAAACGAATAAAAAAACAGAATGTGCTATAATAGCAACGTTGGTAAGCTCCAACCGTCGTTGTGTCCGGCCGTTTGAAAACAGAGGGCTGCGACTTTCAGGATCCGCTTTTCCCCTGAAGTGAGCGTTCCCCAATACGCTCGTAGTTTGAACGGGTCCAGGTTTGACGATTCCGCGGTGGCGTGGGAAGGAGATGACGATGAATTCTGATCCAATCCGGGTTACGGTGGTCGGTGCCGGACATGGTGGAAAGGCAATGGCTGCCGAACTGGCTTCTCGTGGTTTCCCCGTTACGCTTTACAACCGAACTTATGCCAACATTGAAGTCATTGGGATGCGTAGAGGGATTGAGCTGATTACAGAAGAGGGGCGCGAGGTCTTTGGAAATTTAGAGTTGGTGACCTCGGATATCGAAGTGGCCCTGGCGTCTGCGGATCTGGTGATGGTGGTGTTGCCGGCTTCGGGCCATTGGGATGTGGCCGTGAAAGCGGCTCCTTTTGTGCGGGACGATCAGGTTATTTTGTTGAATCCCGGCCGTACCGGGGGGGCGTTGG
Organism: uncultured Anaerolineales bacterium; assembly: GCA_964501335.1. Lineage (GTDB taxonomy): Bacteria > Chloroflexota > Anaerolineae > B4-G1 > SLSP01 > CAZCTC01. Next base: position 111,974 of record CAZCTC010000017.1, on the reverse strand, counting down.
AGTTTGCCGAAGGGCTGCGCAAGGGGGGGGCTAAAGGGCGTCCCATCGTCTGCGAAGCCGAAACTTTTTTGTTTGCCTCGCGGAGTCTGGGACCGGCAGAGGCCCGGATTTTTCGTACCAAGTTCTCGGTGCCGGTAGCGGCTTTTCCGACGACCCGCACCCAGGAAGCTCTGATCCAGATCCAGAAAATCTACCCTCAATTTATCCCGGCGCGAAATGTGCTCTACACCAGCCTGAACAACATGGGTGCCATCTTTCATCCGGCCCTGACGCTCCTGAACGCGGGTTGGATTGAGACGACGTTGGGAGATTTTGAATTTTATATGGATGGGGTGACTCCTTCCACGGCCAAGGTGCTGGAAGCGTTGGATCGGGAGCGGGTGACGGTGGGCTCTGCCATCGGTATCCGCGCTCAGACCGCTCAGGAATGGCTTTATCGGGCCTATGCCGCTGAGGGCGAAAACCTCTATCAGTCCATGCATGCCAATCCAGGCTACGGCGGAATCAAGGCGCCCAACCGGTTGAATCACCGCTACATTTTTGAGGATATCCCTTGCAGTCTGGTGCCGATCGCTTTGATCGGACAGCAATATGGTGTCGATACCCCCACTATTCGCACGATGGTCCATCTGGCCAATGTGGTGATGGGGACCGATTACTGGCATAAAGGGCGCACGATGGAGCATTTGGGAATTCGGGGGATGTCGGTGCAGGAATTGCATCATTATGTCGATACCGGGGAGCGTGAGTGAGGAGGGCGGATGCGCATTCTGGCAGGGGCGCTGGGTGAATGTGTACACGTTGCCGGGGTGACCCGCTTTCTGGCGCTGGCCGGGCAGTTGGGCCATGAGACCTTTTTTACCGGTCCGGCTACCGATGTCGAGACTTTTGCCGAGCTGGCGCAGCGTTTTCAGCCCGATGTGATTGGGGTCAGTTACCGGTTGACCCCGGAAAACGCCCATACCGCGCTGGAAGCTTTTCGAGCGGTGATGCTGGCGGCCGGCTTTGAGCATTGTCGGTTTGTCTTCGGCGGCACGCCGCCGGTAGCCGGGCTTGCCCGCTCGCTGGGCTACTTTGAGGCGGTCTTCGACGGGAGTGAGTCACCCGATGCGGTGATCCGGTATCTGCGGGGCGAGGATCAGATTGCAGGGCCGGGCGGCGCGCCTCCTCCCCAGCGCATGGTTGATCGTTTGCATTGGAAGGCGCCGTATCCGCTGTTGCGCCATCATTTCGGCATTCCGGCCCCTTCCATCGAACCGACAGTGGCCGGCATTGCCCGGATTGCAGAGGCGGGCGTGTTGGATGTGGTTTCTCTGGGGGCCGATCAGGATGCCCAGGAACACTTTTTCCGTCCCGACCTCATTGATCCGCGCAGCAAGGGTGCAGGCGGGGTGCCCTTCCGCTCGGAGTCCGATTTGGAGCGGCTTTATGCAGCCAGCCGTTGCGGCAATTACCCGTTGATGCGTTCTTATTCCGGCACTGCCGATCAGTTGCGCTATGCGGATCTGCTGGTGCGGACGTTGAACAATGCCTGGTGTGCCACTTCCCTGTTTTTTTTCAATGCGATGGACGGCCGAGGGCCGCTCGGTCTGGAAGCTTCGATTCGCGAGCATCTGGCGCTGATGACCTGGCACGGCGAGCGCGATATCCCGGTGGAGGGCAATGAACCTTATCATTGGGGGATGCGGGATGCTCCAGATGTGATCAGTGTGGCGGTTTCCTATCTTTACGCTTACAACGCGAAAAAGGCCGGGGTGCGCGATTACATCACAACCTATATGTTTGAGAGTCCCAATACCCTTTCCAATCGCATGGATCTGGCTAAAGCGTTGGCTCAGATTCGGATGGCCGAACCTTTTGCCGATCCTCACTTCCGGATCTGGCGTCAGACCCGGACTGGATTGCTCAGCTACCCGGTCCAGCCGGCGCGGGCCCGGGCCCATCTGGCCGAATCGGTCTATTTACAGATGGCCTTGCGTCCCTCGTTGGTCCATGTGGTGGGGTATACGGAAGCCGACCACGCGGCGACCGCCGATGAAGTCATCGAATCTGCGCTGATGGCTCAACAGGTGATCGAAACTGCACTGCGGGGACAGCCGGAGATGATCGGCGATCCGCAGGTGCAGGCCCGGGTGGAGGCTTTGGTGGCCGAAGCCGAAGTGTTGATTGCCGCGATTCGCCGTTTAGGCGAGGGGCGGGTGGCCGATCCTTTGAGCGATCCGGCTACGTTGGCGCAGGCCGTGACGGCAGGATTGCTGGATGCTCCGCAGTTGCAACGCAATCCATTTGCCCGGGGCACGGTTCGAACCCGTATTGTGGAGGGTGCCGTGGTGGCGGTTGACGGCGAGGGCCGCCTTTTGAGCGAAGCTGACCGAATCCGGCAGCTGGGATGCGAATTTTGATCTGCCCGGGAAAGTTTGTGCCGGCAGGTCTGTTTTTGACTTTTCCCCTAAAACATAGCATAATGGTGGTGGGATAGTGGGGTATCCTGCTTCCTGACCGTTGCCACAAGGAGGGTATGGTGACCCAGGTCACGCTGCGCACGTACGAAGACGAGATCGACGAGATGATCGGTGAGGCCCGTTATCTTGAGGCTTTGGCCCATCTCCGTCACATCTTGAGCCAATATCCCCGATACATCGAGGCATACTATCTGTTGGGCAAGACTATGCTCGAAGCTGACTTGCCCGAACTGGCAGCCGATCTATTCCGGCGCGTCCTCAACGCTGACCCCGAACATTCTTTGGGGCGGATTGGGCTGGCGCTCGCCTATGATCGGTTGAATAATATCAATGGCGCTATTTGGAATCTGGAACGGACTGCGGAACTCTCTCCAGGCAACGATGACTTGATGGATGAGCTGCGCCGGTTGTACGGCCAGCGGGATGGACAGGCCCCTGATCGAATTCCCATGACCCGTTCGGGTCTGGCTCGTCTGTATTTGCGTGGGAATTTGCTGGGCCGGGCTATCTCGGAGTTGCGCCAGTTGCTGGATAAGGATTCCCATCGCATTGATCTTCAGCTTGCGTTGGCAGAAGCTTACTGGCGCGATTCTCAGATCGTCCAGGCTGCGGAAACCTGCCAGAAAATCCTCGATTTCCTTCCTTATTGTTTAAAGGCCAACCTGCTTCTGGGGACGATTTGGGTGAGCACCGGTCAGGATGAAGGTGACCGGTACCTCAAAAAGGCTCAAGAAGTGGATGTGGAAAACCGTATGGCGGTCGCGCTTTTCAAAACGGCTTCTCCTTTGAAGAGTCGGGAGATCAGCGTGGAGCGATTGGTCTACAAACCTGAATCAATTGAAGTGAATCGGGGTTCCGAGTGGTTCAAACGGCTTTCGGCGGCTTCTATTTCGGTGGGCATTTCTGAAGCTCTGCCGGAAATGAGTGAAACCGAAATGCGTCTGGTCGATATTACGGCCAATCTGGAGACGCAGATTCAGATCCCCGATTGGTTGCGGGATTTGGGGGCGGTGGGTGGTGAAGGGGATGCCGGCGCCGCGGTGATGGATTGGCTGGCTCCCGGGAGTGAACCCCAGGCTGCTCCGCCTCCCGTTATTCCGGTGCCTTCTACTCCAACAAAGGCTCCTGAACCGGTGGTTCCTGAGTGGTTGGAAGCGATGGAAGCGCAACGAACTTCGGCGGCTCCCGGTGAAACAAAGGCTGCCGATGTGCCCGATTGGATGAATGGCGTTTTCGGTGCCGATCAGGCTACTGAGGAAGCGGGTTTGCCGGATTGGTTAAGTGAAACGCCGGCTCCGGCCGCTGTTGAAGAAATCCCGGCGGCCGAAGATGAGGGTATTCCTGACTGGTTGCAGGCAGCTCAGCCCGCGGCGGCTGTTGAAGCAGCCCCGACGGCTGAAGACGAAGGCATTCCTGACTGGTTGCGGGCAACTCAGCCGGCGGCCGCTGTAGAGGAAGCCCCGGCGGCTGAAGACGAAGGCATCCCCGATTGGTTGCGGGCAACTCAGCCGGCGGCCGCTGTAGAGGAAGCCCCGGCGGCTGAAG
>CAZCTC010000017.1:107647-107867 GCA_964501335.1 uncultured Anaerolineales bacterium | reverse complement strand
ACGAAGGCATTCCTGACTGGTTGCGGGCAACTCAGCCGGCGGCTGCTGTAGAGGAAGCCCCGACGGCTGAAGACGAAGGCCTCCCCGACTGGTTGCGGGCAACTCAGCCGGCGGCCGCTGTAGAGGAAGCCCCAACGGCTGAAGACGAAGGCATCCCCGATTGGTTGCAGGAAATCCAGACGGCGCCGACGGCGGTGGAAGAGACCCCGGCGGCTGAAGA
>CAZCTC010000017.1:43930-107547 GCA_964501335.1 uncultured Anaerolineales bacterium | reverse complement strand
TGCAGGAAATCCAGACGGCGCCGACGGCGGTGGAAGAGACCCCGGCGGCTGAAGAAGAAGGCGTCCCCGATTGGTTGCAGGAATACCGCAGCCAGACTGAAGAGGTTTCGGCTGGTGCAATTGAGGTAACGGAAGAAGAAATTCCTACCGAGATCCCTGATTGGATGCAGCAATTCCAGCCTCAGGGTGAGCCGACCCCGGTTGAAGAAGAAGAAGCCCTTCCGGGGATGAACTCAGTCCCGGATTGGATGCGGGAGCTGGAAGGCACCGAGGCTCTCATCGCAGAGGCTGATGCTGAGGATCCGCTGCAGATTACCTATGAGGCTACGGGGTTGTTTGGCTGGACCTTGTTCGGGGGACCTGATCTGGGAACTCCGGTGATGGAAGCCGTTCAGCCCGAAATTGAAACTCCGCCGTCTGCCCCGGCCCAGGAAGGGGAAGTCTTTGGCTGGCTTTCCTTTACGGATACGGGTGAGCCGGAAGCTGTAGAAGGAATGATTTCTATCACTCCGGCAGAAGAGACGACGACGACGACCGATCAACTGTTTGATTGGGCTGCGTTTACGGATGAGCAGCCACTGGAAGAGACTGCAGTTGCGGAAGCGGCTCCTGCTCAGCCTGCTGAGGGGTTCTTCGGCTGGATGGGATTTGATGGGGAGCAGGGGACTGAAGTTGCCGCGGAAACAGCGGCGACGGAAGAAACTGAAATGATTACAGGGGAAGATGCCCTGGCCTGGTTTGAAAATCAACTGGAACCCGGGGCGGGCGAGAGCGGCGTCCCCGATTGGTTGCAGGAGATCCAACCGGCGACAGCGGTGGTAGAGGAGTCTGCGGCGGCTGAAGATGAGGTGCCGGACTGGTTGCGAGAAATTCAACCGACGACCCCGGTCGTTAATGAGACCTCTTCTATTGAAGATGAGGTGCCGGACTGGTTGCGGGAGATTCAACCTGCGACGGCTGTGGTAGAAGAAGAACCTTCCGGTATCGAGGATGAAGTGCCGGATTGGTTGTTGGCTGTTCAACCTTCGGCTCCCGTTGTCGATGAGTCTCCGGTATCCACAGAAGAAGGCGTGCCGGATTGGTTGCGGGAGATTCAACCTTCCACTTCAGTGGTGGTAGAAGAGACTCCCACAATTGAAGAAGGTGTGCCGGATTGGCTGCGGGAAATCCAACCTGCAACATCGGTGGCGGCGGAAACTCCGACGGCAGAGGAAGAGATTCCCGAATGGTTACAGGAAATGCCGCTTCTGCCGTCTCAAGAGAAAGCGGCTCCGGTAGTTGAGGAAGAAGTTCCCGATTGGTTGCGGGCCGTCCAACCGACGACTCCTTCTGTAGAGGAAAAAGCTGAACCGCCGGCCGCGGTTCCCGCGGCAGCTCCGGCGAGCGATGGGGATATGCTTTCGGGGGATGATGCTCTGGCCTGGCTGCAAAGCCTGATGGCCGGGAAAGAAGACGAACTGAAGGCGCAGGCGCAGGCTGAAGCGGATGCGCGGACGGCGGAGATCCTGGGGAAGAAACCCTCGACCCCTGCTGCGAAACCGCCTGAAGCGCCGACTGCGGCCCCGCGCACGGAACCGGCTTTTGCCAAAGTTGAACCGCCGACAGCGGCGCCGCGCACCGAGGCTGCTCCGCGGACCGAATCGGCTCCGCGCACGGAAGCACTTTCGGCCAAAGCTGAACCGCCGGCGGTAGCTCCTGCCGCCGCTCCGGTGAGCGATGGGGATATGCTTTCGGGTGACGATGCTCTGGCCTGGCTGCAAAGCCTGATGGCCGGGAAAGAAGATGAACTGAAGGCGCAGGCGCAGGCCGAAGCGGATGCCCGAACGGCGGAGATCCTGGGGAAGAAACCCTCGACCCCGGTCTCGAAACCGCCCGAACCGCCGACTGCGGCCCCGCGCACTGAGGCTGCTCCCCGGACCGAATCGGTCCCGCCGGTGGCCTCGCGTACGGAACCGGCCCCGGTTAAAGTCGAACCGCCGGCCGTGGCGCCTGCGGCAACTCCGGCGAGCGATGGGGATATGCTTTCGGGTGACGATGCCCTGGCCTGGCTGCAAAGCCTGATGGCCGGGAAAGAAGACGAACTGAAGGCGCAGGCGCAGGCTGAAGCAGATGCGCGGACGGCGGAGATCCTGGGGAAGAAACCCTCGACTCCCGCTGCGAAACCGCCTGAAGCGCCGACAGCGGCGCCGCGCACCGAGGCTGCTCCGCGGACCGAATCGGCTCCGCGCACGGAAGCACTTTCGGCCAAAGCTGAACCGCCGGCCGCGGTTCCCGCGGCAGCTCCGGCGAGCGATGGGGATATGCTTTCGGGTGATGATGCCCTGGCCTGGCTGCAAAGCCTGATGGCCGGGAAAGAAGACGAACTGAAGGCGCAGGCGCAGGCTGAAGCGGATGCGCGGACGGCGGAGATCCTGGGGAAGAAACCTTCGACCCCGGTCTCGAAACCGCCCGAACCGCCGACAGCGGCGCCTCGCACTGAGACTGCTCCCCGGACCGAATCGGCTCCGCCGGTGGCCTCGCGTACGGAACCGGCCCCGGTTAAAGTCGAACCGCCGGCCCCGGCGCCTGCGGTAGCTCCGGCGAGCGACGGGGATATGCTTTCGGGGGATGATGCTCTGGCCTGGCTGCAAAGCCTGATGGCCGGGAAAGAAGACGAACTGAAGGCGCAGGCGCAGGCTGAAGCGGATGCGCGGACGGCGGAGATCCTGGGGAAGAAACCTTCGACTCCCGCTGCGAAGCCGCCCGAAACGCCGTCTGCCGCCCGGCGCACTGAAGCTGCTCCACGGACCGAATCAGCCCCGGCGGCAGCGCCGCACACAGAACCGGCCCCGGCTAAAGTCGAACCGCCTGCGGTAGCTCCGGCGAGCGATGGGGATATGCTTTCGGGCGACGATGCCCTGGCCTGGCTGCAAAGCCTGATGACCGGGAAAGAAGATGAACTGAAGGCGCAGGCGCAGGCTGAAGCGGATGCGCGGACGGCGGAGATCCTGGGGAAGAAACCTTCGACCCCGGTCTCGAAACCGCCCGAACCGCCGGCCTCGGCCCCGCGGACCGAATCTTCATCCCCAAAAGTGGCCGCGGTGACGTCGACATCCGCCCCAAAGATTGAAGCGTCACCGAGCAAACCTGAACCACCGGCGGCGGCGCCTTCCAATGATGGGGATATGCTTTCCGGCGATGATGCTCTGGCCTGGTTGCAGAGTTTGACGGCCGGAAAAGAAGATGAATTGCGGGCTCAGGCCGAGGCGGAAGCTCAGGTCCGGGTAGCTGAGATTTTGGGGAAGAAACCTGCTGCTCCGGCCCAACCGCCGGCCGCTCAGGCCGTTCCTCCCAGGTCTGCTCAACCGACCATTCCGGAGCCACCGGCTCAGAATGTCTCACCGGCAGTGTCGACTCCGCCTGCGGCGAAAGCTGCGCCGGCGTCGCAAGGGAGCCGTCAAAATGACGCTTTCTTCGGCTGGACCGGTTTTGGAGAAGCGCCGGAGGCCATACCCGCAGCTCCTGAAATTTCTGCTGAAGATGAGACTGAGACCGTTTCTTCATTTGGATTTACTCGTTTTGGCGACCAGCCGGAACCGGCTCCGGAGCCCTCTCCTGAAGATGGGGAGATGCTTTCAGGGGACGATGCTCTGGCCTGGTTGCAAAGCCTGACAGCAGGGAAAGAAGATGAACTCCGGGCTCAGGCCGAAGCCGAGGCCCAGGTGCGGGTCGCTGAGATTCTGGGGAAGAAACCCGGGTCAGAGGTCAAACCGGTGCCGCGTCCTACGGCCAAGGCGGCGGAAGAGGAAGCTGCGAAAGCTCAGGCCAAACCGGCTCAACCGGCTCAACCGGCTCAGCCGCAACCGGCCGCGAAGCCTCAACAGACCGGGACGCTGCCGCCGCAACAACAGTCGGCTCAGAAACCGGCCCAACCGGCACCGCAGCAACCCGCCGCCAAACCGCAGCAGACCGGGACGCTGCCGCCGCAACAACAGCCGGCTCAGAAACCGACACAATCGGCGCAGCCGCAACCGGCGGCTAAGCCGCAGCAGACGGGGTCTTTGCCGGCACAAAAGCAAACGCATCAGGCCATGACAGCTTATCCGTTGGATTCAGATTCCAAGCCGACTCCCGCAGCGGCGAAACCGGCCCAGCCGCCGGCCCAATCGGAGGCCAAAGCTCAGACCGGGATGCTGCCGCCCTCGGAGGCCAAAGAGAGCAGCAAGCCGTTGCGTGAAGGTGAATCTCTGGGCGAGCGTTTCCAGCAGCTTCGACAGACCGGAGCGTTGGGACGCCTGGGCAATGCCGGCAACAGCAGCAAGCAGACAACGGGTGGTCTGGGACGTTCCAAGAAACAGACCGGGGTTTTGCAGCCTCAGCCGTTGCCCAAGCCGGAATGGCCGGTTGTCTCTCCGGAAGAGCTGACCCGATTGCAGGAGCAGCTTAAGAAGAACAAAAAAGACCATTCACTGCAGCTTGAACTGGCGCGGGCGTTGTGGTACACCAGTGATCAAGAGGGATCGCTCAAGTTGTATGGGCAATTGATCCGGGCCAAGGCGATGGTGCGCGAGGTCTTTGATGATCTGGAGTTGTATTTGAGCTATGAGCCTCAACATATCAATCTGTTGAAGACATTGGGGGATGCCTATCTTCAGGATTCCCAGATGGAAAAGGCAATGGATTGTTTCAACCGGGCTCAGACTATCCTCAGGGATAAATAGCGCTAACCGGTAAATGCTTTCGAGTTTCGCCCGCCTTCCCAGGCGGGCGAAACTATGAATAAAAACAACTCTCCCTCCTTATCCCGCGCGGCATGTCTTACGGGGAAAGTGCCCTGTGCGGGATGCCGGGAAGCGGCGAAAATAGCAACGACACAAGCAGGAAATCCAGAACGGAAAATACATTTTTCGACAGGCATTTGGTTTCAGTGAAACCGTATTAATTTGAGGGGTAACGCATCCCTTGACGGCATGTCGAAAAATGAACTAACCAGGAGGTAGGACTGTGGAACGGACTCTTATTATTCTTAAACCCGACACGGTGCAGCGTGGATTGATCGGGGAAATTGTCGGGCGCATTGAGCGGCGTGGCATGCGGATCGCGGCCATGAAGATGATCCGGATGAGCCCTGAAATGGCGGAGCGGCATTACGGCGAGCATGTGGGAAAACCGTTCTATGCCGGGCTGCACAATTTTATCATTTCCGGACCGATGGTGGTGATGGTGGTGGAAGGCCCGGAAGCGGTGGCGGTGATGCGGGGCATGATGGGCAAGACCAATGCGACGGAAGCCGCGCCCGGGACGATCCGGGGCGATTTGGGGATTTCCAATCAACGCAATTTGATCCATGGCTCGGACAGTGTGGAATCGGCGCAGCGGGAAATTGCGTTGTATTTCCAGCCGGAAGAGATCCATGCTTATGAGAAAGATATCGAGCCCTGGATTCATTCCGGTTATCGTTTATAAATTACGCGCATTTTAGCGCCCCGCAAAAGGTTTTTGTTCGGCTTGAAGCGACGCGCTGTGCGAAGCAGGGGAGAGAGAGTTTTTTGTTTGTGTTTTTGCGCGCATAAGAATGCGCGCAAAAACACAGGCTTTTTTCGCAGTACCGCAAAAGGGCTTTGTTCGGCCTGAATCGCCGCGCTGTGTGAAGCAGGCAGAGAGAGTTATTTGTTTATATAAAAAAGCGCGCCCTCGAAGAGGGCGCGCTTTTTTATAAAAGGGATTGTTTAGCCGAATTTGTAGGCGACGCCGTAGCCGCCGCGGGGCAAAACCCAGCCGATGTTTTTGTAAGGGCAGCCCAGCCGGCAGCTGCCGCATTCCACACAGGCCTGATAGGCGACCTGGATTTTGTTGTCGGGGCCCAGTGCATAGACGCCCACCGGGCAGAAGTAGATGCAGGGCTTATGTGTGCATTCCGCGCAGACATTGGCGTCTTTGATCCACAGATGGGCTTTTTGTTCATCGACGAAATACTTTAGCGACATCAGCATATCATCGACGTACACCTTGGGCAGCGTATCGCGTACCTCTTTGGGCAGTTCCTTGGGCTTGAAATTGAAGCCTTCGATTTTCTTTACCATCCCAATACCGCCTTTCGCAGAGAAGAAATCGCCGAGATGGCGTTCCCCATAGAAATAATGTCACCGACCGCTTTGAAGAGCGACCGTCGTTTGGTCAGAGCGCCGTACATATCTTTGAAGAGCGCTTCCTTGGGTTTGCCGTAGGCCGTGAAGAACTGGCCCATGGCATCGTTGAGGAAGGCCGGGTAGATGCCCATAAATTCGGGGTGGGTTTCCAGGAAGTGGGCAAAGCCCCGATATTGATAGAGATCGGGCAGCAGGAAGCACTGCTTGAGCTTGTCTTCGTACATGGAGAGGGAACGTTCGCTGAAATCGCCCCGCTTGTGAGCCTCGATGGCCGTCTCGGCGGCCAGCCGGCCGGCGACGAGGGCCATGTTGGTCCCTTCCCAGTGCAACGCATTGACCATCGAAGCGCAGTCCCCGGCGAGCATCACGCCGTCGGTGTAGAGCTGCGGCATGGTGCTGTAACCGCCTTCAGGGATCAGATGGGCGCCGTATTCCAGCAGCTGCCCGCCTTCGACCAGGGGGGCGATGGACGGGTGCTGGAGGTAGCGTTGCAGTACATCGTAGGGGCGCAGCCGGTAGTCGGCCATGACATCGAGCATCATGCCCAGACCGACGGAGACCGAGGTCTTGTTGGTATAGACGAAACCCATGCCGGGCAATCCCAACGAAACATCGCCCAGGACCGAGACCGCCACACCCTGGCTTTCGTCCTTGAGGCCGAAACGGGCATTGATGGTATCCATCGGCAGGCCGATGACCTGTTTGAAGGCCAGGGCTACCGTGGTGGGGTTGAGGTCTGATTTGGCCAGTCCCAGTTTTTGAGCGAGCAGGTTGTTGACGCCTTCGCAGACGATGACCACCGGGGCGTAGATCTCGCCCTGGGGCCGATCGGTGACGACGCCGGTGACCCGGCCGTCGCTGCTGCGGATGAAATCGATCACGGTGGTCTTGGGAATCAAAAGGGCACCGGCCTCCTGCGCCTGGCGGGCCCACCAGGGATCGAAGAGCGCGCGCAGCGTGGTGTAGGCGTCGGCGGGTTCTTTGTTCAGATGGCCGCCCTGGACCGTCATCTTGGTCAGACCGTCGGGAGCCAGGAACCAGAAGCCGGCCTCGCTGACGGGCCGTTCAAAGGGGGGCTTGCGGCTCATGTAATCGGGCAGCAGTTCGGCGATGGCGTGGGTGTAGATGGCCCCGCCGAAATAGTTCTTGCCGCCGGCTTCCCGTCCTCGTTCGATCAATGCCGTTTTCAGACCGGCGCGCGCCAGAACCATGGCGGCAGCTGACCCGGCCAATCCGGCGCCGACTACAATGGCGTCGAAGCGCAGTTGCTCGCCGCTCATGCTTTAGCCTCCTTGAGTGCCTTAATTTGTTCAATCATCGCCGGGATGACCTGGAAGAGGTCTCCCACGATGCCCACATCGGCTACCTCAAAGATCGGCGCCTTGGGATCGTTGTTGATGGCAATGATAAAATCGGAACCCTGCATCCCGACTTTGTGTTGCAGCGCGCCGGAGACCCCGGCGACGATGTAGAGTTTGGGGCGGACGGTTTTCCCGGATTGTCCCACCTGATGGGCGTAGGTCATCCAGCCGGCGTCGACGCAGGGGCGACTGCACCCGACCACGCCGCCGAGCAGATCGGCCAGCTCTTCCAGCAGTTTGAAGCCTTCCGGACCGCCCAAACCGCGGCCGCCGGTGACGATCACGTCGGCGTATTCGATGGCCAGGCTTTCGCCTGTACCGTGGACCAGTTCCAGGATGCAGGCCTTGGCCTCTTCTTCGCCCATTTCAATGGTTTCGCGCACGATTTCGCCGGAGGTTTCGGCGGTGCGGGCGGGCATGGGGAAGACGCGGGGGCGGACGCTGGACATCTGGGGCACGCGGTCTTTGCAGACGATCGTGGCCAGAATGTTGCCGCCGTAGGCGGGACGGGTGGCCAGCAGGACGCGGCGCGGGGCGTTTTTCACTTCGCCCATTTCCAGCTGGGTGCAGTCGGCGGTCAGGCCGGTGCGGAGCGCGGTGGCGATGGCGCCGGCGAGATCGCGTCCCAGGGTGGTGGCCCCGATCAGGAAGACTTCGGGCTTGTGTTTCCGGGCCACATTGGTGATGGTGCGGTAATAGGGGCAGTTGCGGTAGTGTGCCAGCATCGGAGAATCCACCAGATAAACCCGGTCGGCGCCGTAATGCAGCGCTTCCTGCGCAATCGATTCCACGTTGTTGCCGAGCAGCACACCTTCTACGGCGACTTCATCTCCGGCCGCTTTGGCTTCCTCGGCGACCTGAGAGGCGAGCCGGCGGGCGACGCCCAGCAGTTCCCAGGAGACGGGATGGACTTTGCCGTCTTCTTGTTCAATGAAGACCCAGAACCGACGGATCATTGGCCGCCTCCTAATACTTGTTTCAAAATTCCGGCGGCGTCGGATTTGTTCAGAGCCGTCTTGACCGCGGCAGGAATCCCGGTTTCGCGGGAATTGATCACTTCACCGGCCTGGCGCATGGAGGGGGTCTCCTGTTTGTAGACCACGGTGGGGGACCCCTTGACGCCGATCTGGGCGATATCGAATGTCACAGGGCCGTCGGCGGTGGTCCAGTTCTCAGGTTGATAGGTGAGAGAGCGCACCAGATCGGGGAGGGGGGCGAAGGGGATCTCGGCGATTTCTTTTTCGCAGGTGAGCAGCGCCGGCAGCGGCAGTTCGATCACTTCGACGACATGTTCGGTTTTGCGTTCGACAATGACCCGTTGCCGTTTTTCGTCGACTTCGCGGATTTTGACCACATAGGTTACGACAGGCATATCGAGCCGGACGCCGACGCCGGGGCCGACCTGGGCGGTATCGCCGTCGATGGCCTGTTTGCCGAAGAGGACCAGATCGACCGGGCCTTCTTTTTGGAGGGCTTCGATGGTGCTGGCGAGCACATAGGAGGTCGCCAGAGTGTCCGCGCCGGCGAATTTACGATCGGAGACCAGAATACCACGATCGGCGCCCAATTCGATGGCTTCGCGGATCGAAGCGACGAATGAGTTGGGGCCCATGGTGATGATCGTAATTTTTCCGCCGTATTTGTGTTTTAATTCCACAGCGGCAGCCAGCGCATGGGCGTCATAAGGGTTCATGATCGCCGGTACCCCTTCGCGCACCAGATTCCCCGTTTCCGGGTCGATGCGGATATTAGTGGTATCCGGCACCTGTTTGATGGCCACAAGGATATGCAACGTAAGCCTCCTTCACAGATGGGATAAATAAGAACCTGGATGCCGAAATTTGGGGGTTCGGCTCCCAAAGGGTGACCTGAGACCGCAGGACTTCTAACCGTAGCGGCTGGAGTTATTGTAAGGCCATTTTGCGAATTGGTAAAGTTGAAGGGGAAGATAGCGGGGAAAAGATTCACCACGGAGACACAGAGGGCACAGAGAAGAATTTAGAGAAAACCTTTTCTGGGCTGGAAAAAAGCCATAATTTCGCGCTTAGCCCCCTCCCTAATCCCTCCCCCATGCAGTTGCGCAGTTTCGACGCGCTTTCAGAAGAGCTTTAGTGAAGATGCCCCGCCGGCATGGGGGTGAGGGAGAGGGGCTTCAGAGAGCGTCGCCGACGCGGCTCTGGAAAAAAGCCATGTTTTGGCGCGCATTCTGATGCGCGCCAAAACATAAACAAAAAAACTCTCTTCCCATCCTGCGCGGCGTTACTTACGGGGTAGGCGCCCTTTGCGGGACGCTACAAGAGATTTCACCGCTGAGGCGCAGAGGCCGCAGAGAAGAAGAGAGGAGTTTTCTCTAAATTTGTCAGGATGGGGTACCCACAAGGGGTACCCCTACGGGAGATTTTTTGTAGGGGTGAGGTTTCCTCGCCCGATTCAGGTATCAATGCATTGATTCCGAAGGTAAGGAGTAAAATAAGAATGGTTTATTTCTTACTTCAGATAGAGCAGTATTTTAAATAAGAGGAAAACTAAAAATGAAGCGAATTAATATAATTCTATTTCTCGTGTTTTTGGTAAATATGTTTGCGTTTGTTTTTATTTCGATATTTTTATATCCTATTATGGATAATAAGGATATAGTAAGCTTTCTTATTCAGACTAAGTCGGTTTCCTTAATTCGCGATACCTTTTTTTGTAAAGCAGTTTTGGGAATACCGATAATCTTAGCATATCCATGGGCAAGAGATAGGAAAGTGAGTGGGTATTTTATTGTGATCCTTAATGCTGTTTTTTTGTTAATAGAATTTTGGAATTCTTTCATGATTCTTTTTATGGATCTTTACAAATATTCTAATGTGCCGTTTGCAGTTTCTCCGTTAGATACTGATGTGCCATTTCAAATTTTTTATTGGTTTTCAGTTTGGTTTTGGGTGTATATGAGTCTGGTTGTCAGCGAAATTTTGTTTAGGTTAAAGATTTATGAGAAATTTGGGCAAAGATTAGTGAGGTAACCTGTAAGTGTGCTTATCCCTGAGGCGTCTGTTCCCAAAAACTGGACCACCACCTTCCACGAGGTGTAGAACCACTCTTTCGATCCGTAATCCCGCAGGTCCACCGGGTCCCAGCCCAGGAAGTGCCGGACCCATTCCACTTGGTCCTTGCCGATCTTGCCGTACCACTCGCTGTGCGCGCCGGACTGATTGCAGATCCCGGGCGGAGCGGGGTTGGCCCTCACCCCCCGCCCTCTCCCTTATTTTGTTTTAAAGTGCCGTGGACATTTTATAAGATCTGTTGTTAAGCCGATTGCGCCGGCCGTGTGGAAGGGAGAGGGGGCCGGAGATTGCCGCCGGGATGGTTCTGGAAAAAGGTCTATGTTTGGGCGCGCATTCCGATGCGCGCCCAAACATAAACAAAAAAACTCTCTTTTCCCATCCTGCGCGGCGTTACTTACGGGGTAGGCGCCCTTTGCGGGACGTTACAAGGCTGGTGTGGCCCTTCGAACGATGAAAATGATTTGTCCGGCGTGGTTTCCTGAGGCTTTACCCCAGGCTGCTTTAGGAAAGTATTTACTGCGGTGTAGCGGTTTTGAGATCCCGCCGATTGAACCCGATCAATGCAATCAATAAGGCGGTCAGGCTCAGGCCGGCGAGGATCGTGATATGGAGTGGGGTGAGTCCCTGCCCGAGGGGATCGCTGCAACTGTAATGGTAGAGCGGTGAGAGCCAGCTCAGAGCCGCGGGGGCATGAATGACCGGAACTCCGATTTGCAGGGCCCAGGCAATCAAATAGCCGCCCCAGGCGCCATTACGACCGACTTCCGGGATTCCGGTGACGCTGCTGACGGCCAGCGCCAGCGTCCCGAAGGTCAGGGCCAGCAGGAATAAATTCATCGCCGCAGCCAGAAGTCGGCCGGAAGTCAGCGATAATTCAGTGAGTTGAGGGCCGGGGAGCAGGCCTAACCAGATCCCCAGCGAGATGATGAAGAGGATGAGCAGCAGGGCGGCCATTCGCGTCAGCATGAGCCGTGAGCGGGAGAGCGGCAAAGAGAGCAGCAGATCGAGCCGGCCCTGAGATTCTTCATGGGCAAGGATCTCGCTGCCCAGATAGATGGCCAGCCCGCTCAGCGTGATCGGGGCCAGGACGGACAACAGGATCGTGTTGAGGTAACCGGCCGGCGATTGGAAATCCAGGCCAGTGAAAAGCACCGAGGCGAGTGCCGGGGCGATGCTGTTGGTGAGCTTTTCCGGCACAGGGAGATGGCGTAATGCCGGGTAGAGCAGCATGACGATGGAGGCCATGACGGTCATGCCGGCCCATCCATAGAGCAGAATCCGGCGTTGATCGCGCAGGGTTTTGATGAAGAGCAGGTAAATCTGGTAGAGAGATGTCATGGCCGGCCTCGCTATCTTTTTCCGGAAAATTGCTCGCCCGAAGTCGAAGGGCGCGGTGCGGGTTGGAAGGGGACGGGAGAGAGATTTTCTTCCAGGTCCGGTTCATGTTGAAGGATATTGAGCAACCGGAACTGTCCTGCGGCCCGGGTCACCGGGTCGATGGAACCCTGGATGGTGCAATAGAGGACATTGCCTTTGCTGGTGGTTTCGCGGACGCCCGGCAGCCGACTGAAGGTTTCCGGGGAGACGGGGGCGTGGAAATGAAGTTCAATTCGATGGATGATTTTCTGGCGGAAATCGCTGACATCTTCGACGGCTTTGAGGACACCCTCCTGTAGAATTCCTACCCGATCGCAGGCCCGTTCGATCTCCAATAAATTGCGGGTAGTCAACAGGACCGTCCGGCCTTCGGCACGGATTTCAGCCAGCAGACGATGCAGCTCTTCCTGGGTGGGCGGCGGCAGACAGCGGGTCGGTTCGTCGAGGATCAGCAGTTCCGGTTTGTGCATCAGGGCCTGGATCAGGTTTAACTTTTGCGGCGGTTCGCTGGCGTTGGCGGGCGGGATGCCTGTAAGATCGCATTCCAGCCGGGCCGCCAGTTGTTGGATCGTTTTCCAGGTGATTCCGCCGCGCAGTCGACTCAGATAGCGCAGCCATTGTTCGCCGGTCATTTGGGGATCGACGACGGAATGGCCGGGCAGATAGCCGATGCGGCGGCGTAATTCCACGCCGTGGCGGCGGATATCTTTTCCCCAGAGGCTGATGGTGCCCTGCGTCGGGCGGATCAGATCGACCAACAATCGAGCTGTGGTGGTTTTGCCGGCGCCGGGGAGCCCGAGCAGCCCGAAGATCTCACCGCGGCGTACTTTGAGATCCATATCGAGGATGCCACGGTGGGAGCCGTAGGTTTTGGTCAACTTCTCAGTTTGGATGATGCTTTCGAACTTCACCATGGTATTCCCCGGTTTGGGTTTTGATGTGGGAAAAATTGTAATTTCGCGCGCCCTCCGGGGCGCGCGAAATTACAGATAAGGCTTACAGATATTGCATCTCTTTGGCGGTGCGGGTCAGTTCATCGCGGAACTGAGGGGCGGCGATGCTGATCAGAGCCCGGGCGCGCTGGCGCACCGACTTGCCGTAGAGATCGACCGCGCCGTATTCTGTCACCACCCAGTGGACATGGTTGCGGGTGGTGGTGACTCCGGCGCCTGATTTCAACACGGCGGTGATCCGGCTGAGCGTGCCGTTTTTCGCGGTGGCCGGCAGGGCGATGATCGGCACCCCCCCCTGCGAGCGTCCGGCGCCGTAGATGAAATCCAGTTGACCGCCGACGCCGCTGTAGAGTTTGGTGCCGATGCTGTCGGCGCAGACCTGCCCGGTCAGATCGACTTCCAGGGCGGCATTGATGGCGACCTGGCGGCTGTTCTGGGCGATGACGAAGGGATCGTTGATGTATTCGGTGCGATGCAGTTCGACGAGCGGGTTGTTGTCGGCCCATTTGTAGAGTTCGGCGGAGCCGAGCAGGAAACCGGCGGCGATTTTACCTTTGTGGATTGATTTTCGAGCTCCCGTGATAATGCCCTTTTCGACCAGATGGCGGACGCCGTCGGAGAACAGCTCGGTATGGATGCCGAGGTCCCGTTTTTCTTCCAGGTAAGGCAGCACCGCGTCGGGCAGCGCCCCGATTCCCAGCTGCATGGTGGCGCCGTCGGGGATCAAGGCGGCGATGTGGCCTGCAATGGCCTGGGTCACCGGATCGTTGGGATCTTCGGCCATTTTATATTCGTAGAGAGGATCATCTACTTCCACGATGGAGTGCAGATCTTTGATGTGGATGGTGGTATCGCCCAGCGTGCGCGGCATATTGGGGTTGATCTGGGCGACGATCGCTTTGGCCGCCTCGGCCGGGGTTTTGGTCAGGCCGGCCTCGATGCCGAAGGTACAGTAGCCCTGGTCGTCGGGCGGAGAGAGATGGACAAAGGCCACATCGAGCGGCAGGGCCGATTTGTAGATCGTGGGAAATTCCGAGAGCAGGACGGGGGTAAAGTCGGCCCGACCTTCCCAAACTGCCTGGCGGACATTGGCCCCGATGAAGAGAGCATTGGAACGCAGGTGGCCGTGCAGTTCCGGCGCCGTGAAGTTGCCGGGGCCGACGGTCAGGGCATGGGTGATTTCGATATCCTGGAGCTGCGGCGCCGCTGCCACCAGCGCACCAACCAGCGTGCGGGGAATGCTGCAATTGCCGGTCAGAAAGACGCGGCAGCCGGATTTTACGGTTGCGGCAATGGCTTTGTCGGCAGTGGTAAGTTTTTCAGCGTACAACGCTTGCCAATGCATCCTTGAAGCTCCTTTGATTGGTAATAACGATGTTCGACGGGCGGAATAATGAACGTGATCTCGACCTGTGCGGTAAATATGGAAAATGAGAGAAAAAGCCTATGGTTTCGCGCGCCTTCTGAGGCGCGCGAAACCATAAACAAAAAATTTTCTCATCCCCTCCCGCGCGTCGCTTTTACCGGGCAAGGGCCCTGTGCGGGACGTTAAAATGTCCCGCATCGCGGAATTTTTACAGCGAGCGGGCCAGCAGTTCGTCCAGGACTTCGCCGTGGCGCAGGGCGACCCCTTGCTTCAGTCCGGGAACCCGGGCGAAGGCGGTGGCGGGGCCGGAATCGACCACCGCCTGCACATAGGGCAGGATGGCATTGGTGATCGAAAGCGTTGAGGTGCGCGGCACCGATCCAGGGACGTTGGGGACACAATAATGGACGATGTCTTCTTCGATGTAGGTCGGTTCTTTGAGGGTGGTGGGCCGGCTGGTAATCGCGCAGCCGCCGTGGTCGATCGTGAAATCGATCAGCACCGCGCCGACCCGCATGGTGCGCAGCATTTCCCGGGAGATCAGAATGGGCGGACGTTCGCCGGGGACCCGGACCGCGCCGATGACGACATCGGCGAAGCGAATGGTGTTGGCGATGTTGTAATCGTGGCAGAGCATGGTCGTTACCTGACCGTTGAAGTATTCTTCGATCCAGCGCAGCCGTTCCAGATCGCGGCTGAGGATGAAGACCTTGGCGCCCATCCCGACAAAGCCGCGGGCGGCGTTCATGCCGACGACCCCGCCGCCCAGGATGACCACTTCACCGGCGGAGACGCCGGGGGCTCCGTTGAGCAAGACCCCGCGGCCGCCGGAATTTCGCATCAGCAGATTGCCGGCGATCGTCGGGGCCAACCGGCCGGCGACTTCACTGACGGTTTTGAGGATGGGGAAATCCTCGCCGTCGGGCGTGATTTGCTCGTAGGCTACGGCGGTGATCTTGCGCTCGAGCAGCGCCTGGAGATCGGTTTTGGGGGCCGTGAGCAGGCCCAGAAGCCCCATCAGGATTTGCCCCTCATGCATCCAGGAGATTTCCTCGGCGTCGGGGCGCAAGACTTTCAGGACCAGATCCGATTTCTTGTACAGATCAGCGCCCTCAGCGACGATCTTTGCTCCTAAGCGCTCGTAGTCGTAATCGGCAAAGCCGGCGCTGGAACCTGCTTCGCTTTCGACGTAACAGGTATGGCCGCTTTTCGCCAGCAACCCGACTACGGCCGGGGTTAAGCCGACCCGCTCTTCGCCCGGATGCCGTTCCTTCGGAATACCGATGTTCATTGGACCCCCTTATGGTTTGGGATTTTTGGTCATTTTTTCGCGCCCTCTTTGAGGGCGCGAAAAAATGAAATTTTAAAAGGCTAGACTTGCGAGACTCCGTCGGCGGAGTGCACGATGTAGACATTGGGTTGCTGTTCGTAGCGTGCTTCGTAGATTTCGATCAGGTGTGTTCGGATATCCTGGACGGCGCTTTCATCGGCGAGGGCCACGATGCAGCCGCCGAAGCCGGCGCCGGTCAGGCGGGCTCCGTAACAGCCGGGGACTTCGATGGCGGCTTCGACCAGCGTGTCGAGTTCGGCTGAGCTGACCTGATAGTCATCCCGCAGGCTGCGGTGACCTTCTTTCATGAGTTCTCCGGCGGCGGCCAGGTCGCTTTTTTGGAGGGCTTCGGCCATGGCAAAGACCCGGGCATTTTCATGGACGACGTGGCGGGCCCGGCGGGCCACCGTTTCCGGCAGGGAGCTTTCCCATTGGGCCAGTTCTTCGGCGGTCACATCGCGCAGGGCGCGGATTTCGGGTTTGAAGGCTTTCAGGCGGCGGACGGCATCCTCACACTGGGCCCGGCGGATGTTGTATTCCGAGGTGGCCAGCTGGCGGCGCACGAGGCTGTCGGCTACCACGACGGTGGCTTCTTTGGGCATGGGAAAGTAGCGGCGTTCCAGGGTGCGGGTGTCGAGCAGCATGGCATGATCGGCTTTGCCGCAGGCGCTGATCATCTGATCCATGATGCCGCAATTGACTCCGACGTATTGATTTTCGGCACGTTGACTTAAGAGGGCCAGCTTTTCCGGGGGGTATCCCATGCCGCTCAGTTTGGACCAGACGAAGGAGAAGGCAATTTCTACCGCTGCCGATGAGGACATCCCTGCTCCCACGGGGACATCCGAGGTAAATGCAGCATCCAGGCCGAACGGTCGCTTGCCGGCTTCCAGGAAAGCCCAGACGATGGCCATCGGGTAGTCGGCCCAGCCTCCGTTGGAGGTGGGGACCCGGTCGACCCGGAAGACGGCCTCGTCGTTGCGCATGTCGATGGCGCGGATGGTGGCTTCATATTCGGCGTGGATGCCGGCGGCGATCCAGGTGGCGCGATCCACGGCGATAGGGAGGACAAAGCCGTCATTGTAGTCGGTATGTTCGCCGATCAGATTGACTCGACCGGGGGCCCGGGCGACGATGTCGGGCATACGCTGGAAGCGGCTGCGGAAGGTTTGCACTACTTTATCGTAAAGCTGGGAACTCATATCTGAATCTCCTTACTGATCCAGGATTTTTAGCGTTTTTGGCATTTCTTTATTCTGTCTGAATTTGGGGTTTTATGAAAGATATGCTTTTACCCCTCATATCCCCCCTGCCCTCCTTCTCCCCCCGCAAGCGGGGGAAGAAGGGGGGATTAACTGGCATTTTGCGCGCGCTGCACGCAGCGCGCGCAAAATGCGTTTTTTTGTTATTGATCGAAAAACGCAGCCGTTAGCTTCTATTTCAATCATCCAGTCTTTTGTATTTTTTGTCTACTGTCTATTGTCCGTTTTCTGGTTAAATGTCGTCATCTGTTTCAGGCAAGAGCCCTTCTTGCAACAATTGCGCCAGGGTGCGTTCCCGGTCTGCTTCACGGATCAGGGCGGCGTGGGGGCCGAGCGGTTGATGCATCAGCGCCCGCAGGGCCGGTTTTTCCAGCAGGGCGGGGACCCGGACCTGCAAGAGCCAGAGTTTCTCCAGGCGTGCTTCATCGGCGGTTTGATAGGCGCGTTCCAGGGCGCGTTGCAGGATGGGAGCGACCGGTTGTCCGGTGGCTTCCTCCAGAAAAGAGAGGATTCTTTCCAGTGGAATCCCCTGGTGCCGGGCCCGGGCCAGCATACGAGGGCTGAGCCGGTAGCGTCCGGGGGCGGTGTCGTGGGCCGGGCGGGCGATTCGGCTGAGCTGGAAGAGTTCGTAGCGTCGTCCCGGAGGAATTTGCAAGCTGCCGTCGGGGCGCAGGGTTACCGGGGCGAGTTCGGCCAGGGGTGGGGGCGGAGCCAGTTCCAGGAGCGCGGCGCCCGCCGCGGTGAGGCGGAAGGCGTGCGGCGCGAGGGCCGGGGCGTAGGCGCCCAGTTCGACCGCTCCCAGCCAGTTCAAGGGGCCGGTGAGATAGGCGGCAATTAAGGCGCCTTCGACCGATTCCCAGGCTCCGAAGCCGCGCAGGGGCGCATGGGTCACGGCATCCTGCGGGGCGGCCCGTTCGTAATCGCCGCTGGCGCGCAGGAATTCGGGATTTTGGTCTTTGATGATGCGGATGAAATCAGCGACGGCATACCAGACGCCCGGCGTGCAGGATTTGAGCAGTTGTAAGAAGGCCTGGCGGGCGGCGCGGGGATCGGCCGGCCAGCCGTCTGACGGGTCGGGCCGCAGGGTGGGGACGACGGCCAGGTCGTTCCAGTCGCGGCTGGTGATCCAGGCCTGCGCCAGCGTCTGCCATTGGGACCAGCGATCGGAGCGCAGCCAGGTCACGACCGGTTCGGGCGCTGGACGTAACCGACCGTTGGGTTCCAGCCGGATCCAGCCCTGTTCCAGGGAAAGCGTTTCCAGCAGCGCCAGCCGGGTTTCGGCGGGCGGATTGATCCGTCGGAGCACGGTGCGGCGATGGCGCGGCGGCCAGCCGTGATCGAGGGCCAGCGGGATTTTGCGCATCGTTTCTGTTTGCAGATAGCTCCACAGCACCGTTAGATCGTCGGCGAGGGTATCCCCATAAGGCAAAGGGGCCGCGGGGGGAGCGATTGGATCGGGAGCCAGCGCCGGCAAGGGCGGTGGGGAAGGCAGATAGAGTTTCAGCTCTTCGGGCACGAAGGCCATTTCCACGCTGCCGGCCGCTGTTTCTTGAAAGGCGCGTTGCAGAAAGCCGTGATACCAGAGCCCTTCGGCGGGAGAGATGGGCGTGCGCCAGAGCGCCTCGCGTTCCAGGCGGCCGGGCCCGACGGCGCGAACGCCGCCCCAGCGGCGGGTGAAGACGGCCCAGGGGATGGCGCCGTTTTCGTGGCGTAGCAAATCTTCCAACGCAGCCTGTTCCTCGCTGGAAAGCGCTTTCCAAGCCGCTTCGACCGCAGAGGTGCGGGCCATACCGTCGGCGAGTTGGGCTGCGAGATCCGGTCGGCGTTCGGCCGTTAACGGAATTTCCCACAGTCGGGCGATGACTCGCATACGAGCGAGTTCGCTATCGAGCAGTGCCTGGTAGAGAGTACGCAGGGCCATGTTTGTGCGGGTAAGCTCTGGGTCCGGAGCGGGCGGCCGCTGCCGGTGGATTTTTTACAAAGGTGTGTACCAAAAGGATTATATCCGTAGCCGGTGAAGACGCAACTTATCACTTGTTTCCTTGGGCGTTCCGGGTACTATGGAGGATGGAAGCGCGGGGATTGGAAGCCTGGAAGTGCGGAAGATTGGAAGAAAAATCTATGGCTTCGCGCGCCTTCTGAGGCGCGCGAAGCCATAGCTACAAAATTTTCGGAGGAGGCAGCGATGAAGGTAATGTTGTCCGGCAACGAGGCCATCGCCCTGGGGGCCTGGGAGGCGGGCGTGCAATACGCCTCAGCTTATCCCGGAACGCCCTCGACGGAGATCCTGGAAAATCTGGTGCGTTATCCGGGACTCAAAGCGGAATGGGCCAGCAATGAGAAGGTAGCTCTGGATACGGCGGCTGGAGCGGCTTTCGGCGGGGCACGGGCTCTCGCCACGATGAAGCATGTCGGCGTCAATGTGGCGGCGGACAGCCTGATGTCGCTTTCCTATACCGGCGTCAAGGGGGGGCTGGTCCTGGTCAGTGCCGACGATCCCGGGGCTTTTTCTTCCCAGAATGAGCAGGATAACCGGCAGTTCGCCCGTTTCGGCAAGTTCCCGTGTCTGGAGCCCTCAGACAGCGAGGAGGCTCGCCAGTTTACCCGGCTGGCCTTTGAATTGAGCGAACAATTCCATACGCCTGTGCTGCTTCGTTCGACAACCCGGCTTTCCCATTCCAAATCGGCAGTGGAGATGGAGGTCCCGCAGGCGCGGGAGTTCAAGCCGTTGCCGCCTTTTGAGCGCAATCCTCGCGATTATGTAATCATTCCGGCGACGGCCCGGCGCCGCCATCCCGAAATCGAGCAACGGTTGCTGGATCTGGCCGCCTGGTCCGAGACGGCGGCGATCAATACGATCATCGAAGGGGATCGCAAGATCGGGATCATCACGACGGGTGTGGCCTATCAGTATGTCCGGGAGATCTTCGTCGGCACCACCATTCTCAAGCTGGGGATGTCCTATCCGCTGCCGGAGAAGTTGATCCGCGATTTTGCCGCCCGGGTGGATCAGCTGGTCGTGGTCGAAGAACTGGATCCCATTATTGAGGAATTTGTGCGTTGGTTGGGGTTGCCGGTGGTGGGAAAGGAATATTTCCCCTTGACCGGAGAGCTGACATTGGGCCGGGTGCGCGAAGGGGCGCGACGGTTGGGCGCCGAAGTGGCGGAAACTCCGGCGGGGGCCGCGGCTTTGACTGAGGTCACCGTGCCGGCCCGGCCGCCGGCCTTCTGTCCCGGCTGTCCGCATCGGGCCTTCTTCTATAACATGCGCCGGAACAAGGCGAAATCGGTCATTGCCGGCGATATCGGTTGCTATTCGATGGGGGTCTCTGAGCCCTTCGAGGCGATGGATATGTTGATTTCCATGGGCGCCAGCATTGGGATGGCGCATGGGCTCAAGCAGGCCGGGGCGCAGGAAAAGGTGGTGGCCACCATCGGCGACAGCACTTTCTTCCATTCGGGGCTGGCTCCGATGGCCAATGCAGTTTACAACAAGGCGCCGATCGTCGTGGTGGTGCTCGACAATCGGATCACGGCGATGACGGGGGGGCAGGAACATCCGGGCACGGGGGTGACGTTACATGGTGAGACCGGGGAACGGATCGAGATTGCGCCGGTAGCCCGGGCGATGGGCGTTCAGCATCTCTGGGAAGTGGATGCCTGGAATGTGGCCGAGGGCAATCGGGTTTTGCATGAGGCCATGGCGGTGACGGACGGGCCGGCGGTGATTGTGGTCAAGGGGGCCTGTGTCTTTACGCCCTATTTCCATTTGCAGCCGCGGATGACGGTCGATTCGGCGAAGTGTGTGGCCTGCGGCGCCTGTTTCCGGGTCGGCTGCCCGGCGATTTTGAAGAGCTCGGAGATCTATGAACGCACCGGCAAGGCCAAAGCGGAGATCGATCCGCTGCTCTGTACCGGATGCACCGTCTGCTCGCAGGTTTGCCCCCAGAAGGCGATCGGCGCGCAGGTTGAAACGGGTCAGGCGGGGCATTGAGGAGGTAAGGTCAAATGGTCGAGCGTATGAATATGCTGTTTGTGGGAGTGGGTGGACAGGGGGTGCTGACCGCCTCGGATATTGCCGCGCAGGTGGCGTTGGAGCTGGGGCTGGATGCCAAGAAGTCGGAGGTTCACGGCTTTTCGCAGCGTGGCGGGGTGGTGGAAAGTCACGTCCGCTGGGCGCGGCAGGTGGGTTCTCCGACCAGTGAGAAAGGGACTGTGGATGTTCTGGTGGCTTTTGAGTTGCTGGAGGCGGCGCGGTGGATCGATTGGATTCGCCCGGGCGGCATCGTGGTAGTCAACCGGCAGCAGATCATGCCGATGTCGGTGAGTGCGGGGGATGCGATCTATCCGGCGGAAGCGGCGATCCTGGCGGCATTGCGGGCACGGGCGAGCCAGGTGGTGGTGGTCGATGCGTTGCCGTTGGCGACTCAGGCCGGGAATCCTAAAACTGTGAATACCATTATGCTGGCGGCGCTTTCCGCTCTGTTGGAGACGCCGACCGGCGTGTGGGAAGAGGCGATATTGAAGCGGGTGCCGCAGAAGTATCTGGATGTCAATCGGTCGGCCTTTGCGTTGGGGCGCAGTGCGGCGCAGAGCTAAAGATTTCAACGCAGGGCGTAAAGACGCAAAGATTGATAAATTATAAGGCGCCGCCCCTCTGGGGCGGCGCCTTATAACTTATTAAAAGGGTTTTTAATTTCGCAGGGCACTGAAGAGCCCTGATTTCTTGGTGATATAGATCGCGCCGTCGTTGTCGATCGTTTGCTGAAAGAGCTGTTGGATCTGGCCGAGTTGTTCGGCCGAGAATTCATAATCCATCATCGTCTGGCAGGAAAGCAGATAATCGACCAGGGCTTCGGCCTCCGTTACCATCAGACTGTCTTCATAGGTGTAAAGCGCGATCTGGGAGAACCAGGGGCTCAGTTGGGGGGATCCGTTGCTCAGGGTAAAGCCTGCGGTAAGCCGGCCGGCGCGATACCGTGTGCCGGGAGCGATCGGTTCAACCGTTTCCCATAATTCGTGCATATGGTCATCGCCCACCGTCGAAGCGTAGAACTTCCCGCCGGGGCGGAGCACGCGTTGGATTTCGGCGAGGGCCTGTTCGGGAGCGGCGAGATGGTAGAGCATATGGTTGGCAATGACCACATCAAACGAGGCGTCCTGAAAAGGCAGAGTCTGGGCATCGGCCTGGGCGAGTGTGATGTGGGGCAATTGGGCGCGCAAGCCGATCCGGGTTTGCCCGGCGGCCTGCACCATTCCGCCGGTCCAATCGGTGAGCACTACTTTCCAATCAGGGGAGAGACGATCCTGGTTCGTTTGCCAGAGCGTGCCGATTCCGCAGCCCAGTTCCAGGATTTTGCCCCGCCGGGGAAAATAAAAATGGTCGAAAATCCAGCGATGTAAAGGATGTGGGTTGGTGCTGAACCGGGCATGGAAATCGATGCGGGTGTTCAGATTGTCGCTCTGTTGGTATTGAGCGGCCAGGATTTGGGGATCAGTTATATCCGAATTATCGGACATGGGACCTCCTGATTGAGCGTAGCTTTATTGGCTGTTTACGATGGGCAGAACACAAAAAGGCATCCCCCGTACTGGGTGGGGGATGCCGGGTCGGCGATCCAAACCGTCATCGAATTCAGGACTGAGGCGGGATTTCTTCTTCGTCTTCCCAGCCGATAATCCAGACACATAGACCGGCCACGGCTATTGTGGCCAGGATGAGCGCGACTTGTTGGCCTATAGCCAGTTGAACATCGCGAGCCGAGACGAGCAGAATAGCAACCATGCCAATCGACAGGACAATCCACGAGGCCCATTGAGGATGTGCCCCGATAAATGTCTTGATTTTCTCCATGCACTATACTCCTGAGAGGATCGGAGAGTCCGGGTTTACATGGGTTTGCGAACCAGGTCCTCCCGCAATTGTTTGACCATCACGCTTTGCGTGTTGATTCTGATTTCGGTGACGGCATCTCGCCAGACTTTGGGCAAAGTGGCGACTGCACGTTTCTCATAACTGAAAGTTTCCCAATAGGAGATCAGATCGGCGCTGGGGTTGGGGGGCAGGAAAAGGATGGCGGCTTCACATTGGAGCTGGCGACCTTCTTCTTCCATGGCGCTGATCAGGACTCGACCCGCAACAACCCGGTCGACGGCGGGTGCGATGAGGAAATCGGTGACCCGGATGACGAGATTTTCTACCTGCCAGCCTACCAGGCCGACCAGTTGCTGGTTGTATTCTGCCAGCAAGAACCCAACCTGGCTGTAACGTTCGGCCACGTCGGTACGCGTGACCGGGGTTGCAGAAGGCCGAGCTTTATTGACAAAGTCGGCAATGGTTTGGGCGTCTTTCATACGGCCACGACGGACTTCAATTTCCGGTTTCATGACTTTCTCCCGCGTGACGAAGCTGTCTAGATTATACCCCGGTTTTGGAGGATGGACAACAAAGGCACATGACGATGGTCAACCAGGACTGATATCATGTTGGAAGACTGGAAAACTGGAAGATGGGGACATATTCTTCCCTGCTTCCATACTTCCGTTCTTCCAGTCTTCCATGTTTTAGCTGGATTTATTGATTTTCGGTTGGCTCTGTTTCTTCGGCATTTTCAGCATCATTGGGGGATTCGGGTTCTTCGTCCAGGATTTCCAGAGCGCGTTCGACATCGGATTCGCGGACCTGCAGGCGGATGCCGCCGACGGCACCTCCATAAATCAAGCTGGCGGTTTGTTCATCCAGAACCAGGGCGTAGATACCGACTGCTTCCAGGCGGCCCTTGGCCAGGCGGGCATGGAGCGGGTAATAGTAGCGGGCTATCGTGACCAGCGGGTCATCGGTCTCCTGGCTGCGATCGCGTCGGGCATCTTCCAGATTGGCGCGAGCATCCTCAAAATTGGGGTTCAGTTCAAGGGCCCGTTCGTAAGAGGCGATGGCCTCCTCGGTGCGTTCCAGCTCTTCCAGGATGATGCCGCGCAGGTTGTGGGCTTCGGCCCAATCCGGTGCTTCGAGCAGGGCCTCTTTGCATTTTTTCAAGGCGGCGGGATAGTCTCCATTGTTCTCCAGTGTGTAGGTTTCTTCCAGCAGCTGGCGGGCTACTTCCGGAACATACGTTGGAACGACCCAATCGACAGGTCGATCACTGGTTGTGGAGGGAAAGCCGGATTCTTTTTCGGCTTCTTCCAGATTTTCCCGGGCATCTTCGAAATCGGGATCCAGAGAAACGGCCTGCCGGTAGGCCTTAATGGCATCATCCGGACGCTCCAATTCATCGAGGATGATTCCTTTGAGATTGAAGATTTCGGCCCAGTGCGGGGCAATATCTTCGGCGGCGTGGCAGGCCGAGAGGGCATCTTCAAGGTTGCCTTCTTCTTCATATTTATAGGCTTCCTGGAGGTAAGGGGTGGCGCGGACTTCATCCTGAGCCAGTTTTAAGTTCTCACGTGCTTCCGTCCAGCCGGGGTCGAGTTCAATGGCGCGGTGATAGGCCTCCAGGGCTTTTTCCGGCTCTTCTAATGCTTCGAGCAAGATCCCGCGGAGGTTATGGGCTTCGGCCCAGCGAGGCGCCAGTTCCAGGGCTTTTTCGCAGATTTTCAGCGCTTCTTCAAACTCTTTGTCGGCTTCCACAGCATAGGCATCGGCCAGGGTTTCCTGGGCTTCTTCCGATACATCGGCGGGAATGGGGGGGATTGAAGGGTCGATATGGACAGCGTTCAAGCCCCGGCTTTCGCGTTCGGCATCTTCCAGGTTGGCACGGGCATCTTCGAAGTCGGGATCCAACTCCAATGCATGCCGGTAAGCTTTAATGGCCTCGTCCAGTTTGCCCATTTCATCATAAAGAATCCCGCTCAGGTTATAGGCCTCCGCGGAAGTGGGATCCATGATCTGGGCCAGTTTACAGGATTCCAGCGCGGCCTGGATCTCGCCTTGATTTTCCAACTGATAGGCACGTTCCAGATGTTGGGCGGCTGCCCCTTTTTTTGAAGTATCCGGGTTTTCCATATTACAGACTCCTCTCGATGAATTCAGTCCGATTTAATTTTCCAGGAATAACCACAATCTTCACAACGCCAGCGTTCCAGTGAATAGGGGGGGGGCAGTCCCAGTAAAAGCCAGGCCGAAACTGAGGGTGGGTAGTAGGGGGGAGGCGTTAAGTGTGGAGAATTACATTGCGGACAGGTCGGCAGATGGGAATCCAGCTCGCTGGTTTCGGTTTCAGCTTCGCCGCTGTCTGAGAGATCTCCATGGGACTGGAAGCGGTGCAGGCGCGGACCGCCATCTATTGCCTGAATTTTTACTTTAACTCCATTAACCCTGTCGGCGTGAATGTTCGGCAGGTGGGGATCCAGTAGAATGGCCTTGTTGTAGGCTTCCAGGGCCTTTTGAGGTTGTTCCATTTCTTCCAGCAGAAGGCCGCGTAAATGATGGGCCTCCGCGAGGTCGGGGACGACGTTCAGGGCGCGATCGCAGGCTTTCAGGGCGGCTTCAAGGTGGCCTTTTTCTTCCAGCCGATAGGCTTCCTCCAGCTGGGGGAGCACTGTAAGGCGCCGGGTGGCGCGCTGCTTATTTTCGTGGGCATTTTTCAGGTTGGGATCATATTGGAGCGCTTCATGATAGGCTTCGAGGGCGGCTTCGGTCTGTTCCAATTCGTCCAGCAGGACGCCGTGGAGGTTGTGAAGCGCAGCCAGATCCGGGGCAATTACCAGGGCCGCCCGGCAGGCGCTGAGCGCGCCTTCGATCTCGCCGCTATCGACCCGGATAAGGATTTGATCGAGATAGGAGCGGGCCCAATCGATTTCCAGGCCGCGGAGATTTTTTCGGGCTGCGGCAAAGTTGGGGGCCAGTTTCAAGGCTTCACGGTAAGCAATCACCGCTTCGGCCGGTCGTTCCATTTCTTCCAGGATCAGCCCGCGCAAATTGTGGGCGAGATGCCAGGTGGGAGCGGCTTCGATCGCCTGGTCACAGGCCTCCAGGGCTCCCGCGAAGTCTTCCAACTCTTCACGTTGATAAGCATCTTCCAGGGCATGACAGGCGATCCGTGAAGGTGATTCATCACTCATGATGGTTTTTCCTCATAGAGAGTTTGCAGGCCTATTTCTTATTGTCGATTTCGGCCTGTACATCTTCCAGATTGGCCCAGGCATCGGCAAAATCAGGGTCCAGCCGGACGGCTTCCTGGTAGGCGGCGAGGGCTTCCTGGAGTCGTCCCAGGCCGTCCAGGATCATGCCGCGTAGATTATGGGCTTCGGCCATTTCAGGGCGCACTTTCAGGACTTCGTCGCAGGCGGCCAGAGCGGCATCCAATTCGCCGGCTTCTTCATGATCGTAGGCGGCATCGAGTTGCGGGCGGATGGGCAGATCCCGCTCCGCTTCTTTGAGATTTTCCCAGGCTTCGGAGAAGTCAGGTTCGAGACGAACCGCTTCTTTATAAGCGGTGATAGCTTTTTCCCAGTAGCCCAGGGCATCGAGAACCAACCCGCGGAGGTTGTGCAGTTCGGCTTCCTGGGGGACCCGTTTCAAAGCGAGATCGCAGGCCTGCAAGGCGGCATCGAAGTCGCCGTCCTCGTAGGCGGTATAAGCTTCATCTATTAAAGCTTCGATTTCGTTGGGTTTGGAATGTTGTTTAGGCATGGTAACCTCAAGCCGGCCGTCCGGCGATTTCAGCCAGACGGCGTAAGATAGTTTCGAGACGCATCGGATCGCCGGCCAGATAGCGGGCCAGATAGCGAGCCGAGGTGAGCAGATAATCTTCGCGTTCGCCGGCGGGACGCAGGCTTGCGGCCCGGTTGAGGGCGACTGCGATCAGTTCGTCGGCGGGGATATTGGGGCTCTGGAGCAAGGTGCGCATAAAGTCGGGGCGGGCCGTGATTTCGGCAATGCCGGCATCGTCGCAGAGCCGGATGCGGTGCAGGATCATCGGGGGCTGAGGGGGGAAGCCGTAATGGCAGCCGCCGGCGTTGCGATAGGCGACGGAGGCGACGCTGATTTCTACCGGGACCATGCGCACTTCGCGTTGATCGGCGATCATTTCGGCGTACCCGGGTTGATCTTCGGAGACCATGGCGGCGATGCCGCGCAGGAAGGGGTCATCCAGCAATCGGATGTCGTAGACCAGTCCGACGAGCTGAGCCTGTTCCTGTTGGATATCAGCATGGACAAAGGCGCCGAAGGTGGGGACTTCCGGTTCCGGGATGCGCGAGGCCACGACGAAGCCGCGGATATCGGCGCGCAGGACGTTCCCGATGGTGATCGTGGTAGCGTTCAAGAATTACCTCTTTCCTAATGTTTGCGGCCCAGGTTGCTCTTCTGGCGGGATTTCTCCGAGGGACGGACGGGAATGCCCTGCTGCCAGAGCTGGCGGAGCAGGAGCCCTTCCAGGGCCGCTTTGTCCTCGGTGGAGACGACAGCTTCCTCGTGGGCGCGGGCCAGGACATAAGGATAGCCGTTCAACAGCCGGGCCTGATGCCAGAGGGTGGTCTGAAGCAGGCGCGATGAAGGTTCATGGCGGGCTACCCAGGCCGGTGCTTCCAGGCGGGCGATGATCGGATAACCGGTATCGCCGGTATTCATATAGCAGAACCAGATCGGATGGCCATGGCCGGCATGGCGGTGGTTGGTCGGGGAGGGCCGTTCCAGCCAGACCGAACGTTCGCCGGGAGCCAGATACCGGGCCATCAGATCATGATCGGTCAGGGTCAGGAGCTTGCTCTCGCCGGGATGGCGAGGGGTGCCTTCAGGGGTGAGCCGGCTCAGCCAGAGCAATTCTATCCATCGTCGGCCGCCGGGGCGTTCCACAAAACCGGCCGCCAGGGCGCCGGCCTGAGAGAGATGGGTGAGGGCTTCCAGATAGTCGCGGAAGGCTTCGGCGTCTTCCCGGCTGCGTTCGATGTAACTCCACAACAGCGGTCCATCCGTCAGAGCAAGGATTGGGGTATCGGGATGGCGGTCGCGTTCCTGGTGAGCCTGTTCGGCCAGATACTGGGCTTCCCAGACGGTACGCCGCATGCCCCAGCGCTGGGGAGTGACGGGGAGGCCGGTTTTTTCGTCGAAGAGTTCGCCTTCTTCGTAATAAAGCCGGGCCTGATTGGTTGGGGAGGGCGCGAGTCCATTATAACGGAAGGTGAGGCTGCCTACCTGGAGCAGAGCATAGGTCAATGCGGCGTGGCGATCCGGGAAAATCTGGGAGCCGTCGACCGCGATGGCGATCGTGCCGGGGGCCGGGAGTTCTTCGGTCGCGTAACAACAATCCAGCGGGTCATCGGTGACCGGGACGGCTCCTTCCCATTCGGATTGCGGGCCGGTGAAGGGGCGGGCCAGCTGGCGAAGTTCGGCGGGAGTGGGGGCTTCTTGCAGCCAGCGGCAGGCAATTTCGACCTCATCCACACATTGTCGGTGGGTTTGAGCTGCCTGACGACCAAGTGCTTCAATTTCCGCTCCGAGACGTTCAAGATGCAGCATGCCATTCCTTCACGAAGAAAAGTTAGTTTTCAAGGCTATTATAGCTCAAGTTGGAAACAGGAGAAGTAAAGGGAGAAGTCGACAGTAGAAAGTAGACAGTAGACAGCCTGGTCGTCGGGTAAGCCCATTTTTTCGCGCGCCGTCTGCGCAGAGAAAAAAGCCTGTGTTTGTGCGCGCATTCTTAGGCGCGCACAAACACAAACAAAAAACTCTCTCTGCCTGCTTCGCACTGCGCGGCGCTTTTTACCAAACAAAAGCCTTTTGCGGTACTGCGAAAAACTATATTTTGGTGCGCCTTCTGAGGCGCACCAAAATATAGACAAAATAATCTGTTTACGGAATTGTAACACTATTGTCACAAGACACCTTGCGTCAGGTGGGTTGCTTTGGTTGCAAAGGTTTGGAATGTAGTATATAATGTGGCAAATTGTGGGATAAAGTGGGTCTAAGTGGGGAAACGGGGAAGAATTCTCTTTACGCCGCAGCTTTGAGTGGGAAACTGGAGCACATGTTTTTAGGACAGTACACCTACACCCTGGACGAGAAAGGTCGCTTAACCATTCCCTCCCGTTTCCGAGCGGAACTGGCGGAAGGTCTGGTCTTGACCAAAGGATTGGATCGTTGCCTGACGATCTATCCCCTTTCCGTCTGGCAGGAATTGGCCACTAAAGTCAATGAGCTTCCTCTAACCGATCCTCAAGGGCGAGCCTTGCGGAGACTCTTCTTTGCTGATGCTGTGGATACCATGTTGGACCGTCAGGGGCGGATTCTGGCTCCGGATCGGCTGCGTGAGTATGCCGGGCTCGATCCCGCCGTTGAAGTTGTCATTGTAGGCCTGGACCGTTTCATCGAACTCTGGAATCCCGAGCGCTGGGCCGAACAGAACAATCGCCAGGTAGAAATGTCAGATGGAGACCCCGCTTTATGGGAGCATCTTCAGATTTAGCCCCGGCTGGAACGGGGGATCATCAACCTGTTCTGCTCGCTGAAACACTGGCAGGGCTGGCCATTCGTCCTCAGGGACGCTATATTGATGCTACCGTAGGGGGCGGCGGTCACGCCCGGGCCATCCTCGAAGCTTCTACACCGGATGGTTTATTGTTGGGACTGGATCGCGATCCGGAAGCGGCGCAGCGGACGGCTGAACGGTTGGCTTCTTTTGGCGAACGGGTTCAAATCCTTCATCGTTCATTTGTCGAGCTGGCAGAAGCCGCTCACGAAACTAACTTCTCCCCAGTGGATGGTATTGTATTTGACCTGGGGTTTTCTTCATTTCAGATCGATGATCCCGGACGGGGGTTTTCTTTCCGATCCAATGGCCCTTTGGATATGCGGTTTGATCCGACTGGGGATGCGCCGACCGCGGCGGAGCTGGTCAACAGCCTGTCGGAACAGGAGTTGGTGCGGGTGCTGCGGACTTACGGTGAAGAACCGCGCAGTGGGCGGATTGCCCGGGCGATTGTGGCGGCGCGCCCGATTTCCACTACCCGGGAGCTGGCCGATGTGATTTATACCGCAGTGGGACGACGCGCCGGGGAAATTCATCCGGCCACCCTGACCTTTCAAGCTTTGCGGATTGCGGTTAACGGAGAGTTGGACCTGGTAGCAGCGGCGTTGCCGCAGGCCGTGGCTCTGTTGCGACCTGGTGGGCGACTGGCGGTGATCTCTTTCCATTCGTTGGAGGATCGGCTGGTCAAGCAATTTATGCAACAAGAGTCCCGGGGGTGTATTTGCCCACCCAAAGCACCTGTTTGTACCTGCCACCATAAACCAACCTTACAGCTGATTACCCGCAAGCCGGAGATCCCTTCAGAGGCCGAGTCCGTAGCCAATCCACGCAGCCGCAGCGCCAAGTTGCGGGTGGCAGAGAAGTTGGAGTCAGGATGAGCGTTCTTTGGCAACAGCAAACGCATGGCGTTCCTAAACGACAGGAACAGCGCGATCGCGCCCTGGCCTTACTCTTTTTCTCGGTGGTGGTGGTCGTAGCCTTGTTGATCGCCGGATATTTAAGCCTGCTGGCTTCCAATGTTCATCTGGCCAACCAGGTTTGGACCTTAAAAGAGGAAATATTGCAAGAGGAACGACAGAACGAACTGTTACGGGTGGAGATCGGACAGGCCGGCTCCATTGGGGTCTTGCAGCAACGTTCTATTGAGATGGGATATCATCCGGCCGAACAGCTGGATTTCTTGCAGATCGAGGGGGGGACCCCATGATGCGCGGGCCGGATATCCGGCTGCGTTTTATTGCGGCGCTGTTGATTATGGTGATGTTTCCGGTGGTGGGCCAGTTGATCCGGTTGCAGGTACTGGAGCACAATCAGTATCATGCGGAGGTCGAGAAGCTGGTTCAACGGCGGTATGCCTTGCCGGAACCCCATTGGGGGGATATCACCGATCGTAACGGCGATCTGCTGGTGGGAAATGTCCCGGTGTACGATGTGGGAGCCGAAATCACGCTGGTGCGCGATCCGGTCGAAGCGGCGCGAACACTGGCTCCGCTATTGAATCAATCGGAAGGCGATCTGGTGGCGACGTTGACGGTGCCGGCCGATGCCGAAGCGGAAACGATGATCTGGCGGCCGCTGGCTCAGCATATTTCCAATGAGCAGGCTGAGAAGATCGAGGCTTTGAACTGGCCGTGGTTGACGTTGACGCCTGCGTGGGAGCGATATTATGTGGAAGGCGGTCTGGCCGGCCATGTACTGGGCTTTGTCAATCAAGACGGCCGGGGCTATGGCGTGCAGGCTTTCCAGCGGCGGTTCCTGGAAGGCGAGAGCGTGCAGAAGACCGGGTCGTTGGGCGGCGATTCCAGTCCGTTGCCTGGAGAGATGGCTCAGGAAAATCCCATGCCTTATTCCGGTACCGATTTGAAGTTGACGCTGGACCGGACGATCCAGGCTTATGTTGAAGGCGAACTGGATGCGGCGATTCAGGAATACAAGGCCGAAGGCGGGACGATTCTGGTGATGAATCCGCGCACCGGCGCGATGCTGGCGATGGCCAATCGTCCCAGCTATGCTCCGGCCCACTATCCGGATTATGCTGCGGCTTCTCAGTCGGCCATTTTCCAGGATCCGGCCGTAAGTATTCCTTATGAGCCGGGTTCGGTTTTTAAGATTATTACGGTGGCGGCCGCGGTGGATTCCGGGCGCGCCGATTTGAACTGGTCCTATTCGGATCGGGGGGGATTGGAATACGGCGGGATTATCGTCCATAACTGGGACGGCGGAGCTTACGGCACGCAGGATTTGGAAGGGCTGCTGGCACATTCGCTCAATGTGGGGGCGGCGACGCTTTCCACCCAATCGATGGGGCCCGATCTCTTCTATCAATATGTGCGGGGGTTCGGGTTTGGTCAACAGACCGGGATCGAGCTGGCCAATGAAGCTTCCGGCCTGGTGCACATGCCTTCGGATTGGAGCTGGTCGGATTCGTTCCTGGCGACCAATTCATTTGGGCAGGGGATTGCGGTGACGCCGTTGCAGATGGCCGTTGCGGTGAGTGCGCTGGCCAATGAGGGCGTGATGATGCAGCCGCACATTGTGGCGGAGCGGCAATATGCCGATGGGCGGGTGGTGGAGATTTTGCCCAAAGAGTTGGGACGTCCCGTGTCGGCTCAGACGGCGCAGACCCTTTCGGAGCTGCTGGCGCAGGCGGTGGAACGCGAAGTAAAGAATGCTCAAATCCCGGGATATCGGATCGCGGGGAAGACCAGCACGGCTCAGATTCCAGGCGTGGGGGGCTATGAGCCCGATGAAGTGATCACCGGTTTTATCGGTTACGGCCCACTGCCCAATCCGCAGGTGTTGATTTTGATTAAACTGGATCGACCGGACGTTGCCCCCGATATGCGATGGGGATCGCAGACTGCGGCGCCGGTATTCCAAAAAGTCGCCACCCGGCTTTTTGTTCTGTTGGGAATTCCCCCAACTGATCCTCAGGTCCGACCGTAAGTCCGTGGGCCGGGCGGGGCATCCCGCCCGTTTTGGGTTATAATCGGGGGGATTTTGTGCCTCGATAGGGATGGGAGATGACTATGGTGCGAGCGTTGACGCTGGCTGATGTTCTGGAAGGGTTGGGCGCCGGCCGGGGGATGGGATTGGACCATCCTGTCGTTCCGGTGGTGGATTCTCGTAAGGTGGAGCCGGGCGCGTTGTTTCTGGCTTTTCCCGGAGAACGGGTCGACGGCCATGATTTTGTGGGCGAGGCCTTCTCGAAGGGAGCGGTGGCGGCGATTGTGGAGCGACCGGTTTCGGTGCCGGCGCAGCGGATCGATCTGACCGGGGAAACGCGGCCGGATTTGACCGGAGTGCAGGGGCCGATCGTGATTCAGGTCCCTTCGACGTTGGGGGCGTTGCAACAGGCGGCCCGTTTCTGGCGGCAGCAATTGAAGCCGCGGGTGGTCGGAATTACCGGCAGTGTCGGCAAGACGACGACCAAAGAGGTTGTGGCGCGGGTGTTGGGGCGGCGTTATCAGGTGCTGCACAATACCGGTTCTTTTAACAATGAAATTGGACTGCCTTTGACGTTGTTACAGCTGACCGATCAATGTGAGCGGGCGGTGTTGGAGATGGGGATGTACGTCCGGGGCGATATTAAGATGCTGGCGGAGATGGCCCGGCCGCATATCGGGATTATCACGAATGTCGAACCGGTGCATGCCGAACGGGCGGGCAGTCTGGAAGCGATTGCGTTGGGCAAGCAGGAACTGGTCGAGGCTTTGCCGGCAGCTCCGGAGGGGGTTGCTATTTTGAATTATGACGATCCCCGGGTGCGGGCGATGGCGGCGGCGACGCAGGCCAGGGTTTTCTTCTATGGGCTTTCGTCGGAAGCCGACCTCTGGGCCGATGAGGTGGAGAGTTTCGGCCTGGACGGCATTCGGGTGCGGTTGCATTACGGCAAGGAAAAGGTCCATCTGCGGGTGCCGTTGTTGGGACAGCACAGCGTGCATACCGTGCTTCGGGCGGCGGCGGCCGGATTGGTCGATTCGTTGGGCTGGCAGGAGATCACCGAAGGGCTGCGTTCTTCCAATACCCAGCTGCGGTTGGTGACGGTGCGGGGAATCCATGATGCCCTGATCCTGGACGACACCTACAATGCGAGTCCTCCCTCGGTGTTGGCGGCGCTCAATTTGCTGCACGATCTAAACGGGCGCAAGATTGCCGTGCTGGGGGATATGTTCGAGCTGGGCAACTATGAAGAAGAAGGCCATCGCAAGGTGGGCGTTCGGGCAGCGGGCGTGGTCGATGTACTGGTCACCGTGGGATCGCGGGCGCACTGGATTGCCGAAGAGGCCCGGTTGTGTGGATTGCGGGCTGAGGCCATTCACGAAGTGGAAAGCTGTGAGGCTGCGGCACCGTTGTTGCAGTCGCTGGTGCAGGCCGACGATATTGTTTTGGTGAAGGGATCGCGAGGAATGCACATGGAACAGCTGGTCGCGGCCCTGAGCAAGGAGGCCTGAGGTGGGTTTTGCGCTGATTCTGGCGAGTATCTCATTCTTGATGGTGGTTTTCTGGGGGAAACCCTACCTTTCTCTGTTGAAGAAATTCCGGATCGGTAAACCGATCCGCATCGATGGTCCGGAAGGCCATATGACCAAGATGGGAACGCCGACGATGGGTGGGCTGTTGATCACCATTCCGGTGCTGCTCATTACGCTGGCGCTGAACATTTACAATTTAATAGGACAGACGGTGATCGGCCGTTCGATTCTGGTTCCGCTCGGGGTGATGGTGACTTATGGGGTTCTGGGGGCGCTCGACGATTGGGCGGGCGTGCGGGGGATGCGCCGGGGCGAAGGTTTTACGGCGCGGTTTAAGATTCAGATCGAAATTGCCCTGACGTTTGTGATTGCGTTGGTGCTTTATTTCGGTTTGAAATTGAACAGTGTGGCCATTCCCGGGATTCCTGAAAAGATCGATATCGGCCTGCTTTACATTCCTGTAGCTATGTTTATTATTATCTCGGGGGCCAACTCCGCCAATCTGACCGATGGGCTGGACGGGCTGGCCGGGATTATCCTTTCCAGCGCTTTTGCGGCTTATGCCGTGATTGCCGAGCTGCAAGGCCAGATCTATCTGGCGCGTTTTTGCTTTACCGTCGTGGGGGCGCTTTTTGCCTTCCTCTGGTACAATGCGCATCCGGCGGAGCTTTTTATGGGCGATACCGGGTCGCTGGCGCTGGGGGCGACGTTGGGGGTAGTGGCTTTGATGACCGGGCAGTGGTTGCTGTTGCCGCTTGTGGCGCTGGTTCCGGTGGCGGAGACGCTTTCCGATATCTTGCAGATTTTCTATTTCAAATATACGAAGAAGCGGTATGGTCAGGGACGCCGGATTTTCAAGATGGCGCCGCTGCATCATCATTTTGAATTGATGGGTTGGTCGGAGACGCAGGTGGTACAGCGTTTCTGGTTGATCGGTCTGCTGGCCGCGATGGCCGGTGTGGCGCTGGCTTTGATTTAAGCAAAGGGAAAGCGATGGCTTCTCAACCGGTTTCTTCTGTGGTGATTCTGGGACTGGCGCGGCAGGGAAAGGCGTTGGCGCGTTTCTTTGTCCGGCAGGGTGTCGCCGTGACGGTTTCGGATATGCGAAGTCCGGAGGCGTTGCGTGATACCTTGAGCGACCTGGAAGGATTGCCGATCCGGTATGTGTTGGGAGACCATCCGTTGAGTCTGCTGGATGGTTGTGAGCTGCTGTGCCTGAGCGGGGGTGTGCCGGACGATTTGCCCGTGGTTTTGGAAGCCCGGCAGCGGGGTGTCCCTTTGAGCAACGATGCGCATGAGTTCATGCTGCGCTGTCCGGCTCCCGTGATCGGAATTACCGGTTCAGCGGGGAAGACGACAACGACGACCCTGGTCGGGGAAATGGTCCGCGAGGGCGGCTTTACGACCTGGGTAGGAGGGAACATCGGCAATCCGTTGATCGCGGACCTGGATCAGATGGGGCCGCAGGATCGGGTGGTGATGGAGCTGTCCAGCTTTCAATTGGAGCTGATGCAGACCAGCCCGATGGTGGCGGGCGTGTTGAATATTACGCCGAACCATCTGGATCGGCACAAGACGATGGAAGCTTATATCGCGGCCAAAGCGCAGATTGTGCGCCATCAACGGCGGGGCGATGTGGCGATTCTGGGACTGGATGAGCCGAATGCCCGAGGGCTGGCGGCGCTCACCCCGGCGGAAGTGCGGTATTTCAGTGGGCGCACGGAACCGGAGACGGGGACTTTTCTGCGGGGTGAGGCTTTGATGCTGCGGCGTCACGGCGAAGAATTTGAGGTTTGCCGGCGGAAGGATGTGCGGCTGCGCGGGTTTCACAATGTGATGAATGTGCTGGCGGCGATTGCGCTGGCGGATGCGGCCGGGGTCTCGGTCGAGGCGATGCGGCGGCGAATTGTGGAGTTTACCGGGGTGGCCCATCGTTTGGAGGAAGTGCGGCGCTGGCACGGGAGTTTGTGGATCAACGACTCCATTGCCACGGCTCCGGAACGGGTGCTGGCGGCGCTGGAATCGTTTGATACGCCGTTGGTTTTGCTGGCCGGCGGCCGGGATAAGAATTTGCCCTGGGCTGATTTTGCCCGGCGGGCGGTGCGGCGGGTGCGCGTGATGGTGCTGTTCGGTGAGGCCACAGAGCTGATCGAGGAGCATGTGCGGGCGGCGCTGGCCGAAGCCGGCGAGGAGGCCGTGTTGCAGACTCTGGCTCCGGCGGGGACTCTGGACCAGGCGGTTGAAACGGCGGCTAAACTGGCTCAAGCCGGCGATGTGGTTTTGCTTTCACCCGGCGGCACGAGTTTCGATGCCTACCGCGATTTTGCCCATCGGGGCGAGCGGTTCCGGGAACTGGTCCGGGCGCTGGCGGAGTAGGACGG
Source organism: uncultured Anaerolineales bacterium (assembly GCA_964501335.1). Classification (GTDB taxonomy): domain Bacteria; phylum Chloroflexota; class Anaerolineae; order B4-G1; family SLSP01; genus CAZCTC01. Next base: position 71,397 of record CAZCTC010000017.1, on the reverse strand, counting down.
CGGCATTATGGCACAACCGCAACCGCGTAAGGGAAAAAGTGGCTCGATCGATTACCTTTTATTGGTGACGATCGTTGCCTTGCTGGTGTACGGTTTGTTGATGCTTTACAGCGCCACTTTCTTTGTCGGCGGGCAGTTTTGGCGGCAACAGCTGATCTGGTTGGGCGTGGGCGTGGGGGCGATGATCGCCATGACTCTGGTGCCTTATACGCTTTGGCGGCGGCTTTCGATTCCGCTGCTGGGGGTCACGCTGGTGATGTTGTTGGTCGTGTTGGGCTTAGGGGAGCAGGTGCTGGGGGCGCAGCGGTCCTTGTTGGGCGCTTCCATTCAGCCCGGGGTGTTGGCCCGGCTGGTTGCGGTGATGTACATTGCGGCCTGGCTCTCTTCCCGCGGCGATCAACTCAATCAGGTACGCTATGGGCTGGTGCCTTTCGCCGTGATTATCGGGATTGTGGCCGCTTTGGTGGCGGTGCAGCCCGATCTGAGCACGGCTTTGCTGCTGGCATTGACCGGGATGGCGATGTTCTTCTTCGCCGGCGGTGATCCGGTGCAGATCTTCCTTTCGGTGGTGACAGGCGGGGCGACCTTTGGGCTACTGGCATGGAACTTCCCTTATGCGCGGCCCCGGTTGCTGGCCTATTTTCAATCGCTGCAGGATCCTTCGCAGATGCCCTATCACGTACGGCGGGCCGTCATTGCCATTGCCGAAGGGGGAATTTTCGGCGTGGGGCTGGGCAGCAGCCGTTTGAAGTCCGGTTATTTGCCCTTTCCGCACACGGACAGTATTTTTGCCGTGGTCGGAGAAGAAGCCGGGTTGTTGGGTCTGCTGCTGGTTATCGGATTGTTCGTCGCTCTGGCCTATCGAGGGTATCGGATCTCTCTGGAGACTCCCGATCCATTTGGTTCTTTGATGGCTTTTGGGGTGACGACGATGGTGGTTTCCGAAGCGATTCTGAATGTTATGGTGATGGTCGGGCTGGTGCCTTTTACCGGAACGGCTTTGCCCTTTTTCAGCTATGGTGGCTCTGAAATGTTGATTACGCTGGCAGGCATGGGCTTGCTGCTGGCGATCTCCCGGGGGCGACCCAAAGGAGACTGGGATGCGGTTTTGGATCGTTGGGGGAGGAACTGGCGGTCATATCTATCCCGCTTTGGCCGTCGTGCAGGCCTTACGGAACGTTAATCCGGACGCTGAGTTGTTGTGGGTCGGCGGATTGGGCGGGATGGAAGAGAAGCTGATCGCTCAGGCCGGTTTGCCCTTTTTCGGAATTCCGGCCGGTGGTTTGCATGGTGTGGGCTTGCTGAAGGCGTTGCGCAACGGCTGGTTGCTCCTGAAAGGGACGCTGGCAGCCTGGAAGAAGGCGGGGCGTGAGCGGCCGGATGCGATGTTGACGACCGGAGGGTATGTCAGTGGGGCGGCGGCGGTGGCGGCCTGGCTGCGGGGAACGCGGATTTTGCTCTACGTTCCGGATATCGAGCCGGCGCTTTCGGTCAAAGCGGTCGCTCAACTGGCCCGGCGGATTGGGATGACGGTCGAAGATTCCCGGCGTTATTTGCCGGCGAGCAAGGCCACGGTGACCGGATATCCCTTGCGCGAGGAATTTACCCGATGGGATCGGGCGAGTGGGCGGGCGGCGTTGGGATTGACGCCCGAGGGGCCGGCGGTGTTGATTTTTGGCGGCAGCCGGGGTGCCCGCTCGATCAATCAGGCCGTTTTGGGGGCGCTGGAGCCCTTGCTGGCTCAGGCGCAGCTCATTCACATCAGCGGGGAAGGGGAGTGGGCGGCCGTGGAAGCGGCGCGAGCGGCGCTGCCGGCCGATTTGCAGAGCCGTTATCATGCCTATCCTTATCTGCATGAGGAGATGGGGGCGGCGATGGCGGCGGCGGATCTGGCGATTTGCCGGGCGGGGGCTTCAATTTTGGGAGAACTGCCCTATTTTGGTCTGCCGGCGCTGCTGGTCCCTTATCCCTATGCCTGGCGCTATCAGAAGGTCAATGCGAGCTGGTTGACCGATCGCGGGGCGGCGATGATTGTAGCCGACGGCGATCTGGCGACTCAGCTGTTATCGACCACGCTGGATCTGCTGACCGACGAATCGCGCCGGTCGGCGATGGCGGCGGCGGCGCGATCTCTGGCCAAACCGGAGGCGGCGCGGCGGCTGGCGGAGATGTTGACGGCGTTGGGGGCCGAACGTTGAGATGATCCCGATTGAGACCGTCTTTATTGCCATGGTGTTTCTGTTCGGCATTATCGGCACCCTGCGAGGGTGGGCCAAAGAATTGCTGGTGATTTTTTCAGTGATTTTGGCTCGCTTCGTAGAGTATGTGATGTGGACCTATGTGCCGGTGCTGAGTGCGGCTTTTCAGGGGTTGGACCCTGATCTGTGGCTTTATGTACGGTTGGGAATTTTTACAATTATTGTGGCGTTCGGATATGCGACGACTGTGATTTCGGCTACCTTGCATGCGAAGGCGCGCAAGGAGAAGCTCCAGGATACGTTGCTTGGCTTTTTCCTGGGGCTGATCAATGGATATTTTATCGCCGGGACGTTGTGGGGCTTTTTATCTGATATCGGGTACAATGTTTGGGGAATGGTTCCTCCCACGACAGATCTGTCGCAAATGATAGTGGCTTATCTGCCGCTGGCCTGGCTTTCGGGACCGCAGCTTTTTATTGCCGTAGCCGCGGCTTTTATCTTTGTCATCGTCGTTTTTGTGTGAGGGAAAAGGTGGCCGACTTACAAGCATACCAGAAGATCCATATCGTCGGGATTGGCGGCGCGGGAATGTCTGCGATTGCCCGTGTGCTGGTGGGGCTGGGGATAACGGTGAGCGGTTCTGACCGCGGCGCCGGGCCTCAGGTGAGCACTCTGGCGGCCGAAGGGATTTCCGTGGCTGTCGGGCACAGTCCGGTCAATGTAGGGGCTGTGGATCTGGTGCTGGCTTCGTCGGCCGTTCCGGATGACAATGTGGAGCTGGCGGCCGCCCGCGAGCGGGGCATTCCGGTGATGCGGCGGCCCGACTTTCTGGCGATGTTGACGGCGGGCTACAAGGTGCTGGCGGTGGCTGGGGCTCACGGCAAGACGACGGTCTGCGGGATGCTGGCTACGGTCTTAATGGAAGCGGAGTGCGATCCTACCTTTATTGTGGGCGGAATGGTCCGCAATTTGGGAACCAATGCCCGCGCCGGGAAGGGCCGCTATTTTCTGATCGAGGCCGACGAATATCAGAATACCTTTCTGGCCTTACAACCGGATGTAGCGATTGTGACCAATGTGGAGCACGATCATCCTGATATTTTCCCGAGTGCCCGGATGGTGCGGCTGGCTTTCGGCGATTTTGTAGAGCAGGTCAAACCGGGCGGTCTGTTGATTGCCTGTAACGACGATCCAGTGGCCCATGCGATTGGGGCTTCTTTTCATGCCAACGGCGGCCGGCTGGCGCTCTACGGCGCGCGTGCCGGGGTGGGACTGGCCTGGGAGGCCCGGGAGATCAAGACGGAGCCCGGCCACGGGGTTTCGTTTGTGGCGGTGCGGGAGGGGCAGGTGCTCGGGACGGTAAAATTGCAGATTCCGGGTGAGTATAATGCTTTGAATGCCCTGGCCGTCCTGGCGGCCGCCAATGAATTGGGGATTTCCTGGGAGACGACTCAGGCGGCGCTGGAGCATTTTACCGGAACGGGGCGGCGTTTTGAGCTGCTGGGTGAAGTCGGGGGGGTGGCGGTGGTGGACGATTATGCCCATCATCCGACTCAGATCCGGGCAGTCCTGGCGGCAGCGCGGCAATATTATCCCGGCCGGCGGATTGTGGCGGTCTGGCAGCCGCATACGTTCAGCCGTATCAAAGTGTTGTGGGATGATTTCCTGGTGGCTTTCAGCGATGCGGATCGGGTGATGATTTTGCCGATCTATGCAGCGCGGGAAGTGGGCGACGGGACGATCACCCATCACGAACTGGCGCAGCAGCTGGACCATCCGGCTGTGGCGACGGCGGAGTCGCTGGAAAAGGCGGCGGAGCAGCTTTTTGAAGAGGTCCGTCCGGGGACCGTGGTTTTGTTGATGGGGGCCGGGGATGAGTATGTGGTGGGACAGCTTTTATTGGAAGCTCTACGCCGGAGCAGTCCGGGATTTTAGACTAATTTGGACATTAACATGACGACGATTGAACAGCTGGCGGCCAGGGTGAGAACCCTGGGAGGCCAGATCTGGTTGAAACGATCGCTGGCGACCTATTCGGCGTTGGGGATCGGCGGTGCAGCCGAGGCCCTGGTGGTTGCGGAAGGGCGCGAGGCGTTGTTGACGGCGATTCGGGAAGCGCTGGCTCTGGGCGTTCCCTGGCGGGTTTTCGGCGGTTTGACCAATTTACTGCTGCCGGATGCCGGGGTTTCGGGGCTGGTGATCCTCAATCGAGCCGGGGCTGTAGAGTGGCGTGCGGACGGTCGGGTAACCGTGGAGTCCGGCGCCATGGTCGTGCCGGTGGCTCGGGAAGCGGTGCGCCGCGGATGGGCCGGGTTGACCTGGGCGGTGGGCCTGCCTGGAACGATGGGTGGGGCCGCGATCAACAATGCCGGGGCTTTTGGCGGCGAGATGGCCGAGCGGCTGGTCGAAGTTGAAGTGTTGCTGAGTGATGGGACGGTCCAGCAGGTTGAACCGGCATGGATGGAGTTCCATTATCGCGGCAGCCGGTTGAAGGGCGCCCCGGCCGAAGGCGTGGTTTTGAGCGTCACTTTCCAGCTGGAGCCGGGTGATCCGGAGCATCTGGCGCAAAAAGCCGGCGAGTATATGGAACGGCGGCGAAAGACACAACCTCCGGGAAAGACGTTGGGATCGACGTTTAAAAATCCGCCGGGAGATTATGCCGGGCGGTTGATCGATGCGGCCTGTTTGAAAGGCTGCAAGGTAGGAGGAATGGTCATTTCTCCCCTGCATGGAAATTTCTTTATCAATGAAGGTGGCGGCACTGCGGCGGATTTCCTGGCCCTGGTTCACCTGGTTCAGGGGACAGTCGAGCAGAAGTTCGGGGTCCGGCTGGAGCCGGAAATCGAGATTGTGGCTTCGTTCGATGCGGCAGCTGCTCAGATTTTGAACCACAAGGAGTGAAGGGAATGAGCAATCGGTTAAAGGTTGCTGTTTTGTTTGGGGGACGTTCGGGCGAACATGACGTCAGCCTGGTTTCCGTTCGTGCGGTGATGGAAGCTTTAGATCCGGCGCGTTATGAGGTTATTCCGGTGGGGATTTCCCGCCAGGGCAGCTGGTTTGTGGGTAAAGATGTGCGCGAGGCGCTGGTGCGTGAGGATTTTACCGGTCTGCGTCCGGCGACTATTTTGGGCGATCCGGCCCGGCCGGGATTGTGGACGCTGGAATCCAATGAGAAAGAGGCGCAGCTGGCGCTGCTATCGGCGGTCGATGTGGTGGTTCCGGTTTTGCATGGGACCTTCGGTGAAGACGGCACGCTGCAAGGGCTGTTGGATCTGGCGGGTGTGGCATATGTCGGTGCCGGCGTGTTAAGTTCCGCCGTAGCGATGGACAAAGGGCTCTTTAAGGATGTTTGCCGGGCACGGGGCGTGCCGGTGGCGGATGCGGTGGTATTGACCCGTAGCCGTTGGGAGCGGGAACCGGAGGCCGTTTTAGATGAGGTAGAAGCGAAGCTGGGGTATCCTGTTTTCACCAAACCGGCCAATCTGGGGTCCAGTGTGGGGATTTTTAAGTGCCATGACCGGCAAGGACTACGGCAGGGATTGACGGAAGCCGCGCGTTACGATCGGCGGTTGCTGATTGAGGCTGCGGTGCCGGAGGCGCGGGAGATCGAGGTCAGTGTGTTAGGGAACGATGAGCCGGAGGCCTCGGTACCGGGAGAGATCATTCCCAGCCGGGAGTTCTATGATTATCAATCCAAATATCTGGATGAGGGCGAGGATGCTTCGGCGTTGTTGATTCCGGCGCCCATCGATGAGAAATTGACAGCCCGGATCCGAGAGCTGGCCGTGTTGGTTTATCAGGCGATCGACGGGGCCGGGATGGCGCGGGTGGACTTTTTGCTCAGCCGCAGCACGGGCGAACTGGTGGTCAATGAGATCAACACGATTCCCGGGTTTACTCCGATCAGCATGTATCCGAAGTTGTGGGCGGCGACCGGGCTTTCTTATCCGGCGCTGCTGGACCGGTTGATTGCATTGGCCGTGGAACGCCGGGCTGAGAACGATCGTTCTGAGCGGGTTTTCCGTCCGGAAACGGTATTGCAATCGGCTCATTGAGGCGCCGCATAGACCAAGGGGCGGCGATCGGAATCTCCAAAGGGGGAGGATGCCATGGCAAAACGACGTTATTATCGAACTGCTGCTTTGCTGGGCGCTCAGCCGATCACGAGCGTGCGCCGGGTACGGCGCTCGGCTCCGCCGATTGCCATTCCCTGGCCGATGTTGTTGGGAGCGGTCACAGCCATTGGAATCTGGGCCTGGTTGCTGTTTGATCCGGGCTGGTATATCAGCACGTCGACCCTGGAAGTTGTGAGCGGTTCCAAGGAGACCGGGGTGGCGGCGGTGCAGGCGGGTAAATTTCTGCATCTGCATCGTTTTCAGCTCCACGAAGCGGAAGTGGAGGAGCTGATTGTGAAGCAGACGCCGGCGGTAACCGCGGCGGCATTGACCTGTGATTGGTATCCGGCCCATTGTATCCTGCGGGTAACGGAGCGAAATGCTGTAATGGCATGGCAATCCGATGCCGGGGTTCAGTGGGTTGATCGAGAGGGAACTTTATTTGCGGCGCAAGGGAATCGGCCGAATTTGCCCATAGTCAAAGGTTCGTTGCCGACTGTGGACGGGGGGATTCCAGAGGACATTGTCTTGGGGGTGTTGGCCTTGAGCCGGCTGGAAGCGCCGATCAAGGAGACGGAATACGTCCCCGGGCGCGGACTGGTGTGGTCCGACTCACAGGGGCGGCGGGTGGCGCTGGGAACGGGTTCGGAGATGGCGGTGCGCTGGCAGGCGTATCAATCGCTGGTAGCGAATCTGGATTCCCGGAAAATTTTTCCCTGGACGATTGATGTACAATTCCCGGGGGCGCCGACCTACGCCCTGGATCGGGCCTGGTAAGGTCAGCAAAGTCCGTGCAGCCAAAGCAAGGGGGTGAAGCGTGGAGCGGACGGTTGTAGGAATCGACATCGGCAGTCAAAAAATTCTGGTACTGGTCGGGGAGATCAGTGAAGCCAATGAAACCCGGATTGTGGGCGTGGGACGGGCTCCGGCCAGGGGCATGCGCCGCGGGGTGGTCGTCAATGTGGCGGAAGCGACGGCGGCGATTGCCGAAGCGGTGGAGCGGGCCGAACAGAGTTCCGGCTATCAAATCGAGCGCGCCTATGTGGGGGTAAGCGGTTCTCACATCTCGTCTCGCAACAGTCAGGGTGTGGTGGGGGTTTCCCGGCGGGATCGGGGAATCACCTCGGATGATATCGATCGGGTTTTGGAAGCCGCCGGGGCGATCGTTTTGCCTCAGGGACAGGAATTATTACATATCATCCCGCGTAAATATACGGTCGATGGTCAGGAAGGGGTGCGGAATCCACTGGGGATGAATGGTTTCCGGTTGGAGGTTGAGGCCCATGTGGTGATGGGATCAAGCACGGCTTTGCAAAATCTGAGCAAATGTGTGGAAGGTGCCGGAGTCGAAGTCAGTGAACTGGTCCTGACCAGTCTGGCGGCCGGGAACGCTGTGCTGGCTCAAACGGCCAAAGAGCTGGGCGTGGCCCTGATCGATATCGGTGAGGGCACGACCGATGTCGCCATTTTTTTTGATGGAACGATCTTGCATACGCGTTCCTTGCCGATGGGGGGGGAATACATCACCAATGATATTGCCATTGGGATGCGGTTGCCGCCGGAGATGGCGGAACAGGTCAAATTACGCCATGGGCATGCCTTGCGAGATCAGGTCGGTGAAGATGAACGGTTTACCATTTCTCCTTATGGGGAGAGTGGGCCGGTGATTGTGCCGCGGTGGAGCCTGGCCGAGATTATTCAGGCCCGTTGTGAGGAAATTTTAGAGAATGTGCAACAGGAGATCAAGCGTTCCGGTTATGATCTGCTGCCGGCAGGGGTGGTACTTTGTGGCGGCACGGCGCGGTTGCCGGGGTTAAAGGATCTGGCCTGCGATATTTTCAATCTGCCGGTGCAAATCGGAGTGCCCAAAGGGTTGACCGGTTTGACGGATCAGGTAACCGATCCGAGTGCTGCTGTGGCTGTCGGGTTGGTGCAATGGTCGCCTTCGTTGAGCGATGAGGCGGGGAGTTGGAGTCCTTCGCGGGCTCCCTTCTGGAAACGGCTGTTTCCCTGGTTGCGTAATTTGCTGCCGGGGTAGCATGGATTTGACCGGGTGGGCGCGCGCTTTCCGGCTTTGTCCGCGGAAGGGCGCTGATCCGGATAAAGCAATTTTTCCGCGACACAACAACGGGATTTTTGATTCAACGGAATAGGAGGTCAGGAAATGGGCACCGGGATTGGAGAGAATTTTGCTCAAATTCGGGTCATCGGCGTCGGCGGCGGCGGAAGCAATGCTGTCAATCGGATGATCGAAGAAGGAATCCAGGGCGTTGATTTTATCGCCGTCAATACAGATGCCCAGGCGTTGATGCTTTCGCAAGCGCCGAAGCGCCTGCGGGTAGGCGATAACATCACCCGAGGGCTAGGCGCCGGCGGGAACCCCGATCAGGGTCGCAAGGCGGCAGAGGAATCCGAAGAGGAGATCCGCCGCGTGTTGCAGGGAGCCGATATGGTCTTCATTACAGCGGGGATGGGCGGCGGCACGGGGACCGGTGCAGCCCCAGTGATCGCCCGGATCGCCAAGGAAGACATTAAAGCTCTGACCATCGGCGTGGTCACCCGGCCCTTCACGTTTGAAGGGGCGAAGCGGTCGCGCTCGGCGGCGGATGGGATTGAGGCGCTGAAGCAGGTGGTCGATACACTGATCGTCGTGCCCAACGATCGGCTGCTGGAGATCACGGAGAAGCGCGTGGCGTTGATGGAAGCGTTCCGATTGGCGGACGATGTGTTGCGCCAGGGTATTCAGGGGATCACAGAAGTGATCACCGTTCCGGGGATGATCAATCTGGACTTCGCAGACGTGAAGGCGATTATGCAAGAAGGCGGGGCCGCCTTGATGGCGGTCGGCCATGCCAACGGCGAAAACCGGGCGATCGAGGCGGCGCAGCAGGCTATTTCCAGCCGGTTGTTGGACATCACGATCGACGGTGCGCACGGGATTTTGTTCAATATTACCGGTGGCCCGAGCATGACGCTGTACGAAGTCAACGAAGCTGCTTCGATTATCCGTGAGACGGCGCATCCGGATGTGAATCTGATCTTTGGTGCGGTCATCGATGAATCGATGGGCGATGGCGTTCGGATTACCGTGGTGGCCACGGGATTCGATCAGACTGAGCAGCCGGTACAGCCCCGGCGGCGGGAACAGGCGACGCATACCTTGCCGACGCGGCGGACTGAATCGCAGCCGCACACGGTTACCCCGACCGTGATGGATCGGGATAACATTGAAATCCCGGCTTTCTTACGCCGGCGGAACTAATTTTTAGGAAGCTATAATTTCGCGCGCCTGAAAAGGCGCGCGAAATTATGTATAAAGAATCCGAGAGGGGCGATTTGACAGAGGAGTGCATTCGTGTTATGATAGCCCCGCTCAGTTTCAGTTAACTTGCTTTTTTTCAGGGGGGGAGCCATAACTAAGGAAAAGTATCGCGTCAATGAGGGCATCCGTGCCGAAGAAATTCGGGTTATTGGAGCGGATGGCTCAAATCTCGGGGTGATGACTGTGCCACAGGCCATTCAACATGCCCGGGAGGCCAGCCTGGATCTGGTAGAAGTGGCGCCGAATGCGGTGCCTCCGGTTACCCGGATTATGGACTTCGGCAAATTCTTGTACGAACAGGGCAAGAAAGAGCGCGAGGCACGGAAGAGCCAAAAACAGATTGAGGTTAAGGAAGTCCGCCTGCGCCCGAAGACCAATGAGCATCATTTGGGCTTTAAGGTCCGGGATGCGCGGGGTTGGCTGGAGGACGGCAATAAGGTGAAGGTCCGGGTGCGCTTCCGTGGGCGCGAAATTACCTATCCTGAAGTGGCCCTCCAGCATTTAAATGAAATTGCTCAGGAGCTTGCCGATGTGGCTGTCATGGAACAAGCTCCACAATTAGACGGAAACACCATGCTCATGGTGCTTGCACCGAAGAAAAAGTAATTATCTGGAGGACAGGGTGCCTAAAATTAAGACTCACAAGCCGACTTCCAAGCGCTTCCGCCTGTCGCAGGGTGGGAAGGGCAAGTTGATGCGCACCAAGCAGGGGAAAAGCCACCTGCGCCGGAAGAAGACCGCTAAGGTGCGCGGTATGTACGATGAAATGCTCGTAGTGACGAGCGCCGGGGTTCGCCGTCGGGTTACCCGCTTGACCCCGTATCTTCACGAGAAAGAATAGGGGTGAACTGTGAGAGTTAAAGGGGGTTTCGTCGAACGCCGCCGCCACCAGAAACTGCTGAACCGGACCAAGGGGTATCACGCTTCACGGCATAAGTTATTCCGGCGCGCCAATGAAGCCTGGATGAAGGCCATGGTGTATGCCTATCGGGATCGCCGCAATCGCAAGCGTGATATTCATCGCTTGTGGATTGTCCGCATCAACGCGGCTGCCCGGGAAAATGGTCTGTCCTACAGCGCTTTTATGCATACCCTGAAGGTTGCTAATATTGCGTTGGATCGCAAGATGTTGGCCGATCTGGCCGTGAATGATCCCAAGGCGTTTGCCCGGATCGTGGACACGGCTCGCCAGGCGTAAGTTTTCCGATTGTTGGGGAATTATAAAAAGGCGGCGCTTTAAGCGTCGCCTTTTTGTTGTTAGGGAGGGCGTGCGCTGGTTTGAATCCGGTGAGTAAACCAGGTTTGAAAGGTTTGTGACACTAACTGATTTCTATCACCCCTGAATACGTCATTCATCACTAGCCAGAAGGATAAAAAACGGTTATGATTAGACCGAAATATGAGGATGACATCGCACCTCTCCTCCTTTCCTTGGCTGGGCCCCCCGGTATCCCCCTCCCGGGGGGCCGTGCTGTTATAATAAGCTAAAAAATTCGCGCCACCCTAAAAGAGTGGCGCGAATTTTTTTTCGATTTGTGCGGTTGTTCATTCGCATAGATTAAAAACGGTTTTTGTGCCCCGCAACAGGTACTTTCTTGGTGAAAAGCGACGCGCTGGATAGAGAGAGAGTTATTTTTTTATTCATATTTTCGACGGCTTTCTGAAGCCGTCGAAAATATGGGCTTTTTCCCAGACTAACCGCACAGGTCGATTTTTTTAGCCGCTGTGATTTGCCTGGAAGATGATTTATTCGATGATGACCGGAACCCCCATTTCGGCCCACTGGAAGAGTGTATTCGATTCCTGAATCCCCAGAATGATGCAACCGAAAGAGGCGGGATGGCCCAAATTGCCGCTCCAGAGGCGCTGACCGTTGGAGAGGATGGGCAATTCGTGAATCCCGTTGTAGACATCGCCTCCGGCCGGGTAGACGGCCATGAAGTTCGGCATCCACAAATCCCATTGGCTGGCGTAGGCATTCTCTTTTTTGCTCAGGATCTGGAAGTGGCCGGGCAGGGTGGGTGAGGTGGCCAGTCCGGTAGAGACCACCCATTCATGGATCAGCTGTCCATTTTCGTAGACTCGCATCCGTTGATCTTTGAGGCTTACCACAATTTTCTTGCCGGCGACAGGCAGATAGGGTGTGAGGAGATCCTGGGAAGGGATGGTAATGACCTGATTGACCTGGAGTTGGTTGGGGTTGATGTTGGGATTGGCCTGGATGATAAGTCCGGAGGGCATTCCCAGGCGAGTGGCAATTGAGCTGATGCTGTCACCGGATTGAACGGTGTAGGTGCGTTCGGGGTGGGTAAGGTAAAGGTTGACCGCACCGCCTCCGGCCTGAAAGGTTGTGGTGATCTGATGGGTGGCTTCTTCTATGCGGAATCCCATTCCTTCTCCGGTCTGGGCTGCCAGCCCCAGCAGGGTTTTTTGGACGGCTTCCGGGGCAATCGTGATGGTAACGGTGCCGTTTTCCTGAGGGATCAGGCGCAACCAGCCGGCAATAACCGGTCGGTCGAGCTTCCATTGCCAGCTCTTGTCGGTGAGGATATCGTAGGTTGAAGCCGTGATGGTGCGTTGTAAGAAGGCCTCGGCCTGGGTCCGGACACTGGGGTCAGGGTCGGCCGGGGTGATGATTTTGAAGAGCAAGGGCACCTCTATGCCGAGAGCGGTGGCTGGGGAGGTTTGCAGGCGGGCGAGCGTGGCTTCGATATCGAGAATCCGTCCGGCCTGGCCCGGAACGACCGCCAGATGGTCATTTTCCAATTTGAAGGAGGCATCTACGGGCGGCTGGGAAATTTGAGGGGCCAGTGCCTCCAGCAGCGGGCGGACCAGGGCTGGATTGGTGGTGTAGTAGGGGGGAATATTGTGGTAGAGAATCCAGGCGCTGAGTTGTCCCGGAAATTCATCGTTACGGCCGACGGCATAGGCGGCCTGGAGGGTGGCATTGAGATCTACCTGGAGACCGGCCTGATCGGGGGTATAGGTCCATTGGTTGGCGCCGTCACGCAGGACCAGCGGGAGGTTGTTCCCGGGGGAGGGTAGCTGGTTGAGGCGGAGGGCGGCCTCTTCGAGCGTCAGGCCGCCGAGATCTTCGCCCAGGATGAAAACATGGGGGTAGATGCGATTGGTGAAGGTGCGATCAGCTCGGAATTGAAAGACCCAGAGGGCAAAACCCAGGGCCCCTAAAGCGGCCAGGGACAATGAAAGGAAGAGAACCCAGAGTCCCAAATAGTAGAGTACCGTACCGATTCCGATGCCGCCGGAGTGGCGGCGCAGAGGTTGAACCGTAGCTCGTGTGGACATTTTTTGTTCCTCATTACAACAGTTTGATTGCCTGTGGAGAAATAAGATCACCATCCATGACGTTGGGGAAAATCGATAAGTTCCCGAAGTGGGTTAGGGAACAGTTACAGAGCGGCCGCCGATGCGATGGAGGGCCAGGCGCATTTCGGTAAGGGTGGGAGCTTCCATGGTAAAGACGGTCAGTACATTGCCGATGGAATCGAGCATATGGGAATCGGAACTGGTGATTAGAGGAATTGGCGGCAGAAAGGGGTAACGTTGACGGGCCTGACTGGGGCGCAGGTTGGGGGAAAGCTCGGCGGCGTCGGTTTCCAGGTCATCGGGCCAGAGGCCCAGCACGCCTAAAAGGCCGTGATGAGAGCGTTCAATGTGGGCGGGGATGGCCAGGCCATCCAGGGCATGGATGGCTTGCACGGCTTCTGAGAGAGAGATCCGCGTGGCTATTTGGAGCAAACGTTCTTCTTCGGCCAGGAATTCTCCTGCGGGGTCGACGAGGAATTGAGGGCCGAAGTGTTCGGCATCGTTTTTGAGGGGGGGTAAAGCCGCATCGACCTGTTGCTGCCAGAGGCGGGCCTGTTCGAGGGAGGGAAAGAGGCAGACCAGATCGACTTCTTCCTGGGTGAGCAATTCCATTCCAGGAATAATGGTTAGATTGGTGCCGCGGGCGGCTTCCATGACGGCCCAGGCGTTGCCGGTAGCATTGTGATCGGTGATTGCCAGGATGTCCAGCCCGCGCTGCAGGGCTTCATCGACAATCAGCGGGGGGATCATTTCGACTTCGGCGCAGGCCGAAAGCAGTGTGTGCAGATGCAGGTCGGCCCGATAGGCGCGCATCAGGTCAGAGTCCGCGCTCCTTGATGCCCAGGCCGACCAGGGTGGCGACTGTTTCGAAGACCGGAGCCGGGCTGGAAAGAAGGACAATCCCCTGTTCGTTGGCTTTTTGAGCCGTTTCGGGAGGGATTGCGGCCCCTTCCGCGATGATGATGCCGGAAAGTCCCAGCAGGGAGGCCACGGCGACGATGTTGAGATGGGTTTGCAGGGTGACCCAGAGATTGCCGGTTTGAGCGCCGGCCATGACGCAGCTCAGCAGGTCGGCTGCATACCCTCCGCTGATTTCCTGATCCAATTTGTCCTGTCCGGCAACGACTTGCAGGTGAAGAGTTTCAACGACAGTGCGTACGTTCATTGAGGACTCCTTAAGTATGTTAATTGGAAGGAGCGTCGGTTACGTTGAAGATCATTTCGAGGCGGGTTCCGACGCCAACGACGGACCAGATGTTCATCGAGTCGGCGCAGCGGCCGATGTTGGTGAGTCCCATGCCGGCTCCGAAGCCCATTTCGCGGGCGGATTGAGGGGCGGTGGAATAGCCGGGCTGGCGGGCCAGTTCGACATCGGGGATGCCGGGGCCGTTGTCCTGGGCGACCACCGTGATGTGGTCGGGATGCATTTCGGCGATGATATAGCCGCCTTCGGTAGTGTGAATGATCAGATTGATTTCGGCTTCATAGGTGGCGATGGCGATGCGGCGGGCGAGTTGTGGAGAGCCGCCGATTTGCAGCAAGGCCTGTTTGAGTTTGGCGGAGGCCTGACCGCCCCGGGAAAAGTCGTTGGCATGGACGCGGTAGCGGAGGAGCAGGCTGGTTTCATCGGAGACCAGGGCTTCAAAGAAGTAACGCGGCTGGCTCTGGACCTTTTCCATTTCGTCGTAGGCGTTTTGGAGGGCCTGCAGGAGGCCGGTGACGATATCGCCGCGGGTGAGAATGCCGACCAGTTTTCCCTGGTTGTTGACGACAGGCAGACGACCCACGCCGGTTTGATCGAGTCGACGGAAGGCTTCCATAACAGGTTCGTCGTCCTGAGCGAGGAGCAGTTCCGTGGCCATATAATCTCCGACTGATCGTTGCAGGGCATTTTCTTCCAGGGCACGGATTAAATCGGCGGTACTGATCAGTCCTACCAATTCGCCGCTTTCCTCGACGGGCATTCCGGAGATGCGATGTTCGCGCATCCGTTCTTTGACGTCATCCATGGAGGCTGAAGGCGCAATGGTGACCACATTGGTAGTCATGGCATTTGCTACCTTTAGTTCCCGGATCAACTCGTGGATTTTGGAAAATGGCGACCATTTTCCCATCCGGCCTAGCAGCGATTGGTATTTGATCATTCCTGTGTATTATTGAAAGCGGGCAGGAACCTGTCCCAGCCCTTTCAGGCCGGCATCGTAGAGTATACCGCACGTATCGAACATGGTGTAGGGCGAGAGCAGGACGGCGACTCCGACCTGCCGGGCCAGTTCGAGCGTTTCAGCTGGGGGACGCTTGCCGCGTACAAAAAGAACGACGGGAATATCGGCCATTTCAACGGTACGGATGGCTTGGGGATTGATTAAACCGGTGATCAGGAGTATTTGGGGTTCAGCCAGGGTAAGGACGTCGCTCATCAAATCCGAGGCAAAAGCACATTTGAGATCGATTTCAAAGGGAGATGCAATTAGAATCTCCCCTTTGACTGCGGCAACAATTTCTTGGATGGTCATAATACCTTCCTGACATTTTTATAATGGGCTGAAGACAAACGGAGATTTTTCTATCTAACCGCTCCATTATAACATGATTTTTACAATTGGGGAGGAAGCTGTTTATCGCCGGCTTGACTTGTTGGGTTTTTGGTTTTAATTTTAATCATTAGATAGGGCGGGAATCTGAATTCAAAAGGAGAGTATAATGTTTTGCCGTGGAATTCGTGGTGCGGTAGCCGTAGAAGAGAACAGTGCGACTGCGATTTTAACGGCGACAGTTACGCTTTTGAGTGAGATTGTTGCCGCTAATGCTCTGGTTCCGGGAGATGTCGCCAGTGTGATTTTTAGCGTGACACCGGATCTGGATGCGGTCTATCCGGCACGGGCCGCGCGGACGATGGGATGGGATCATGTCCCTTTGTTATGTTTGCAGGAGATGGCGGTGCCGGGCAGTTTGCCTCGTTGTATTCGAGTTTTGATCCATTGGAATACAGGAATGATGGCTGATGCGGTGCACCATGTTTATCTGGGAGCTGCGCGCAGTTTACGGCCGGATCTGGTTGAGGAAAACCAGAAATCTGAGTAATTATTGAAGAAAGAAGGACTGTCAGATGATTATCGTTATGAAGTTGGGAGCAGCGGCTGAAGAAGTTGCGGCTATCGTCCAACGAGTTGAGCAGGAAGGGTACCGGTTACATCTCTCAGAAGGGGAAGAACGTACCATTATTGGTGTGATCGGCAATGGCCGGCCGTTGGATCGGGAACAGCTGGAGCGGTTTGCCGGAGTGGAACGGGTGGTGCCGATCTTGCGGCCGTTTAAGATGGCCAGTCGGGAATTTCATCCTTCCGATACTGTGATTTCGGTCAATGGGGTTAAGATTGGCGGGAAAAATGTGGTAGTGATGGCCGGACCCTGTACTGTGGAAAGTGAGGAGCAGGTGCTGGAGACGGCTCAGGCCGTCAGAGCGGCAGGGGCACATGTTTTGCGTGGGGGAGCTTTTAAGCCGCGTTCTTCGCCTTATAGCTTTCAGGGGATGGGGGAAGACGGGTTAAAGTTGCTGGCCGCTGCCGGGAAGGCGACGGGAATGCCGGTGGTGACGGAAGTTATGGCCCCGGACCAGGTGGATTTGATTGTTGAGTATGCCGATATTTTGCAGATCGGGGCGCGCAATATGCAGAATTATTCTCTATTGCGAGCGGTAGGCGGAGTTTCCCGGCCGATTTTATTGAAGCGGGGAATGATGTCCACGATGGAAGAGCTGTTGATGGCGGCGGAATACATTCTTTCTTCCGGCAATTCTCAGGTGATTTTGTGCGAGCGGGGAATTCGCACTTTTGAACCTTATACCCGGAATACGCTGGATATCAATGCGGTGCCGATGCTTAAACAGTTGAGCCATTTGCCGGTGATTGTCGATCCGAGCCATGGGACGGGAAAATGGGAACTGGTGGAACCGGTTTCCCGGGCGGCGATCGCGGCCGGGGCGGACGGTTTGATCATTGAGGTCCATCCGCATCCGGAGGTGGCATTGTCGGATGGGGCTCAATCGTTGAAGCCATCTCGTTTCAATGCTCTGATGGATTCGCTGCGCGTGATTGCGCCGGCTGTGCAACGGGTGCTATGAA
Source organism: uncultured Anaerolineales bacterium (assembly GCA_964501335.1). Lineage (GTDB taxonomy): Bacteria > Chloroflexota > Anaerolineae > B4-G1 > SLSP01 > CAZCTC01. The sequence continues at coordinate 54,311 of CAZCTC010000017.1, read as the reverse complement.
AACGCTGGCGGAGAGTCGGGTCGCTGTCGTCGGATTGGGCCTGATGGGCGGCTCGCTGGCAGGGGCGCTGCGGGGTTGTTGCGCTGAAGTGGTGGGGGTCGATCCTGATCGGCTTTCCATTGCTACGGGGATTGCGCGCGGCCTGATCAATTGGGGGGCAGTAGATCTGGCGATGGGGGTGCAGGAAGCCGATGTGGTGATTCTGGCCACGCCGGTAAAGACGATCTTGAAGTTGATCTGGGAGATGGGTCCGCTTTTGTGTCCCGGCACTCTGTTGTTGGATTTGGGAAGTACTAAACAGCAGATCGTGGAGGCTATGGAAGCATTGCCTCCAGTTATTCACGCTTTAGGGGGGCATCCGATGTGCGGCAAGGAGAGCTCCGGGATCGGTGCTGCTGATCCGGAACTTTATCAGGGTAAGCGGTTTATCCTTTGTCCCTTATCGCGTACGACGACGGAGACCCTGGAACGAGGTGAAGAGCTGGTACGGGCGGTCGGGGCGGTACCTTTGATTCTGGAGGCTCAACGGCAGGATCGGTTGACGGCAGCGATCAGCCATTTACCTTATTTGTTGGCCTGTGGGTTGACAGCGGTGGCGGCAGAGCGGCAAGTCGAGGATCCATTGCTGAGAGAGGTGGCGGCGAGCGGTTTTCGGGATACCTCGCGGCTGGCCGGCAGCGAGGTGGTGATGATGAGAGATATCCTGCTTACCAATCGGGATGAGGTGTTGCCGGCGCTGGGGCGAGCGGTGGAGCAATTGCAGGCGCTGGGGGCGTTGATAGAGAAGGATGATGAGGAAGCCTTGCAGAAGTTCCTGGCAGAGATTCGGGTGCAGCGCCGTTCCTTGTTGGAGTAAGCTCTTTTTGCGCCCCGTAGGATGGTTCTTTGTTGGAATGTAGCGATGTGCTGGATGGGGGGAGAGAAATTATTTTTTATTCATTTTTTCGGCGGCTTTCTGAAGCCGCCGAAAAAATAGACTTTTCTTTGCTAACGGCCCCGGTCGAAATAGATAAAAAATCGCCCGCCTTCTCAGGCGGGCGATTTTTTATCTATAGTTTAGCGATTGAGGTTTTCCGGTCGCTTGATGGCCGGGACTTCGGGCGTCGCCGGAGAGGCCGTCTCGCCCTGGCGAGCCTGGACCTTCTGCGGGCGAACCATCATGGCCATCAGGGCGTCGGCCAGCCCGCCGCCGTTGGCTCCGCTGACGGAGACATCGGGGATGATCCGGATGTTGCGTTCGCCGATGACCTGCATCATCTGGATGGCGGTGTAACCACTGGAACCCAGCGCTTCCACACCGGCGCGGTAGGCATCGGCCTTCGCTTTACCGGTCACGCGGATGGCTTCAGCTTCACCGGCGGCGCGCAGGCGGGTGGCTTCGGCATCACCGGTAGCCTGCTTGATCTGGGCATCGGCCTGGAGTTCGGCCATGCGGACGCCCTGTTCGGAGCGGACGACGGATTGCTGGATGTCGGCCAACTCGGTCTGGCGCACCAGTTGCTGGCGCTGGACCTGAGCGGTTTCCTGCACTTCGTAGGTCTTTTGCTGTTCTTCGGCGATCTTCCGGTCGGTCAGGGTGGCCATCAGGGACGGCGGCGGCGTGATGTCGCCGATCAGGGTGTCGATGGCCTGTACGTCGTAGGCGGCCAGAGCGCGGCGGATGTGGGCCGCGGCTTCGACCTGCCGGTCACTGCGGGCGCTCAGGAAGTCCAGGACGGTGTAGTTCTGGGCGGCATTGCGGAAGTAGTTGCCGACGATCGGTTCCAGGACGTGATCGACCAGGTTCTGCATCGAGCCGACGCGGGAGATCACTTTCGGGGCGTCGAGCGCGCCGACGTGAATGATCTGAGAGACGTCCAGGGTGAAGGCAAAACCGTCCTTGGAGCGCACGGTCAGGGAGTTCAGTTTGGCGTCGTAATTGTGCGTTTCGGTGCGGTTGGCCCAGTTGAGCACGATATTGGTGGTCGGGACCAGCTCGACCTTCATGATGCGGTTGTTGATCGGGTGCTTGCCGGGGTAGAGCGGTTCCACCCAGACGCCTTTGTGACCCATATTGACCAGATCGCCGTGTTTGAAGTCGATGCCGCTGACATCTTCGTGGGCCTTGCCGACGTAGGAGATGACCACGCCGACGTAACCGATGGGGATTTCGGTCATCGGGATCTGTTCTACCTGGGCGAACCAGGGGTTGATATTCCAGGAACCGGAGAGCAGGATCTGTTCCTGGAGACCACGGCTGCCGCCGTTGGCCAGGAAGATCTGGGCATTTTGGAAGTTGTTGTGGTCCGGGATGACCTGCCCGGCGATTTCACCGGGTTCAATGGGGCGGCCGTCCAGGGTGGTCACGATGCCGACCCGGTCGGGGTAGACCCGTTGAACCAGGAGCTGGGCCGGGTCCATGCCGTGTTGGGCGGCGGTGCTGGTGGTGATGACCGTGAAGAGCGCCGTGTTGATGCGGTAGGTACCGGCGGTCAGGTAGCCCAACTGGCGACCTTTTTCCCCGCCGTTTTTCAAGAAAGCTACGGCGTTTTGGAAGTTGTCACAACCTGATACCATCTGGCCCAGGATCCGTTCTGAAGGAATCGGGCGGCCGTCGGCGGCCACGACCAGGCCGATTTCACCCTGGGGGATGACGACGACTGGAACTTTATGGACCTGAAATTGCCAGGGGAAAAGCCACCAGTGCCAACCGGGGGAGAGGACTTCGGCCTGATAACCGGATTCACCGTTGACAGCAATCGAGCGTCCGGCCGGCAGGTTCCGGTCGGAGAATTTCTTGACGACGATACCGACCTGCTTTTCATTGATGACGACCAGACCCACCAGGGTCGTCCCGAAGATAAGCAAGATAAAAAGGATCAGGGCGATAACGATGATCGCAGTCAAAATGCCACTCATGGTTCCTCCTTAAAGGATTACGTGAAATCAGCGGACTAAGGGAAATCTTAGCGCAGAAATACCGGGTAGCAAACTTCGTACCAGGCAGGAGACTGGTAGGGCGATTCAGGGGATTAACGAGGGGCCTTAAATCTCATATAACAGAAACCAGGGCCCTTTGATAAGGGACCGGGCAAAACAGGGGCCGCGACGTATATCACAGAAGTTCGCCAAAATTTGCGAATTTCGGTATTGCCTGCGACTAAATGCACAGATGATCGCGGTAGGAATCGTCTGGGACGTTCCGGTGCCGCACTGATCCGGGCGTTTCCTGCTTTTTGCCCGGCCGTCCTTTGCCCGTTGCAAGGACAGCCCCGACAAGAGAAAAATCCGATCCAGTGTTAGGCGAACTGGATGGAGTTTTACGGTTGATCGTGAGATGGGGGAGCAGCGGATAGATCAACCCAATGCCATGAGCTCTATTATATCCTAATCCTTTAAAATGCAAATTTGGCAAGGAGGATTTGTCATTCCTGGTTATTTGTGTGAGGGTATTTTGAGGTACGAGGGGTGAAATGTGAAACGTAATGATTCGTTGCCCGGGCCATGGTTAAATCGGGATGGCAGCGCGAGGGATGAAAATTCAGGGGAAGTAGACGGCAACAAGTAGACAGTAGACAGCCTGTGTCGCCGGGGCGGTTCTGGAAAAGGCCGATGTTTTGGTGCGCAGGCCCTCTCCCTAATCCCTCCCCCATGCAGTTGTACAGGTTTGACGCGCTTTCAGAAGATTCGTGGTGAAGATGCACCGCCGGCGTAGAGGTGAGGGGGAGGGACTTCAGCGCGCGTCGCCGGGACGGTTCTGGAAAAGGCCATGTTTTCGGCGGCTTTCTGAAGCCGCCGAAAACATAAACAAAAAAACTCTCTTCTCCCATCCTGCGTGGCGGTTCTTATGGGGAAAGTGACAGGTGCAGGACGCTACAAAGTGAGAAAAGGATTTTAACGCAGAGACGGGGAGAGCGCAGATCGAAGATATCGTAGATAGAGACGCAGAGGAAGATTTATTTTTTCTGGCTCTGCGTCTCTGCTTCTTTGCGACTCTGCGTTAAATTCCCGGCTGTTTTCAAGACAGGCTGTTCTTGTATTCCGGGGGGATTTCATCGAAGGGGACTTGTCGGACCTGGACGAACCAGGGATTGAGATTCCAGTGGCCGGGCGGCAGCAGCTGAGGTTGCAGGCCGCGGTATCCACCCCTGTCGATGAAGATCTGCGGTTTTTGAAAGTGTTCGTGGCCGGGGATGATTTCGGTGGCCATCTGTCCCACTTCGAGGGGTTTGCCGTCAATCGTGGTCACGATGCCGACTTTGTCCTGGGGGATGCGACAGATCTGGAGCATCGCAGGATCCAGGCCATGTTGTTCGGCATTGAAAGAAGTGATGATGGCGAAGAGCGCGGTGTTGATGCGATAAGTGCCGGTGGTCAGGATGCCGAGCTGGCGACCTTTCTCTCCGCCGTTTGTGAGGAAGGCGGCGGCGTCCTGGTAGTTCTGGCAGGCGGGGATCTCGCGGCCCAAAATGCGTTCTGGGGGGGCTCCGTCGGCGGCCACGACCAGTCCGATTTCTCCCGGCGGGATGATGACGAGAGGGACTTTATGGACGGAATATTGCCAGGGGAAGAGCCCCAGGTGCCAGCCGGGGGCCAGGGTTTGGGCCTGATAGCCGACTTCGCCGTTGAGGGCAATCAAATGTCCTGGCGGCAGAGGGCGTGTTGCGAATTTCTTGACCACGATGCCGACCTGGTTCTCCTTGATTTCTACCAGTCCCAGCAGTGCAGGACCAAAGAAAATAAGCAGGATGATGAAAGAAAATAGACAGAAAAACCCCATGAGAAAGCCGCTCATAAATTCCTCCCGATTTAATGAGTTAATTTTCCCATTTCTGGGATGATTCTTTCCAGCAGTTGGCGACCGGCGGCGTGGAGATTTTCGTCGATGACGTTGAGGGCGCGGCAGCCGTCCCAGAGGCCGGCGCATTCCATCAACATCTCCAGGGCTTCGCGGTAGTTTTTCTGGCGCGTCGAGGGGCGGTCGGCACCTTCGACGATTCTGTTAAAGGCATAGTTGATCTTTCTCTGGAGTTCGCCGGCGATGGCGATTTCGGTGATCGAAAGTTGGGTAAGGACCATCGTTTTGGTGAGTGGAATGAACTGGAGCATGAGACGGTAGACTTCCAGTTTTTCATGGGGTATTTGCGTGATTTCGTTCATATGTTCCTCTTTTCGATCTGTGCGGTTGTTTATAGATTACAAGCACTTTTTTGCGTTCCGCAATAGATACTTTCCGGGTAAATGGCGACGCGCTGTGCGAAGCAGGGAGAGAGAATTTTTTTGTTTATGTTTTCGCGGGCTTTCTGAAGCCCGCGAAAACATAGGCTTTTTCTCCGCGTTCTCAGCGTCTTCTTTGTTTAGAAAGATCCGGCGAAACGGCCGAAGCCGACCATGAAATAGGCGGCGACGGTCAGTCCAAAGAGCAGTAGGGTTATGATGCCCACGGCATAATCGGCCGGGCGGAGGCGGCTTTCGTGGAGATAGGTGCGGTTCGGACTGCCGGTGAAGCCGCGGGATTGCAGTATGATTTCCAGTTGTTGCGAACGGACGAGCGATCCCAGTATCAGCGGTATGGCGATGCGTCCGTAGACCTGAATCCGTTGGATGGGGTTCAGCTCTTCGACGGCCAGCCCGCGCAGGCGTTGAGCCTCGATGATCTGTTGCAGTTCGGTGAAAAGCAGTGGAAAGAAGCGCAGGGTGGAGGCGAAGATGAAGGTGACGGCATAAGGAACACGGGCATGGACCAGAGCAACGATCATTCGATCGAGATCGCTGGTAAAGAGCAGGAGTGGAATCAGCAATGTCATGCTCAGCGTTTTACAGACCAGGACAAATCCATAGGTCAGACCTTCATAGCTGAACCGCAGGCCGCCGATGAGGGGCCAATGAGGCGGCAAGGCGAAAAGCGGGGTCAGGGCCGGTTGGCCTGTGAGTTTCAACAGTTGGACGTTGTTGAAGAAGCCATGCAGCACGATGAGCAGCAGGGCAAAGGGCAGGGTGAGTGTCAGGACCAGTTTCAGATAGCCGGGTTTGATTCCGGCATAGAGGCAGGCCAGGAGCAGGCTTGCGGTGAGCAGGGCGATCAGCCGCGGGCTTTCCCAGACGAAGGCGGTCAGGGTCAGGGTGAAGAGCAACACGAGCTTGGGCCGGAAATCGAGCCGGGTGAGGAAGGAGTCGTGGGTGATCGGTTGGAAGGCAAAGCGGTTCATGGGGCAGTCTCCGGGCGGCGAGGGATGAAGGCTGCGGCGACTTCAGCCGGGGTGAGGAGCGGATAGCTCCGGCCGTCGTGGAGAGAGAGTTCGCGGGCCAGCCAGACGGCCTGCGGCGGGGTGATCCGGCTTTTTTGCAGCGCTTCCAGGTTGTGGTAGGCCTCTCGTAGCGGCGCATCGAGGCAGATCCGGCCTTCATCCATGACGATCATGCGGCGGGCGTAGTCGGGCATGAGATGCAGGTGATGGGTGACGACCAGGACGGTTTTGCCGGCCCGATGGAGGCGGTGAGTGAGTTCCAGGATCGCAAGCGCGCCCCGGTAATCCTGGCCGGTCGTCGGTTCGTCGAAAATAAGGATCTCAGGTTGCAGGGTGAGGACGGCGGCTACGATGACGCGGACCCGGTCGCCGCGGGGCAGGGAGAGGGGGTGGCGGTGGCGTACCTCCAGCAGGTTGAGGGCGGCAAGGTTTTCTTCGGTGCGAGCGGCAATTTCTGCCGCCGGATAGCCCAGGTTTTCCAGGGCAAAGGCAACTTCTTTTTCGACCGTGGTGTTGAAGATCTGGCGGTCAGGGTTTTGCGCGACGTAACCGATGCGGCGAGCCAGCGCGGCGATTTTAAGTTGAGCTATGTCCTGCCCGTCGAGGGTGACTCGACCGGCAGTAGGATGGAGCAGGTTGAGGAAATGCCGGATGAGCGTGCTTTTCCCGGCGCCGTTAGACCCGGCGATGAGGAGGTAATCTCCTGACTGGATTTCCAGGGAGACATGGTTCAAAGCGGCGGGACCGTCGGGATAGGTGTAGCTGAGCCCTTGAGCTGCCAGCAGCGGCGGTCCCGCGGGCTGCGGTGGATCGGGCGGGAGCGTCGGCGGCCGGACGGCAGCGGCAGCGTAGAGAGCCGGCAAGGCGGCCCGGGCTGTTTCCATCCGTACGGGCAGTTGAGGGATCGGCAGGCCCTGCTTCTGGATGAGGGCGAAGGTTTCGGCGACCTGCGGCGGTCGGAGATCTGATTGCCGGAGTTGATCGATCTGTGTGAAGATTTCTTCCGGGCTACCGACCGCGTACAGGCTGCCCTGGTTGATCCAGGCGATGCGGTCGGCATATTCGGCCAGTTCTTCGACGGCGTGACTGGCGATCACGACGGAGATTTTATGGCTGCGGTTGAGTTCCCGTACGGTGGCGAAGACTTCCTGCGCGCCGATTGGATCGAGTTGGGAGGTGGGTTCGTCGAGTACCAACAGCTCCGGGCGGAGGGCCAGGGCGGCGGCGATGGCCAGCCGTTGTTTCTGACCGCCGGAGAGTTCGTGGGGCCAGCGTCTTTCCAGGCCTTTAAGGCGAACGATTTCCAGCGCCCAATGGAGGCGTTCACGGATTTCGGCCGGCGGGAGGCTTTGATTTTCCAGGGCGAAGGCGATTTCGTTTTCGACCGAGGTGGAGATCAACTGGGTCTCGGGATCTTCGAAGACGGCGCCGACGTGACGGGAGAGTTCATGGATGGGATGGTCCAGGGTGTCGAGTCCGGCTATATGGGCATGGCCGAAGAATCGTCCTCCGTAGAATTGGGGGATGATGCCGTTGAAGATGCTGCAAAGGGTGCTTTTTCCTGCGCCGGTGGGGCCGATCAGTCCCCAAAATTCGCCGGGTTGGATGGATAGAGAGATATCGCGCAGGGCCGGCGTGTCGGCCTGCGGGTAGATGTAGGAGACGCGGTTGAGGAGAGCGATCGGCTCGAGCATGCTTTTGGAGCTGATTTCAGGCCGTACGGCCGCAGGCGCGTTTGGCGCCGGCGACGATGTCGGCGATTTGGGGAACCACGGCGGCTTCGAGCGGCGGGCTGTAGGGCATCGGGGTGTTGCGGGCCCCTATGCGGACGATCGGGCCGTCGAGGTGGGTGATGGCTTCGTCGGCGAGAAGGGCGGCTATTTCGGCTCCAGGGCCGCCGTAGACGGGCGCTTCGTGGGCAATGACGACATGGCCGGTGCGCGTTACCGATTGGATCAGGGTGGTTTTATCCAGGGGGACGAGGGTGCGGGGATCGATCACTTCAGCCTGGATGCCGATGGCCGCGAGTTGCTGGGCGGCGACGACGGCTTTGTTGACCATGGCGCCGATGGCGATGATGGTGAGATCGTGCCCGGGCTGGACGATGCGGGCCTGACCGAAGGGGACGGCAAAATCGGGTTCGTCGGAGACGGAGCCGATTTCGTTGTAGAGGGTCTTGGGTTCGAAGAAGAGCACGGGATCCTGGCTGCGGAGGGCGGTGCGGAGCAGGCCTTTGGCGTCGGCGGCGGTGGCCGGTACGGCGATCAGCAGGCCGGGAATGTTCATGAACCAGGATTCGGCGCTTTGGGAGTGCTGGGCCGCGCCGGCGCCGGCCGCGCCGGTGGCGATGCGGATGGTGAGGGGGACCGGGGTTTTGCCGCCGCTCATGTAGCGGGTTTTGGCCACCTGGTTGATGAGGGCATCGCCCGCGCAGGGGAGGAAGTCGGCGAACATGATTTCGATGATGGGGTGCATGCCCATCATGGCGGCGCCGAGGCCGGCGCCGACGAGGGCGTTTTCACTGATGGGGGTATCGCGGATGCGTTCGGGGCCGAACTCCTGGAGCATGCCTTTGGAGACGCCCCAGACGCCGCCGTAGAGGCCGACATCTTCGCCCAGGAGGAAGATGTCGGGGTTGCGGCGCATTTCTTCGACCATGGCTTCGCGAATGGCGTCGGAGAAAGAGATTTCGTGCATGTTGGTTTTCCTTTCATGGTGCCGGGGGAATCTTACAAAGCAGGTTTTTTCGCCCCTCTTATCCCCCCTGCCCCCCTTCTCTCCCCGGAGGGGAGAGAAGGGGGGAGTTGTTATGGGCTTTTCTTTTGTTTCAGATGGGCTGTGTTTTCAGGAACTGTAGATGCCGTCGAGGGCCTCTTTGGGATTGGGGTAGGGGGCGGAGGCGGCGAAGAGGACGGTTTCGCTGAGTTTTTCCTGGATTCTGGCTTCGATGGCGCTCAGTTCTTTGACTGTGAACTGGCCGGCGTCGATGAGCTGTTTGCGGTAGGCGGGCAGGGGATCGCGGGCCTGCCAGACGGCCATTTCACCGGGGCGGCGGTAGATTTGCGGGTCTTTGTCGTCGTGCCCGCGGAAGCGGTAGGTTTTGCCCTCGATGAAAGTGGGGCCTTCGCCGGCGCGGGCGCGGCCGACGGCTTCCTGGACGACATCGTAGACGGCGAGCACATCGTTACCGTCGACCACAATCCCCGGGAAGTTGTAGCCTTCGGCGCGGCGGGCAAGGTCGGCGATGGGGCTTTGCATGGCCTGCGGCGTTCCTTCGCCATAGAGGTTGTTTTCGCAGAAAAAGATCACGGGCAGTTTCCAGAGGCCGGCCAGGTTGGCGGCTTCGTGGAAGGCGCCCTGGTTGATTGCGCCGTCGCCCAGAAAGGCGAGGGCCACGCGGGATTCGCGACGCATCGAGAAGGCCAGAGCCGCGCCGACGGCGATGGGGAGGCCGCCGGCGACGATGCCGTTGGCTCCCAGGACTCCCAGGTCGAGGTCGGCGACGTGCATAGGTCCACCCCGGCCTTTGCAATAGCCGGGGGTGCGGCCGGCAAGTTCGGCCAGCAGGATGCGGGGATCGGCTCCTTTGGCCAGGAGGTGGGCGTGGCTGCGGTGGGTGCTGGTGATGACATCTTCGGGGGCCAGGGCGATGCAGGCGCCGACGGCGGTGGCTTCCTGACCGATGCCGGGGAAGATCGAGCCGGGGATCAGGCCACGGCGGCGTTCTTCGATGGCCCGGGTTTCAAATTCACGGATCAGCGTCATACGCCGGAAGATTTCGATCAGCAGGTCGTGCGGATAGGCATTCAGGTTTGCATTGTTCATTAATTTACCTCTTAAATGGCGCCGTTCAATGGGGACGGCGGAGCCGGCCGTTCAATGCCGGAGTCTGAGACAAGTGAAGGTAACTTTAGTCCCAAAGTCGAGAAAGGTCAACTGAGGGAGTAGACAGTAGACAGTAGACAGTAGACCGCCTGTGTCGCCGTGGCGGTTCTGGAAGAGACTATGTTTTTTCGCCGGCCCCCTCCCTAACCCTCCCCTCTGCGGTTATACAGGTCTGACGCGCTTCCTGAAGATTCTTTGTGAAGATGCATGGCCAGCATGGAGATGAGGGGGAGGGCTCAGAGCGTGTCGCCGTGGCGGTTCTGGAAGAG
>CAZCTC010000017.1:0-43830 GCA_964501335.1 uncultured Anaerolineales bacterium | reverse complement strand
GCATGGAGATGAGGGGGAGGGCTCAGAGCGTGTCGCCGTGGCGGTTCTGGAAGAGACTATGTTTTTTCGCCGGCCCCCTCCCTAACCCTCCCCTCTGCGGTTATACAGGTCTGACGCGCTTCCTGAAGATTCTTTGTGAAGATGCATGGCCAGCATGGAGATGAGGGGGAGGGCTCAGAGCGTGTCGCCGTGGCGGTTCTGGAAGAGGCCGATGTTTTCTCGCGCATTCTGATGCGCGAGAAAACATCAACAAAAAACTCTCTGCCTGCTTCGCACAGCGCGTCGTTTCGAGCCGAACAAGAGCTTGTTGCGGGACGTTAAAGGGCTTACCGTAAAGGTGGGTTTTCTGGACTTATGGAAGGCTGCTCGTATACTAGAAATGTCCATTTTAGCCGGGTGAGGTGATTTATGAAATGTCCTGTCTGTCAGCGCGAGGATTTATTGCTGCCCTGTGTGTTGGAAGATGATCTGCCCGCCTATCGTTGTCAGCAATGTTCGGGGATCTGGATTTCGGCGGTGCAATATTGGGACTGGCTGAAGCGGCGTCCTGAGATGTCGGCGGAACCTGAAGGGAATGGGGAATTGCCGATGTCTCCCGTGGGGGCTGCCAATAAAGCCAAGCTTTGTCCGGAGTGCGGCCATATTCTGCGGCGTTATCAGGTCTGGCCGGAGGTGAAGTTTTATCTGGATCGCTGTAATAAGTGTTACAGTGTCTGGCTGGATCGGGATGAGTGGAAGGTGCTGCGTTCACGCCGGCTGCACGATCAGATCCATCGGTTTTTCAGTGAGGAGTGGCAGAATAATCTGCGGGCGGAGGAATCCCGTCGGCGGATGGAGATGATTTATGTGGAGCGGTTTGGGGGGGAGGATTATGCGCGGTTGAAAGAAGTGCGGGCCTGGATTGAGCGTCATCCCCGGCGTGGGGCGATTATGGCCTATTTGAGTGACCGCGATCCTTATCAGGTTTTGCCCCGGCGGGTGGATCGGGTGGAGTATACGGAAGATGTGGAGCCGGATTTGCCGGAGTGAAAAGACAGTAGACAGTAGACAGCTTATGTCGCGGGGGCGGCTCTGGAAAAGGCCAAAGACAGTAGACAGTAGAAAGTAGACAGTAGACAGCTTATGTCGCCGGGGCGGCTCTGGAAAAGGTCTATGTTTTGGTGCGCCTTCTGAGGCGCACCAAAACATAAACAAAAAATTCTCTCTCCCTGCTTCGCACAGCGCGGCGAAGCTTATGGGGAACGGGCCAGGTGCGGGATGTTACAGGGCTGGGGTTATGCCATAGAAGCTTATTTTCAGGCCGGAAGTATCAGGTCGGGGGAACCGGTTGATGTCTATCTAATCGATTACAGGTAGAGTGTCGGGTTCAAAATAACGGTTTTTTTGGATGCGGCAAGAGGAAATTTCGGATATGCTGGAAAGGTCGGAGGTCAGACCCTGGAACGGAGCAGGTTGAAATTGAAACAATGCAGGTCGGACCTTGAACTGATGGAGTTCGGAGTTGAAACGGTGCTGCGAATTGACAGGATGGACGCCGATTGTATGTCTTGGCAAATGAAAGAACATTGAAGGAGGGTAGGAGATATGTCGCGTTGGCCTATTAAAATGCGGGCTGGAATTGTGTTGGGGGTGATGATATTGTTGGTGGGTTGTAATCTGCCCCAGTCTTCGGTGGAGCCGGCTGAGTCCCCCACGACTCCTGCGGGGGGGACGGAGACGGCGAGGCAAACTCCGACGGAAGAGGCGCCGGTGCCGGCTACGGAGATTGCCGCCACGCCGGTAGCGGTGTCGACAGCGGATCTGGTGGCGCAGGTAAAAGGCGCTTTCCCTGAGAAGACCTATGAGGATTTCAATGTGCTGGCGTTGACGGTGCCGGCGGGGGCGCCGCCGCTCTGGGCCATTTTCAGTACGGGAATGCGGAATTTCGACTTGAATCCGGCTCCCAGCCACTTTGTGGCGATTTTTACCCGCAGCGATGACGGCTGGAAGGAGCTGGCGCGGGTGGATCTGGATGCCGAGATGGCGATGCCTGATTATATCGATCCGGGCAGCGTGACGCAGGTGATGGTCGATCCTGACTGGATCTGGCTGACTGTGGACGGCGGAGCGGGGGCGCACGGCGGCGTTTTTGAGCTGCTGCGTTTTGACGGGATGGAGCTGAAGATCGATATGTCCACGTCGGCGGGCATGCCGGGCGCCGGTTCGATGCAGGATATTAATGGCGACGGCATTCCGGAGGTGATCTACAACCGGACCGAACCCTATATTTTCTGTTATGCCTGCAGCGTCCGTTTGGTCAATTATCAGGTCTATCGCTGGGATCACGATCAGCAAGCGTGGATTGAGGTGGGGTTGGAACCGCTGGGCGACGATCAACCCGAGGCGGTGCGGACACCGGCCAACCGGGCGGTGGAACTGGCGAATGCCGGACTGTTGAAGGATGCGTTTGCCAAAATTGAAGAAGCGGTGGCCGCTGCGGATAAGGCGGCCGGGATCGACCGCGAGACGCTGGATTGGGATGCGGCTTTGATCAAGATGCTGGCGGTGGCTCGTCTCGCGCAGAGTGAGGACAGCGGCTATCCGCTACTCGATAAGGTGTTTTATGGAGATTATTCGGGTGCGGTGGATTTGATGCGCTCTTACACTCCGGAGGAGATTTTCTCCGCGGAGTCGCCGTTGATTGTGGGGACGCCGGCTGACGGCTGGGTCGGTGAGCTGGGCCAGAGTTTGAAAGGGACGGCGGAAGGGGCGTTGGAAGTGGCGCCGGAGCTGGGCGAGGCTTATTTCTTGAAGGGCTGGGGCGAGTATTTGCTCGATCCGGCGGCGAATGCGGCGGCGGCCCGGGCCGATGTGCAAAAGGCGGCGGAGTTGCTGCCGGACGATGATTTTATTCAGGCCTGCGCTGCGTATTTGGGGAAGTAGACTTTTTATTTATGTTTTCGCGGGCTTCAGAAAGCCCGCGAAAACATAGGCTTTTGGGGGTGCCAACCGCACCGGGAATGATGAGGAAAAACAGTTTGGCGCGCGCCTTCTGAGGCGCGCGCCAAACTGTTAGATAGATTTATTCCTGGCCGTAGGCCAGTTCGAGGGAGCGGCGGAACTGGCGGGTGTAGAGGTTGTAGTAGGCGTCGCGGTTCTGGAGCAGTTCGTGATGGGCTCCCATTTCCCGAATGCGGCCGTTTTCGATGACCAGGATGCGATCGGCGTTTTTGATGGTGGAAAGCCGGTGGGCGATGATGAAGCTGGTGCGCCCTTCCATAATGGCATCCATCCCCTCTTGAATTTGTGCCTCGGTCAGAGTATCCACAGAGCTGGTGGCTTCGTCCATGATGAAGATGTCGGGGTTGGCCAGCATGGCGCGCGCCAGGCTGATCAACTGTTTTTGGCCCACGGAGAGCAGGCCGCCGCCTTCGCCGACGTCGGTGTCGTAGCCCTTTTCCAACCCGATGATGAAGTTGTGGGCGCGGGCGATTTTAGCTGCATTTTCAACTTCTTCATCCGTGGCATCCAGCCGGCCGTAGCGGATGTTTTCGCGGACGGTGCCGGAGAAGAGGTGCGGGGTCTGGAGGACCATGCCGATGCGCGACTGGATGGCGCGTTGGGTGAGGGTGGTGTAGTCGCGGTCGGCGATGCGGATGGTGCCGGCGGTCGGTTCGTAGAAGCGGCAGAGCAGGTTGACGATGGTCGATTTGCCGCCGCCGGTGGGGCCGACCAGGGCGATCCGTTCGCCGGGGCGGATGGAGAGGTTGAAGTCTTTGAGCACGCTCTGGCCTTCTGCGCCATATTGAAAATCGACATGGTCGAAGGCGATGGCGCCGCGCAGGGTGCCGGGATCGATGGCGCCTTCGCGATCGATGACTTCAGGTCGGGCATCCATCAGTGAGAAGGTCCGTTCGGCGGAGGCGATGGATTGTTGCAGGTTGGCGTAGACGCGGGCCAGATCCTGAATGGGCCACATCATGAAACCCAGATAGCTGAGGAAGGCCTGCAAGCCGCCCAGGGTCAAATCGCCGATCTGGAACTGGATGCCGCCGTACCAGATCACTGCGCCCATGCCGAGGGCTCCGATCAATTGAACGGCCGGGAGGAAGAGGGCGGAGAGCCAGGCGGCGCGATAGGCGGCCTGGTAGAGATCTCCGGCTTTGCCGGCGAATTCTTCCAGGTTTTGCGGCTCGCGGGTCAGGGCTTTGACCACCCGGACGCCGGTGATGGTTTCGTTGTAGGTGCCGATGATCTGGGAGTTGAGCTTACGCGATTTGCGATACTCGACCAGGATGCGCTGTTTGAACCAGACGGCCAGGCCGACCATGATTGGGACCAGCACGACGATGATCAGGGCCAGTTTGTAGTTGACCGTGGCCATGAAGATCAGGGTGGTGGTGATGTTGATGACGGCCCAGGTGGTATCGACCAGGCCCCAGGTGACGAGTTCGGCGATACGTCCCGAGTCGGAGGTGACGCGGGCCATGATCCAACCGACGGGCGTTTTGTCGAAGTAGGAAAATGAGAGCGCTTGCAGATGCTGGAAGAGCCGTTTGCGCAGATCCAGTTGGACGCGCTCGCCCAGAATTCCGGCCAGACTGATGAAGCCGAAGACTTGAATCGATTGCATGACGACCAGGACGCCGTAGATTTTCATCCAGTAGATGAGCCGGTCGAGATCATGGGCCATGATGCCCTGATCGATGATCTGTTTGTTGATGTAGGTGAAGACGGCGTCGACCAGCGAGGTCGCCGCGATCAGCACCAGAAAGCCTATGACCCAGAGGCGATAGGGTTTGATGAGTTGGAGGATGCGCCAGAGGGCCTGGCCATTGAACTGAGTTGAAAACTCTTCTTCTTCAAATTCTTCGTAAGGCGCCATGATAAACTCCGTTTCAGGCGGGGATGACCACGCCGGCCACTTCGCGCTGGACTTCTTCTTCGATGCGCGATTGCAGTTCGTAGATGCGGCGGTACATGCCCTCTTCGGCGATCAGTTCGGCGTGCGTACCGCGCTGGATGATGTGTCCATTGTCGAGCACCAGGATCAGATCGGCGCGCATCACGGATTGGATGCGGTGGGCGATGATGAAGGTGGTGCGGTTGTGCATCAGGCCTTCCAGGGCGGTGCGGATCTGCTCCTCGGTTTCGGTGTCAACGGAGGAGGTGGCATCGTCCAGGATCAGGATGCGGGGATCTTTGAGCAGGGTGCGGGCGATGGCGATGCGCTGGCGCTGGCCGCCGGAGAGGGTGACCCCTTTCTCGCCGACGAGGGTATTGTACCCTTCGGGGAAGGTCGTGATGATCTCGTGGATGGCGGCGGCGCGAGCGGCGGCTTCGACCTCTTCCTGGCTGACCGGGCGGCTGACGCCATAGGCGATATTGTCGCGCAGGGAGCGGGAGAAGAGGAAGGGTTCCTGTTCGACGATGCCGATCTGGCGGCGCAGGCCGGTGCGGGTGTAATCCGTCAGGTCTTCGCCGTCAATGCGGATCTGTCCGCCGGTGGGGTCGTAGAAGCGCAGCAGGAGATTGACGACGCTGGTTTTGCCGGAGCCGGTCGAACCGAGCAGGGCGATCACCTGGCCGGGCTCGGCCTGGAAGGTGATGTTGTGGAGCACGGGTTCGGGCTCTTTCTCCGGGGCCGGCTGATCCTTTTCGGGGGGGGCCGGCGTATAGGCAAAACTGACATCGTCGAAGGTGATCCGACCCTGAATGACGCGCTCTTCCGGAATCCGGCCGGCGGCCAACGGTTCGCGGTCCTGGCGGATGATGTGGGCGATGCGGTCATAGGAGACCATGCCGGTGGAGATCTGGATGATGAGGCGGCCGAGGTTGCGCAGCGGCCAGATGATCCAGACGACGAGGCCGATGACGGCCAGATAGGTGCCGAGGGTGATTTCGCCGCGGATCGTCATGCTGGCGCCCATGAAGACGATGAAGAGCTGTTGGGCGGCGCAGAGGATATCGGTGCTGGGCCAGTAGAGGCTGTGCATCAGGACCAGCCGTTTTCCGAGGCCGTAGCGGACCTGGTTCTGCTCTGCAAACCGGTTGTTTTCGTAGTCCTGGCGGGCGAAGGCTTTGACTACCCGGATGCCGGTGAGATTTTCCTGCAAGGTAGTGGAAACCGTCGCTTCCTGTTCCTGGTAGCGTTCAAAGGCCTTGGAGATACGGGTGAAGAAGAAGAGGGAGATCACCAGGACGAAGGGCAGGGAGATGATCGACATCCAGGCCAGGCTGACATTGAGTTGCAGCAGGGTGCTGAAGCTGAAGATGAAGATCGCCACGATGTTGCCTAAATTGACGGCCTGATCGGCATAGAAGCGGCCGAGGGTTTCCACATCCGAGGTGGCGCGTTCGAGCAGGTCGCCGGTTTGGGTGTAGTCATGGTAGGCGAAGGGGAGGCGCTGGATATGATCGAAGAGGTACCGGCGCAGTCGCAGGACGACACTCTCGGCCGTGCGGGCTGCCCAGTTGCCTTTGATGTAGGAGCCGAGGCTTTCACAGGCCATCAGCCCGACGATGGCGAGCGCCAGCCAGGGGAGGCGCTCTACGTGCTGCTGTTTGGTGAAGATGGTATCGATGATGTAGCTCAGCAGCGGATAGACCGACATGCGGGCGGCGGCGCTGAAGGCGGTGGCAAGCAGTGCACCCAGGTAGAGCCGCCGGAAGCCCGCCATCAACCGCCAGAGTCCGGTAAGGCGGTTTGAGCTGACTGCGGCATGCAGGTCGTAAGTCAGCACGGCGGGAGAAGGGGATGGTAGTTTGTATTTCACGAGAACCTCCTTTGATGAAGAGTGCTTCCTCCGTTACGGCGAGCGGGGGAATGGACGGCACGCAGCCGAAAAAAAGAACGATGGTTGAGAAATTGGAAATTTCAGCGGCGATGGAGTCCATTGCTGCGGTGCACGCCAAAACGGGTTGGCAACTGCCGGTGACACGAGCGGTGGTAAAGCTCAAAAATGAGGGGCTATTATAGCGGAGAGGCGAAATTAGTCAAGCGAGGGGTGTTGGGATATTTCTGAGAGGGCTACCTGGGCGGTCTGTTTTAGCGCCCCGTAAATGGCTTTTGTTCGGCATAAAGCGACGCGCTGTGCGAAGCAGGCAGAGAGAAGTTATTTTTATTTATTCTGTCGGCGGCTTTCTGAAGCCGCCGACAAAATGAGCTTTTCTTTCCTTTGTCTTTCGGGCTAACCGCCCAGGTCGATTTTTATTCATATTTAGGGTGAGTGTCCGATTGGGACGTGAAGGGTGTTATTTTAGATAGGAAGAATCAAACAATTGTTGGATGTCGGGCATACGGGTGATGGCGCCCGTTTCGCGAAGGAAATCCAGGTTGTATTGGGTGTAGTAAGTCAGCGAAGTTGTGCTTTGAGTATCGGCGAAGGATTGGACGTTTTTATCGTAATTGAAGAGTTCGATACCTTTTAAGGAGATATCTTCCGGTTTTTGTCCGGTCAGCCGGGCAATCAGGGCATTCCCTTCTTCGGGATGTTGCTGCCACCAGTTTACAGCTTCCTGCCAGGCTGCAATGAAAGCCCGGATATCTTCGGGCCGATCTTGCAAGACCGATTCCCGGAAGACCAGGACATTGGCGATCAGGCCTGGAGCATCGGCCGTGGAGTAGAGGGTATGATAACCCTTATTTTGTGCTTCTGAAATAAAGGGTTCATAGGTATGACCGGCGTCGATTTGAGCGGTTTGCAGGTCTTCCAGCAGGTTTTCAGGTTCGGTATCAACCAGAACGACATCGTTGATCGTCAATCCGTTATCTTCCAGCATACGACGTACCAGCACTTCGGCAAAGGAGCCAATTTTTACCCCCACTTTTTTGCCGCGCAGATCGGCGACTGTTTGAATGGCAGGGCCAGCCAGTATCGCATCTGCGCCTTCCGAGATATCAGTGATCATGACGACGTGGGCATTGGCGGGCGAGGCCTGGCTTTCCATCACCAGTACTTCGAAGATGGTTTGCAATCCTCCATCCAGTTTGCCCGAGATAAAATCTCCCTGGATATCGGAATAGACCTCGTAGAAAACGGGTTCCACCGTAACTCCATGTTTTTGAAAGAACCCCTGTTCTTGAGCGATTAAGATAGGATACCAGCCTGGCCAGAGAACCCAGGGAATTTTTAAGGATGAAGGGGGGATCTGGGTGGGTGGGGTGCAGGCTGTGTTTCCGAGGAGGATAAAAATCAACGTTATGAGTACTACTTTGTGTTTCATGGCTACCTCCACTTGAAATTAGGGTGGGAGAGAATTACTTAACTTAAGGTGGTCCCGGGGTTAATTACCGGGGACGGATAAGCTTTCCACCTATTTTTTCCAAAGCAAGAAGCAAACCATTTTGTAAGTTTTGGGCCGTTTCCAGAGAAGTGGTATCGATGTTGAGTTCCACCATAGTTTCAGCGACGGCATTAGAGAGCCCGGTTACAATGGTCTGAGCCCCTTTCAGGCGGGCTGCCTGCACCGTTTTTGATAAAAGTTCGGCCGATTGCTGGTCCATGACTGGAACTCCTGTGAGGTCTAGAATTACGATCCGGGCGCGATAATGAGTAATACCGGCAATTAAGGTACGGGTTAAATTTCGGGCACGTTGTTCATTGAGCGTACCTACTAAAGGTAAAATGATCATTTGATCCAGGATCGGGATGATGGGTGTGGAAAGTTCTTGAATCAGCCGTTCTTGAGCTGTAATGATTTCTTGCTGGAGGTGATTTCGTTCCAGTTCAATCCGGCGCCGTTCCAGGGCTCCGACAAAAGTATCACTGGCAATATGCAGAAGCAAAGCATTGTCTGAAGTCCAGGATTGATTTTGGGCGGTGGTATCCAGTCCAATCAGCCCATATAAATTTTTTTCGGATAGCATAGGAATCCATAGCAGGGATTGGATTCCCTGCTTTGCCAGGATTTGTTGTTCGAGGGCGGCTTCTGGGGGGAGTGTGTCGAGCGATGGCAGGAGAATATTTTCCTGGCGTTGTAGTTTGGCAAATAACCAGGGAAACCTTTGTGGGGTAATTTCAGCATAGAGTTCTTTTGAGGATTGAATATTGGGAGCACACCATTCATAGACAGAGGAAGTGGTAGAATCTCCTGAAGTGTTGAGCCATATGTAACAGTGATCTGCTCCCAGATATTCACCGATGGTATGCAGGGATTCCTGAATGCCCTGATTGGTGGATTCCGGTTCCAGTTTTACAAAAATTCGAGAAATCTCAGTCAGAGTACGTTCGAATTTTAGATTGAACTCTAAAGCATCTTCGGCCTGCTGGCGTTCCATAATTTCATGTTGGAGTTGTAGGTTCTTTTGGGTCAGATCGTCCATGCTTTGTTGTAATTTGGTCGTCATCGAGTTGAAGGCTGCTCCGAGCAGGGCAATTTCATCGAGAAATTTATCTGCAATGTGGGCGCGAGCGGTCCAATCCCCAGAAGTGATGCGTTGCGCTACGGCGGTAAGTTGGAGAAGGGGCTGACTGAAGGTATAAGAGCTGATCAAAGCCAGTACGATCACTATCAGAATAATAATTCCTATTGATATCAGGGTGGTGGATAGTTGCTGGTTAAGAGGGGCCAGAAATTCTTGTTGGGGCATAATGAGGACTATTTGCCAGGGATGGGAGCTCATTTCCTGTATAGCCACCTGTTTGGGAGACTCGATCGCTCCCGGCGGCAAGATTTCACCTACCTTTCCGGAGAAATAAGGCTGATTTTGGGCATTGCGTAGGGCCTGAGCAAAATCGAGGAGATTGGGGTCGGGTTGAGGGATGGCTGTGGAGGGCAAACGTTGTTGTTGTTGGAGTTCCGTTATTTTTTCGGTAGAGAGGGCTGAAATCAGGGTGAAATTCAATTCGGGGTTGGCGCTGTTGATGAGTATAATTTGATTTTCATCGATCAGCATGGCATTGGAGTTTTTTCCCAGGGTTTCCGGGAGTCGGGCGAGTATTTGTTGAATGATGGTGATGTTATAACGGGCCCGGAGTATGCCGATGATCTGTCCCGTTTCATCGCGTACCGGGCTGCTGAAATAAATTGAAGGTTTGTGGGTGGTTTCCGAAAAGAGCAGGGGCGAAACATAAGGCAATCCTGTGCGCAAGGGCTCTTTGAAATAGCTGCGGTTTGTTTTGTTGATGCCTATATCTTGTGTATAAGTATCCAGAATGTCGATACCATTGATATCCAATAAAGCATAGGAGGAAATCTGATTTTTGCGGCTCAGCATTTGTAGCGTGCGACGTGCATTTGCTTCCTGGGAGCTGCCGTTACGTTCTTCTGGAGTAAGGCTCAGGTAATTTACCAGATCGGGCAATAAAGCTTCTGTGCGAATGATATCCAGGTTAGTGTTGATTAGATTGTCTATATTGAGTGTGACCTGGGTGGCGGTTGAACCTAAAGCCCGGTCCGCATCTTCGAGCAAGGTGTTTTGTAATGTGAGGTAGTTGTTGATGGCGAGGCTTATGATCGGGATTAAGGAGACAGCCAAAAAGGTGAGTAGAAATCTGATCTGTAATCCCAGTCTGATACGGATATGAGGGGGGTGTTTTGGTGAAGTCATTTTACCCTCTCCTTGATGGCCTTTAACAAACGTTATAATGGATCTTTATACAAGAGGATAGGGATAGATGGATTAAGGTGTGATAGGTAAGTGAACTCATGATAGCCTATTTTTCCTGAAATTTCAATCGGCGGGGATTGGAGTTCTGGAAGAAGTTGCAATTATTGATGCGGTTGAGGGAATTGAGGAAAGGGAAAGAGGTTAAAGGTGTCTGAAGTGGGCATTGGGGGGCCCGCTGCTAATGCAGCGGGCCCCCCAAATAGATTTTATATCCCTTTTGTGAAGCAGGGCCCTTTTGGGAGAGCGAGGCTTTGCGATGGTTTATTTTTTTGCTTTACTTTAATTTCATGGAACAGTTTCGAGAAATGGCTCAGGCTTTTTTCCAGACGGCGTGCAGGTTGGCGTAGTTGTTGGGGTTGGCTTCAAAGCCCTGGATTTTGTCGTCGTAGACGGCCCAGGTGATGGTGGTGAAGGGCATGCCGATGGCGCCGCGTTCGATCATGATTTTTTCCAGCTCGCCGACGATGTCGCGCCGGGCGGAGAGGTCGAGCTGGCTTTCGCCTTTCAGGAAGAGCTGATCGAATTCCGGGTCGCTCCAGCCGGTCCAATTGGTGGGGTTGGGCTGGCCATTGACGCTGCCCTGGTAGAGGGAGAGCGACATCAGGGCAGTGGCGAAGTGGGTGTAAAAGACCAGCACGGTATTTACGGTGGGGAAATTCGGGATCAGGTCTGCAAAGCTCATGAGTGTAGGGTTGAATTTAAAACCGGCGGCGGCAGCATCCTCTTTAAGTATTCCGATAAAAGTGTCGCCGCCGCTGATGTCGCTGAGCACCGGCAAATCGATGGTCAGGCCGTCAGGATAGCCGGCTTCGGCCAGCAAGGCTTTGGCTTTTTGGGGGTCGAAGGCGAGGCCGGGCAGTTCGACATATTCGGGATGGGAGCGGGTGACGTGGGTGTCGTTGGTGATCTCGCCCTGGCCGGAGAGTACTTCGGCCAGCAGGCGCTCGCGGTTGAGGCAATGTTTGAGCGCCTGGCGGACGCGGTTGTCTTTCCAGGGATCTTTGGCTGCTACCATGATGAAAATCCAGCTGGCTGAGGTAGGGACGGCGGGGGCTTGCAATCCGGGTTCATCCTTCAGGGCTTTCCATTCTTCGATGGCCGGGAAGGCGAGGATTTCAGCGGTGCGGTTTTTCAGTGCGGTTATCCGTTCTTCCAGTTTTTCGGCGTGGTGGATCATCAAGACTTCATCCAGATAGGGGAGAGGAGAACCGTCAATGCCTTTGCGCCAGTAGTCGTTGCGGCGAACTAACCGGCAGTGATCCATGACTGCGAACTCTGCGACGGTGAAGGGGCCGGTGCCGACTGCTTTTTGGGTTACATCGCCCTCAAAGGTGATCGGCAGGATCATGGCCGGGTTGAGGGCCAGATGTTCCGGGAGGAAGATGGAGGGTTTTTTCAGGTGACAGACCAGGGTGTAAGGGTCGGTTTCTTCTACATTGTTGAGATCCAGATAGTTCATCATCCCAGGCAGATAGCAGCCGACGGTGGGATCGAACCACTGTTGCATGGTGAAAAGGATATCGTCAACGGTCAGTTCCCGGCCGTCGTTGAATTTCACTCCTTTGCGCAGGGTGAGGGTCCAGGTTTTTAAATCGGCGCTGGGTTCCAGCTTTTCGAGCAGGGCCGGGCGGGTGAGTCCCTGGGTATCCGTTTCGCAGAGGTAATCGAAGACGTTGCGCCAGACCTGGGCCTGGATGATGCCGGTGAAAGCGGAGGGATGTTTGTTGGGCAGGATGTGGGCCATGACGGTGACTTTGCCGCCCCGGTTGACGGCCGGTTGCGGCGTGGCTGTGGGAGGCAGTGGAGTCGGCTGGACGGTTGGTTCTGGCGATGGGGTGCAGGCGGCGAGGGCCTGGGCGCCGGCGAAGGAGAGTCCGAGTAACATGCTGAAGCGCAGGAAGTCGCGGCGGGTGATACGGCCTTTGCGTAATTCTTCCTGAAATTCGGGGACCAGAGGGTGAACTTGCGGGGGTTTCATGGTCAAGGGCTCCTTTCTGTCCGTGTTGTTTTTTATTTATATTTTCGGCGGCTTTCTGAAGCCGCCGAAAATATGGGCTTTTTTCCAGACTAACTGCACTGGTGGAGAGTTTTTATCCTTGACAGGTGAGGGAGCCGGACGGTAAGGTGAATGAAGGATGGGAAAATTATAGGTGGGATTGTTAGGGATGTCAAACTTTTGAAGGGGAAATCTATATTTTTTGTGCGGTGCCAGCCGTCAGGCTGGCACCGCACAAAAAATATTTTGATTATTTTAATTTCAGCCAGCGGTAGCCGTAGCTTTCCAGTTCCAGGTGATAGGAGGCGGTGCCCAGGGCTGGAAATTCTGTGCCGGTGAAGAGATCCACCGGGGTGAGGCCGGCGTAGGGGCCCAGGTCGAGGGCGACGTTTTGCGGCTGTTCGGAAAGATTGTTGAGCACCAGCAGCGTTTCCTGTTCGTCGGCACGCAGATAGGCCAGGATGGACTGATTTTCAGGGGTCAGCAAGGTCAGAGCGCCCCGACCGAAGGTGGGATGATCTTTGCGGACGCGCAGTGTCAGTTTCATCCAGTTGAGCAGGGAATTGGGATCGGCTTCTTGAGCTGCCACGTTGCAGTGCTGATAGCCATAGCCCGGCGAGGTGATGAGCGGAGAGTCCAGTTTATCGGCGGGGGCGGTGGAGAAGCCGGCGTTGGTTCCGGCATCCCACTGCATGGGGGTGCGGACGCCGTCGCGGTCTTCCAGCTGGATGTTGTCGCCCATGCCGATCTCGTCGCCGTAGTAGATGAAGGGCGAGCCGATCATGGTGAGCAGGATGGAGTTGGCCAGGCGGATGCGGGCGGGGTGGTTGTCGAGCAGGGGGGCGAGGCGGCGGCGGATGCCCAGGTTGAGCCGCATGCGGGGCTCAGGGGCGTAGAAGTTCCACATCCACTGGCGTTCCTCGGGGGTGACCATTTCCAGGGTCAATTCGTCGTGGCAGCGCAGGAAGGTGCCCCACTGGCAGCTGGTCGGGAGTCCCGGCGTGCGGGCGAGGATCTTTTCGATGGGAGTGCGATCTGCGCCGGCCAGGGCCATGAAGATGCGCGGCATCAGCGGGAAGTGGAAGTTCATGTGCATTTCATCGCCGTCGCCGAAGTAGTGGCGCACATCTTCGGGCCATTGATTGGCTTCGGAGAGCAGCATGGTGCCGGGGGCGTAGGCATCGACGAAGGCGCGCAGCCGTTTGAGATAGGTGTGGGTTTCGGGGAGGTTTTCGCACGAGGTGCCTTCGCGTTCAAAGAGGTAGGGCGGGGCATCGACCCGGATGCCGTCGGCGCCCTGATCCATCCAGAATTGCAGGACCCGCATCATGGCTTTTTGCACTTCGGGATTTTCATAGTTGAGATCGGGCTGATGGTAGAAGAAGCGGTGCCAGTAATATTGACCGCGCAGCGGATCGTAGGTCCAGTTGGATTTTTCGGAGTCCAGGAAGATGATGCGGGCGTCTGTGTAGCGGTCGGGGGTGTCGCTCCAGACGTACCAGTCCCGGTAGCGGGCATGTTCGGGATGTTGGGGGTCGCGGGAGGCCTGGAACCAGTAGTTTTGGTCGGAGGTGTGGTTGGGGACCAGTTCGACGATGACCCGAAGTCTCCGGCGATGGGCCTCTTCTACCAGTTTGTGAAAATCGTCGATGGTGCCGTAGTCGGGGTGGATATCGGTGTAGTTGCTGACGTCATAGCCGTCATCGCGGAGGGGGGAGGCGGTGATGGGGAGCATCCAGACGGCATCCACGCCCAGTTGCTGGAGGTAATCCAGGCGGGCGGTGAGTCCGGGCAGATCTCCGAGGCCGTCGCCGTTGCTGTCGCTGTAGGCGCGGACGAAGACTTCGTAGAAGACGGCGTCTTTATACCAGTCGGTGGTCATGATGAAACTCCTCTTTTTGTAGAAAGTTTAGGGCGCCCACGCAGGGGCGAAAGGGCGCCCACGCAGGGGCGCCCCTACGAGAAAACCTCTGATGTAGGGGCGGCCCGATGTGGCCGCCCTGGATCCCAGATGTTCTGCGTGCCAACCAATTTTGTTTATTGGGCGATGCGGGCGTAGATTTCGCGGCGGTCGAGAGCGGTCGGGAGGGGGCCGACGCGGGTTAATTTGATGCCGACGACTTCCCGGGCGAAACGGGCGCAGGTTTCCAGCGGGTGCCCGTCGAGCAGGGCGGCGAGGAAGCCGGCCCAGAAACAATCGCCGGCGCCGGTGACATCGACCACATGGATTTCTTGGGCGGGGATAAGAGTGAGTTTTCCGCTTTCGGAAAGCAGAACGCCGTCCTTTCCCAGGGTCAAGACGACGATCTGGGGGCCGAGGGCGTGGAATTTTTCGATATAAGCTTCAGGGGCCAGCTCTTCTTCAAAGAGGCGGCGGGCGTCGTCCAGGGAGGGTTTGACGATGGTCGTATAGCTCAGGATGCGGGCGATGACTTCCCGGGCTTCTTCGTGATTCGGCCAGATTTTACGGCTGTAGTTGGGATCGAAGGTGATGATTTTTCCGGCAGCGCGGGCCTGTTGGAAGGCAAATTCGATGGCCGAGCGGGAGGGTTCGCGAGAAAGCGGCCAGATCGAGGCATGGACGATGCGGGCCCGTTGGAGGGCTTCGGCGGCAATTTCGCCGGCTTCCAGACGGTAGTCGGCATCGCGGAAGGCTTCGAAGTCGGGCGTGCTTTTGCTGCGGGAGACGAAGACGAGGCTGGTATGGACCCGGGGATCCATCACCAGGTAGTCGGTGATGACGCCGGCCCGGGTCAGCTCGTCTTTGATGTAGCTGCCGAAGGCGCCGACGCCGGTTTTACCGACGAAGGCAGCGCGGCCGCCCAGTTTGGCCAGGTTGACGCAGAGGTTGGCCGGCGAGCCACCCTGGCGGCGTTCAAAGGCGGCGGCCTGCCCTAAAGTGTCGACCTCTTCGGTCGAGAGCATGTCGATGAGGGCTTCGCCCAGAGTGAGGAGATCGATATCGCCGGGAGGGATTTCCATGGCCGGGCTCCTTGCTCAGGCAAAGTAGAGGGCGGCAAGATCGGCTGTGGTGATATCGTAGGCCGGGTCCCCGTGCTGGAAGAAGGGCGGAATTTCCAGATGCGGTGCGGCGGCGGTCCGATCCGGCAGATGTTGCAGTTGATAGAGATAGCCTTCGGCGGTGCGGCCCCAGGTATAGCGGTCGAGCACGCGTTGTCGTCCACGCTGAGCGAAGTCGACCCAGGCCTCCGGTGAGGTGACGAGGCGGGCGAGGCCGCGGGCGATGTCGGCCGGATCGGCCGGATCGACCAGGACACCGTACTCCGTGGTGCCGTCCCAGAGGCTTTCGCTGGGGCCGCCGTTGCGGGTGACGACCAGCGGCAGGCCGGCGGCGGCAGCTTCCAGGGGGGCCAGGCCGAAGGGTTCGTAGAGGGCGGTGAGGGAGAAGAGTGAGCCGGGGCGTTGGGCGAAGAAGCGGTAGGCGGAGGCGAGCGCCGTTTGGCCGCGCAGGGCGAAGGCGCTGACCTTGCCGGCCAGATTGGATTCTTCGATGACGGTGCGCAGTTGGGCCAGGACCAGTTTTTCACCGGCGCCGGCACGGCTGTCGTCGTGCAAAGGGTCGTCCAGGGCGCCGGTAAAGATGATCAAATTGGCGTGAGCCTGGAGTTCGGGGGATTGGGCGAAGGCCTGGAGCAGGGCCAGATGGTTCTTTTTGGGGTCCAGCCGGCTGGAGGCGATGATGGCGGGCAATTCCTGGCGGTCGGGCGCGAGATCCCGGGCCAGCATCCGCCGGACATGGGCGTGGGTTTCGGCTTCCTGGGGGGCAACGCGGTCGCTGCCGAAGGTGTCCAGGTTTACGCCGGGGGGGATGACGGCAAAGCGGCGGTCATCGCGGACATCGACCGCGCCGTGGTAGGCGGGGTGGCCGTATTGTTCCATCCGTTCCTGAGAGGTGCTGGTGATATTGATGGCCGAGTAGTTCATGCTGAGCCGTTCGCCCAGGATGCGATAGCGGAAGTTGTAGAGGGCATCGAGGGTGGGGAGGTTTTCGGGGGTGATGTGGAGTTTATCCATTTTCTGAGCGCCCAACGAGTGGCCGGTGAAGGTGAAGGGCAGGTCGGTCTGGAGGGCCATGAGGACGCCGCAAAGGCCGCCGTCGCCGTAGTGGGTGGTGACGGCATCGGGCAGGGCGCCGGCTTTGCGGTAGAAGGTGAGGATATTGGAGACCCAGTCGCGGACGAGATGGGGCCAGAGTTGTTCTTTGGGCAGGAAGTGTTTGGGGCCGGCCGGCAGGCGGATGATACGGACATTGGGTTCATCGGCGTAGGTGTCGAAGGTATCGGCAAATTCAGGCCATTGGGGATCGATGATCTGGCGGGTAAGGATATCGACGTGGCAGCCGAGATGGGCCATGGCCAATGCTACCTGTTTGACGTAGACGAGCTGGCCGCCGAAGTCGGGGTGTTCAGTCCAGTAACGGTCGTGGGCATCGAAGTTGCCCTGTGGGTTTAAAAAGGCGATATGCATAGAGGGCCTCCTATTATTTTCTACCTGAGCGGTTAGCTGTTTAGTGTTCTGCTATTGGCTTTTGCCGGTCCGAAGCGACGCGCGGTGCGAAGCAGGCAGAGAGAATTATTTTTATTTATGTTTTGGTGTGCTTTCTGAAGCGCGCCAAAACATGGGCTTTTTTTGTTTTCCGGGTTAACCGCACAAGTCGTTTTTTTTACCTGAGCGGTCAGCTGTTTAGCGTCCCGTCCCCGGCTTTTGAGGGTAAGAACCGACGCGCAAGATGGGCAGAGAGAAATTTTTTATTCATATTTTCGGCGGCTTTTTGAAGCCGCCGAAAATATGTTTTTCTCTCAGACTGACCGTACAGATCGTTTTTTGTTTAGTTCAAATCGACGTATTGGCCGGGCCGCGAGTTAGCCTTTGACCGAGCCGGCGAGCAGGCCGCGGACGAAGTAGCGTTGCAGGGAGAAGAAGACGGTCAGCGGCAGGAGCATGGAGATGAAGGCGCCGGCGGTGAGTAGATGCCAGTCGGCCCCACGGGAGCCGACGATTTCGGCCAGCTTCATCGTTAACACCTGGACGCTGGGTTTGCTGCCGATGAAGACCAGGGCGACCAGATAGTCGTTCCAGACCCAGAGGAACTGGAAGATGGCGAAGGAGGCCAGGGCGGGCACGGCGAGCGGCATGACCAGTTGGGTGAAGATGGTGAAGTGGGAGGCGCCGTCGATGAAGGCGGATTCCATGATGTCGCGGGGGAGGCCGCTGATGTAGTTGTAGAGGAGGTAGGTAGCCAGCGGGAGCCCGAAGCCGGTGTGGGCCAGCCAGATGGCCAGGAAGGTGCCGTTGAGATTGAGCTGGGTGAAGTCCCGCAGGATCGGGACCAGGGCGATCTGCAAGGGCACGACCAGGAGGGCCACGATCAGCGTGAAGAAGCTGCGGCGGCCGGGGAAGCTCATCCAGGCGAAGCCGTAGGCGGCAAAGGCCGCGATCAGAATCGGAATGATGGTCGAGGGGACCGCGACCGCGATGCTGTTGAGGAAAGCATTGCTGAGGTCGTCGCCCTGTTCCACTTTGATGCTGCCGTCGGGCTGCTGGATTTCATACCGCTTTCCGGTCAGCACATTCTGGTAGTTTTGCAGCGTAAAGTTGGCATTGGTGGTCCACTCTCTCTTCTGGACCTGGACCTGACCCGTGCGGCGGTTGCCGATCCAGATGACGCGAAGTTTGCCGTCCGGGCTGACGACGCCCTGGCGGAATTCTTCGAAGGTCGCGGTTACGCCGGCGATCGTCATCGGTCCATTCCGGTCCCCAGTCGGTTCGATTTTTTCATCTGAGGGGATCCAATCCTGATGCGGCAAGACCGTCCACCAGCCGGAAGAGGCGATATCGGCGCGGGTGCGGAACGATGAAATCAGCAGTCCGATGGTGGGGATGCTCCAGATGATACAAATGATCGCCAGGACCCCATTGACCAGAATATCGCTGAAGAGTTTTTGACGTTTGGCGCTGTTTTTCTTATTCATCAGATGGCCTCCCGCTCATTGAACTGCTTGAGGTTGTAAACCATTACCGGGATAACGGCCAGCAACAGGACAATGGCAATGGTTGAACCAAATCCGAAGTTGCGATTGCTGAAATATTGGCGATAGAACTGCGTGGCGATTACTTCAGTGCCGTATTGCCCACCGGTCATCACCATGACGATATCGAAGATTTTCAGGGTAACAATCACGATCGTTGTGGTGACTGTGATAATGGTACCCATAATTTGCGGGATAATGACCTGAAAGAAGATTTCGAATTCGGAGGCGCCGTCGACGCGGGCGGCTTCGATGATTTCGCCGGGAATTCCTTTCAGGGCAGCGGAGAAAAGGACCATGGCATAGCCGGTTTGCAGCCAGACCATGATGATGATGAGGAAGAGATTGTTCCAGGGGCGAATGGCAGTCCAGGCAGTCCAGGCTTCGGGTTCATGGCCGAGAGCCACGACGATGGCGTTCAACAGGCCGATTTGGGGGTCGCCCACGGCTTTGACTTCGTAAATAAAGTTCCAGATGATGCCGGCGCCGACGAAAGAAATCGCCATGGGGAGGAAGATCAGCGATTTGGCTACCGATTCAAATTTGCTGCGGTCGGCGAGGGTGGCAATCAACAGACCCAGGGTGACGGAGAAGCCAGTTCCCAATATCATCCAGAGGATGTTATTGAAGAAAGATTCCCACATAAAACGTTCGGTAAAGACCGCCAGATAGTTTTGGAATCCGACGAACTGGGTGCTGTCAGCATTAAAGAGACTGATCCAGAATGTGCGCAGGGTAGGGATGGCCAGGAACCACATGAGAATGGCCAGCGCCGGTCCGACGAAAACAAAGGGCTGGAGGCGGCGAGTCCAGGCGCCCGGCAATTTTTCCACGACCCAGTTACACATCAAATACAGGAGGCCGACGCCGCCGACACCCCAGATGATGGCCACCAGGGCGATCACGAGTTTGGGGGCGTTGCTGTCCCGTAAGAAAAGGAACCCTTGCCACATCAAGATAAATGTGACGAGGGGAACGATGATTGAGACTAAGATCCGTCCGATCCCGGTGGTAAACCAATCCAAGAGATTTGGTTTTGGGGAGAGAGTTTGTGTTCCTTGCATCGGGCCCTCCATCCCTGTGCTGATATCCAACTTCGTCTAAAGGGAGGAGAGAGGCAACCCCGCCCGGGGGGTGGCGTTGCCTCTCTACTGATTCTAAGGATGGGAACGGTTCAGGCCGTTCCGGGGAACCGAAAGCTTATTTCGGCCAGGCGGCGTCGATTTCGGACAGGGAGGTGTCGAGGTCCGTGGCCCCGCTGATCCAGTCGGTCATGCCTTTCCAGAAGGAGCCAGCGCCGACGGCACCGGGCATCATATCGGAGCCGTCGAAGCGGAGGCTGGTGGCGCCAGCGACCATTTCGGCGAGCTGGCGTTCAGTCTCGACGCCATACCAATCCAGCTGGGCGTCCTTGTGAGGCGCGAGGCAGCCACCGGAGGCCAGCCAGCCCTTCAGATGTTCGCCCTTGGTGAAGTACTGCATGACGGCGCGAACTTCGGGGCGGTCGTGGAACATGGCCCAGATGTCACCGGCGACCAGGACGGGTTTGCCGTAGGTGTCGTCGATGGGAGGCAGGTAGAAGAAACCATAGTCTTCATTGGACTTGGCACCGGACGGGAAGAAGGCGGTGATGAAGTTACCCTGGCGGTGCATCCAGCACTTGGGCGGATTTTCGAACATGGGGGTGGGGGCATCGCCGAAGAAGGTGGTGGCGATGGCCTTGCGCCCGCCGTAGACATAATCGTCGTTCAGCCAGATTTCGCCCATGGTTTCGGCGGCCTTCTTGACCTCGGGGGAGGCGAAGGGCAGTTCACCGGCGACCCACTTGTCGTAGTTTTCCAGGGAGGTGGTGCGCAGCATGATGTCTTCGATCCAGTCGGTGGCTGGCCAGCCGGTGGCGGCGCCACTTTCGATGCCGATACACCAGGGGGTGTCGCCGTCATCGGAGATCTGCTGAGTCAGGGCGAGCAGTTCTTCCCAGGTTTCGGGGACTTCGTAACCGGCGGCCTCGAACTGGGCCTTGGGGTACCAGACCACGCTCTTGGCGTTGAAGCGTTCCCAAACACCGGCCATCATGGGGCCGTCGGGGCCTTCCATGGTCGCCATGTCCAGCCAGCTCTGGTTGTAGTTGGCTTTCAGGGCTTCTTCGTCCATGAAGGTGAGCACGTCGGTCACTTTGCCGGCGCGGACAAAGCTGGCCATCAGGCCGGGCTGGGGGAAGTCCACGATATCGGGGGCATCGCCCGCGTCAACGCGGATCGAAATGGTGGTTTCGAATTCCTTGGTGCCTTCGTACTGAATGTCGATGCCGGTCTTTTCCTCGAATTCAGCAATCGTGTTGTTGAATTTGACGGCGTCTTCATCCGTGAAGGGGCCGTAGGCGGTAACCACGGTGCCCTTGAACTCGCCGGCGAAGGCGCGTTCGAGCTCGGTGCCGGCGGCCGGTTCGGCGGTTACTTCTTCCGTCGGTTCGGCGGTTACTTCTTCGGTCGGTTCCGCGGTTGCATCGTCAGTCGGGGCAACAGTCGTAGCCGGGGCCGGAGTGGGGGTGGCCGGCGGGGTGCAGGCCGTGACAACCATGACCAGGACCAAGAGCAAGGTCCCTACTAAATTCCAGCGCTTCATCATGTCCTCCTTCGAGATTTGACGAGATTTGAAAACAAACTACACGTTCTAAAATGGATGTAAGACATTGAGCCTGAATATCACCTCCTTTAGATTCTGGGGAATATTCTCCTGGCAGTTTCAGCCAGCGAGCAACAACTTAAGGTAATCAGCCATTTCTTCTACCGTTTCCTGGACCGGGGCGCCTTCCCAAACGACTTTCTCGAACATTTGCAGTAGAAAGCGTGAAATACGTACATATTGTTCGGTTAAAGGGCGCGGGCGGGCGATTTCCAGCAAGGGGATAAGGGTTTGCATCCAGGGATGTTCGGCGGCCAGCCGCTGATTGATGGATTTATAGGGTGAGATCTGGAAACTTTCGGCATAGAAATCCGTGATCCAGGTTGAAGTGATAGCTTCCTTGACCAGGGCCAGGCTTAATTCTTTGTGGTCTGATTGTTCGGGGATAACCCAGGTGGTTCCTCCCAGGGAGACGACCGGGCGTTGGCCGGCAACGGGGGGCGGGACCGGGACAAAAGCGAGATGTTGCAACAGCTCTTCTTCGCTTTCCCACCCGGACTCTTCGCAGATGACCGGCCATTCATAACTGCCGCCCAGGGTCATCGGGACCTGACCTTTCGCCAACAGACGGGGCACATCCCACCAGTGGAAATCGGCGCTGTCAGGCGGAAGGTATTTGTATTGTTGGGCCAGCGATTGCAGGAAAGCGAGGGCCTGATAGACCTCGGGGCTGGCCAGGGTCAATTCACCGTCGGCGGTCAACAAGTCACCGCCGCACATCCAGATGAAGGGGAAAAAGATATTCACCGCGGCTTCCTGGCTTAAAAGAGAGCAGGGGAAAGCCAGGGGATATTGATAGTGATAACGTTGCTTGATCTCGCTACGGTTGAAGTATTCCAGCAAGGTCAGCCATTCGGTCCAACTTTGAGGCGGTTTCAAGCCCTCAGTTTCAAACCAATCCCGGCGATACCAGAGTCCGGTCACATCGGCCTGCATAGGGATGCCGCTGAGCACGCCGTCGGGAGCATGGTTATCGCGGACGGGGGCTTCCAACTCGCTTTGCATCCAGGCGGCCCATTCGGGGTCCAGCCGTTGGATGGAGGTCAGATAGGCGGAGCGGGCATAACCGGTAAGCCAGACATAATCGATGGAGACCAGATCCGGCGCGTTGCCCTGAACGGTAGCGGAACGCAGGGTTTGATGGAAACGAGAGGCCTCGGGCAATTCGACCTCTAATTTGATGGGGTGTTTGGGGCGGGTGGCGTTCCAGTGATTGACGGTGCGTTCCAGGAGTGAGACCCAGCGCATATCGTTGGCCAGCAGGCGGAATCGTGTGGGGGGGATGGTTTCGCTGGTACTGTTGGGATCGGCGACAAAGGTTCCTATTCCCGGGCGGCGATAGATAAAGCCTTCTTGTACCAGCTCGGTCAGGGCCTGGCGGACGGGAGCGCGGCTAATCATATAGATCTGGCAGAAATCCTGTTCGGTGGGGAGTTGAGCCCCTGGTTGAAGGACATTGTCCAGGATCTGTTGCTTTAGCAGCAGCTTAAGCTGGTAATAGATTGGGATAGGCGAATTACGATCGATCATGGTCCTCTTTGCCGGGCCTGACTTTGTAATGTCTTTATAATATTATAAGAAGAGTTCGGGATTTGTCAATACGGTCTTTGGGCATGCCGCAAAATTTGGTTGTTTGTGGCTGGAATTGGTTGCTGAAAGTGGTGAAACGGGGGGCTTTCTGGTGGGACTCCGGCTATAACTTTGAATCCAGGAAAATCACAATATAATAAATAGTATTATTTTTAACTTTTAAAATAAGGAGGACCCCATGGCGTTACTGGATTCGCTTGCGCCTTATCAATTGGAAGGGCCTTCCAATCCATATCTGGTCCGGGCCATGCAGGCCGTGGCAGTTCATGACACTCCGGAAAATAGACGAGAACTATATGCTTTATTGTTGCAAAGTGTATTGTTGTTGCCCACCCCGGTTTCGGTGGTGGAGGGAATGCAGGGGTATTGGGAACTATTACCGGCGGATGCCAGCATGCGGCTGCTTACGGCTCAATCATCCTCTGGAGAGCCGTTGTTGATCGCTTTTACGGATATCGAAGCTTTACGGGCCTGGCGGCCCGAAGGCGTGCCTTACTTTTTAATGCGGGCATCCGATCTGTTAATGCTGGCGGCACGTAACAATATGCCGGCCTTGATTCTCAATCCGGCCGGGCCGATCAGCAGTCAGATTGCGCGTTGGGAGATTGAGCGCCTTTCTCACGGCGAAATTCCGGAATCCAATCACGCTAAAGTCAATCAGCAAACGGTCCATCAGGAAACCCGGGTATTGGTAGGGATGCCCTTGGAACCTCTGCCGGAGGTGTTGTTGCATCAGCTGCGAGAGAATTTATCCCGGCAACCCCTGGTGCTGGCCGGCTATCTGTTTCAAATGATTTTAGATGAAACGGATATCCGGTTGGTGGTGGGAATTCGTTTGATGCAGCCGTTGCCCGACCATCAAGTCCGGGAGATGATGCAACAGATGCTTTCCAATTTACGGCCCCTGGCGATGCCGGCGCAGCCGCTTGATTTTTTGATACTGGAAGAAGGGGGGAATTTGTTGCGGGCGGTCGAGCGATTGATTGAACCTTTTTTTTATGCTGCATTGGGAAAGATCTCGGAACGGTGAGCATCTCGTTGGCAGGGCGGGCGGTAGGTGAAGATTTTCTGGATGAAAAAGAGCGTTGGAAATAGGGAAGGGTTAAATAGTGTGGGACTCAGAGGAGGCGGAAAAGGGCGCGTGCAGGTCTGATTTAAGCAGTCGGAACTGGATGAAGTAAGGAGAGAGGCATGACCCATAAAAGTGAGCCGAGATTGAGTGCCTGGTTGGCGGATGCACCGGTGTTTATGGTCTATGGAACGGATAAGGCCATGGTAGATTTGCTGAAGTATTCCATTGTGTTGTTGTTAGGAACGGGGGTGTTGATTCCGATTGTGGTAGCTGTCGCAGCTCCACCGGACGCACCCCCGTTTCTTTTGACGCAGGCCGTCGGGGTGGGAATGACGGTCGTCCTGGGAATGTTGGCTTTGTTTGCCCTGTTACGACGGGGTAAGGTGCGTCTGGTGGCGGTGATAGTTTGTTTCTTTTTGGTGTTGGCGACCACGGTCAGTATTGCGGGGGTGGGCAGCTTGCGCAATATTGCTACCGTGGGCTATTTTTTGCCTTTAATCCTGGCCGGGTTGTTATTAGGCGTGGATGGATTGGTTGTGTTTCTGGCCATGGTCTTTTTTGCGATGGCCGGTTTGTATTGGGCTGAAATTCAGGAGTGGATAGTTTCTGCGCCGCGGGTGATGGATGGCGGAGATCTGGTGATGTTACTTTTGATTTTTGCTTTAAGCACCTTGCTATTGCGTTTTGCTCTTAACGGATTGGCCAAACAGGCCGTTCGTTCTCGCCAGAATATAGCCGATCTGGAAAAGGCACAGTGTGAGTTGGAGGCGCGCATGACGCTTAATCTGACGCAGCAGGAGCAATTGCAGCAGATGATTGATCGTGAGCGTGCGCAGAGCGAGGCGCTTACTCAATTACTGGAGCAGGTCCGTCTGTCGGCTGATCATTTGGAGATGGCGGCGGGGGAGATTATCATGGCGACGCAACAGCAGGCTGCCGGGGCGACTCAGCAATCGCTGGCGATTTCCAATACGGCAGCGACAATTGAGCAGGTACGAGCTACGGTAGATCTGGTGGTGGGGCGCGCTCGCGAGGTCCATGGGGCTTCAGAACGGACAGTTTCGGTTTCCCAGGCCGGAGCTGAAGCTGTGCAGGATACGGTATCCAGTATGTTGCAAATCAAGAAGCAGGTGGAGGGGATTGCCCGGAATGCGGTAGGGTTGTTTGATTTGACGAAGCAGATTGAGGAAATTTTGGACGCTGTGAACGATCTGGCCACCCAATCAAATATTTTGGCATTGAATGCTGCTGTAGAAGCGGCACGGGCCGGGGAGCAGGGAGAAGGGTTTTCGGTGGTGGCCACCGAGGTGCGGCACCTTGCTACGCAATCGCGGCTGGCCACCCAACAGGTCGGCGATATTTTGTTGCAGATCCATGAGGCGACTCAGCGGATGGTGATGGTCACTCAAGAAGGAGCGCGGAGTGTGGATGCCGGCATTACGCGATTGGGGCAGGTTCAGGAAGCCATCGCTTTGTTGACTCAGGTAATTAATGAATCAGCTCAGGCTGTATTGCAGATGGTGAACAGCGAACGTCAACAGTCGAGTGGGGTGGAGCAGATTTCGGAGGCGATGCGCGAGATCAGTCAGGCAACGCAGCAGAACCTGATCACCTCGACGCAGGCGGAGCATTCGGCACAGAACCTCAACCAACTGGCCCGCCGGCTTAATGAACTGGTGATCCGCTGTGAAGGGTAATTAACCTTCTGACTTGCTTTTTATATTTTGGCGCGCATTAAAAGCGCGCCAAAATATTAGCTTTTCTTACCGATTTGCGGGGTGTTCATTAAATATGGATTAAAAACGATTTCTGCGTCCCGCAACCGGTACTTTCCCGGTAAAAAGCGACGCGCTGGATGGGGGAAGAGAGCTTTTTTGTTCATGTTTTCGCGGGCTTCAGAAAGCCCGCGAAAACATGCTTTTTTCTTTCCCTTGTTTTCTGGGCTTACCTTAACGGTCGTTTTTTACTGTGGTCCCTGTTTCTTCGGGGGATGGTATGGATAGATGTTTAGGGATATTGTTCTGATTTTGCGCCTGGTTTTTGTATGTTATAATTGAAACGTCTTGATTTTTTAATCTAACAAGGAGTGTAAGACGATGGAACAAAATGGGCCTTATGCTTCGGGACCGACTGCAGCTGTTGCGCCGGTAAGTAAAGAGGCACAACGCAATGCCCAGTTGGGAAAGTATTTATTCGATGGAGCCAGCTGGTTTTTCTGGGTAGCCGGGCTTTCGGTGGTTAATTCTTTGATGATGTTTTTCAATTTGAATCGCTGGTTTTTCTTTGGGTTGGGAAGCACGTTAGTGGTCGATGGATTTATTGATTTACTGCGAACCGAGCCGGAATTTGCGGAAATGGCAACGGTTGGGGTTGTGGTAGGGATTGTTATTAACCTGTTGATTGTCGGTGTTTTTGCATTGTGTGGATTCTTTGCGATGAGAGGTTCTCGGATTGCCTATATTGCCGGAATAATCCTTTACGGACTTGATGTGCTGCCGGGTTTTGTATTTTTAGAGGCAGGTATGACCCTTGGAGTGCTTTTCTTTCATTTATTTGTGGTTTTCTTTTTGATCCGGGGCTTGTGGGCGCTTTTCAAATTACAGAGTGTAATGAAGAAAGCGACCGCGGATCCCTATCAGACTTCTCAACCCATATAAATCAATCCTCAATTGGCAGGAATAAGAACTTCGCGGGTGATTTATTGCCAGCGAAGTTTTTGTTTTTAAGGTAACAAAAAAACGCTTCCAGGATTCTGGAAGCGTTTTTGTTGAGAGCGGGCGAGGGGATTCGAACCCCTGACATTCAGCTTGGGAAGCTGACGTTCTACCACTGAACTACGCCCGCAAGTAAGGACGGCTTGGATTGTACCATAAACCTCTTTTTTGGCAAGCGTTGGGGTATTTTTATCATTTCGCGCGCCCTGAAAGGGCGCGCGAAATGATAAATCTTTGTTCCAATAATTTATTGCCGTAAGATGACTGAATCACAATAGGGGCAGTGATAGCCGTCGTTTTTCAAGGGCACATCCTGTAGCCGGATCTCACCGCCGCAGGCCGGACAGGTTTTGGGCAGATTGATCGGCGGCACAGGACGGGGGGAAACGGCATTGGGGTGATCGTGATGGCCCTGGGGGCCCGGCCGTACCGGTTTTGAATCCGAGTCCTCGGAGGATTCTTTGCTGGATTCGTCTTTACCTGAGGGCTTTGGTTCCGGGCGTACGGGTTTGGGGGAGGCATTGTCCGGGTATTCTTTCTCTGTTGATGTTCCTTCGGAGCGGATCTCTTTGGGTGTGTCATGGGTGGGGCGGGGCCGCGGGCGGGCAGCCGGTTCAACGGGCATATTTTCCGTTTTGTACAGCGAGCGCGCCAGTCCCAGTTGTTCGGCCGTGATTTCGGCATTTTTCAGATTGGTTTCACTGAGATCGGTGTCGGTCATGGAGGCGTCGGTAAAGTCGGCCTTTTTCAGGGTCGAATAGTTGAAGTCGGCTTCGGTCAGGTCGGCTCTGACCAGTACTCCCTGGCTGAGGTCGACATTTTGTAATCGAGCGCGGCGGAGATTGGCCCCGGTAAAATCGACTTCTTTGAGATCGGCATCGGTAAAATCGGCGTTTTCCAGTTTGGCCCCCTGGAAATTGGCTTTGTTGAGGGTGGCGCCGCAGAAACGCGCCCCGGTTAAATTTGCACTTTGAAAGTCGGCCTGACTGAGATCGGCATCGGTGAAATCGGCGTTTTGCAGGTTGCCGTTGCTGAAATCGGCTTTGTTGATGTCGGCGTCGCAGAGGCGGGCCCGGCTCAGATTGGCGCCGCTGAAATTGGCCAGCTTGAGGGTGGCTTCATTGAAATTGGCATGGCTGAGGTCGCTGTCGGCGAAATTAGCTTTACTTAAATCGGATTCTTCAAATCGTACCAGACAAAGCCGGCTGTTGCTGAGGTCGATTTCGGGCAGTGTGGATTCGGAAAGATCTTCGGCGTACAAATCGACCTGACGGAATTTTCGGGTGCCTTCATCATACGCGCTGTAAATTTCATCGGCTTTCATGGGTGGCCTTTCTCCTTATATTGACTTTCTCGACATCCTGCAATGTTATTTTAATGCAGGTTGCTGTCTTTGGGAATCAACAGGGGCTGTTGTTAGGGTCCCGCAAGGGGTTTTTGCCGGGTAAATGACGAGGCGTGGGAGGGGCGGGAGAGTTTTTATTTGTATTTTTGCGCGTAAAAATACGGGCTTTTTTCTGCCGCTTTTCCCGGCTAACCGCACAGGTCGAGAAATAGTTATGTTTGACTGTGGATTTCATTATTCCAGTCCTGGCTTTTTGAAGCGTTTTGAGTATAATCGTCTTACATTCCTCGCCCTTTAGGTTAGTGATTCGTTTAGGCCGCCGGCGCTGATCGTTGCGCTGTGGCGGCCTTTCCTCTACTTGTTATAGCCTTCCCGGGGCATCAACTACCGGGAAGGAGAGTGTCAGGGCAGGGTCTTCGGATCATTTCCTGGAGTGTAATTTGTAAAAGGGAGGTGGTACTCGGCGCT
This sequence comes from uncultured Anaerolineales bacterium, assembly GCA_964501335.1. GTDB lineage: Bacteria > Chloroflexota > Anaerolineae > B4-G1 > SLSP01 > CAZCTC01. Next base: position 15,319 of record CAZCTC010000017.1, on the reverse strand, counting down.
GTAACACTGAACTCTCTGTAGCCGACCTCGATCCGACCATCGGCTTGTTCAGCGGTGGCTTCTCTGTTTCCTCAGCAATCTAATTCCTATCCGACGTTGAATTTTTAACAAGGAGAGCACAATCGGATGAATACGCGAGCAATCGGAACGCGCTCATGGAGCGCCAATCTGTTTGCACTGTTGACGGTCGTGTCGTTGTTGTTCCCGGGCATCGTTGCTCCGGTGGCGCCGGTCCTCGGCGCGGAGGCGGTTTCCCCAGCCGCCGTTCAGGAATCTCTGCCGGCGGTCAAGCCGACTCCGGCTCCCGCTCGCCCCATGGCTGCCTGCCCTACGGATCTCTTTTTCTCGGAGTATATCGAGGGCAGCAGTAGTAACAAAGCGATTGAAATTTACAACGGCACCGGTGCCGTTGTGGATCTAAGCGCCTATCGCGTTAATTTGTATACGAACGGGTCGAGCACTCCTAATAGCAATAGTACTAACCTTTCGGGTTCGTTAGCTGCGGGAGATGTCTATGTAATTATTAACGGTTCTGCTACGCTTGCTGATATCAAAGCACAAGCTGATATGACCAGTACCGTGATTAATTACAATGGCAACGATGCTCTTGTATTATTGCATAATGGTGTAGTCATTGACTCAATCGGTAAAGTAGGGGAGGACCCTGGTACCAACGGATGGGGTACGGATCCTACCAACACAACCGACAATACGCTTGTGCGCAAGGCTACCATCACCGCAGGGGATATTATCACCGATGATACTTACGATCCTGCTGTAGAATGGTCGGGATTTGCCGTTGATACCACCTCTTATCTCGGCTCCCACACCATGACCTGTGGTGCGACCGCTCCCAAAGTCAGTTCCACCAGCCCGGTCAGCGAAGCGACGGGGGTGGCTTTGGCTACTACGGTCCGCGTGGTCTTTGATCAGGTGATCTCCGGCACGACGGTGACGACCGATACCTTCACGCTGGTCGGTCCTTCCGGGGCCATCGAAGGCTCGGTCGGTTATGATGATGCTTCGCATTCGGCGACCTTTACGCCGACGGCTGCGTTGACCTATTCCACTCGCTACACCGCTTCGGCGACTTCTGGAATTACCAATTCGGCCGGCGCGTTGACGGCTTATTCCTGGAGCTTCACCACGCTCGATCCCGATGTCACGGCTCCGCAGGTGAGCGGGACCTCTCCGAGCACCGGTGCGGCGGGCGTGGCTTTGACGGCCAATGTCACGGCGACCTTTAATGAAGCGGTGACGGGCGTGGATGGAACTTCCTTCACTCTGGAAGGGCCTTCCGGGGCGGTGGCCGGCACGGTGATTTACACTGCCGCGACCCGCACGGCGACCTTCATTCCTTCGGCTCCGTTTGCCGGTCTGACCGTTTATACGGCGACTCTGAGCAGTGGAATCGTCGACCTTTCGTCCAATCCTCTGGCGACCTACACCTGGACTTTTACGACGGCGCCTTCCGATGTGACGCCGCCTACGGTGACTTCGAACTATCCGATGGCCGGAGCGACCGGTATTTCGGTACTGGCCAACATCACGGCTACGTTTGATGAGGCTGTGAATGGGGTGAGCGCCAGCTCCTTCCTTTTGGAAGGGCCGACGGGCGCAGTGGCCGGGGCCGTGAGTTACAATTCCGGTACCCGCACGGCCACTTTCGATCCGGGTGTGACCCTCGGCGGTCTGACGCTTTACACGGTCACTTTGACTTCGGCGATTACCGATCTGGTGGGCAATCCTCTTGCAACTTATACCTGGACCTTTACGACGGAAGCCCTGGATGTAACGCCGCCTACGGTGACCTCGAATTATCCGACGGACGGAGCTACGGCGGTTCCCGCCACCGATAATATCACGGCTACCTTCGATGAGGCGGTGAGCGGGGTGAGCGCCAGCTCCTTCATTTTGACCGGGCCTGCGGGCGCGGTGACCGGAACCGTTTCGTACAATTCCGGCACTCGCACGGCGACCTTCAATCCCAACCTTACCCTGCAGGGTCTGACCCGCTACACGGCGACTCTGACCAACGGTATTGTGGATGCGTTGAACAATGCTCTGGTGACTTATACCTGGAGCTTCACCACGGATGTGGTACTCGGTTATACGCCCATTGCCACGGCGCGCGCGGCCGGGGTCGGCTGGACCGGTTCGGTGCGCGGCTATGTTTCTGTTTTGCCGGGCGCTTATCGCGGCAATGCCTTTGTCATTCAGGATGCCACGGGCGGTCTTTACATCTATACCGGTGCTGCCACGCCGCCGGCCATGTCCCTGGGCGATATGGTGCAGGTTACCGGGACGCTGAAGCTCTACAACGGCTTGCTGGAAATGGATCCGACGACGGCCATGAAGAACCTCAGCCCCAACATTCCGCCGCAGATTGTGGCGGCCACTCCGGTCAGCACTTCCGCTTCCATTGTGACCGGCACGCAGGGATTGTTGGTTCAGATCCGCGGTACGGCGACCTGGACCCGGGTGTTCACGACCCCCGGGGCGGTGGACTGGAGCATGACGTTGAACGACGGCTCCGGCCCGGTGACGGTCTTTGTCGACAAAGATACCGCGATCAACATGGGCTCATTTGTCAGCCCGACGCAGTTTATCGTTACCGGTTTCAGCGGCGCTTACAATACGCCGCAGGTGATGCCCCGCACGCAGAGCGACATTGTCGAAATTGATGTGCGTGCGCCGCAGGTTACCGGGACCTTCCCGACGACCGGGGCGACCGGGGCCAATCCTTATCGCGCTGTCGAGGCTTCCTTTAATGAAGCCCTGTTGGCCGGCACCGTGAATGCGGCCAGTTTCACGTTGACCGGGCCGGCGGGCGCCGTGGCCGGGACGGTGAGCTATGTGGCGGATTCCCGCAAAGCGGTCTTTACGCCGAATTCGGCCCTGGCTGCTATGACGACTTACACGGCAACCGTAGGCACCGGTGTGACGGATCTGGCCGGCAATGCGCTGGCCGCCCCAGTCAGCTGGAGCTTCACGACCGGCAATACCGACGTCCAGGCTCCTTCGATCACTGGCCGTTTCCCGGCTTCGGGCGCTACGGCTGTGGCAATCGATACGGGTGTGGTGGTCACTTTCTCTGAAGAACTGAATCCGGCTTCGCTCACCGGCAACATCTTCGTGGAGGGGGCGTTCGGTACGGTCCCGGCCCGGATGGTGTACGATGCAGCGACCTATCGGGTTTCGTTGACGCCCAGCGCTCCGTTGCTGCCGTTGACCCGCTACACGGTGACGGTGCGCGGTGCGGTGGCCGACTGGGCCGGTTTGACCCTCGGCACGGACAGCGTGTGGGCTTTTACCACGGCAACCGAACCGCCGATGCAGGCTTATCGTGGGGATATCCACAATCATACCTCCTATTCCGATGGTTCCGGCACGCCTGAGCAGGCGTTGGCCGCGGGTAAATCCGCCGGGATGGATTTCATGGCGATCTCCGACCACTCTTATGCCATCGACGATACGGAATGGACCGCGACGCAATCGGCTGTCGATGCGGCTACCAACAGTTCGTTTGTAGGGCTGCGTGGGTTTGAGTATACGCAGGGGGCGGAAGGGCATATCAATGTCTACAACACCACCCGCCATGCGGTGCGCACCAACACTACGGCGACCTGTACTTCCTGCGATTACACGCCCAACCTCGAAGCCGGCGTGACCGTGCAGGGCTTCTATCAGTGGCTGGCGGTCACCGGGACTATGGCTCTGGACGGAGCCGGTACGGTGATGCAGTTCAACCACCCGGGCTGGATCAACTTCAACGACTGGGCTTTCCACAACGAAGTTTCCAATACCGCCCGGATGGAAGAGGTCGGCAACGGCTATGGTACCTCTTACGTCTTCTCCGAGGATGAATATATCCGCTCGCTGGATTACGGTTGGAAGGTGGGGGCCAGCAACAATGCCGACACCCACTCCACTTACTGGGGCATCAACACCGATCACCGCACCGGTGTCTGGATGCCGGGCCTGACCCGCGCCAACCTGCTGGAGGCGCTGCGCGCTCGCCGGACCTTCGCGACCGAGGATAAGAATTACTCGCTGCGGCTGAAGGCCAACGGGGTCTGGATGGGTTCCGAACTGGCCAACACCGGTTCCATCAGCTTCGATATCTACGGTTATGATCCTGACGGCGAAGGTGTGACTCTGGTCCAGCTGGTTACCGATCAGGGTAAAGTGGTCACCCAGACTTCGGCGGTTACAGGCACCTTTACCTGGATGCCGCAGATCACTGTGACGACCGGTGTTCACTACTTCTATGTCAAAGTGACGCAGACGGACGGCGATCGGATCGTCAGTTCTCCGGTCTGGACGATGGGCGTCGAGGATATCTCCATTACCGATGTGGTGATTCAGCCGACGATTCCCACCATTCACAATCCTTCGTTGCTGACGGCTCGTGTGACCAACCGGGTGGACACGACCCGGACCGTGACCGTGACCATGCTCGTGAACGGCGTGGCGCTGCCCGGATCTGTGGCCGTGAATGTCCCGCCCTTCAGCGATGCTTATGCCAATTTCACCTGGCAGCCCACTGTGACCGGTACGGCGACCGTCCTGGCGCAGTTTACCGGCGCTCCGGCGGGCGACAATCCCGATGACAATCAGGATCAACTGGTTCTGGATGTCACCGATGCCCATCTGCCGTTGATTTTGATCGACGCCGGGCACGGCAATATCAATGCCCCCGGGCGTGAGATGCGCATGTTCATCGCTGATCTTTCGGATCATCACTACAATGTGCTCAAGAATCTGGATGCTTTGACGGCGGCCGATCTGAATACCGCGACGGTCAAGCTGTTGATCATCACGGCGCCGGAATTTGCTTACACCGATGCGGAGCTGAACGCGATTGCCGATTACGTCGCGGGCGGCGGCAGCATCTGGCTGTGCGGTACGGCCGACTATCCCGGCAAGGTGGCCTGGGCCAGCTCGGTTGCGGATCGGTTGAATGCCATTGTGGACAAGATCGAAACGCGAAGCGGTACGCCGATCAATATGCGTCTGAACGACGACGAAGTGATCGACGCGGATGACAACAATGGTTACGTCTTTGGTGTTTTGTGGGGCAGCTTCCCGAGCACCAATACGACCAGCATCGGGCTGAATGTGAATTCTCTGGCCTCCTGGAGCCTGAGCTCGCTGCGTGGCCGTACCGTGGCCGATCCCCTGACGGCATCGACCCCCGGGGTGACGATCGTGGTTCAGGGTGACCTGGATGAGGGGTATGGTCCTTCGCCATGGCGCAATCCCAATCACACCACCAGCGTCGATTCCGACAATCAGACTGATGCTTATGTCTATAATCCGACCTGGGTCTATCCTGCCACCCAGCCTGCCGGGGCGGTTCCCGTTCCGATGGGCGCGGTGTCGCAGCTGCCGAATGGCGGCGGTCGGATCATGCTTTACGGCGACAGCAATGATGCTTTCGGTACCTTTGCCTATACAGCCGGTGACGGGAAGCAGAATGAACTGTTCAACCTGGAGGCTGTAATGTGGCTGCTGGGGCAGCCGTTGCAGAAGAGCACCATTGCGCAGGCCCGGGCTGACGCTGAGCTGGACAACACCCCCGAAAACCTGGATAAACTGGTGTGGGTGGAAGGCAAGATCACGGCGGCCTTTGGGGAGTTCTTCAATGTCCTGTACATTGACGACGGCACGGGCGGTATTACCGTCCATGCTCCGGCCGGCGACATCGATGCGGCGCAGTATGCCCGTGGTGCGACGGTGCGGGTCGTGGGTACGGTGGGGATTTACGAAGGGGATACTGAGATCGAGTTCTTTGAGGCCGAGCAGGTCCAGGTGATCACGCCGACCGATGGGATCGAGCCTCTGCCGATGCCCTTAACGACTTACAGTGCTACCCTGGAAGTGAATCAGGGGCGGCTGGCAGTGATTACCGGTACCGTGATGACCAAGACCGGCGTTTCCGATCTCTGGATCAATGACGGTAGCGGGCCGATGCGCCTCTTCCTCGACGGCTACAACGGCGACTGGAACGACATCACGTTGAAGTCGCGGATTGTGGTGAGCGGTATGGTTTCCGAAGATGGCGGCGGAGCACGGATCCGGGTGCGCAATCACAAGGCCCATGTGGGCATTCCTGAGGATGTTACGGTATTGAATGCGGGTACCCAGATCTATCTGCCGTTGGTGATGCGGAAGGCCCAGCCTTAAGCTGAGTTTGATCGCTTCTTTTTGATCGGTGCGGTTGTTCGTGGGTCAGGCTTAAGACCAATTTCTTGCGCCCCGCAAACGGCTTTTTTCGGTTAGATGCGACACGCTGGATGAGGGGAGAAGAGTTTTTTTGTTCATATTTTCGGCGGCTTTCTGAAAGCCGCCGAAAATATGGGCTTTTTTTCCAGACTAACCGCACAGGTCGAGAGTTTTTTGTTTATGGTTGCGCGCGTCCCTTGGGACGCGCGCAAATTTTTATCATTTATGGTATGATACGCTCTATGGATCAAAACCTGCACCGTCGTCTCCAACGTTTAGGGGTGGTGAAGGGTGTCAAAAACCTGCCGTTGCCTCCCCGGGAAGTTTCCCCGTCGCCTGTTTCTTCAACCGCGCCGGTTGCTTCGCATGGATCTCTGCCGGGGCATGAGGTGTCGACCGACTACGGTCCGGTCTGGGAGGTGGTTGAAGACTATCTTCCGGGGTATTATCACGGGGCCTATGCCCTGGGGGAGATGACCCGGCTTACTGCCGAGACATTGTGTCTGGTGGGGGGAGTCGATCCGGGAGCCTCTCCGGCTTTTCTGGATACGGAAACGACGGGGTTGGCCGGCGGCACCGGGACGCTGGTTTTTCTGACGGGGATTGGGTTATGGCAGGGGGCGCGGTTCTCTTTTCGGCAGATTTTCCTGCGTGATCCTGCGGAAGAGCCGGCGGCGTTGCGGTATCTGGAGAGCCTGCTGGAAGGATCTACCGGGCTGGTGACGTTCAACGGACGGGGATTTGATGTGCCGCTTTTGCAGAGTCGGTTTATCCTCAACCGGCTGGCGCCTCGGTTTACCGCCTTACCGCATCTGGATCTGTTGCCTCCGGCCCGCCAGCTGTGGCGCGATCATTTGCCGTCACGCCGGCTGGGGAATCTGGAGACGGAATTGTTGGGGATTGAGCGGGAGGGGGCGGATATTCCCTCGGCGTTGATTCCGGAAGTCTATCGGGAATATCTGACGACGGGGCGGACGGCGGAGATGGTCCGGGTTTTTTATCATAACCAGATCGATGTGTTGAGCATGGTTACGTTGCTGGTGCATATGGCCCGGTTATGTACAGCGCCGATGGAATCCGGACTGGCTCCGGCGGAATGGGCGGGCGTCGGGCGGATTTATGCGGCGGCCGGCAAGCCCGAGCTGGCAGAATCGGCCTGGGCGGAGGCGTTGGAAGGCGATCTTCCGGCAGAATCGGCGGAGCGGCTCTGGCGGTTGGTGGGGCAGCGGTATCGGCGGCAGAAGGCCTGGACGGAAGCGGTGGCGGCGTGGCAGGCCTGGGCGGATCGGATTCCCTGGGCGATTGAACCGTTGGTCGAGTTGTCTAAGTTTTACGAGTGGACGGAGCGGGATGCAGCGGCGGCCCTGGCTTTTATCGAGACGGCGTTGAAGCGGGCGGATTCTTATCCCCGGTTGAGTTCGGGAGCGGAGCGGCTGGCTTTGCAGCAGCGGCGGGCGCGGTTGTTGCGTAAGATCGGATGATGGATGAATGATAAGTATTTTTCGCATACGGCCGGAGGCGGTGTGCGAAAAATGCTTATCACTCCCAACTTGGGTTATAATAGGCAAGAAGACGAAAATTTTTTAAGGAGCCATCTATGGAACTCACCTGGTATGGCCTCGGTTGCTTTCGGCTGAGCGAACGGGGTTATCCTGCAGTTGTGACCGATCCTTTTGATGAAGAGATCGTTGGGTTGAGTGGTTGTCACGCCAGAGCCGATCTGGTGACGTCCAGTTCTCCCATGGAAGAGCCGGAGAAGGCTCGCTGGAAGGGTGTGCGCGGCCCTTATCGTACCATTGCCGGTCCGGGAGAATATGAAATCGGCGGCCTGTTCATTAATGGGATCGATACGTTTCGGGATCGCAAAAAGGGCGCTGAAGCAGGTCAAAATGTTGTCTATACTTTTGAGCTGAATGGCGTTGTGATTTGTCATTTAGGGGAATTGGGCCATGTGCCGAATCAAACACAGGTCGAGGCCATCGGTCCGATCCATGTGTTGTTACTGCCTGTTGGTATTCCTCATGGTTTAACACCCACACAATGTTCGGAAGTGATCAGCCTTTTAGAGCCCAATGTCATTATTCCGATGCATTATAAACATCCCAAGCTAGAAGTGAAACTAGAAGGCGTCGATCGGTTTTTGAAGGAAGTGGGCGCCACTCCGACGGGAGAACCAGTTACCAGCGTTAAATTTACGGTCAGTACCATTCCGCAAGAACCTCAGGTTATCCTGATGGAACCATTACAGGAATAATTCGGGAGGAACTGTGAATAACAACAAACGTTTTGTTGTCGGGCTGGTGGTAGTTGTGATGGCGGGGGTGTTGTTTTTTGCCCTGTTGCAGGGATTGAACATGGGGGGACCGATGCCGACGCCGACGCCTTTTGTGCCGGCGCAGGGAAGTGTGACGATTACCAAGCAATTGTTAGATGCTGGAAAGTATGTGGAAGCGGTTGCTATGTTGGAACCGTTAGTGGCTCAGGATAGCAAAAATGCGGAGTTGCAGTTCCAGCTGGGATTGGGGTATTTCAATCTTCAGCGGTATGATGAAGCTGAGACGGCCTTTAAGACGGCGTTGATTCTGGATGCTACCCGGGCCGGGGCGGTCCATCACAATCTGGGGGCGCTGGCCTATCAGCAGGGGCTGATGGAGCAGGCCGTGCAGGAATTTCAGGAGGCCCTGAAGACTGATCCCAATGATCCGGATACTCATTATCAATTGGGGGCCGCCTATTTGATTATGGCCGTTCCGGAAGGGACCGTGACCAATCCTCAGTTGATCAGCCTGGCCGAAACTGAGTTTCAGAAGGCTTTGGAGCTTGCGCCCGATCGGATTGAACCCAGCATCGGGTTGGGAACCGTCTATCGGTTGCAGAATCGACCTCAGGAAGCGGTCAGTGCTTTAGAGCCGGTGGTGGAGGCCAATCCGCAGATGTCGGAGGCGTTGTTTGCTTTAGGACAATCTTATGCGGCGGCGGGAGATTTGGCCAGAGCGACGGAGATGTTGCAACGGTTCCTTGATACGAATCCGCCGGATGTGTGGGCCGAACAGGCCCGGGCTTTAATGAAGCAGTTGGGGACTCCTTAAATTTTTAGCTGATAGTAAAATAAGATTGGCGGGTTGAAAACAGGAAGCTGGAAGAGTGGAAGAAGGGATGTGGCAGGGTCTTCCAACTTTCCAGCTTTCTTTCTTTCGGTCGCCGGATGTAAAATCGATCCGGCAAGAAAATCATCTTTTCAATGATGTCCATTTGGGTTAAATATCTGGAGGTGTTAAATGGTGCAGGTTTATGAGGGGGGTGGGGGAAGTTCCAATGCTGCATCTCCGTTGCCCTCTGGGAAAACGTCTTTTATGACGATTTGGAAGGATGTATTGCGGTCGCCTTCGGTCGCTACTTTTGCTCGCTATCGTCCTCAGGCTGATTTGGGGACGGCGGTTAAGTGGGTATTGGCCGGATTGGTGATTAATTCTTTGTTGTCTGCGCCGGTCTCTTTGCTCAATCAGAACAATTTCAATCAGTTGGCGAGACAGAGTGCTCCCGATCTGGCTCCTGTTTTAGCTCAAGGGGGAGGAATGTTGGGGGGGGCATTGTGTGCCATTCCCTTTACCCTTGTCCTGGGGTTAATTTTTGTTTTTATCCACGTAGGATTGCTCTATGTGGTGGCCAAGCTTTTCCAGGGGGAAGGGACCTTTACCGAGACATTCTATCTGGTGCAGGCTTCGATGGTTCCTTTGGGGATTGTCGGTGGGGTTTTGGCGCTGTTGGGTAGTTTGTTTGGGCAGATTCCTTTTCTGGGAGTTGTCCTGGGCGGATTGTTTGGTTTACTGGGGCTTGCGGTCGTTGTGTATGGTTTGGCCTTGCAGTCGATGGCCGTTGCTGCCGCTCATGAGTTCTCTCTGGGCAAGGGAGTTGCTGTGGTTTTGATTCCGTCTGTGATTGTGTTCTTCCTCTGTTGTTGTGTTCTGGGGATGAGCATCCTGATCATCGCTTCGATTGTGAGCAGTTTGCCCAATTACTCGCCTTACTAAAATTATCGTTTTGTCGGGCAGGAAGGCAGCCCTTGTCGGTGCTGCAAGGGAGGGATGATGGCTGCGGTCAAGCTTTTGATGACCTGGAATATTCGGTTGGGTCAGGAAGAGATTTACTTTGAATTTATCACGCAGGAATTTCTGGCTCCTTTCCTCCAGGCAGGTTTGAAACTGACGGATGCCTGGTATACGATGTATGGCGATCGGCCGCAGGTGATGATGGCGTTTGTGGCCGATGACATTCAGATCTTGCATGATTTCCTCATTTCTGAGGGATGGGTCGAGACGTATGTCCAACTTCAAACTTACATTGAAGATTTCAATCAGAAGGTAATTCTGGCGCGGATGGGTTTTCAGCTTTGAGGTAGCCGCAAACAATCTGGCGGGCCGTTCCCCTGGGAACGGTCCGCCAGATTGTTTTTATTCAGTACCACAAAAGCAACCTGGCTTTACCGTGCGGTGAGCATTTTAGCGTCCCGCAAGTGATTTTTGCCCGGTCGGATACGACGCGCGGTGCGCAGCAGATGGAGAGAGATTTTTTATTTATGTTTTCGCGCTGACAGTGCGAAAACATGGTTTTTTCTTCGGCCTGTTTTAGGGTTAACGGTACAGATGGGGCTTTTGCTCTATCTGGTCGTATTTTTACAGCATGCACTCCATCAGGTCGGGGCCGAGGGCGGTTTTATTTTCGATCATCCCTTCCAGTTTTTTGGCCAGGTTTTTATCGCCGATGACGATGGCACCGACAACTTTATCCTCTTGCACGACGATCTTTTTGTAGGTTCCGGCTTCCAGGTTGATTTCCCGCTTTTCCACGAAGTTTTCCCCTTCGGGTTGCGCGTTCCCTACGGAGGTCAGATCGATGCCGACGATTTTGAGGGTGGTAGAGGGTGCCTGGCCTTCGTATCGGGTGGGTTCGCCGGCCATATTGGCGGCGGCGATGCGTCCCTGCGTCTGGGCGATGGGGGCGATGGCCCATGTGCGTCCCTGGAAGGTGGCGATATCGCCGGCGGCGTACACGTCCGGGGCACTGGTGGCCAGATATTCATCGACCACGATGCCGCGGTCTACGGTCAATCCTGCTTCGGCGCCCAGGTTAGCGTTGCAGCGTACCCCGGTGGCGACGAGGACCATCTGAGCCGGGAAGTGCCGGCCGTCTTTCAATTGTACCCCTTCGACTTTATCCGCGCCCTGGATTTCCGAGGTTTCGGCCGAAACGGCGATCTGCAGGCCCAGGTTGGCGATGCAGTGTTGCAGGATTTCGGCGCCCTGCTGATCCAGCTGGCGGGGCAGCAGTCGAGAGAAGAATTCCAACACGGTGACGTCGAGTCCGGCTTTGCGCAGGCCATAGGCGGCTTCCAGGCCTAACAGGCCGCCGCCGATGACGACGACTTGCTTGCAGTGGCTCGCATATTCTTTGATGGCCAGGGCGTCATCGAGTGTGCGCCAGGTAAAGACTCCGGTTTTATCGGCGCCTTGCATACGGGGAACGATCGGCAGGCTGCCGGCGGCCAGCAGGAGTTTATCGTAGGCAATCGAGGCGCCATCGGAGAGCTGGATCTGTTTTTTTGCCGGGGTGACCCCGGTGACTTTGCTGTTGAGGTGGATATTGATTCCCTTTTGAGTATACCATTCCAGAGGGCGACGGAGCAGTTCTTCCATAGAAAGCTCTCCAGCCAGGAAGTGAGAAAGCTGGGGGCGGTAATAGTAAGGGAAATGTTCTTCGGTATAGATGTGGATTTCACCGGCCTTGCGGCGCGCCAGTTCTAGCGCCGCCGTGATGCCGGCGACCCCTCCTCCGACGATCACATGGTTCATTGTGTTAAGCTCCTTTCGCATCGCGCAGGTGTGGTGATAGCTGGGATTTATTTTACAACGATTTAAGAAATTGGGAAACGAGTTTTTTGTTTGTGTCTTTTGCGGAGTCGGGTATAGTTAGCCCTGGCTTGTTTTTATGCAAAATAAGCCGCTTTTTTAATGGCAACGTGGTTAACTTCAACAGGAGGAAACATGACGGAGATTTGTGACCTGTCCCGACGGGGATGGGGGGTGCTGGTTATCGGAATCGTCTTGATGTTGAGCGCCTGTGCGGCGCCGAGATCGCCATCGGGACGACAGACCATTATCCTGACACCGGGAATGGTGGGAAATGCGCTTCCGGTCGCAGCGGCGAGCGAGCCTTCGCCTACGCCGACGGCTGTTTTTGTGGCGACTCCGTTGCCTGTGCCGCCGACGGCGACTCTGGCACCGTTGCCGACGGCTACGGCGCAGCCGCAGGCCGCTTCTCATACCGTTCAGCCCGGCGAGACTTTGTTGCAGCTGGCGATGGATTATGGGGTGCCGATGGGAGCGATTCAGAAAGAAAACGGGATGGGGGAATCGATCGATCTCCAGGCCGGGCAGGTGTTGCTGATCCCTCCGGCCAGTGCCTGGCCCGGCGCTTCTCCTTTCTGGGTGGTCCATCAGGTTGTGGAAGGGGATACGTTGCTGGGAATTACGGATGACTATGGCGTGGATTATGTGGCCTTTGTTTCGGTTAACGATTTGAGTGAGGATGATATTTTGAATATCGGGCAGGCGTTGATCTTGCCTTTAGAGGCGCCGGTCGATGTGGTGCTGGCGGAACGGCAGCAGCCCGAGCCTCCGGCTGTGGTAGCCGTCGCTCCGCAACCGACTCCGCAACCTCCGGCGGCTGTGGCTGCGGCGGACCCGGCGGTTCAGGCTCCGGCGGCGGCTCCGACTGAGGTTCCGACGGAAGCGCCGGCTGTGGTGGCGGTGGCTCCTGTGGGCGAGGTGTCGGATTGGGAGGCGGAGGTGTTGCAGCGGATCAATGCGATCCGGGCGGAGAACGGTCTGCCGCCGTATCAGTACAATCCTTTGCTGGCGCAGGCGGCTCGATTGCATGCCGCGGATTGTCAGCAGCGCGGGTCGTGCAATCATACCGGTTCGGACGGATCGACGGTGCGGGTGCGGGTGGCGCGGACGGGCTATCCGATGGTGGGGGCGGCGGAGTGCATTGTATACAGTGATTCGCCGGCCAATGCGGTGGCTTGGTGGATGGATGAGGTGCCGCCAAACGACGCTCATCGGCGGACATTATTGAATAATTGGGTGACGGAGATTGGGATTGCGGTGGTGCCGATCGATGCCAGCGGGAAGTATTTTTACTTTATCGCTGATTTTGGACGACCCTCGAATTAAGAGAGAGCTTGTTATTTACAAATTCGCGCGCCCCTCACCGAGGGGCGCGCGAATTGATATTATTTGGGGAGGGCGAGATTACTTACCCAGGTTGGTGAAGGCGGACATTCCGCGGTAGACGGCGGTGTCGCCCAGTTCTTCTTCGATCCGCAGCAGCTGGTTGTACTTGGCAATGCGGTCGGAGCGGGCGGGGGCGCCGGTCTTGATCTGGCCGGTGTTCAGGGCGACGGCCAGGTCGGAGATGGTGGAATCTTCGCTTTCGCCGGAGCGATGCGAGGTGACCGCGGTCCAGCCGTGGGTCTGAGCCATCTGGATGGCGGCGATAGTTTCGGTCAGGGTGCCGATCTGGTTGAGCTTGATCAGGACCGAGTTGGCGGCCTTTTCCTTGATGGCGCGGGTGATGCGTTCGGTGTTGGTGACCAGCAGATCGTCGCCGACGATCTGGATTTTGTTGCCCAGGCGCTCGATCATCAATTTCCAGGAGTCCCAGTCATCTTCGGCCAGACCGTCTTCGATGCTGATGATGGGGTATTTATTGACCCAGTCAGCGTAGAAGTCGACCATTTCGGCGCCGGTGAGGACGCGGCCTTCCTTCTTCAGGTTGTACTTGCCGTCTTCGTAAATTTCGGAGGAGGCGGGGTCGAGGGCGATGAAGATATCGACGCCCGGCTTGTAGCCGGCTTTTTCGATGGCGGCGAGGATCACTTCGATAGCCTCTTCGTTGCTCTTCAGGCTGGGGGCGAAGCCGCCTTCGTCACCGATGCCGACGCCGTAACCCTTGCTCTTGAGCACACCCTTGAGGGCCTGATAGGTTTCCGCACCCCAGCGCAGCGCTTCCGTGAAGCTGGGCGCGCCGACGGGCATGGCCATGAATTCCTGGAGATCGGGTCCATCGACGGCATGCTTGCCGCCGTTGAGGATGTTCATCATCGGGACGGGGAGGACGTGAGCGTAAACGCCGCCAATGTAGCGGTAGAGCGGCATGCCGAGGGAGTCGGCAGCGGCGCGGGCCACGGCGAGCGAGACGCCCAGGATGGCATTGGCGCCCAGTTTTTCTTTGTTGGGCGTGCCGTCCAGTTCGATCATCAGTTCGTCGATGGCTTTCTGGTCGGTGGCTTCCCAGTGCATCAGTTCGTCGGCAATAGTCAGGTTGACGTTCTCGACGGCTTTCAGGACGCCCTTGCCGCCATAGCGCTTCTTGTCGCCATCGCGCAGTTCGAGGGCTTCGTGAGCGCCCGTGGAAGCGCCGGAAGGCACGATGGCCATACCGTGTGCGCCGTCATCCAGCCAGACTTCGACTTCAACTGTAGGATTGCCCCGGGAATCCAGGACCTCACGCGCCGTAATATTCTCAATAGTGGACATTTTTCCTCCTTGATTGTTGGGAGTGGATTACAGAAAGTCAAAACCTGTTCAATCATACACCAAAGTTGCAGGACGACAAATCGAGATTTATTTCACGGGGAAGCAGACAGCAGCAAGTAGACAGTAGACAGCGAACATCGCCGGGACGGCTCTGGAAAAGCCCATGTTTTCGTGCGCCTTCTGAGGCGCACGAAAACATCAACAAAAGAAACTCTCTGCCTGCTTCGCACAGCGCGTCGTGTTTTACCAGAAAAGGGCCATTTGCGGGACGTTACAAGGCCGGGGCCATGCCATAAAGGCCTATTTTCAGGACAGAACGCCATGCAGGGGGCGGCACCCCGAAAGATGAAAATTCAGGGGAAGTAGACAGCAGCAAGTAGACAGTAGACAGCCTGCGCCGCCGGGGCGGCTCTGGAAAAGGGCTATGATTTGGTGCGCAGGCCCTCTCCCTAATCCCTCCCCCCTGCGGTTGTGAAGGCGCAACGCGCTTCCAG
>CAZCTC010000016.1:0-128021 GCA_964501335.1 uncultured Anaerolineales bacterium | reverse complement strand
TTTGAATCGTCGGTTTCAGGAATAGAAAGTGCGTCGCACCTTTGGGGGGCTATTTGCAGGACAGAAGGCCATGCGGGGGGCGCACCTACATGGGCGGTATTCGCGCGAAAAAAATATAATAAAATAATCTCCAGTTGCCTCTTTTTCAAGACGGGATAAACTAAAAGGTATGCGCAGCGATATTTCAAGGAGTGAAGCCGCCATGATGAAGTTAAGCACAATGTTGCGGTTGGTAGCGACGATAGATGCGGAGCAGCATAGTCCGATCATCGACTCGATTAGGGATCTCTGGCCGCACGATGCCGGTCCGGCTCGTTTCTGGCGGGCCAGTGCCAATTTCATTGCCGGCTTTGAGCATGACGGCCGTCACTATATTCTGCGCTTTAACCATGCCGATGAGCGCGATCCGGCCTCGATTCAGGCTGAGCTGGATTATCATTTTTATCTGATCGGGCGCGGGCTGCGGGTGGCGCGTCCGGTTCTTTCGACCGAAGGGCGATTGGTGGAGAGTGTGGAGACGCCCCATGGGATTTATCATGCGGTGGTCTTCGATGCTCTGGCGGGCGAGATGCTGGATGAAGACAATTTCCCGGCAGATCGGTTGGGGGCCTGGGGACGGGCGGTTGGGGAATTTCATCATGTGGCCGAGGGCTATACGGGGATCGGCCGACCGTCGTGGAGCGAGCATCTGGATACCGTGGCCTCCTGGTTGCCGTTGGATGAGACGGTGGCCTGGCGGACGCTGGATCAGGTCCGTGAGCGGTTAGGGAAGTTGCCGGTGGTATCGCAGAATTTCGGCCTGATTCATTTCGATCTGGAACCCGACAATTTGATCTGGAACGGGGATCGGGTCGGGTTGGTGGATTTCGATGATTGTGCTCGCTACTGGTTTGTGGCGGATATTGCTTTTGCGTTGCGCCATTTTTTCAATGATCAACTCAGCAAGGTGGATTTGAGCGACGATCGACTGGCGGATTTTATGGCGGGATATCGAGAAGCGCGTCCGTTCGATCCGGATGAGTTGGAGTTGTTGCCGCTCTTTTTCCGGGTGCATCATCTTTTTACGCTGGCGCGGTTATTGCGGGCTTTGGAGGATGGGCCGTCGCTGGATGAGCCGGATTGGATGCAAAAGTTGCGATTGAAGCTGGTCTATAAGACGGATATGTATCGCCAGGAGCTGGCGGCGATGTTATAAAATAAATGTTCAAAAATTTAGAGCGCCGTCCCGAAGGGGCGGCGCTCTAAATTTTTGAACGGAGTTCTTTGTTTTTTTGAATAAAATCTTTTATTTCTTCCACTTGATGAGGACGACGCGGACGTCGCGGGTGGGAAGTTCCTCGATGTTCAGTGTATCGACCATTTGCTTTAGCTTGGCGAAGCTGTCGGCGGTTAAGGAATAGCTGCAACGTTCGGCGCTGCCGTAATAGGCGGTGCATTCGATCTGTAACCCCTTTTTCCCGCTGGTGGTCGGTCCGAACTGGATGATCCCCGCGCAGCAGCCTCCCAGATCCATTAAATAGGCGAGCGAGGAGGTTGCCATGGAGAGGCGAGCCTGTGTCATGGTGTCAAAGCCCAGCTCCCGTGCGAGGTTGCGGACCTCGGAGCGCGCGGTAATTATGTGGAGCTGATCCTCTATTTTGATTGTTTGCATTTCATTCATGAACGCCTCTCCTTTGATAGGAGGTCCAAGAGTTTCTTCTGTTACCTGTGCGGTTTGTTTTCAGCATCCCGCAAAAGGTTTTTGTCCGGTAAGATGCGACGCGCTGTGCGAAGCAGGAAGAGAATTTTTTATTTTATGTTTTCGTGGTTTACCACTTCAGAAAGCCCGCGAAAACATGGGCTTTTTTTCTTGTTTTTCCGGTTTATTTCTTGTTTAGCCGCTGTAAAGTAGCGGTGATTTCTTCCAGGGAAAGGACGGCATCGACGGCCTGACGCTGGACGGCTTCTTTCGGCATTCCATAGACTACACAGCTGGCTTCGTCTTGCGCGATCGTTAAGCCCCCAGCTTTGTGCAGGGCTTCCATGCCTTCCGCGCCGTCGTCTCCCATGCCGGTGAGGATAATCCCCAGGGCCTGGGGCCCGTAGCCGACGGCCATGGAATGGAAGAGATAGTTGGCCGACGGTCGCAGTCCATGATAGGACGGTGCTTTCAGCAGTTCGATCTGCTCTCGCGGCGTTACTTTCAGATGGTAATCGTCGGGAGCGATCAAGACGACGCCGCGGCGGATCTCTTCGCCATGAGCGGCCAATCGGACGGGCATTTTCAATTCCGTGTCCAGCCATTCGGCGAAGCCGCCGGCAAAGCCCTGGGTAACATGTTGTACGATCAGAATCGGCAACGGGAAGGCGGCCGGTAAGGGTTTCAGCAATCGTACCAGGGCTCCCGGCCCGCCGGTTGACGATGCGATTCCAATCAAGCGGCAGCGTTTGAGTTCGTTGTCCTCAAAGGCTCCTGAACTCCGGGTTGTGTGGCCTGCCGGCGGTGGATCGAAGCGGATCGGCGGTGCCTGCAGCTCGAAGGTTCCCTCGCGGGCGAAGGCGCCGCTCCAGCGTCGTACCACCGGGACCCGGGCCATGGAGCGTACGGTTTTGATCAGTTGCTCGCAGGCTTCGCGGTCGGTCATCTCCGGCTTGGTGAGCAGGGCCAGAGCGCCGGTTTCATGCACGGTTTTTTTCTGATCGGCCCGCAGATCGTTACCGGTGATCAGGACGATGGGGGTCGGTTGTTCGTGCATGATGTGTCGGGTGGCTTCCAGGCCATCCATAAAAGGCATGGTAAGGTCCATTAATAAGACGTCGGGCTTCATCCGCCGGGTAAGACGGACGGCTTCATCGCCGGTTTTACCGCTGCCGATGACCTGGATGCCTTCGGCGCGCTGTAAGATCGAGATTAGAAATTCGCGGCTGGTACTGGAATCGTCAATGACCAGTACGCGCACGACAGGCGGATGGGTCAGGTTTAAATCAATCTTCGTCGTTGGCATCCGGTCCTGTTTCTTGAAGGGCAGCCAGAGAATTGAGCAGAGCCGGGCCGGAGAGTTCATCTTTGGGGATGAAGTCGGCGGCTCCGCAGTTCAGGGCTTCATCCACGGTGTCCAGGTCTTCTTTGGAAGTGAGCAGGACGACAGGAATTTCCTGGGTGACAAAGTTTTCTTTCAGGTGGAGACAGGCTTCCAGGCCGGTCATGTTGGGCATTTCGATATCCATGACAATGGCGTCGGGCAGATGGATGGCGGCCATGGTGATGGCGGCCTGACCATCCAGGGCCCACAGGACGTTGAAGCCTTCGGTTTCCAGCATGTGTTTGAGGGCGCTGCCCTGGACCTGGCTGTCTTCGGCGATCAATATGGTTTTTGGTCGAGCCATGGTATCCCTTTCCTTACGTCCCGCATAAGGTTTTTTACCGGTAAGAATCGACACGCGGGATAGGGGAGATTTTTTATTTTTCTCCAGATTTCCGCGCCTGTAATTATTTTGGGTCCTAATTTTAAATCAATTGTTCTACTGTGTCCAGCAGGTTACTTTGGTCGAAGGTGCCTTTGCTGATGTAGGCGTCGGCGCCGGCTTCGATGCCGCGGGCTTTGTCCTGGGGAGAATCCAATGAGGTGACCAGGATGACCGGCAGCTGGGAGGTGCGGCTGTCGCCTTTGATTTTGCGGGTCAGGGCGATGCCGTCCATGCGGGGCATGGAGACGTCGGAGATGACCAGCTCGGGCATCTCGGAAATCGAGGCAAGGAGATCCCAGGCTTCCTGGCCGTTGGTGGCCAGCTGGACGCGATAGCCGGCGGCTTCCAGGATGTTCTTTTCCAGGGCGCGGGTGGTGATCGAGTCGTCGACGATGAGCAGCCAGCGGCGATCCTGAGTCATGACGGCGGGATCGATTTCGGAGACTTTGCGGGAGAGCGCCTGTCGGCTTTCATGAAGTGCCATCTGGATCAGATCGCCGATATGGAGCACCAGGACGATCTCTCCATTGCCCAGGACGGTGGCGCCGGCCAGGCCTCCGATCCGTTCGATCTGGCGGCCCAGCCCTTTGTTGACGATTTCCTGTTCGCTGGTGAGGGCGTCAACAATGAAGGCGGTGCGTTGTTCCCCGGCGGCGACGATGACGATGGGGGGGATGGGCGGTTCGGGCGGGCGGCGTTTTTCCGGGATGGCCAGGATGTCGGCCAGCCGGGCGAGCGGGATGAGCCGGCCCTGATAGTCGAGGGCGTCGTGGCCGCCCAGCCGGGTTACCTGGTCCCAATCCAGAGGGAGCATCCGTTCGATCTGGTGTAAAGGGATGACGAAGCGTTCCCCGCCGGCGTTGACCAGCAGGCCGCGCATATTGCTGAGAGCCAGCGGCAATGTGAGGATGAAAGTGGTGCCCTGGCCGGGCTGCCAGTCCAGTTCGATGCGGCCGTGCAGGGCTTCGACGTTCCGACGTACTACATCCAGCCCGACGCCGCGGCCGGAGAGATCGGTGATGGTAGGGCTGGTGGAGACGCCGGCGTTGAAGATGGCCAGTTCCAGATCGGTTTTGGTCAATTCCTGGACCTCTTCACCCTGCCGGCGGGCGAGGGTGCGGCGGATAGCTTCCAGATCGAGGCCGCGGCCGTCGTCGGAGACTTTAATGACGACTTCCTGCCCGACCTGTTCAGCGGTGAGGTTGATGGTGCCGTGGCGGGGTTTGCCCTGCGCCGCGCGGTCGTCGGGGCGCTCGATGCCGTGGTCGATGGCGTTGCGCAGCATGTGCAGCAGCGGATCTTTGATCTGCTCCAGAATGCGTTTGTCGAGCCCGGTTTCGGCTCCGGCGATCTGGAGGATGGCCTCTTTGCCGGCTTCGTAGGCCAGGTCGCGGACCATCCGTCCGAAGGGACTGAGGATGGTGCTGAGCGGGAGCATGCGGACTTTTTTGATCTCTTCTTCGAGCTGTTCGACGACCAGGGCCATTTGCAGCGTGTCGTTGGCATATTCGCGGGAGAGCTGGGCGGCGAGGGTATGGGCGTTGCGCAGCTGTTCCTGATTGTCGTCGAGATAGGCAAAGAGTTGGGCGAGGTCGCGTTGGTGCTGACCGTCGCCGACGGTGTTCTGGTGTTGCAGGCGGCTGTAGCTGCTCTGGACCGTCAACCAGTTCTTTTCCCAGGCATTGAGGCGGCTTTCGAGTTCCTGAAGCTGGGTCTGGCGTTGCTCGATGCGGATTTTGGTGATGAGCAGTTCGCTGAGCTGACCGAGCAGGGCGTCGAGTTTGCTGACCTGGACGCGGATCGTTTCGTCGCCGTTTTCCGGGCGGGGGGCGGCGGCGCGGGGCTTTTCAGCCGGGGCGGGCGCCGGTTCTATTTTCTTTTCCACTTTCTTCTCAGGCGGCGGAGGGGTGGCTTCCGTCTTTTTGACGGCAATTGCGGGTTTTTCCGAACGGGTCATCGGGGGAGCGCCGTTTTGTCGGAAAGGGTCCAGGATAGCCAGCTGCGGTGCGATATCGACCGGGGTATCTGCGGCTCCTGCATGGAGGTTTTGGATCAGATCCAGGGTCTGATAGCAGGCCGTAAAGAGTTCCGGTGTCGGATGCAGGGTTTGATGGCGCAGTTGATCCAGGATATCTTCCAGCGCATGGGCCAGTTGGGAGATGGGTTTGGAGCCGACCGTACGGGCGGCTCCTTTCAGGCTATGGGCGGCACGGAAGACCGGATCGAGGAGCGTCGCTTGCTGTTCCGGCGGGATTTTGGATTGTTCCAGGGCCAGCAGACCCTCATTGATCGTCTGGAGATATTCTTTTAATTCCGTCCGGAAACTTTCGAGTAGCCGGGCGCGAAATTCGTCATCGGGACTCATGGTGTGCTCCTTGAGAGGACTGCTGCGGCAGTTCTCAGTTCCGCCCGTTTATTTTATACTGCTTGACCGTCTCGTTCAGACTGTTGGCCATCTGATTGAGGCTGCGTGCGGCATTTTCGGCCTGCCGGGTGCTGGCGAGATTCTGCTGCATGGCCTGGTTGATGTTCTGGATGGCCAGGGCGATCTGTTCGACGCCGGAGGCCTGCTGCTGTCCGCCGGCGGCGACCTGCCCGGCGATCTGGGCCGACTCGGTGATCACGGAGGCGAGCTGTTCGATGGCTTCGCGGGCATCGCCGGCGCGGCCGACGCCGTCTTCGACGACTTTGACGCCTTCTTCCGTTACCATGACGGAGGCGTTGATGGCATTCTGGATGTCGGTGAGGATGGCCCGTACCTGGGAGGTAGCCTGGCGGGATTGTTCGGCCAGATTGCGCACTTCGGTGGCGACGACGGCGAAGCCCTTGCCGTGTTCTCCGGCGCGGGCGGCTTCGACCGAGGCGTTGAGGGCCAGCATGTTGGACTGAGAGGCAATGTCATTGACCGTGGTGATGATCGCGCCGATCTGTTGGGTCTTGTCGGAGAGGGCCAGGATGTTCTGGGCGATGTGTTCGACGCGGGTCTTGATCTGGTTCATGCTGCCGACAATACCCTCGATCGACTGGCGACCGCTGCGGGAGACTTCGACCGTACGCTTGGCGGAGACGGCCACTTCTTGAGAGCGGTTGATGGCCTGTTCGGAGATCACCCGGACTTCGTCCACGGTGGTCGTGGTCTGGGTTACGGCGGCGGATTGTTCGCTGGCGCCGGAGGCCTGCTGGGTGGTGGCGGCCAGGATTTCCGCAGAGGCGGCATTGAGGCTGCTGGCGGTTTCCTGGATATTGCTGAGGATGACGCGCAGGCTGGCGCTCAAGCGTCGGAAGGCGTCGGCCAGTTCGCCGATCTCATCGCGCTGGTGGAAGGTCACTTCCTGGGTCAGGTCGCCGCTGGCGATGGCGCGGGCCACCGCGGTGATGCGCTGGATGGGATTGGCGATGTTGGTGGCGACGTAGAGGGCCAGGCCGATCACGAAGAGGGCGATGAGGATGCCGATGCCGCCGATGTAGCCCATGAGGGTGATGACGGGTTTATTGACTTCGCCGGTTTCGACATCGACCAGAATGGCCCAGGTGGTTTTATTGTTGGTTCCATCGAAAAGCACGACGGGGCTGTAGGCGGTAAGCACCTCTTTGCCGGCATAGTTGGTTTGGATAAGATGGTTGGCCTGTCCGGTCAGCGCTGCCGTGACGGCCTCATTGCTGATGCCGTTGGCGGCGACATTGCCTTTAAAAGAAGCTTCAATAGAGTGGCTGTTGTCACCCGGAATGTCGGAGCGCATGCGATTGTCATTGCCGACCAGGTAGGCGATCTGGGTCTGGTTATTGCCGGCGGTAGCCTGCATAATCTGGTTGATCTTCTCGACCGGCAGTTGGGCCACGACTACGCCTTCGACCAGGCCGTCGGCGATGAGCGGTTGGGCCATGAAGGCGACCGGTTTGTTGTCGGCCGGGGGGTAGGGGACAAAGTCGGCGAAGGCGAACGCTTTGTTTTGCAGAGCGGCTTTAACGGCGTCGGCCAGATTGGTTTCTTTGTATTCTCCCGTGAGGATATTGGTAGTGTATTCATCATCTTTGTTGCTGGTATGAACAATATCGCCGTTGGCGGTGATCAGGAGCATGTCGCCGTAGCCGTATTGTTTTTGGTAGGCGGTGAAGAGATCGGTGTCGTTGGTGCCGGTGCTGGGGGCGAGGGTTTCGACCACATCGATCTTGGTGACGATGGCCCAGTTCATCCCTTCCAGGGCGAGGGGCCTGTAGACGACCAGAACCGATTTACCTTCGGAGTCGATGTACATGCCCTGGCCTTTCTGGCCGTTGAGCGCTTCTTGCAGGTATTGGGGGGCGATAGATGTCAGGTCGTAGCCCTGGACATATTTGCCGTCGCCCATGGTGAGCATGGTACTGCGGAAGACGATGCGGTTGTCGGATTCTTTAGCAGCGAAGTAAGTTTCGCCGCTGGCGCCGAGCCCGGTGCGATCCTGGGCGATGCTATTAAGCCGGTCGGTGGGCATTTCCATAGCGATGAGGCCGATGCGGTTGTTGTTGGTGTCGCGGAGGGCGCCGACGGCATAGCCGGCGAAGGCTTTGTTCAGGGAAGTGTAAGGCTGGAAGTCGGCGATGGCGACATCCTGACCGCTCAGTACGGCGCGGTAGGCGGCGGCCAGATTGCTGTCCTGAAGTTTGCCGTCAAGCAGGCTGGTGCCGATGATTCCCGTCTCATTGAGACTATAGACAATGAGGCCGTTGTCGTTGATCAGCAGAATGTCTTTGTACTGCCAGTTGGCAGCAATGTTGTTGAGTGTGGGGCCGAACTGGCTTTCGGCGGCGAGCCAACGGGTACCGCCGGGGGTTTTTTCGGCTTCCAGAGCGGTGCGGAAAGCGATCAGGGCTTGAGTCGGGGTTGCGACATGTTTCAGGCTCTGGATATTGACATGTTGTTCATTGAAGTAGTCGGCCAGTTGCTGTTGTTTGTTGGTTTGAATGGAATAGAGCTCTTTCAGGGTGGCCTGGCGCAGGGCGATGACTGAATCGGCGACGGCATGCATGTCGGATTGGCTCTTATTGAAGTAATCGATAATCCAGTTTTGTTTGACGATGCGGGTCCCTTCCAGGGCGTTGTAGCCGGCTTCCTGGAGAGACTGGCTGGCGTTGTAGAGGCTGAAGCCGGCGATGATGAGGATGGGGATCAGCCCGACGATTAGAAAGAGCCCGATCAGTTTGGGTTTCATATTGATATTGTTTAAGACTGACATGCTTGCCTCCGTGAAAAATAGCGGATTTTTTTCTTTAACCGATGCGATTCGCCTTTTAGGGTCTGTAAATTTATAAGTTCCCGAATTTTCAGGGAAAAACGCTTTAAAAATCGGTAAGTTATTCTTTTACGACCCCTTAGCGTCCCGCAAAGGATACTTGTGCAGCTTGAAGCGACGTGCTGGATGGGAAGAGAGATTTATTTTTATTCATTTTTGCGGCGGTTTTAGAAAGCCGCCGCAAAAATGGGCTTTCCTTTCTCTTGTTTTTCGGGCTTGCCGCTTTATCCACGGGTGATGATTTCGCGGACTTTGAGCTGTTCATCGGCCAGGAGGGCCTGGAGGTCCAGGACGATGAGGGTATGGCCGTTTTCCCAGGGATTGACGACGCCGCGGATGGTGGCGGCCGGGATGCCGCGCAGGGGGGCATGGGCCGATTGGATGCGGCTGAGGGGGACGGGAGCCACGGCCAGCACTTCATCGGTCACCAGGGCCAGTTCCATTTCCGGCGTTTCGATCAGGATGAGGGTGGTTTCTTCGGGTTTGACGGCACTTGCGGGATCGGTCGGCAGCTGCCAGAAACGCTGGAGATCTATGACGGAGAGGATGCGGCCGCGTTCATGGGTCACGCCGGCGATCCATTCGGGGGCCCGGGGGACGTAGGCGATCTGGGTGGCCGGACGGATGCGGAAGACGAAGCGGGCTTCGAGGCCGTAATATTCGGGGCCCATGCGGGCGACGACAAGGGGCAGTTGTTCGCCGGCTTTTTCTT
This sequence comes from uncultured Anaerolineales bacterium, assembly GCA_964501335.1. Lineage (GTDB taxonomy): Bacteria > Chloroflexota > Anaerolineae > B4-G1 > SLSP01 > CAZCTC01. The sequence goes on along the minus strand of CAZCTC010000016.1, from coordinate 118,592 downwards.
CCTGGGGGACGCGGGCGAATTGCTGCGCCCGCTGGAGCCAGATCTGTTCGATCAGTTCCTGGGGCGTGGCGTAGGCGCCGTTATGGTCGAATTCGGTTGAACCTGTCATTTCTCTAATTCCATCGCATTTTTTATATCCCTGTAGGGTGAGCATTTTTAACGTCCCGCAAAAGGTTTTTTCCCGGTAAGGGTCGACACGCTGTGCGAAGCAGGAAGAGAAAAATTTTTTCATCTTTTCGGCGGCTTTCTGAAGCCGCCGAAAAGAGGGGCTTTTTTCCTTTGTTAATTTTTCTTTTCGGGATTGGCGGCGCTCCATTGTTGTTGATGGAGCTGGACGGCCTGACGCAGGGCGTTGGCGGTCATGCCGTCGGTGCCGGGTATGGTATCGTTATCGCGGCAGGCGCTGAGCAATTTCTCTACATTTGTCAGGGCTTTGAGGGCCTGGGGGATTTTTCCCTGGGCGTTGTAGAGGTTGGCCAGGCCGTAATGGCCGCGGATGGAAGCTGAGTTGATATAGACGACTTTTTTCATGGATTGCACGGCCTCTTCGAGGCGGCCGGTATGTTCTAAGATGAGGGCCAGGGTGTAGTAGGGGTTTTCGGCAAGGTTGTCGAGGCGGATGGCCTGGCGGCACCAGTTTTCGGCTTCGCTCCAGTTGCCGAGGTTGGCGTTGACCTGTCCGAGCAGGGCGCTGGCTTCGATCTGGTGGGTATGTTGTTCGACCAGCTGCATGAGGCGGGTGCGGGCCTGTTCGGATTGGTGGGATTCTATCAGCCGTTTGGCTTCGGACAGCAGCTCGCCCGGTTTGGGGAGAGGCGGCTCTTCGATAGGGAGATCGGGGAGAGCGGCTTCCAGCTTTAATTTGGGGAGCGGTTGATGCCAGACCGGGTCCGGTTCCGGCCCCGGTTCGTTCAGCCAATCAAGGCTGGTGTCGGTGAGCGGGGCGGTGGCAGGAATGCGCCGGTAGAGGATGGCATTGGTGAAGTTGCGGGCCTGGAACTGGCGGTAGGTGAGTAAAGAATGTTCGGAATGACCGACGATCAACCAGCCGCCGTCGACCAGCGCTTCGTAGAAGCGCTCAATGATGCGGCGGGTGATGGTGGGGGTGAAATAGATGGTGACGTTGCGGCAGATGATCAGGTCGAGGTAGGTGGTGTTGGTGCGCAGGGAGGGATAGTCGTCTTCGACCAGATTGAGCGGCATGAAGTGAACCATTCGGCGGATTTCGGGAAGCAGCTCGTAATGTTTATCGACCGGGCGGAAGTAACGGTTACGCCACTGGATGGCGCGGTTTTCCCGGAAGGCCCATTCGCTGTAGAGGCCACGGCGGGCCCGTTCGAGGGCGCCGGAGTTGATATCGGTGCCCTGGATGGTGATGGTCCATTGGTCGATGTCGGGGATGAGTTCGCGCAGCATGATGGCGAGGGAGTAGGGTTCTTCGCCGCTGGAGCAGCCGGCGCTCCAGATGCGCAGCATACGCAGGGAGCGGCGCTGTTCGATCAGTTCGGGCAGGACGTGGTCATAGAGGGCGTTGAACTGGCCGGCATCGCGGAAGAAGTGGCTTTCTCCGATGGTGAGGGTGTTGGCCAGTTGTTGGCGGAGGCTTTTTCCCCGGTCGGGGTCTGTGAGGCGTTGATAATATTCGTCCAGGCTGTGGCAACCCGAAGCGGCATAGGCCTGTTTGACGCCCTGTTCCAGATCCACACGGCGCTTTTCAGGGAAATTCAGCCCGTAGAGCTGATGGGCCAGCTGGCTGAAGCGCAGATAATCGGCATAACTCAGAGCCGGTGTGGGGGGCGGGCGGGGTTCCATGGTTACTTACTCCTGAGGTAAGGCTTCGGGAGCCGGAGCGGGGGGAACGGCAGCGGCCAGCACGTTTTCCCAATCGCCGGTGCGTCCGGCGGCGAGCAGTTGGGCCAGGTTGAGGAGGAGGAGGGGCCCATTGACGGTGTGCGTCATACCGTAGAGCATCGGGATTTTACCGACGCCGTCGGGGAGGATTTCGGAGAGCGCGTCGATCCGTTCCAGGGGGATTTCGAGGACTTCCTGGACTTCGTCGACAATCAGTCCGATGGTTTGCGTACGGGTGCGCAGGCGGCCTTCGATCAGGAGGATGGGGGTGTGAAGTTCGTAGCGGTGTTCCGGAAGGGCCAGGTAACGGCGCATGTCGATGACGGGAACGGTACGGCCGCGGAAGTTCATCACGCCGGCGATGGCGGGGTGAGCCTGCGGCAGGGGGGTCAGTTTAAGCATGGGGATGATTTGGACGACGGATTCAAGCGGAAGGGTGTAGGCACGGTCAGCCAGCTGGAATGAGATTCCCCGGTAAAGGCTCGATCCTGTTTTATCGATAGAGTTATTGCTGGCTTCCATGTAGCACCTTCGTTTGATATTGGGTACCGGTAGCTGGTAGAGAGATGAGTAGGGTAGATCGTTAGAGTATTATACCCTATGCTCTAGTGTATCACATTCTGGAAATTTTATGTAAGGGATATGTGGAAGTTGTGTTAGAAATTCGTTAATAAATGGGGTCAATTGTGAAACGGGGGAATGAAAAAGAGATTTCACCACAGAGGCACAGAGAACACAGAGAAGATTAGAGGGCATGTCGCCGGGGCGGCTCTGGAAAAAGTCCATGTTTTGGCGCGCATTCTTATGCGCGCCAAAACATAAACAAAAAATTCTCTCTTCCCAGCCCGATTTTACTTACAGCGGCAACTTCCTTCTTTGCAGCAGTTTTCTTCCTGACAGCAGTTGTGCATTTTTTTGCGGAAGAGCATGAAGACGACGACGGCGGCAAGGCCGAGGAGTACGGGCAAGACCCAGCGGGGCGGTTCGGGGGCCGGCAGTTCTTCCGGCAGGACCGGCGGCTGGACTTTGGCATCTTTCCAGTTGACGAAGAGGGATTTGGCCCCTTCGGTTTTGGCGTCGGTGAAATCCGCGTTGGCTACATTAACATTGCGCAGCAGGCTGTTGGAAAGATCGGCGCCGGTGAGATTGGCGTCTTGCAGGTTGAGCCCCTGGCCCCGCAGGCCGGAAAGGTCGGCGTGACTGAGGTCGGCCTGGCGCAGGTTCACGCCGGCGAGGATGGAGTTAGAGAGATTGGCTTCGGAGAGATCGGATTTTTCCAGGTTGATGCCGGCCAGTTTTGCGCCGGTGACGAGGGCTTTGCGGAGCAGGCTGCCGGCCAGGTCGACTCCGGCCATTTTGGCGCCGGCCAGATTGGCTCCGGAGAGGTTGGCTTTAGGCATTTCAAGGCCGGCCATGGTGGCGCCGGAGAGGTCGGCTTCGCTGAGGTTGACATTGGCCATCTGCACGGCGGCCAGGCGTTGTCCGGCGAGATTTTTGCCGCTCAGATCCAGGCCGGAGAGGTTGCGTTGTTTGAGGCCGGCGGTGAATTTGTCTTCGGAAGTTTCCATTCCGGTGCGGTTTTCTTCTTCAGTCATAGGTCCTCCTTAAACGCGAAAGGATTTCTATATTGTAGGCAAGAAGTAGACCGTAGCAAGTAGGTTTATTTAGTTATTTTACTTTGGTAGGCCTGGATTTCATCCTGATGGTCTTTGACGTAGTGGCAGGAGGGGGTGGCGCCGCAGTTACGGCAGGCGGGGTGATAGGCGGAGTTGAGGGTGCCGCATTGCGGGCAGGCATAATAGGCTTCCATCTCTTTGAACCAGGTTTCGTAGCCGGTTTCCCGGATGCGTTTCTGGGCGGGGTAGAGTTCCAGGCGGTGCGGGCGGGCGGACTGGAATTCTTTGAAGTCGGCACAGGGGAAATCGGGACAGGTGCCGCAGAAGTCGATTCCCTTGTTGGCGGCGCAGGCGTAGAGTTTACAACTGTTGCAATAGCTGTAACGGTGATCAGAGCGGCAGCCTTCGCAGCGCATGGTGCCGGGGGCGTAGCCGCGGCGGCGTTCGAGTTCGTCCCGAACTTCCGGGGTGCTGTGAGCGCCGATGTAAATGATACAGCCGGGGCAGAACAAGCCGCAGACAGCGGCAAGTTTTTTATCGGGAGGAATCATGATAGGCCCCCTTGATGTTGAGTTGGGGAAGAGTATAGCGGAAAATCGGGTGGGGGCCAGCGGTCGGAGAAAAACTTCTTATTTGGTTTGTGGTTTTTAACCGTTTTGACGATCCTATGCTCAAGAGTATAATGGATATAAACTTCGGTGAGGTAGGATTGTTGGGGGGGGTGATGGGGCGGCCATCCTCTGGCCGGTCCCGGGGCAGTAAACGAGGTATTTTTATGGATGACGATGCATTGCAGCACATTCTGGAGGTCAGCCGGCGGATGACCGAAATGCGGGCTCTGGTGCCGTTGCTCAACTATGTTATGGATGAAGGCATCAAACTGGTTGGGGCGGAACGAGGGTTTGTTGTGTTGATCCAACCCAACGGTGAGTTGGATTTTAGAATCAAACGAGGATTGGTGGAAGAGCTGGAAGAGGCTCGCGATCAGATCAGCCTGTCGGTGTTGAATCAGGTGATCAGTTCGGGGCAACCGTTGATCTTACGCGATGCTGTGAACGATCCTAATTTCAGCGCGGCCCGCAGTGTGATGATGTTGCAGTTACGTTCGATTATGTGCGTGCCGTTGATTTCTCGCGGTGAGATACGGGGCGCGATTTATGTGGAAAACCGGACCATTACCAATCGGTTTAAGCAGGAAGCGCTTCCTCCGCTGGCATTGTTCGGCAATCAGGCGGCGGTAGCAATTGAGAATGCGGCGATCAATGAGAATCTGGAAAAGGCCTATCAGGCGCTGGAGAAGCTGGACCGCACCAAGTCGGATTTCATTCAGGTGGCGGCGCATGAATTGCGGACGCCGTTGACGGTGCTTAAGGGGTATCTTTTTATTCTGGAACGGATGTTAGAAAAAGAACGTCAGGCCAATTCCAAGTTGGGGGAAGCGTTGGATGGGATTACGACGGGGCAGGAGCGGATGGGGGAGATCATCAATTTGATGCTGGATATTGCCAAGATCGACAGCAATGTGCTCTATCTGTCCCGGCGACCGGTGCGACTGTGTGAGATGATCGAACCGTTGTTGGCTCAATTCGAGGCAGATCTAAAGGAACGGAATCTGACCTTGACCTGCTATGATATGGAAACTTTGCCGGAGGTTCCGGGCGATGCGGAATTGTTGTTTAAGGTTTTCTATCATTTGATTATCAATGCTATTAAATATACGCCGGACGGTGGGCGCATTTCGGTGGAAGGCCGGGCTATTACCCGGGAAGAGGGCCGATTTGTCGAGATTGTGATCAGCGATACCGGGATCGGTATCGATCCGGCGGACCATGAGTTGATTTTTGAGAAGTTTTATCAGACGGGAGAAGTGGCTTTTCATTCTTCGGGAAAGACGCAATATAAAGGCGGCGGGCCTGGGTTGGGGTTGGTCATTGTGCGAGGTATTATATTGGCTCATGGTGGGCGGATCTGGGTGGAAAGCCCGGCCTGCGATGAAGAGCATTGTCCCGGAAGTCAATTTCATTTCTGGTTACCGCTGGCATGATGAGCAGATTAGATCTTTTGATTTTGACCATGCCGGTGGGGTGGGGGTGTGGAATGACTGGATGGTTGAGGTGGCGGCCCGCTAATTGAACCATAAGCAATCAGAAATGGTAAAAGTTGCGGGCTTTTGGATTTAGGCCCGCAACTTTGCGTTTTCAGAGAGAAGAGAGTTCATCACAGAGGGAAGAAGAAATTTCACCACAGGGCGCAGAGTTTACAGAGAAGAGGAAGAGAAGATTTATTAATTCTTCGATCTGGAACGTGAACCCTGACAGGGATGATTTGTCAGCTGGCGCAATTGTCGCCGGGGCGGCTCTGGAAAAGGCCGATGTTTTGGCGGGCTTTCTGAAGCCCACCAAAACATCAACAAAAAAATTCTTTTTTCCCATCCAGTGCGTTGTATCTTAGGGGTGGGTTATTTTCAGGATAATGAAGGCAAATCTATGGATAACAAGCCGATTGTAGGGAAACGGTATCGCCTGGAGGCTGAGCTGGGCCGCGGGGGAATGGGGGCTGTCTATCTGGCGGTGGATCGGCTGAGCGGGGAGCGGGTGGCTTTGAAACGGGTGAGCGCTTCGGCGGAACGGTTGCATCTGGATACTCGCGGCGGGGGAGCCGATTTGCGGATGGCGATGACGCGCGAATTTCAGACGCTTTCCATCTTACGGCATCCTTATGTGATTGGGGTCCGGGATTACGGTTTTGATGAGCAGCGTGAGCCCTTTTTTACCATGGAATATCTCCCCGACTCCCAGACTTTTTTTGAGGCGACGGCGGGGGCCGGGATCAGCAAAAAGCTCGATCTTTTGGTGCAGTTGTTACAGGCGCTGGCTTATATTCATCGTCAGGGCGTGGTGCATCGGGACCTTAAGCCGTCGAATGTCCTGGTCAGTGGCGGGCAGGTGAAGGTTTTAGATTTTGGGTTGGCGGCGTTGGACGGTCTGGCTTCGGGGATTTCGGGGGCGCTGGCCTATATGGCTCCGGAGGTGTTGGAAGGGGCTCCGGCCAGTGTCGCGTCGGATCTCTATTCGGTGGGGGTGATGGCTTATGAATTGTTTGCCGGACATCATCCCTTTGCGGCCGACGATTTGAGCGGGTTGCTCGATGCGATTTTTGAGCTGGAACCGGATTTCAGCTGTTGTGAAATTCCTTTGGGGATGACGGCGATCCTGCGGTGTCTTTTATCCAAGGCGCCGGGCTTGCGTTATCCGGATGCCCGGGCCGTGATTCGGGCGATGCGGGAGTTGTTGGATCTGCCGGTGGTGGAAGAGACGGAGGAGATCCGGGACAGTTATCTCCAGGCGGCGGCGTTTGTAGGGCGGGAGGTGGAACTGGAGCAGCTCTCGCTGGCCCTGGTGGCGGCGCGGAAGGGGATGGGGAGTGCCTGGTTGATTGGGGGAGAGAATGGCGTGGGCAAGTCACGCCTGCTGCGGGAGTTGCGGACGCGGGCGCTGGTCGAGGGCATCCCGGTGTTGGTGGGCGCGTCGATAGCGAGCGGCTGGTTGCCCTATCATATGTGGCGGCCGATTGCGCGCTGGCTGGCGTTGCTGGCCGAACCCAACGATCAGGAGGCCGGGGTGTTGAAGTTGCTGGTTCCGGATATCGAGGAGATTCTGGAGCGGCCAGTGGCGGCGTTGCCTTTGCTGGATCCGCAGGCTGTGCAGATGCAATTGCGGGGAGTGATGACAGTTTTATTGCGACGGGCTCTAGAGCGGGGGCCGTTGATGATTGTGTTGGAGGATCTGCACTGGATCGGCGATAACGGACTGGCCCTGTTGAATCTGGTGAGCCGGCTGGCGCCCAAATATCCCTTGCTGGTGGTGGGCAGCTATCGCAGCGATGAGGCGCCGCAGATGCCGGAGTTGTTGCCGGAGATGCAGCGGTTGCATTTGGGGAGGCTCTCGCCGGCGGCGATGGCGGCTCTTTGCAGTACGATGTTGGGGGAGGCCGGCCGGCAACCGGAGATGCTCTCTTTCTTGCAGCGGGAGACGGAGGGCAATGCTTTCTTCCTGGTCGAGGTGGTGCGAGCGCTGGCGGTGGAGGCCGGGCGGTTGGATCAGGTGCAAAGTGCGACCCTGCCGGTGAAAGTGTTTGCCGGCGGGGTGGCGGAGGTGGTGCAGCGGCGGTTGAAATCGGCGCCGGCCTGGGCGGAAGGGTTATTACGGCTGGCTGCGGTAGCAGGACGGCAGGTCGATCCGGCGTTGCTGGCGGCGGCGGCGCCCGGGGACGATGTGGAACGGTGGTTGACGGTTTGCGCACATCGGGCCATTGTGGAATTTCAGGAATCGTCCTGGCAATTTGTCCATGAGAAGCTGCGCGAGGGGATTTTGGCGGCGGTTTTGCCTGAGGAGCAGCGCGCTTTACATGGCCGGATTGGAACGGCTATCGAAAAGCTCTATGCCGATCAGCTTCCCGTGCGGGCGCTCGAGCTGGCCTATCATTTCGGCGCGGCGGGGGATGTGGAACGAGAATGTCGGTATGCGTTGTTCACAGGGCTTCAGGCCGCGGCGCAGTATTCCAATCAATATGCGCTCGATTATCTGGGGCGGGCGCTGGAACTGATGCCGGAGAGCGATCGCGAGGGGCGGTATACCGTCTGGCTGGCCCGGGCACGGGTTTATGCTTTATTGGGAAAACGGCCCGAGCAGCAACAGGATTTAGAGGCCCTGGCGCTCTTGCTGGCGGATTGGGGGGATGACGGGCAGCGGGCAGCTCTGTACATGGAACAGGCCGGGGTGGCCGAGCGGACCGGGGATTATGCCGGGGCGATGGCTTTGTTGGATCGGGCCATCGCTTTGATGCCCGGACGGGAGACGATTTTATTGCAGGCCCGGGCCCATTTACGTTATGGGCACTTGCTCTATCGGCAGGGAAATTATGAGTTGTCACGGGCTCGCTTTCTGTTGGTGTTGGGGGTAGGGGCGGATTCCCTTTCGATTGAAGCGGATGTCGCGCGAGGCTTGGGCATTGTCTGCTGGCTTCAGGGACGTTATGCCGAATGCCGGGAGTGGGTCGAACGGGCGTTAGCAATTTTTCAGCAGCTGGGAGATCGGCGCGGCGTGGCCGGTACTTTGAATGAGCTGGGCCGTTTGAACCTGGACCTTTTCTATTATGAAGCGGGACGCGATTATTTCAGTCAGGCTTTGCAAGGGTATCGGGATGTCGGCGATCGGACGGGTGAAAATATCGTCCTGGGGAATTTAGGGAATGTTTATCTGGCGTTGGGGCAGTATGAGCAGGCCCGGGAATGTTATGAAGAGGCCCTGGCGATCCGGAGGGAGTTGCGCAGTGTGCAGCATGAGGGATTGGCGTTGGTGACGCTGGCGCGACTTTTCCATCACCAGGGAGATTATGCGGCGGCTGAACGTTCCAGCGGTGAAGGGTTGGCGGTGGCGCAACGAACGGAAGACTTATGGTTGCAGGGATGGGCCTGGACGAATCGGGGGTATGCGCTGGAAGGTCTGGAACGTTGGGGGGAAGCCGGGACGGCCTATGTTCAGGCGTTGGAGATCCGGCGTAAGTTGGGCGAACCGAATCTGGCGGCGGAGCCGCTGGCCGGGCTGGCGCGATTGGCGCTGGCGCAGGGGCAGATTGAGCCGGCGCTGGGATATGTGGAGGAGATTTTGAGCTATCTCCAGGGTGGCGGGAGTCTGGATGGGGCCGACGATCCTTTATGGGTTGAGTTGAGCCTGTATCAGGTATTGCAGAGCGTCGGGGATTGCCGGGCCGGGGAGATTTTGACGCGGGCCTATCGGGAACTCTGGATGCAGGCGGCCCGGATTGAGGATGAAGCGGTGCAGCGTTCCTTTTTGGAGCGGGTGACCGTCAATCGGGAATTGAAGCGGCTTTACGAGCAGGAGCGTAAAGAGGATTTGTTTTGAGCAATTTATGGCTTTTTTTCAGACTAGCCACACAGGTCTATCATTTTTCTTCGTTGATTGGGTGAGCCAGGAGAGGCCACATGGAAGCAAAACCGAAGGTCGGAGAACGGTATCAACTGGAGGCGGAACTGGGCCGGGGAGCTATGGGCGCCGTCTATCGGGCCGTGGATCGGTTGACCGGGACGGTGGTGGCTCTCAAGGTCGTGTTGGGCTCTTCCGAGTTGTTGCATCTGGATACCAGCCAGGGGGGCGTGGATTTGCGGTTATCGCTCTCGCGGGAATTTCAAGCGCTCTCCACTTTGCAGCATCCTTATGTGATCGGGGTGTGGGATTACGGATTTGATGAACGCCGGGAGCCCTTTTTTACCATGGAGTATTTGCCGGAGGCCCGGATGCTTTTGGAGGCCGGGAAGGGTGTCTCCGAGAGCGTGAAGATTACCTGGCTGGTTCAGCTGTTGCAGGCGTTGGTCTATATCCATCGCCAGGGGATTGTGCATCGGGATTTGAAGCCCTCGAATGTATTGATCAGCGAGGGGCGGGTCAAGGTGTTGGATTTTGGGCTGGCGGCGTTGAGCGGAGGTTCGCGGGGGATATCGGGATCGCTGGCCTATATGGCGCCGGAGATCCTTTCCGGAGCGTCCGCCGGTCCGGCCTCGGATTTGTACGCGGTCGGGATGATGGCTTACGAATTGTTTGCCGGTTTTTATCCTTTTGCCACGCAGGATTTCAGCGCTTTGCTGGATGCGATTTTGGAAGAGGAGCCGGATTTCAATCAACCGGGGATCTCCCCTGAGTTGGCGCCGGTGTTACGACGCCTGACGGCCAAAGATCCGGCTCTGCGTTATGCGGATGCACGGACGGTGATTCAGGATTTGGAAGGGTTCCTGACGGGAGAGCTGCGGGATGAAACCGGGGCGATCCGGGAAAGTTTCCTGCAATCGGCGACGTTTGTGGGGCGGAATGTGGAGCTTGCCGCGTTGCAGTCGGCCTTGCAGGCGGCCCGGGGCGGGCAGGGGAGTTCGTGGTTGATCGGTGGGGAGAGCGGTGTGGGGAAGTCTCGCCTGTTGCGGGAGTTGCGGACGCGGGCGCTGGTGCAGGGCTGTGTGGTCCTGGAGGGGCGGACGGTGGCGCAAGGAGGACTGCTCTATCAACTCTGGCGAGATCCGGCGCGGTGGCTGGCGGTGTCGGGCGGACCGAACGATCTGGAGGCCGGGGTGTTGCGGGCGTTATTGCCGGATATTGAGCAGCTGGTTGGCCGTCCGGTGGCGGAAGCTCCATTTCTGGAGCCGCAGGCGGCGCGGGCGCGGTTGCTGGGCGTGATGAATGATTTGCTGCGTCGATGTGCCGGTCGTGCGCCGGTATTGTTGTTGCTGGAGGATTTACATTGGGCCGGGGATGGGAGTCTGGCCTTTTTGCAGTGGTTGAACCGGCAGGTAGGGAGTATGCCGGTGTTGATTGTGGGGAGTTATCGAGACGATGAAGTGCCGGATTTGCCGAAACGGCTGCCGGAGATGCGGGTTTTGAAGCTGGGCCGGCTGGCGATGGAGGCGACCTCCGATCTTTGTGCCGCGATGTTGGGCCCGGTGGGGCGACGGCCGGAGCTGGTTTCGTTTTTGCAGCGGGAGACGGAGGGCAATGCCTTTTTTCTGGTCGAGATTATGCGGGCATTGGCCGAAGAGGCCGGGCAACTGGAGCTTGTGGATGAACGGCAGGTCGGGGAATCGTTGTTGATCGGCGGCGTGGCGGCGGTCGTGCGGCGGCGGTTGGAGCGGGTGCCGGATTGGGCCTTTTCACTTTTGCAGCTGGCGGCGGTGGCCGGCCGACGAATCAACCGGATAGTGATGCGGGCGGCGGTTCCGGATGAGGATCTGGATCGCTGGTTGCGGGTTTGTGCCAATGCGGTGGTGTTGGAGCAGCAAGATGGGCAGTGGCAGTTTGTTCACGACAAGCTGAGGGAAGGAACCCTTGAATCGACGGTTCCGATTGCCCGGCGGGCACTGCATCAACAGATCGGGCTGGCGATGGAAAGCGTTTATCAGTCCGAATTGATGGATCATGCGGTCGCGCTGGCCTATCATTTCGGCGAGGCGGGGGATGCCGTCCGGGAATGCCGGTATGCTTTGCTGGCGGGATTGGTGGAAGCGGAGCAATATGCCAATCAACGCGCGCTGGACTATTTAAATCGGGTATTGGCGCTGGCACCGGATAGCGATAAAGAGATCCGGTATACAGCTTTGTTGACACGGGTGAAGGTTTATCGGTTGGTCGCTTCGCGGGAAGAGCAGCGGGCTGATCTGGAAGCGTTGGATCGGCTGGTGGTTGAATTGGGGGGAAATCAGCGTGAAGCTGAGGTGGCTTTACAATGGGTTGAATATGTGGAGAATACAAGAGATTATGATGCGGCGATGGTTTGGATAGAGCGATCCATCGCGGCGGCCCGCCGCGATCACGATGAGATGATGGAAGCCCGGGCGTTGATCCGAGGGGCTCATCTGTTATGTCGTTTGGGGCGATATCATGAAGCGCCGGGCTGGTTGGAACGGGCGTTGGCTTTAAGTCCGGACAATCCTATCGTTCAGACCGGTTATGTGCGGGGGATGGGCGTGGTTTGCAGCTATCTGGGCCAGTATGCGGAGTTTCGGGTATGGGCGGAGCGAGCGTTGGAGCTGGCACAACGGTTAGGGGATCGTCGTGGAATGGCGGCGGCTTACAATGAATTAGGACGGCAGACTTTAGATCAATATTTTTATGGGCAGTGCCAGTATTATTTTTCAATGGCGCTGGAAGTCTATCGGGAGATTGGGGATCGGGTCGGCGAAGGAATTCTGTTGGGAAATCTGGGGAATACGTATGTGGGGTTGGGGATGTATCCGGAGGCCCGGGTTTGTTATGAGCAGGCCATTCAGATCCGTCGGGAGATCCAACATCCCCATTTGGAAGCGTTGGGGTTGATTACCATGGCCCGGATGTATCACCATCAGGGTGAGAGCGCGGCCGGTGAATCCTGTGCCCGGGAAGGGCTGGCAAAATTTCAGCAGCTTAAATCACGGGTGCTGGAAGGCTGGGGCTGGTTGGAATTAGGGGTGGTGTTGGAAGGGATGGGGCGTTGGGATGAATCGGCGGCGGCCTATCAGGCTTCGCTGGAGGTTCATCAAGAATTAGGTGAATTGAACCTGGCGACGGAGCCGTGGGCCGGGCTGGCGCGGGTGGCGCTGGCGCAAGGGGAGGTAGCGAAGGCGCAGCTCTTTGTGGAAGCGATTCTGGCTTATCTGGCGGGCGGCGGTTTGCTGGATGGGGCGGACGATCCGTTGTGGGTGGAATTGACCTGTTATAAGGTGTTGAAGGCGGCCGGGGATGAACGGGCTGCGGAGGTGTTGACGCGGGCGCGGGGTAAGTTGTTGACGATGCTGGCGGATATTAAAGATGAGGCGATGCAGCAATCGTTCCTGGAGAAGGTGCCGTTCAATCGGGAGTTGCTGGCGGCGCAGCTCTGAAACGTGATGAGCAGAGATTTCACCACAGAGTCACAGGGAGCACAGAGAAGAAGAGCGGAGATTTTCTGGGAAGTAGACAGCAGACAGCCTGCGCTGCCTGGATGGTTCTGGAAAAGGGCTGTGTTTTGGTGCGCATTCTGATGCGCGCAAAAACATCAACAAAAAACGTAAAACGTAATGAGTTGTCGGCTGGGGGAATTTGCACGCCTTCTGAGGCGTGCAAATTCCCCAAAAAACAAATTCCCTCCTCCTGTCCAGCGCGGCGCATCTTACGGGGAGGGCATCATTTGCGGGACGCTACAAGGCCGGGCTATTTTTCAGAACAGATTATCCAGGACGTTTTATTGTTACCAGCGAGAAGAGGGGAGGGGAACCATGGTCGATTCAGCTTTGGTTGCGGCAATTTTACGACAGTATGTGCTATCGTGGAATGGCTTGCACGGCGTGGCGCATTGGGCACGGGTGTTGGAAAACGGCTTGCGTTTGACGGATGCTACCGGAGCGAATCGTCAGGTGGTGATGTTGTTTGCGGTTTTTCATGATGCGGGGCGGATTTGTGAGGGGACGGACCCGGATCATGGAAAGCGGGGGGCGGAGCTGGCGCTTTCGCTGCGGGGGAAGTTTTTTGATCTTCCCGATGCCGATTTTGCGCTGTTGTATACGGCCTGTCGGGATCATTCGTTAGGATTTCTGGAGGCCGAGGTCACCTGTCAGACCTGCTGGGATGCGGATCGGTTGGATCTGGGGAGGTTGGGGATACGGACGCGGATGTCGCGGCTGTGTACGCCGGAGGCAAAAGAGGCGACGTTGGTGGATTGGGCGAGTGCCCGGGCGCGCGAGATGAAGAGGCCGGAGCTGATTTTGGACTGGTGGGGGATCAATTTGAACAGCGCTACGCTGGTGGAGTGAAAATTGAGATATCTTCCAGTTCAAGGGTGACGGCGGGGCTGGATAGGGAGCCGAAGTTCAGCGCGCCGTCGGGGGGGAGTGCGGCGTATTGATTGTCTACCCAGAGGACGAGTCCCAGGGGGCCCTGAGGGACGACGGTGGTGCTGAACTGGAGCGTTTCGTCGATGTAGAAACTGACCTGTTGCAGGGTCCATTCGATGGTGTAGGTGTGCCAGAGGGTGGGATCGCTTTCCAGCCGGGCGGCCGATTCGTGGATGAGGCGGCGGCCCAGGCGGCGCAGGCCGGGGGCTGTGATGCGGTTGATCAGCAACGGTAGAATGGGCAGGCCGGCGAGGTAGAGGGGCGCCGGCAGGATGGGGGCGGAGAAGGTGGCGGCCAGCCAGCCGCTGGCGGGATGGTCGTCGTGGATGGCCAGGTAGTTTTGCGAGGAGGCATGGAAGAACCAGGCGGCGTTGGGGAGGGCGGGAAGGCGGCGGGCCATGCCGCCGAGGCCCAGACTGGCGGTGAAGGGATCGTTCCAGAGGCCGAAGCCCCAGGTGCCGGGGAAGTCCGGGACGTTGATGCGGGCGCGGAGCGATAATTTCAGCGGCGGATGCCAGGGGTAGTTCCGGCGACGCAAGTGGGTATAGTCGTCGATCTGGGTGACGCGATAACTATGGGCCGGTCCGGCGGGAAGTTCGAGTCGCCAGCTGCCGGGGGTGGTTTCCGTCGCTGTGGCGTTGGGGGTGAGGTGGGTGTAGAAAGAGAGGGTCATAGCTCTTTTTTCTCCAGAATTAAAATCGGGAGGCGAACCGCCCCCGGTTTTTTGTTGTCTTGAGCGGGTGGGTTTTCGTCGATGGTGAGTTGAAAGCCGGCTGCTTCGGCGGCGGGCCAGGAGTGGAAGCGTTCTTCGTTGTGGGGGCCGCCGAAGACCAGTTGGAGCAGCGGGTGAAGTCGGTGATCGTCGACTTTGAAGAAGGTTCCGGCGATGATCAGTCGGCCGCCGGGACGCAGCAGGCGATAGGCTTCGTTCAGGGTGGCGGGGGCGGCGATGTAGGGGGCGGGGAAGGTCGAGAGGAGGATGTCGAAGCTGCCGGCGGCGAAGGGCATGGCCTGGGTGGGGGCTTGAATGCAGGGAGCCCGGAGTCCACGGCGACGGAGTTTGCGAGCGGTGATGCGCTGCATTTTGGGGGAGAGATCGAGCCCCCAGATATCCCAGCCGCGCCGGGCCATTTCGCAGAGCAGCTCTCCGGTGCCGAAGCCGATTTCCAGAATTCGGGCCTGCGGTGGAATATAGTGGAGTGCCTGACGGCGCCAGCCGTCCCAATGGCCCAGACTGACGCACCAGCTGACGAGATCGTAGCTCCAGGCCAGTTCGGCGTAGAGTCGTTCGGCGGCCCAGAGGTAGAGCCTGGCCCACCAGGGGCGAGGGGAGGGGCGGGCGTCGTTCATGCCGGGCGATCCGGTTCGGGCGTTTCGGCCAGTTCCTGGAAGAGGGTCCAGGAGCCTTTGCGATCTTCGCTGCCGCCGGGGGCGCGGTCGTAGTAGATGTCGAAAATCTGGTGGGTGTCGGTGCGCACGCGGAAGAAGCTCCGGCCGACGCCCCAGGAGCCGCGTTGGGCGGCGCGGGCGGCATGTTCGGGGCGCATGTTGTTGGACATGCGGCCGCGGCGTTCGTAATCCTGCCATTCGCTGAGGAGTTCGGTGATTTCGTAGGTTTGGGTGCGCCAGATGAAGCGGGCCGGGCAGCCGGGAAGTTTTTCGAAGAGGGGGGGCGTATCAAATTGAGGCTCAACGGTTTCACCGATGAAATGCAAGGGTTTAAAGGCCATGCGGTCCTCCTTTGATTGAAGTGATGGATGCATTGTATGTGGTTTTAGTTATGCTGCAAGCTGCATGTCTAAGGTTGTTTTTCATATTGGGCAAATTAAGGCTTTGTGTCGGCCCGGGCGTTTTAGCGTCCCGCAGAGGGCTCTTTTCTGGTGAGGTGCGACGCGCGGTGCGAAGCAGGGGGAGAGAGAATTTGTTGTTTTTCGTGGGCTTTTGGGGAGTTGGACTATAATAGCGCTGGATTTTTGAGGAAGAAATGTGATGGGGTGTGAGACCTGTTTTTCTGCGGCGTAAAATCCTGAAAGGTAAGGAGCGCTCGATGGTGGAATTTGTGGCGTATGCAATGAAGCTGGCGGAGGAGATTGCGGGGCGATATGCCCAACTGCCGGAGGTCCATGCGGTAGTGTTGGGCGGTTCGTTGGGCTACGGCAATGGGGGGGCGGGATCGGATATCGATTTATACGTTTATTCGCGGTCGGAGATCGCGCCGGCGCAACGGGCGAAGATCGCTCTGGCGCGCACAGAGACGGCGGAGATCAACAATCGTTTTTGGGAACCGGGCGATGAGTGGATTGAGGGCGATCCACCGACAGGGGTGGATGTTATGTACCGGACGCCGGGCTGGATTGAAGGCCAGCTGGAGCGGGTGTTGGGGCGGTGTGAGGCGTCGGTGGGCTATTCGACCTGTTTCTGGCACAATGTGTTGAATTCCCGCGCCCTTTACGATCCGCATGGCTGGTATGCTGCACTGCAAAGGTCGGCGCGGGTGCCTTATCCCGAGGCGCTGCAACAGGCGATTGTCGATAAGAACCATCCGATTTTGCGGGATACTTTTTCTTCGTATCGGCATCAGCTGGAGCGGGCGGTGGAGCGTGGGGATCTGGTGAGCGTCAATCACCGGGTGGCAGAGGTGCTGTCGAGCTATTTCGATGTGGTCTTTGCGGTGAACAAGCTCCCGCATCCCGGAGAGAAGCGATTGGTGGAGATTGCGAAGGCGCGCTGTGAGAAGCTGCCGGCGGGATTCCCCGGCGATGTCGAGGCACTGCTGCGGGCGGCCGGGAGTGGCAGTCCGGAGGTGCTGGAGCTGGTGGATTTTATGGACAGTGAGCTGGATGGATGGTTGATGGAAGAGGGGCTTTTCCTGGGGCGGCAGGTGTGGACCCATCTCGATTCGCAGGAATGAAGAATTCCCGGCGGGATGGTATTAAGCTTTCAGGAGGCGTCGGGTGAACATTCTGGTTTTCAATTGCGGTAGTTCATCGCTCAATTACAAGATTTTCGAAGCAAACGGCGGGACTTTTACGGCTACGGCCTGGGGGAAAGCCCATCGGGTGGGGGTGAAGGGAACCGCCGCGGCCTTTATGGAATATCATAGCGGCCAGGAGAATCTGCGAGAAGAGATTCCCTTGCCGGACCATCGGACGGCGGCGGCGCTGGTGCTGGCGCATCTGCGGCAGGCCGGGGTGAGGTTTGGGGCGATCGGCCATCGTTTTGTACACGGGGGAAGCCATTTTCAGGAATCGGCGTTATTGACGACCGAGTCCCTGGGGCAATTGGAACGTTGTCTGCCGCTGGCGCCGATCCATAACCCCAATTCGATGAGTGTGATTCGTGAATGTCTGAGCCAGCTGTCGGAAATCCCCCAGTATGTGACGTTCGATACCGCGTTTCATGCCACCCTGCCGATAGAGGCGACGACCTATGCCCTGCCGCCGGAGATCCGGCAACGTTTTGGGTTTCGTAAATATGGGTTTCATGGACTTTCCTATGTGTATGTGGTCCAGGAGGCGGCGCGATTGATGCAGCAGCCGTTGGCGGAGCTGCGGATTGTGGCCTGCCATCTGGGGACGGGCGGGTCGAGTGTGGCGGCCATTCAGGGGGGATTTTCTATGGATACCACGATGGGGTATTCGCCGCTGCCGGGGTTATTGATGAGTACCCGAACGGGAGATCTCGACCCTTTAATTCCGGTGTTGTTGATGGAGAATTACGGCTATACACCGGAGCAGTTGACGGATTTGATGAATAAGGAGAGCGGGTTGCTGGGCCTTTCGGGGGTCTCGAGCGATCTGCGGGATTTGATTGCCCGGATGGATGGGGAGGGCGATGCTCGGGCGCGCCTGGCTTTCGAGGTCTATGCTTATCGGTTGAAGAAGGCCATCGGCAGTTTTGTGGCGGTGTTGGGCGGATTGGATCTGTTGATTTTTACTGATGATATTGGGGCGCAAAACTGGCGGGTCCGGGAACAGGCCAGCAGCGGGATGGAATGGTGCGGGATTGTGTTGGATCGGGAAGCCAATCGGCGGGCGACGGGGGATCGGCCGGCCTTTGTCGATGCGGCGGCCTCTCCGGCGCGGGTTCTGGCGATGCCGACCGATGAAGAGCTGGTGATCGGCCGGGAGGGGTTGCGATGGGCGGAGGAGATCCATGCTGCTTTTTGAGTCACGCCCGCCTTATGTGTGCTGGTCTTTGTTCCGGGATCGGCTCTTTTCTCACGGTGCCTGTGAAGTGTTGGGTAGTGATGAGTCGTGGTTGGATTCGGTGTGCGACCTGGCGGACGTTGATGAGACGATCGCTTTTGTTTTGCCGACAGGGCCGGGGATAGAATCACCGGTGAGCTATCTGACGCCGGAATTATTGGATAGATTAGAAGCGCATGGACAGTTCTTGGGAGATGATGCCTTCCGGATTATTTTGCTGGTGGCCCGGCAGTGTTTGACGTCCAGAGCGGATGCGGTCCATTTGCTGTTTTGTGAGTCGGCCTTCTTTTCTTCGTTGCCGCCGGTGGCGAGCGTCTATGGATTGCCTTATGAGTGGTACGAAAAAGGGATACGGCGTTACGGCGGCGATGGACTCTGTCATCAGTGGGCCTGGGAGCAGGTGCGGGGCCGGCTGGGGGGATTTGGCCGGCGCGTGCTGTGTATCCATCTGGGCGATCAACCCAATGTGGTGGCTTTGCGCGATGGGAAGCCGCTGGAGACCAGTATGGGGTTTGCGGCTGAAGGGATTTTCTCGGCGACCGGTTGTGGGGATCTGGACCCGACGATTGTGTTGTTGTTGCGTTCCGCGGGGATGGCCCCGGAGGTGATCGGGCGGATGTTGATGCAGGAGAGCGGGTTCACGGCTCTGGTGGAACAATCCTGTGATTTTTTGGATTTGATGCGTGATGAGAGCCCGAAGGGAGCCCAGGCCCGGGATATGTTGCTCTATGCTTTGCTCAAGGCGATTGGGGCCGGGGCCGCGGTCTTGGGCGGGGTCGATGCGGTAGTGCTGGTGGGAGAACATTTGCGTGAGGCGACGGATTTCATTATCGAGTTGGGACATCGGTTAACGTTTCTGGGCGTCGCCTGTACCGATCCTCACGTACAGGGAACGGTGTGGGATTTTACGGGGGCCGGTTCGTGGGTGCGGATTGTGGGGGTGCCCTATAAGCGGGCGGAATCCTTGCTGGCGCTGGCGAGTCGGTTTCTGGAAGGGTAAAGAAGAGAATTCACCGCGGAGGCACAGACAGAACCGTAAAACGTGAAGATCCGTCCCAGGCTGTTTTCTGGATAAAAGGCCATGCGGGGGGCGGCACCCCGAAAGATGAAAATTCAGCGGAAGTAGACAGTAGACAGCCTGCGCCGCCGGGGCGGCTCTGGAAAAGGCCTATGTTTTCGTGCGCATTCTGATGCGCGCGAAAACATAAATAAAAAACTTTCTCTTACCATCCAGCGCGGCGTATCTTACCGGGCAAGGACTATTTGCGGGACGCTATAAGGCCGGGGCCATGCCATAAAGGCCTATTTTCAGGACAGAAAGCCATGCCGGGGGCGGCACCCCGAAGGATGAAAATGGTTTGTCGGACGCTGGCCCTCTCCCTAATCCCTCCCCTCTGCGGTTGTGAAGGCGCAACGCGCTTCCAGGAGATTCGTGGCGAAGATGCGCCGCCGGCATCGGAGTGAGGGGGAGGGACTTCAGAGTGCGCCGCCGGGGCGGTTCTGGAAAAGGCCAAAGAAAGTAGACAGTAGCAAGTAGACCGTAGACAGCCCGCGTTGCCGGAGTGGATCTGGAAAAGGCCTATGTTTTCGTGCGCATTCTGATGCGCGCGAAAACATAAATAAAAAACTCTCTCTGCCCATCCTGCGCGTCGTTTCTTACGAGGAAAGTGTCATTTGCGGGACGCTACAAGGCTATAGAGCCTTATTTTCAAGACAGAAATTGTATGGGGTAAAAAATCTCCCCGTGTCGGTCTTACCGACACGGGGAGATTTTTATTTCCTAATTTTCTTTTTCTACTTCGCGGGCGCGGGCTTCCCAGAAGCCGGCGCGAAGATCGTCGAAGGTGCCCTGGTGGATGCTGTGCCGGATTTCATGGATGAGGGTGAGCATGGTATAGAGGTTGTGGATGGTGAGCAGGGTGTGGGCCAGCAGTTCTTTGGCGATGATCAGATGACGCAGGTAGGCCCGGCTGAAGTGGGTACAGGTGTAGCAGCCGCAGCTTTCGTCGATGGGGGCCGGATCGTCGGCAAAGGGGGCATTGTTGAGATTGAGTTTCCGGGTGCGGGTCAACGCGGTGCCGTTGCGGGCGACGCGGGTGGGCAGGACGCAGTCGAAGATGTCGATGCCGCGGGCCACGCCTTCGACCAGATCTTCGGGGGTGCCGACGCCCATCAGGTAGCGGGGTTTGTTTTCCGGCAGCAGGGGGGCGGTTACATCGAGCGTGGCGAGCATGGCTTCTTTGGTCTCGCCGACGGAGAGTCCGCCGATAGCGTAGCCGGGGAAATTGAGTTCGATGAGGAAGCGGGCACTCTGTTCGCGGAGGTCGGGGAAGATCCCGCCCTGGACGATCCCGAACTGGGCCTGATCGGCGCGGGTGTGGGCGGCGCGGCTGCGTTCTGCCCAGGCGTGAGTGCGGCGCAGGGCCTGGAGGTTATAGTTGTAATCTTCGGGGGGCGCGCATTCATCGAGGACCATGGCGATATCGGAGCCGAGGTTTTCCTGGATGCGGACCACCTTTTCGGGGGTAAAGCGGTGGGTCGAGCCGTCGACGTGAGAGCGGAAGGTCACGCCTTCATCGTCGATTTTGCGGAGCGATTCGCCGCGTTCGCCCCCGGCGAGGCTGAAGACCTGGAAGCCGCCCGAGTCGGTGAGGATCGGTCCGTTCCAGCCCATGAAGCGGTGGAGTCCGCCCAGGGCGGCGATCCGTTCGTCGCCGGGACGGAGGTAGAGATGGTAGGTGTTGGAGAGGACCAGGATCGAGCCGACGTCGGTGAGTTGTTGGGGAGTCATGGCTTTGACGGTGGCCTGGGTTCCAACCGGCGCGTAGATGGGGGTGGGGAGAGGTCCGTGGGCGGTTTGGAAGAGGCCGGCGCGGGCTTTGCCGATGGTGGCTTGAAGTTCGAAGTTGAAGAGGTCGGCCATGGATCAACGACCTCGTTTCTGGCTGGCGATGAAGGCGGCCACGGAGCGGTCGTAGGTGCGTTCGGCTTCGGCCGGAAAGAGGCAGCCGGGAAGTTCGTCGTTGCGGCGATGGTAGGCGATGCATTCGCAGCAGAGGCCTTTGCGGCTGCAGGGTTCATAGGTGCAGGTGCAGCGGTTTTGATTGGCGGCTTGTTTACATTCCATGATGAGTTCCTTATTAAGTTTATTTTTTCGCACTGTCAATGCGAAAAATAAGCTTTATTGTTAGCGGGCCCGTTAATTATACACCGCAATGGAAGCTGCGAGAGAGATTTGGGCCAGGTGATAGGTGATCATAATCCAGACGCGACGGGGGCGGCCGGGGGTGACGAATTGTTCCCAACCCAGGATTGTGTCAGAGACAACGAAGAGGACGGCCCCGATGAGGGCCAGAAATCTTCGGATCAGGCTCCATTCAGGGCGGAAGAAGGTGGCCAGGGCGGAGAGCAACAAGAGGCCCAGGGCCATGCTGTAGATGCTGACCGGAATTTTGAAGGCAGGTTTCCCTGCGCGATCAAGTCCTTTGAGGAGGTTGTAATGGAACCAGGAGTTGATCGTCCAGAGGATGACGGCGGGGATGAAGCTGAGGAGGGGGGGAAAGGTGGGGTTGAAGCCGATGATGAAGCAGATGTGAGCGGCGAGAAACGAGAGCAGCCCCATCAAAAAGCTGCGGGGGCTGGCCGGGCGCAGCAGGAAGACATCGCCCAGGAAGGAGAAGGCAAAGGCCGGCACAAACCAAAGGATCTGCCATTGGTCATGTGGGCCCTGCGCTAACAGGACGGCCGCCAGGAGGATGACGGCGATGGAGGTGGGTTTAAAGATGGCTTCAAGGCGAGAGGCTTTACGAAGGACAGCGATCCAATCTGCGACACTCAGGATGAAACCGATGCCCAGGGTGATGAATCCTAATAGTTGATAGGTATTCATCTCGGATTAATTCTGGGCCCGGAAGGCGGGGTGGGTGGGAGCGGGCTGACAGATGGTTTCCAGGAAGCGCAGCTCGAAGAGGGCAAAGCTGTTGGCAGGTTGGAGCAGCAAGGCGGTATCGGCGCCGTGGCCGGTCCCTCCGACGGCAATCACGGGGGCGTCGGTGGGGATCAGGCCGGCATCGGCGGCCATGAGGGCGATTTCCACGGCGACTTTGGTCCCTTCTCCCCACAGTTTGAGGATATTGGCAATCACTTCGTCGATTTCGTAGGTGTTGAATTTGCGCCGGATGGCCCGGTTGACGCCGCCGAAGGCATGCTGGCAGGTGAGGATCTGGCCGCCGCCGGCTTCGATGGCAGTGCGATGTTCGGGCAGCAGTTCCTGTTGATTGGGGCCGCGGAATCCGGTGACGTGGGTGACGGCAATGATTTTGCGATCGGGAATCTGTTGCACGGCGAGGGTGCCTGTGGCTCCGCTGGTGGTGGCGATGACGATGTGGGAAATCGAAAGGGTCTGGGCGCGGATGCGGACCAGATCCAGAACGCGGGCGGTGTTGGCAGGGCCGGGCTGGGAGAAATAGACGGCCTGTAAGATATGTTCGCTCATCAGCAACTCCTTGAGATAATATGAAATATTTTTACCATAGCCTTTTGTTCTGGCAAGCGAGAATGGAAGAGCGGCAGAGTGGGAGATACAAGGAAAAACGACCTGTGCGGTTAGTTTGGAAAAGAAGCCGCCAAAAATATGAATAAAAATAACTCTCTTACCCTGCTTCGCACAGCGCGTCGTTTTTTACCCGTAAAGCATCGGTTGCGGGACACGGTGCAACCCTGAACCACCCTTTCACGTATTTCACTATTGACAGCAAGGGGAAAGTGTAATATCATATTACATGTAAGTGAGTTACAAATCACAATTGAATCCTAAACAGGAGGAAAACACAATGGCTGACGAGAATGTCGTAATTGAAGGACAGGCCGGCGAGGTGAAGGAAACACCTCAGGTTACGGATCAGGTAATCGACGGTGAGGTTGTCGAGATCCTGGATGCGACGGAAGAAGGGATCAAGACGGAGAAACCCAAGGCCGCGGTCAATTTGAAGGATGCCTGGCGGCAGGTGGAGAATTTGGGGCAGACTTTGGGCGAGGCCCTGCAGGGACGGGGCAATGTGGTGATGGTGCGGGTGAATGACGATGCTTTGCAACATCTGGATATGCTGGTGGAAGCCGAGATGACCAAGAGTCGTTCTGAGAGTGCGGCTTTTCTGATCAACGAAGGGATCAAGTCCAATGCGGCGTTGTTCGATCGCATTCGGGAGATCACCGAGCAGATTACGCAGTTGCGAGCCCAGCTTCGCGAAGCGATGAATCTCAATCAAGAGTAAGAATGTGCTAAGTTGCTGCCTGACTTATTTTTAGAGAAAGCATAAGAAGGAGCTACTGATGGAAGAGGAAAAACAGGAGAGCGTGCAGGAAGTGGCGGCGGAGACGGCCGAGGCGACAGCGGCGACGGAGCCTAAGGTCGATCCTCTGGCGGATGTAGTGCGGGATGTTGAGAAGCTGGCCACGACGATCGGGCGGGCTTTGATTTTGACCGCCGAAGATGTCACGGGGTTGATGGTGGTTAAGGCCGACAGTGAGATGCGGCATCGGCTGGACTTGCTGGTCAAGTCGGGGGCGGTAAAGACCCGGAGTGAGGCGGCGAATGTGCTGCTTAAAGAAGGGGCCCAGGCCAAGCAGACCCTTTTTGAAAAGATCGATCGGACTCAGGAACAGATTGAGTCGTTGCGGGCGCAGTTGCGTTCGTTGAAGACGATTCGAAACGGCTGATCGTTAAATAAAACAAAGTGCGCGCACCTGAAAAGGTGCGCGCACTTTGTTTTATTCGGTTTCAGCGTCCCGCAACCGGCTTTTGGCGGTAAGGTGCGCCGCGTGGGAGGGGCAGAGAGAGTTTTTTTGTTTGTATTTTCGCGCGCTTTCTGATGCGCGCGAAAATACGGGCTTTTTTCCCTTATGCGGGGTGGTTGACGTTTGGGGGCTTGCTTTTAGAATGATTTAAACACCGGGCGATTGAGAGGGATGGATGACGATGCAAAAGTGCGGTTTCGTTAAACGAATCCTTTTTCTGATCGGCGTCGGTTTGACGGTGGTGGGGTTGGGATTGTACCTTAACGGCGGCGCGGTGCGGCCTGTTTTGGCGGCTCCTCCTCTTGACCAGCCTTTCTGGATACCTGCAGGCGATTCTATTACTCCTCCAGTGCGGTTTGAACAGCTTTCGTTGGAACAAGGGCTTTCTCAGAGTTCAGTCACGGCTATTTTGCAGGACCGGCAGGGATTTATGTGGTTCAGCACTCAAGAGGGGTTGAACCGTTATGATGGATATGAGTTTAAGAATTATCGCCATGATCCGGACGATCCCCATAGCCTGAGTGAGAATCAAGTGATCGGGATGGTGCAGGATCAGGAGGGGAAAATCTGGATTGTCACCGATGGGCCGGGGTTCGATCAATTTGATCCGGCGACGGGATGGTTTACCCATTATTCTACAATCCCCTATCCTATGGCGACGATCTATCTGGACCGGGAAGGCTTTATCTGGTTGGGGACGAATGGGGGAGGATTGTTCCGGTTTGATCCGATGACGCAGACGTATCAACATTATCACCGTGAGGTTTCAAATCCCAACAGTCTGGGGCAGGATATGGTGCGGGCGGTGTTTGAGGATCGTCAGGGAATGTTGTGGATCGGATTTGACGGGGGGGGATTGGATCGGTTGGATCGGGCTGCGAAGAAGTTTACGCATTATCGTCATAACGACGATGATCCTTATAGTTTGAGCCATGATGCCGTTTTGGCGATTCTGGAAGATCTCGATGGGAATTTCTGGATCGGTACCGACGGCGGTGGGGTGAATTTAATGGATCGGAATACCGGGCGATTTTTACATTATCAGCACAATTCTCTCAATCCCTACAGTTTAAGCAGCGATAATATTCGGGTGATTTATGAGGACCGTGCCGGTCGTCTGTGGATCGGTACGGAGGGGGGCGGTTTGGAGTGTTTTGATCTGCTTCGCGAGCAATTTGCTCATTATCAACACCGCCCCGGCGATCCCCACAGTTTGAGCAATGATACAGTGTTGTCGATTTTCGAGGATCGTGAAGGGGGGCTCTGGATCGGAACGATCACGGGCGGTCTTTCTAAATGGGATCATACCGCGACGGCTTTTCAGCATTATCAGGCGTTGCCCAATGAGAGCAACAGTTTATCCGAGAATACAGTCTGGTCGATTTTGGAAGATCGCAGTGAGGTTTTGTGGATCGGTACCAACAACGGGGTGGATCGTTTAGACCGTTCGATGGGGAAATGGGAGCACTTTCATCACAATCCCTACAATCCCGACAGCCTGGCTTTGAATTATGTGCGGGCGATGGTTCAAGATCGTCGCGGATTTTTGTGGATCGGGATGGATGACGGGTTGATCGATCGGTTCGATCCCTGGACGCGGCACTTTGTGCATTATCGAATCAGTTTCAGCAATACTTTGCAACTGCGGGATGCGGCTGTTTTCGATCTCTTGCTGGATGCAAATGACAATCTATGGGTTGCTTCGGGTAACGGCCTTTATATTTTTGAGCGTAAGTCGGAGAGTTTTATTCCTTATCAAAGCGCTTCCTGTTTGGACTGTTTTGATTTGCGGGGAATCCGCACGCTTTATCAGGATCGAGACGGCAAGATCTGGTTGGGAGTGGCCGGGGTGGGACTGCGAGTGTTGGATCCGAGCACCGGAAATGTGGCGGAGTATCCCGCCCGGCCCGCCGACCCTACAGCGTTGAGCCATCACACAGTTTTATCCATCAATCAAGATTCTGCGGGTGTGATGTGGATTGGGACCTCGGGCGGTTTGAACCGCTTTAATTCGGAAACGGGTACTTTTACCCGGTTTACTGAGAAAGAGGGTTTGCCCAACAATATGATCTACGGTATTCTCAACGATGAA
Organism: uncultured Anaerolineales bacterium; assembly: GCA_964501335.1. Lineage (GTDB taxonomy): Bacteria > Chloroflexota > Anaerolineae > B4-G1 > SLSP01 > CAZCTC01. The sequence continues at coordinate 92,621 of CAZCTC010000016.1, read as the reverse complement.
TCGGGGAATCTCTGGTTGAGCACCAATGGAGGGCTCTCCCGATTCGACCCCAAGGCTCTGACTTTTACGAATTACGATGTCAATGACGGGTTGCAGAGCAATGAATTCAATGCCGGTGTTTGTTTTAAAAACGAAAAAGGGGAGCTGTTTTTTGGCGGGATCAATGGTTTTAATGTCTTTTTTCCCGAAGCGGTGAAGCTGGGGAATTCTTACGTCCCTCCGGTGATTTTGACCGAATTGACGCAAAATGGGGAGCCTCTGGTGACGGAACAGCCGGTGGAGAATTTATCGGTCGTAACCCTGCGGTGGCCGCAGACGATGTTTGAGTTTGAATTTACGGCGTTGAGTTTTGTGCAGCCGGGAAAGAACCAGTATGCCTATCGGCTGGAAAATTTCGATCGCGATTGGAACTGGATTGGGACGCGCCGTTTTGGCCGTTATACCAATCTGCCGGGTGGGACCTATACGTTATGGATCAAAGGCTCCAACAACAGCGGAATATGGAATGAAAGGGGCACGGCGATTAAGATTGTCGTCGAACCGCCCTTTTGGTCGACCTGGTGGTTTCGGGGGGTCGCCATTCTGGCGTTGATCGGTGGCGTTTTTATCAGTTATCGACTGCGGGTGCGGGATGTAGAAGCGCGCAGCCGCGAGCTGGAGGTCCAGGTGGCGCAGCGGACGGCCGCTTTGCAGCAGGAGATTGAGCATCGTCTGCGGGCCGAGGCGGCGTTGCGGCAGAGTGAACTGGATCGCGTGGTGGCGGCAGAACGGAGCCGGCTGGCCCGCGATCTCCACGATGTGGTGACGCAAACGCTTTTCTCGGCGAGTCTGGTGGCTGAGGCTTTGCCCACGGCCTGGAGTCGTGATCCGGCCGAAGGAAATGAGCTGTTGCAGGAATTGCGTCAATTGACCCGGGGGGCATTGGCGGAGATGCGGACTCTGCTGCTGGAATTGCGTCCCTCGGCCTTGATTGAAGCCGACCTGGGGAATTTGCTGCGGCAATTGGGGGAAGCGTTGACCGGCCGGGAAGGGACGCCGGTCACGGTGACGGTGGATGGACCGGTGATGTTGCCGCCGGAGGTTCATCTGGCGATCTATCGGATTGCTCAGGAGTCGCTGAACAATATTTCCAAGCATGCCTGTGCCCGGACGGTGACGCTCCAGGTTTCTCATTTGCCGGCGGAGGGGCGTGAAGGGGTGGCGTTACATATTCGGGATGACGGCTGCGGCTTCGATGCGTCTCAGATAACCTCGGAGCGGCTGGGATTGAAGATTATGCGCGAACGGGCGGATTCGATTGGGGCGCAATTGACGATTGATAGTCAGCCCGGCGCAGGGACGGACGTGGTATTGGTGTGGCAGCCATGACCGCAGCGTTAGGGTCTGTAAATTTATAAGTCTCCGAATTTTTTCCGGGTAAACGCGATAAAAATCGGGATGTTATTCTTGTACGACCCCTTAGAAATCGTCCTCAAGGAGAGGAATTAAGCATGATGGAATCAAAGGTTATCCGGGTATTGCTTGTCGATGATCACGGGATGGTCCGTCGCGGATTGATGACGTATTTGAAAAACGAGGCGGATTTACAGGTGGTGGGGGAGGCCCGGGACGGCCAGGAAGCGGTGCAATTGTGCGAGCAGTTGCAGCCGGATGTGATTTTGATGGATCTGGTAATGCCGCGGATGGACGGGGTCGCGGCCACGCGCATTATTCGAAACCGCTGGCCGCAGGTGCAAATTGTAGCCTTGAGCAGCTTTGAGGAAAAAGAGCTGATTCAGAATGTTTTACAGGCCGGGGCGATCAGTTATTTGCTGAAGAACGTTTCGGGGAACGATCTGGCGGCGGCCCTGCGGGCGGCCTGTGCCGGGCGTTCGACGCTGGCGGCCGAGGCGATTGCGGCGTTGGTGCAGCCGGATGCGGTGGAGCCGGTGTTGGAATCGGCTTTGACCAGCCGGGAGCGTGAGGTGTTGGGCTTGCTGGTCAAGGGGATGATGAATCCGGAGATTGCCGAAGCGTTGAGTATCAGTCGGGCGACGGTGAAGGTGCATATCAGCAATATCTTGACCAAGCTGGGGGTTTCCAACCGATCCGAGGCGATTGTGATTGCCTTGCAGAATAAGCTCGTATAAGAAAAATCATCCATCTGGCCTAAAACATAAACTCCCCGGCGGTTTAACCGATAGGGGGAGTTTTTGTTTTATAGTAAGGCCATGGGGCAGGGAGCAAGGAGTATGAAAGATGGATATTCTGTTGGCCGACCATCAACCGAAAGTGCGTTTTGCGCTGCGCGTGTTGTTGGAACAGCATATGGACTATACCATCGTGGCCGAGGTGAGCGAAGCGAGTTCAATGTTGGAGCGTGCAGCGGCTTTACATCCGGATCTGATATTGCTGGAGTGGGATTTGAGCAGTTGCGGGTGCGATCTGTTGCGGAGGTTGCGAGAGAGCTGTCCCGCCGCGCGCCTGGTGGTACTCAGCGCCCGCCCGGAGGTTCGTTTATCTGTCCTGGCGGCGGGGGCGGATGCTTTTGTCAGCAAGATGGAGCCGCCGGAGCGGCTGTTCGCGGCGATTCAGGAAACCCAAGACCGTGATGTAAGTTAAGGCCGTAGCGCATAAATCACTCAGATTTCACCGTAAAGGCGCCGATCGTAGATATCGTAGATAGGACGCGGAGAAAAAAGCCATGTTTGCGCGGGCTTTCTGATGCCCGCGCAAACATAAATAAAAAACTCTCTTTCCCCCATCCGGCGCGTCGCTTTTAACAAACAAAGGCCTTTTGCGGGATGTTAAAAACAGTCTTCATGGATAGAAAATTTGCTGTGGAATGCCGTTTTTTAGCCGAGTTACTTTTGTAGTACGGCGAGTTTAGTAATTGAAGTAAGGAGTATGGAAAGATGAAACGAATGGCGATGGGAGTGGTTGTGTTGGGGTTGTTGGCCCTGTCCGGTTGTCAGGCCGGGGGGCCGACGGCGAGTGCGCTGCCGGCCACGGCTACCGTGCCGCCGGCGATGGCGACCCCCGTTGCGGCGGTCGCTACGCCGGTGCCGCTGCCGGATCAATGGGAGGATCGTTCGGTTTTTCGTGCGGGGCTGGTCAAATCCGAGCAGGCGGCTCTGGAGCAGTTGCCGGGAGCCACGGTTTATCATCTGGATGTGACGATTGCCGACGACATGGCGGGAGTGCAGGGGCGGGAGCGGGTTTATTACACCAATCAGGAAGACGAACCTCTGGATGCGGTTTATTTTCAACTGTTCCCCAATCATGCCGGCGGGAAATCCACGGTTTCGGGGGTGACGGTCGACGATCAGGCCGTCGAGCCGATCTATGAGGCGGAAAATTGTACGGTGCGTGTGCCGTTGGCGACGCCGTTGAAACCGGGAGAGCATGTGGTTATCCAGCTGGACTTTCAGATAGAGGTGCCCACGCAGGTCGGCGGTTCTTACGGGTTGTTCGGTTATTTGAACGATGTGTTGGTGCTGGACGGTTTCTATCCGGCTATTCCGGTTTATGACGGGCAGGGCTGGCACGCGGGAGTTGTCCCGCCCAACGCCGATACGACTTTTCAGGATGCCAGTTTTTATCTGGTGCGGGTGACGGCGCCGGCGGAGTTGACGCTGGTGACGACGGGGAGCGAAGTGGAGCGGGCGGCCGGTGAGGGCCATCAAACGGTGACTTTTGCCGCCGGGCCGGCGCGCGATTTTTACATGGCGGCCAGCGCGCGGTTTGAGATGATCAGCACGACGGTGGGGGAGACGAAGGTCAATAGTTATGCTTTTAAAGAAAGTGTCGAAGGATCGCAGATGGCGTTGGAGGTGGTAGCGACGGCGATCGATGGGTTCGGCAAGCGGTTCGGCGTTTATCCTTATACCGAATTCGATCTGGTCAGCACGCCGATGCAGGGAGCGACGGGGATTGAATATCCCGGGGTCGCCGGCATCAATCTGGATATGTACGATCTCAAGGTGGATTTCAATGGGGCGCCGGCGAGTATCGTTATGGAAGCTACGGTGTCGCACGAGGCCGGGCATCAGTGGTTTTACAATGGGGTCGGCAGCGATCAAATCAACGAGCCCTGGGTCGATGAAGCGCTGACGCAGTATGTTACGGGACTCTATTATCTGGATCGGTACGGAGCCGAAGGTATGCGGCAATATCGCGAGACCTGGGTGGGGCGGTGGAAGCGGGTGCAGCAGGAGTTGCTGCCTATCGGGCTGCCGGCTGCAGATTATGAAGGGCGGGAGTATGGCGCGATTGTCTATGGACGGGGTCCATTGTTTATCGAAAGGCTGGCGCAGAAGTTGACGGAAGAGAAGTTCGATGCTTTCTTGCGGGATTATTATCAATCTTATAAATGGGGGATTGGGACGGGGACGGGGTTTAAGCAGCTGGCGGAGCAGCATTGTGACTGTGATTTGAGTGCGTTGTTTAAGGAGTGGGTAAACTGATTCGAGTAGACAGCCTGCGCGGCTCTGGAAAAGGCTGTGTTTTCTCACGCATTCTGATGCGCGAGAAAACATTAACAAAAAAATCTCTCTTCCGATCCAGCGCGGCGTATCTTAGGGGGAATGGGCCATTGGCGGGACGTTCCAGGGCCGGGCGGGGTAACCCCGCCCCTACATTGGCGGTGTTCGGGGCGCTCTTGATCTTTTTTCCCTGGTTTTCCCGGGGAACTGCACAGGTTAGTCAATTGTTCTCTACGGAAGGGCGGGTATAATGTAAGCACCCCGTTTTGATAAACCATACAAAGAGGTGCGCCATGTCTTGGTTGAACTTTTTGCAGCAAGTGGACATTTTTGAAGATCTTAAACCCGCTCATCTGGAAAAGCTGGCCGGCGTTTGCCGGTTGGTGGAATATCACCAGGGCGAAGTGATTGTGCGGGAAAATACGCCCAGCAATGAGATTTTTCTGATCCTATCGGGCGATGTCGATATTGTGTTGGACCCTGAAATTCTGGGGAAGGAATCGGGGCACAAGCCCAAGACGGTGACGACGCTGCGGCAGGGGCAGACCTTTGGGGAAATCGGGTTGGTCGATCGGGGGCTGCGGTCGGCTACGGCGCTGGCGGCTACGGCTGAGACCCGGCTGTTGACGGTGCGGCGCGAGGATTTGCTTAAGTTGTGCGAAGGCGATCATGAATTGGGCTATATCCTGATGCGCAATATCGCCAGCGATCTGGCTTTCAAGATCCGGAATACCGATTTGATGGTGCGGGAACAGCTGTTGTGGAAGGCGGGGAGTGCGGCACGGAGCTAGATCCGTGGGGGTGAGTTGAAGTTCTGGCCTGCCGATGTATAATCCACGATTGTGAAAAAAGCGCATTTTTTTAGAATCGTGCTGTTGTTGTTTCTGGTAATGGCCTGTCAGCGGTCGCCGGAAAGTGCTGATCCGGCGACCGCTTCCGAGGAAGCTTTGACCATCGAAAACAAAGGGTCTGATACGATGGTCAATTTGGCGTTGGCCTGGGCTGAGCGTTATCAAAGTGTCCAACCCGGCGTGCGGATTGCGGTGACCGGCGGGGGATCGGGTACGGGCATTGCGGCCTTGATCAATGGGACAGTGGATATTGCCAACGCTTCCCGGCAGATCAAGACTGAGGAAACGGAGAATGCGGGGGCCAACGGGATCAAGCCTGTGGAGTTTATCGTAGCCCGGGATGCTATTGCGATTGTGGTTCATCCCAGCAATCCGGTCAATCATCTCACCTTGCAGCAACTTTCGGATATCTACAGCGGAAAGATCACCAACTGGCGCGAAGTGGGAGGCGAAGATCGCCCGATTGTCCTGCTTTCACGCGAGACCAATTCCGGAACCCATGTCTATTTCCTGGAAGCGGTGGTGCGTTTGGGGCAGAAAGACAGTAAGATACTCTTTTCCGCGGATACCTTGTTGTTGCCCTCTTCGGAAGGAATCAGCACTGAAGTCCGGCAAAATCCCAACGCTATCGGTTACGATGGGCTGGGATATGTCACCGCTGATCAAAAAGTATTGGCGGTAGGAATTGCCCCGGAAGGTCCTTTCTGGGCGCCTTCGGCGGAAACTGTCAATGCCAAACAGTATCCGATTGCCCGTGATCTTTATATGTACACTGCGGGTACTCCTCAAGGTGAACTGAAAGTTTATCTGGACTGGTTGTTAACCCCTGAGGCTCAACGCATCGTGAATGATTTGGGATTTGTCCCCTTGAATTCGATTGAGGCACCATGAAGAAAGTTACGACAAAGGTTCCTGTATCCCTGGCGGAATTCCTCATCGAACGAGCGATCCAGGCCGCAGGGATTTCTGCTATTGTGTTGGTTCTGCTTATTTTCCTCTTTCTGATTCGTGAGAGTTTCCCCGCTTTTACCATGGTTCCCCTGGATTCTTTGTTGGGGACGCGCTGGTATCCCATTGAAAGTTATTTCGGCGTTGTGCCGTTGATTTTGGGATCGTTGCTGGTGACGGTGGGGGCGGCGGCCGTTTCGCTCCCGCTGGGATTGGCGACGGCGATTTTTATCGGAGAAATTGCACCACGCTGGGGCCGGGAAGTGTTGAAGCCTTTTGTGGAGGTGCTGGCCGGGATCCCGTCGGTGGTGTTGGGTTTTTTTGGGATGCTGGTGATTGCTCCGTTGATGCGGGAGACTTTCAATCTGCCGACCGGGTTGACGGCTTTGACCGGGGTGCTGTTGCTGGCCTGGATGGCGTTGCCGACCATCGTCAGTGTGGCGGAGGATGCGCTGGATTCTGTGCCGGCGACTTATAAGGATGCCGGTCTGGCTTTGGGATTGACCAAGTGGCAGACGATCTGGATGATTATCCTGCCGGCGGCCCGGACCGGAATTCTGACGGCGTTGATGCTGGGGATCGGCCGGGCGATCGGTGAGACGATGACGGTGATGATGGTTACCGGCAATGCGGCGCGGATGCCGCTCTCGCCGGGCAGCCTCTTTATGCCGGTGCGGACGATGACGGCGACCGTGGCGGCTGAGATGGGAGAAGTGGCGCAGGGCAGTGCGCATTACCATGTCCTGTTTACCGTCGGGTTGACGTTGTTCTTGATCACCTTTTTGGTGAATATTGCCGCCGCTATGGTCGTTTTCCGCCAGTCCCGGCGTTCTGAACGGGTGCTTTCGTAGGTGAATAAGATGAGCCGGCAACTCAGTGAACGAATTGCGTTTGGGATTATTACGCTGGTGGCGTTGATCGTCGTCGTGCCGATTTTTTTGATTGTGCTCTACATTGTGGTGCAGGGGATCGGCGCGATCAATTGGGAATTCCTGACGGGCTTTCCCTATGATGGGATGAAGGCTGGGGGGATTTTCCCGGCCCTGGTGGGGACGCTCTATTTGACTCTGGGGACGGCCCTGGTGGCGGTGCCGATCGGGATTGGGGCGGCGATTTACCTTTCCGAATATGCGGGGGACAATACCCTGACCCGGGCCATTCGAATTGCGATTATCAACCTGGCCGGAATCCCTTCGGTGGTGTACGGGCTTTTCGGGCTGGGGCTCTTTGTGCTTTTCCTGAATTTCGGCACTTCAATCGTCGCCGGTTCGTTGACTTTGGGGATTATGACGCTGCCGATTATCATTTCGACCTCCGAGGAAGCTTTGCGGTCCGTTCCGCAGTCCTTCCGTGCGGTCAGCGTCAGTCTGGGAGGGACGCGCTGGCAGACGATCCAGCGGGTGGTTTTGCCGCAGGCGCTGCCGGGGATTATCACCGGTGTGATTTTGGGACTGGAACGGGCGGCGGGGGAAACCGCGCCGATCCTTTTCACGGTGGCGGCGTTCTTTTTGCCCCGGCTGCCGCATTCCGTTTTCGATCAGACGATGGCGCTGCCCTATCACCTTTTTGTCATCAGTACGCAAATTCCGGGAATGCCGGTTCAGATTCAATTCGGCACGGCGCTGGTTCTGATGGTCTTTGTGCTTTCGATGAACCTGCTGGCCAGCATGATCCGCCGGCGTTATCGTAATCAGCGTTACTGGTAAGGAGTTTCATGTCCGACGCTGTTAAGATTGCTGTGGAGAATTTTTCGCTTCGTTATTCCGATGGGGTGGAAAGCCTGCGGAATGTGACGCTGAGCGTATATGCCAATCAGATCAACGTTTTCTTCGGCCCGGCGGGCGGTGGTAAGAGCAGCCTGCTGCGGGCCTTCAATCGGTTGAATGATACGGTGGATGTCGCCGACCGCCAGGGCAAGATTTTGCTCGACGGTAAGGATATCTATGCTCCCGGTTATGATGTGATTTCATTGCGCCGGCGCGTGGGGATTGTTTTTGCCCGACCGGTCGTGCTGCCGATGAGCATCTATCGCAATATCACCTATGGTTTGGAACTGGCGGGGGTACGGCAGCGCAGCCGGTTGGATGAGGCGGTGGAGCACTCTTTGCAACGGGCCGCCCTGTGGGACGAGGTGCGCAATCGGCTCACCGATCCCGCCCATGCGCTCTCGGGCGGTCAGCAACAGCGGCTCTGTCTGGCGCGGACGCTGGCCTTGCAGCCCGAGGTGATTTTGTTGGATGAGCCGACGTCGGGGCTGGATCCGATTTCGACCAACAAAGTCGAGGATACGTTGCAGGTGTTGAAGGCCGATTATACGATTGTGATCGTGCCGCACAGTGTGCAGCAGGCGGCGCGGGTTGCGGATTGGGCCAATTTCTTTTTGCAGGGAGAACTGGTGGAAAATGGGATCGGGCGGGAGATTTTTACGACGCCGCACGATCGTCGTACTGAGGATTATATTACCGGCCGGTTTGGTTAACTGTAGCGGCGCTGTGAGTTAAAGGGAGCCTTTTTGCGTGCCGCGCAAAAAGGCTTTTTTTGCAGTACCGCAAAAGTAACTCAGCTGTTTTCAAAGACGGCATTCCAAAGCTAATTTTCTATTGCTGAGGTTTGTTTTTACGTCCCGCAAAGAGTTTTTTGCCGGTAAAAAGCGCCGTGCTGGATGGGAGGAGAGAGTTATTTGTTTGTGTTTTTGCGCGCATTCTTATGCGCGCAAAAACACGGGCTTTTTTCTCTGTGCCCTCGGCGCCTATTTTCAATATCTTCGATCCGCGGTGAGTTCTGAGTGAATTATGCGGTACTGCCTTTTTTTCAATCCGGGCGGCCTGTTGGTAGCGTCCCGCAACAGGTGCTTTCCTGGTAAAAAACGACGCGCTGTGCGAAGCAGGGAGAGAGTTTTTTATTCATATTTTCGGCGGCTTTGGAAAGCCGCCGAAAATATGGTTTTTTCTCAGCCTGACCGCACAGGTCGAAATTTTTTATTTAACCCAAGTTGCTACCTTTAACAGGCAGGATTACTATTCAGGGCATTTTGCATGCAAAGGTTTAGTAGAAAGTAGACGGTAGACAGTAGACAGCGGATTTCCAGTCCATTTGAGCCGGTAAGGCGAAGATTTTTGCTGTCTACTGTCTACTTGCTACTGTCTACTTTTGGATGGCATGCAGCGGATCTTGAATAATGGGCTGGTTTTATCGAGGTGGCAACTTGGGTTATTTATGTTTTCCCGGGCTGGTTCTACCCATTGAAAAATAGTTCCAGGAGGTCATGATGACATTACGAGAATTGATCGAGCGAAATCGGAGTTACCGGCGTTTCGACGGGAATGCGACCATTTCCGAAGCGACTTTGCGGGAGCTGGTCGATCTGGCGCGGCTTTCGCCGTCGGGGCGCAATTTGCAGCCGTTGCGTTATCTCCTTTCCTGGACGCCGGAACGCAATGCTTTGATTTTCCCCTGTCTTGCCTGGGCCGGTTATCTGAAGGAATGGCCGGGGCCGGCAGAGGCGGAGCGTCCGACGGCTTATATTCTGGTGTTGGGGGATACGCGGTTGACCCGCTCTTTTGGCGTCGATCCGGGAATTGCGGCGCAGAGCATTTTGTTGGGAGCGGTGGAGCGCGGGCTGGGCGGCTGTATGTTGAGTTCGGTGAACCATGAGGCGGTGCGCCGGGCTTTGAATATTTCCGAAGTATACGAAGTGTTGCTGGCGATTGCGTTGGGCAAGCCGGTCGAGAGTGTGGTGATCGATTCGGTAGGCCCTGAGGGCGATATTAAATACTGGCGGGATGAGGCGCAGACCCATCATGTGCCCAAGCGGGCTTTGAACGATCTGATTGTGGAGTAATTCAACGATGAAAATGTCATGGGCGGCTTCGAGCTGGATGGATGTGGAGCGGTATCTGGCCGATAACGACCGGGTGGTGGTGACGGTGGGGGCCTGCGAGCAGCACGGCTATATGAGTCTGTTGACCGATGTGCTGGTTCCGGAGCGGATTGCCGAAGAGGTCTGTGAACGCGAGGGGGTTTTGATGACGCCTCCGCTGCCGTTCGGGATCTCGCCGGGGTATTCGGCTTTCCCGGGGACGATTACGTTGCGGCCGGAGAGCTATGCGGCGGTGGTGCGGGATCTGTTGAACAATCTGGTGGCGCACGGTTTTCGGCGGATTCTGGTCAACAACGGGCACGCGGGCAATACCGGGGTGATTTTGCCGGTGCTGACCGAGCTGGGCGCGCAATATCCGTTGGTCCATTTTGGCTATTTCCAGTGGTGGACGGACCCGGCGGTAGGCGCGGTTTCCCAGCAGGCCGGGCTGCCGCCGCAGCATGCCAACTGGTATGAGAATTTCCCCTTTACCCGGGTGGGGCCGGTCCCTGACGGCATGAAACCCTTCCCCAAGTTGCCGGATGGGGCTGCGCCGGCGACGATGCGGGCTTTGTTGGGAGACGGCTCTTACGGCGGCCCTTATTCGGCGCCGGAGGCGGTGATGGAACAGATTCTGGTGGCGGCTGTGGAATCGATGACGGCGCTGTTGCGGTCGTTATAAGTTTCTAAGCCATGGCAGTCCTCTTCAACATCGTCCTTCCTGTTTTTTTGGTGGCCGGGCTGGCTGCTCTGGTGCATCGGCCGTTGGGATTTGATCTCCGCACTTTTTCGCGGGGGGCTTTTTACCTGTTTACGCCGGCTTTGATCTGCGATCTGTTGCTCACTTCGGATGTGGATGGCTGGGAGTTTGTGCGGATCCTGGTGGCACAACTGGCAGTGACGGCTGTGTTGTGGGGATTGGGCGAGGCGGTGGCCCGGCTTCTTCGGCTCGATGGGCCGACCCGGAGCGGGTTGTTGATCTCGCTGTTGTTTATGAATGCGGGAAATTATGGGTTGCCGGTGACCCTTTTTGCTTTTGGGCAGCCGGGAATGACCCGGGCAACGATCTATTTTGCGATCAGCGCTACAACTTCGGCCAGTTTGGGCGTCTTTCTGGCGGCGCGGGGCCGTTTGACGGTCAAATCGGCGTTGGGACGGGTCACGACGGCGCCTTTGATTTATGCCGCGGCTTTCGGGTTGTTCTGCAATTTTTTAAAAGTGCCGCTGCCGGAACTGCTGACCAAAGCCATCCATTTGCTGGGGCAGGCTTCGGTGCCGGTTTATCTGATTGTCTTGGGGATTCAGCTCTCCAAGGCTTTTGAGGAACGGGGCGGGATGGGAAAAAACTGGCCGGCGCTGGTTTTTGTGGTGGCGGCACGGTTGTTGTTGTCGCCGGCTTTGACTTTTGGAGTTGTGGGGCTGATGGGAATGGGGGCTCCGGCCTGGCAGACGGTGGTGGTGGAAAGTGCCATGCCTTCGGCCGTAATGTCTACCATTCTGGCGCATGAGTTCGATTCGGACCCGCCGTTTGTGGCCCGGGTGATTCTGGTGACAACTTTGCTCAGTTTGCTCACTTTGACGGTGTTATTGAATTTTATGTTGGGGTGAGACAGGGATTTTAATGTACAAGGGTAAAGGTTTTATCGTGACAGTTCAGGGCGCCCACACAGGGGCGTTCCTACATCGGAGGGCCTTTTCGTAGGGGCGGTCCCAGGTGGCCGCCCTCGACATCAGACAAGGAGGATGCGATGCGGATTCTGATCTATGGAGCGGGGGTTTTGGGGAGTCTTTATGCGGCCTGGTTGCAGGACTCCGGTCAGGATGTGACCGTGCTGGCGCGGGGGACGCGGGCGACGGAATTGCGCGAGCAGGGCATCCGGCTGGAACACGGGGCGACGGGAATGCCGATGGCGGTAGGGGTGAAGGTGATCGAGTCGCTGGCGCCGAATGACCGTTACGATTGGATTTTGGTGCTGATGCGGCGGAATCAGGTGGCGGCGATCCTGCCGGCGCTGGCGGCCAATAGCACGCCCAATGTGGCTTTTTTGACCAACAATGCGGCCGGCGCGGAGGAATATATCCGGGCGTTGGGTCGGGATCGGGTGGTATTGGGTTTCCCGGGCGCCGGGGGCGTACGGGAGGGGGCGCTGGTGCGCTATCGGGTGGCGGGGCGGGCGATGCCCACGACATTGGGCGAGCCGGACGGCAGCATGTCGGCCCGCCTGGATGAGTTGGGGCTGGCGCTGGCGAAGGCGGGTTTCCCGGTCGAGATCCACCCGGAGATCGATGCCTGGCTGAAGACGCATGTGGCGCTGATCAGTCCGATTGCCAATGCGATCTATCTGGCGGGCGGGGACAATTACCGGCTGGCCAAGACGCGGGATGGGGTGGCGTTGTTCGTGCGGGCGGTCAAAGAGGGGCTGCGGGCGCTCCAGGCGAAGGAGGTGCCGATCACGCCGGGGCAATATCAGGCTCTGCTGTGGATCCCGGAACCGATTCTGGTGGCGGTGATGCAGCGCTCTCTGGCGACCGAGGAGGCGAAGTTGAGTATGGCGGGGCATGCCAATGCGGCCCGGGATGAGATGAAGATGCTGGCCGATGAGTTCCGCGCCTTTATCAAGGATGCGGGCGTGCCGACGCCGGCCATCGATGAGCTGTATGCTTATCTCAATCCGGAGCAGCCGACGGTTCCCGAGGGGAGTGCCACGTTGGCGCTGGATTGGCGGAGCATCGGGATTGCGGCCGGGGTGGTGGGGGGAGTGGCCTTGCTGGTGGGGTTGCTGGGCCGGAAAAGGTAGAAAAAGCCTGTGTTTTTGTGCCCCGCAACTGGTGCTTTCCCGGTAAAAAGCGCCGCGCTGGATGGGAGGAGAGAGTTATTTTTATTCATATTTTCGGCGGCTTCAGAAAGCCGCCGAAAATATGGATTTTTCTTGTGTCTTCCAGGTTAATTGCACCCGTAGAGATTTTTTATTTATCGTTGGGCGGTTCTCTTAAAGTTTATGAAATTGCAAGTTTGTTTTTCTTGCCTTTTTATCCTGAATGGCTATAATTAATATGAGTTCCGTGTCCCGTCCCACGCTTGCGTAGGGCGGGTTTTGTTTTTTGTGATCAAAGAAGGGATGACAGAGCTATGAATGATATTGCAGATCGTTTCCAAAAACAGTTGAGTTCGGGGGAGCGGTTGTTGTGGGTTGGGCAGCCGAAAGTCGGTTTTCGTTTTGTGCCTATGGATCTCTATCTGCTCCCCTTCGGCCTGCTTTTCGGGGGGATCGGCTGTTGGGGGCTAACGGAGGTAGTTCGGGGGGGCCTGTGTCCCCAATTAATGTGGGCGGGAGCTGCGGGAGTTCCGGGAATCGTGGGTTTTTATATCCTGGTTGGACGTTTTTTGTGGGATATGTGGAAACTCAGTACCACGTTTTATGCGGTCACGGATCGTCGGGCGATGATCCTCTCGACGCCGTTCTTTACTCAATGTGACTATCTGGACTGGCGTAGTTTTCCCTGGATTCAGTTTCAACCGGGGAAAAATGGGCGGGGACGGGTTATCTTCGGCGATGCGCCGATCTGGCTAGAAATGCCGGTGGGCTGGAGTTACCGGTCCATGCGGCCGGTGCGGGCATTTGAACAGCTGGAGAATGCCTATGAGGTGTATCGGTTGATTTTAAAGGTGCAGGCTGGAGATCCGGTGGGGGCTGTGGATGAAAATTTGCCGGAATCCGATTGGATTATGGAAGAGTGGCCGCAGTCCGAGCTGTTGCCGGGGGAGCGGTTGTTGTGGCAGGGGCGGCCGGATCTGGGGCTTTTGGGAGTGACGCGGGCGACCCGGGGAGTTTTGTTCTTTCCTGCCGCGGGAATCTTGTTGTTTGGTTGTATGTCCCTTTTGTTTTTGCGGGCAGAGGAAAAGATCCCTCCTTTTGGACCTTTTGGAATATTTATCGGGGTGTTGTTGGCGATTGGGGTGGGGATGCTGCTGGCAGATCAGTGGGGGCGGCAACATACTTTTTATGCGTTGACGGATCGGCGGGCTTTGATTCAAGTACGCGGATGGGTGCGACGCTTGCAGTCGGTCTCTTTGCTGCTTGTGCCGGAACGGAGTCTGCGGTCGGGCCGGCAGGGCCGGGGCACGATTTTATGGGGCAAACTGGCTCCCTGGTTTCAGACCTCTTTTCCCTGGAGTTATCGAGATGTGGCAGTCGATCCGCCGGCCTTTGAGGGGATTGAAGATGTGGCCGAAGTCTATCGGCTGGTGAAGTAGGTTGAAGTAAGTTATGGAAACGGAATTTTTTCAGCGCTGGTTGCGGCCAGAGGAGCGATTGTTGTGGACCGGGCATCCGGGCGGGTGGCCAAAGTTACGACGGAAAGAGATCGTAAATCTTGTACTGGGCGGGCTCATTTGTTGGGCTATGCTCCCGAATGTAGGGGATGTCGTCCATACAAGGAGCATAAACTTTTTTACTTTGTGTTTTACACTTTTTGGCCTTTGGTGTTTGCTGGCCCCTCTGGTTCGCCTGGTTTTCCGGCGTATCCAACGGCGTTATGTCTGTTATGGAATAACCAATCAACGAGTCCTGGTGGGGTCGACGGTTCTTCAGTCTTCGTTGGAAACGGTCGAGCTGGAGCGGGTGTCCCTGGTCCAGTTTATTCCGGGATTAAGCGGGCGGGGGACGATTGTATTGAACAGTTTTTCCGATCGGAGTTATCTTTCGATGGCCCTGGTGGGATTTCGATCTTACGATTTGATGGCACTGGAAGGAATCGAGCCGGCGAAGGCGGTCTATCGGCTGCTGCTTGAGGCCCAATCGGCGCTTTTTGCTGGAGACGGTGAAGGAGATCTGGTCACAGAGAGTCCGGAATGGTTTGAGCGGTTGCCCGGGGAGCGGCTTTTATGGACGGGTAAGCCTTATGACGGCCCGATGGCATGGAAAAAGCAGGATATCCTGCGATTGTTGGGGAACGGCATGGGGATGCTGGTTTTTGGCGGCCTCATGGTTTATTTTCTCGTGGCCAGTTTTGCTCAGCTGACGGCGATGGATGTGAATGCCTGGATTGTATCGGTTCCGTTGTTGCTGATTTTCAGCTTTTTCTCGGGCCGGGTTTTATGGCAGCTTGTCCGGGATATCATGCGGCGCGGGGGGACTTTTTATGCGCTGACCGATCGCCGGGCGTTGATTCGGCAGACCGGTTGGGGAAAATGGATGAAGTCTGTTTATTGGCCGGCCCTGCCGATCAAGGAGTTGTTGCCTGGAAAAGATGGGCGCGGGACGATCGTTTGGGGAAAGTCGCTGCCCTGGTTTCAGTTTTACGAGTTGAAGAATGCGGATTGGCCGATCGATGAAATGCCGGCTTTTGAAGGAATTGAAAATGCCGCCGAAGTCTATCGGCTGGTGAATGCATAGTGCAAAAAAACAGGCTTTTATTCCCTAGGCCTCGATATTCGGCAGTGTAAGGTATTGTGTTGATACGTACTCAACTTTTTTGCGTCCCGCAAATGATCTTTTTCTGGTCAGATGCGACGCGCGGGAGAGGGTTTTTTGTTTATGTTTTGGTGCGCATCGGAATGCGCACCAAAACATAGCCCTTTTCCAGATCTACCCCGGTAGTGCATCTTCACAAAATGAAGAGGAATTCAGAGAAATTTCCTCTCTTTTTCATTTTTCGGCGTCGGTTTGATTCAGTCCTCTTTTTCCAGTTCCAACAGCAGGAGATTCAGCCAGCCGGAGTCGGCTATTTCTACCGGATTTTCCTCAGTGGGGGGCGTATCGTCCTGGCGGAGCATCCAGTTGTATCCCAGATGGCAGTATTCTGCCGGCAATCCCAGGGCGGCGGCAAGCGCCTGATGGCGGTCCCCGGCGTGGGGATAGGTTCCGCGCAGGATCTTTTCGATTTCAGCCGGGGATGTGGGGCAGTCAAAAGCGGTACAGAGTGCAGCGGCATTTCCACCTTCCGGCGGAGCTGAGGGCGGGGGCGATGCCGGGGATTTTTCTTCGATTTGGAAAAAGAGCGTGGTGAAGTCTGGAAAGCTTTCTTCGTCTTCATCGTTGTCGGCTTCGGGAAAAAAAGGTTCGCTGGGGGGGGCAGAATCGTATTCATCGCGCAATTCACCGTTGACATAAAGCTGGAACCATAACTGTTCGTCGTTATGGTTGATGACTGCCAGCGCGGGGCAATGGAATTGTAGCGACAGCTCTTCCGTCAGATCGGCGAGGATGAGTCGGTTCTGGCTTTCGCAGGCCTGATCGCAGACGATGGTACAGTGTTGAGTGAGGGGGAGGACGTAGGCCCCTCGATCCAGCGAGTCAAGATACCGGGCGATGCCTTCCTGGTCGGTCGTCCGAAGGGTGATGTTGGTATAGTAGTTTCCCATAAGATCCCTCCTGGTCCGTTGTAAGCGCGGGAGCTTGCAGTTCCCAGCCCCTTAGGCTAATTTTAGTCCCTCTTGAAAGAATGTCCATTTGGTTTTTTTGCGTCCCGCAACCGGTACTTTCCTGATAAAAAGCGACGCGCCGGATGGGGGGAGAGCGTTATTTTTATTCATCTTTTCGGTGGCTTCAGAAAGCCGCCGAAAAGATGGGCTTTTTTCCCAGATTAACCGCACCGATTGTTTTTCGCTACTTGTAGGGAGAACGTTTTTATGTTGGGGCGCGTTTTTCGAAGCGCGCCAGAACACAGGTTTTTAGTAAAAAGATCTAGAAAAATTTATACCTTAAAGAAACGAAAGGTCAGACTTTGATTTGAATCTGTCCGTTGTAGAATTTTTGTAGTTGGGATCCAACTCTAAAGCCTTCTTTGACGCAGGAAAGTTAATTTTTCAGGGTAGTACAGGAGGTTTGCGATGGTTGCTTTGCGACGTTGGGTGGGGATTATGGTGATTTTAGGTGTATTGCTCACTTTTCATACTTCACCTGTGATGGCTCAGAAACCTGCTCCAGATCTGGAAAACGATATGCAGGTATTTGAAGAGGCGGGGGTTGTTACTTTCAATCAGGGTAATGGGCATGGTTATGGTTACGGTCATGGCGACGTGCCGCCGGATGTGCGGCGGGCGATCGAACGGGCCTTTGAAGAACTGCAACCCATTCTGGGTGACGAGTGCGGCCCCTGTCCCGATTGTTGTGCGAACCGCATTGCTTACCGGACGTTGCGCACCCGGCAGGGTCAGATGGTGGCGTTTTTCTATCAGATTGTCTATCACTGTTGGGACAATGGGGTGTTGACGGCGGCTGAGGTCGTGGCTGTTAACGGCTGGACTTACGATCCGCATTGGCAGTATTTGGGAATTCACGCCCAGGGGCATTTGGGGGGCGTGGGAGGAACTTCTTATACTTCAGGGATCATGGGAAAATTTGGACATTTGGACGGCACTCCGCTTCCACAATATGTCTATCCGCAAAGTTTTATTACCATCACCGGCGATGGGGGGAATTGGGCCAATTATGGGGATGATTGGGTGAATTAACGAGGCGTTGGATAACCCCAAGGCCAGGAGGGTTACTCCCTCCTGGCCTTTTTCTTACCTGAAAATAACCCGCCAGGATACGCCTTTTGTGGGCTGACCGGGAATGGGGTTACGGGTATGATAAGAACAGTTCGAGGGAACGAACTTAAATAAAAAGGAAACTGAAAATGAATACGAATCTTTATGAAAGCACCATGATCGTCGAAACTTATGTGCGCGAGATGCAGGCCGAAGCCCGCAATGAGCAATTGCTTCGGGAAGCCCAGAAGGCGCAAAAGTCCGGAAAATCCGGGAAGTAGTTTCTGCTTTTCAGGAGGGATGAGATGAATAACATGAACTTTTTTGAAATGGAACAGTTTGCTGAATCGTACCTGCGTGAACGGCAGGAGGCTTCGGGTCTGGGCCATCTCTGGAAGGAAATCTGGAAGGGATTGCATGGGCTGTTGTAGGCCCGGGATTCCAGGCCTGTGACCGCCGATCCTTAACAAGGATCGGCGGTTTTTTTTTGTGTCGGTACGGGGGACATTTTTAGCGTCCCGCAAATGATTCTTTCCTGGTGGGCAGCGACGCGCGGGATCGGAGGAAGAGAGTCTTTATTTATATTGGGGGCGGCTTCAGAAAGCCACCCCCAATATGTTTTTTGACCTGTGGGGCGGTATTTTTAGCGCTCTGCAAATGATCTTTTCCTGGTTGGCGGCGATGCGCGGTGCGATGCAGGCAGAGAGAATTTTTTATTGGGCTTGTTTTTCAGGTTAATCTCGATCGAGTTTTGTGTTTAATTGCATCCTGGCTGATTGGGGGTAATATTTTAGATTGGATGGTCAGGCTGATCTTTAGAGAGGTCAATGATGGGTAAATCTTTATCGCGACGAGAATTTTTACAGAAAATGGCGGTCGGGCTGAGCGTGACGGCCGGTGGGGTCTGGTTGGCCGGCTGCACTCAGCCGGCGGGACCGGCTTCGCCGACAGCGCCGGCGACTTCGATGGGAGTTTCCCCCACGGCAACGATCAGGCCGGCGGCCGGAACGACCCCCGAGTCGGCGGCGACGGTAGCCGGTGCGGTTCCGGATCTGGTGGTGGTGCGGGGCGGCGAGCCTGAGGCGCTGGTCAACCGGGCGTTGGCGGCGTTGGGCGGGATGGAGGCCTTTGTGCCGAAAGGGGCGCGGGTGATCATCAAGCCGAATATCTGCACGGCGTATCATTCTTATGAGTATGCGACCACGACCAATCCCTGGGTGGTGGGAGCTTTGGTCAAGTTGTGTCTGGCGGCGGGAGCCGGTGAAGTGCGGGTGATGGATTCTCCTTTCGGCGGTAGTCCGGAAGAGGCCTACGCGGTCAGTGGGATTCAGGAGCAGGTCGAGGCGGCCGGCGGCATTATGGAAGTGATGTCGGATTTGAAATTTCTGGAAACTGAAATTCCTGAGGGGAAGTCGATTAAGCGTTGGGATGTTTATGAGGATGCCTTGAAGGCGGATGTGCTGATCAATGTGCCCATTGCCAAGCATCACAGCCTGGCGGGGTTGACTCTGGGTATGAAGAACCTGATGGGGTTGATCAAGAACCGCGAAGGGATTCACATCAGTATGGGGCCGCGGCTGGCCGATTTGACCAGTCTCTTCCGGCCGACATTGACTGTGATCGATGCGGTGCGAATTCTTACGGCCAACGGCCCGACCGGGGGCAATTTGAAGGATGTGAAGCAGCTCGATACGGTGATTGTCAGTCCCGATATCGTTGCGGCCGATGCCTATGCGGCTACTTTGTTCGGCTACAAGCCTGACGACCTGCGTTATATCCTGCATGGGGCCGAACGGGGGTTGGGGCGCAGCGATTTGAGCCAGTTGAAGATCGAAGAAATTGCGCTCTGAGGGGCGGGAGCAGAAGGATACGTTGCATGGCTAACAGCAAGCGGAAATGGGGATGGCAGCAAACCCGCCGGACGGTGCAGATCGGGGCGTTGGTGCTGTTGATCGGAGTTTTCTTTGCGACCTATCGGGCGGGGGAGCATCTTCCGCTGGAACATGCGGTAATGCATCTGGATCCTCTGGCTACGCTGGTGGAAGGGATATCTTCTCGGACGTTGCCGGAAGGCTGGTTTTTGGGTTTGTTTACGTTGGTTTTGACTCTGGTGTTGGGGCGGGTCTGGTGTGGCTGGTTCTGTCCTCTGGGAACCTGTCTGGATCTGGCGCGCCCTCACGGCAACCGGGGCCGGGAAACGGCCTCCTGGCAACGGTTCAAGTATCTGGTGTTGGGCGCGGTGGTGATGGCCGCGATCCTGGGGAATCTCACGTTGATGTTCCTCGATCCGCTGACGGTTTTTTTCCGGACGATGGCGGCGGCGATCTGGCCGGCGACCGATCAATTGATTGCCGGGGCGGAGCGGGCGTTGTTTCGGATTGATTGGATGCGACCGATGGTGTCGGGGATCGATCAATTTTTACGTCCGGGCATCTTTCCAGAGCTGAGCCATCCGATTCTCTATCGGGCGGCCGGGCTGTATGCTTTCTTCTTCCTGGGGATTCTGGCTTTAAACTGGCTGGCACCCCGTTTGTGGTGCCGGGTGCTTTGTCCGTTGGGGGCGTTGTTGGGGGTGGTGAGCCGCGGCGCGCGAATCCGCCCGGCCATCGACGATCACTGTGTGCGATGCGGGGCCTGTGCTCGTGTCTGTCCCAGCGGCGCGATCCGTCCCGGCAATGAAAAGTATACGGCGGCGGCGAGCGAGTGTGTGATGTGTATGGCCTGTGGGGATGTCTGCGCGGTGAAAGCCATCTCTTTCAAACAGCCGGGGAAGCCGGTTTTGCAGACGTCTTACGATCCCGGCCGGCGGGAAGCCTTGACCGCGATCGGACTGGCGGTAGCCGGGGTCGGAATCCTTTCCAGCGATGCGCGTTCGGTGCATCCCCATGCTCATCGAATCCGGCCTCCCGGTGCCGATGAAGCCACTTTGCTGGAACGCTGTCTGCGCTGCGGGCTGTGTGTGCGGGCCTGTCCGACCGGCGCGGTCCAGCCGGCGTTGACGGAGGGTGGGGCGGCGGGAATCTGGACACCGGTCTTAATTCCGCGGTTGGGCTATTGCGATTATTCCTGCAATTCCTGTGGGCAGGTCTGTCCGGTGGGGGCGATTCCGCCTTTGCCTCTGGAGGAGAAGCGGTTGCAGGTATCGGGGCTGGCGGTGATCGATCGCAATCGGTGTTTGCCCTGGTCGCAGGAGCTGGACTGCATTATCTGCGAGGAGATGTGTCCATTGCCGGAAAAGGCCGTGCAGT
This sequence comes from uncultured Anaerolineales bacterium, assembly GCA_964501335.1. Taxonomy (GTDB): domain Bacteria; phylum Chloroflexota; class Anaerolineae; order B4-G1; family SLSP01; genus CAZCTC01. Next base: position 71,778 of record CAZCTC010000016.1, on the reverse strand, counting down.
TTGAAGAGGTCACGGTTACCCGTGAAGGGGAGAGCGAGCCGGTGACGTTATTGCGGCCCGTGGTGCGGGCGGATCGTTGTATCGGTTGCGGTATTTGCGAATATCGCTGCCCATTGACGGGTGAGGCCGCTATCCGGGTCCATACGCCGCTGAATTTGTGAGGAGTGGGGAAATTTTGGTTCATGTTTTCGCGGACTTTCTGAAGTCCGCGAAAACATGGATTTTTTCTCTGCGTCCCTGGCGTCTTTGCGGTGAAATTCGAGTGAATTAAGGTTGAGGGCGCGCTGATTTTGTCAGCGCGCCCTCAACCTTTTTCTTAGAACTTTAGTTGGCCGAGAAGGGGCCTTCGGGTTTGGGTTCGGGATGCTCAATCTGGGCATTGAGCAATGCCAGCTGGCGTTCATAGAGTCCTTCGGTGGTCCAGATCAGTTCCAAAGCCTCATCCAAGGCCAGGAGCGCCTGTTTTTGTTTGAGGGGAAGTTGGAGCAGATAGGCGCTGAGGCAGCCGAGGGCCAGCGGAGTCGCCGGCAACTGGTTGGCATTGAAGGGGATATTGTGGATTTCGGCCAGTCGGCTGAGATATTGGACGACAAGCGGCCGGAGGGCTTCGTCTGCTTTGAGCAGGGCTTCGGTATTGGAATTTTGGAAGGGATACATTTCCACCCGACCGATCAGATAGGGATGATCGTGGCGTAGTCCCAGGATGCGAAACCGTTCAATGCCCAGGGCGAGGATTTTGAGGGTGGCGGGTTCTTCCAGTTCGAAGACAAAGATTCGAGCCGTACATCCGATGGTGCAGGGAACGGCATTCAGGCTGTTGGTGGGGTCTCCTGATTGGATCAGAACTGCACCGAATGGCTCACTGTTATGGATGCAGTCGGCGATAAGCGGCAGATAATGAGGATTGGATACACTCAACTCCAGGGGGCCTGCAGGGAAAAGTACTGTGTGGAGCGGGAACAATGGCAGCTCGATCATTTCCGGCTCCTTTATTTAACAGATATCTTTTGATTATAACTTGTTTTTAGGAAGACAGCTTTTTATTTTCCAGATAGTCCAGCCAGACGGTGGTCCAGGCGGAATCGATGCGTTCCAATCGTTTCTTTTTGAGGTTTTCTTTCATGATCCAGCGGATATCCCGGTCTGAGCCGGCGCACCATTTTTCCATTAGAGGTTTTCCCTGTTCGGGAAGGGCCGCGACGGCGACACTCCAGCAATAGGCCATTCCCTGGCGCAAGACCTTGAACGCTTCTGCGCTGCGGTCGGTATTTTGGGCAATGGAGACGGTGATGCGGTCCATGATTTGAAGGGCCTGGGCGGCGGTCAGGGGATCTTTGAGCAGCCGGGGTTCAGCCAGGGCGGCGGCCGCGGCGCGTTGTTCCCAGGGATTGCCGTCTGCCCAGGAATTCATGGCGGAGAGGAGCCGGGCCTTATCGGCATCGCCCAGACGCTGCAAGGCCATGGCGACACCTTCCCGGGTACGCCAGCGAGGGTCCGCCGCATAGGCGCGGAGTCGGGGAAGGAGTTCGTTGCGGCCTTCGGCCAGCAAGCGGCCCAGGCCTATGACGCCGCAAAAGGCCAGGAATTCTTCGGGCGAATTGACGGGAGCCCGGTCGGGGGTGAAGGTGAGGCAATGTTCAAAGAAGGCGGCCGTTCCTTCATCGGCGACGACTGCTGCCAGTTCCAGATTGCCGCGGGGGCCGGGCAGGCCGGATTCCTGTAACAGGAAAGGCGCCCAGTCGGCAAGGGTTTGCAAGTGGGCGCGGTAGGTTTCGGTTTTGTTCATTCGTTTTCGGCGGCTGGATTATTGCCGGAGGCCAGATAGGCCTCGAAGCGGCGGGCGATCTCTTCTTTTGTCAGGCCGGCTTCATTTTCGAGCCACCAGATTTCTGTGCCGGGCGGGACATCGTTTTCGCTCACTTCTGGCGGCAGGATGAAGTGTAGATAGGGGTCTGAGTCACGGATCAGCGTTCCATCCTCAGCACGAATGGCTCCGAATCCATAATTGAAGAGGTAGGTGTGATGGGTCGATCCGTCAGGGCGCCGGAGTTCGAGCTGGATCCCCTGGATGAGCCGTTTGAGTTGAGGGCGTTGTTTGATTTCGCTCATGCGCATTCCCTGCTCGAGGGTGAGCAGGCCGCGGGGATTGCGCCAGCATTCTTCTACCTTGTACAAAAAAATTGCCATCCGATGACCCCTTTTGGTGAGTTTAATTCGATATGGTTCTCCGGCAAGTGCAAAGTGGAGTATAGTTTAAAACGGTTTTACGTCAAAGGGGCCGTTTTTGAGGTAAGAATCGATATTTGGGATAGGGGAAGAGTTTTCGTTTGTATTTTCGCGGGCTTTCTGAAGCCCGCGAAAATACAATAGCTGGTTTGGAGTTGGTCGGGGCGCGGGGATTTGAACCCCGGACTTCTTGAACCCAAATCAAGCGCGCTGCCAAACTGCGCTACGCCCCGCCGTGTTCCTTTATACCCCGGTTTTGCGTTTCCGTCAAGGCGACCACGACATTCTTTGATTGGTCCAGCCGGGGAAATCTCCGCTTAAGGTGATGACGCGCCGTACGTTCTGCCCGTCGGGGGCAACCAGATAGATCGCCCAGGCGCCGTCGCGGTTGCTGACAAAGGCCAGCTGGCTGCCGTCGGGTGCCCAGACCGGGAGTCCGTCGTTGGCGGGATCGCTGGTCAATTGGGCCACGCCGCCGGAGGTATCGAGCAGGAAGACGTCCCAATCGCCGGAGATGTTGCTCATGTAGGCCAGCAGGTTGCCCCCGGGGGCCCAGCTGGTGGCGATGTCGTTTTCACTGCCGGTCAATCGTTTGCCGGGCTGGTCGTCGTCGGGATTACTGTCGATGAAGATGCCGCAGGTTATTTTGTCGGCTTCGCAACTGGTGTAGGCCAGTGCGCCGGTGCGACTCCAGACGGGAGCCCAGCCTGCGGTGACTTTGCGGGGGGCGCTGCCGTTGACCGGGGCGAGGTAGATGCTCCAGCTGCCGTCGCTTTCTGCGGCGGCGTAAGCGATCCGCTGTCCATCCGGTGAGAGGCTGGGCCAGGCCTGCCCGGCCGCGGCCAACAACTGTCCGGCGCCGCCGACTTCGGGGTGGACAATGCCGATGCCGCCCGCGATTTTGTTACGGTAGGCCAGTCGCCCTGATCCCCATTCCCAGACCGGTTGATCGGCGCCGGCGGCGGCTAAGAGAATCCGGCCGTCGGCATAAAGAGCGTAGAGATCGTATTGTCCCGATCCTGTGTTGTAAACCGGGTAGGCCAGGCGGCCGTTGTTGAAGCCGGCGATGGGCTGCGGGGTCAGGATCTGGGTGGTGCCGCTGATGGGCGTGGGGGTGGCCAGCAGACAGGTCTGGGCAGCCGTATTGAGCTTGTTGTTGACGGTGTCGTTGGCATAACGTTGGGAGGCCAGCGTGTAAGATTGCTGGGCCGGGCACATTTCGCCGATGCCGGACCAGTAATCGCCTTCGGTCATGTAAGCTTCATAGATACGTTGGGAGACATCTTTGTAGCCGGGGGCGATGGCTTCCAGTTCTTCCAGTTCGGAGATACATTGGGCCCAATCGACGCCCCAATAGCCCAGAGCTGAAAGATAGTGGGCGGCCAGATTCCGTTCGTTGACGATGTTGGAATCCAGTGGGCGCAAGGCCACGGCCTGATCGAGGTAGAAAATACCCGATTCCAACTCATCTTTATCCATGAATTCTTTGCCGGCATTGTAGAGGCTGTTGAAAAGCATCTCTTCGACGGCGGTTTGATTGTAGCTGGAATCGAGGGCGCGCAGTTGGGTCAGGGTGTTCGCGGCTTCGGTCCAATTTTTGTTTTGATAGGCGGTTTGAGCCTGGGTTAACAATTGTCCGGCAATGGATTGAGCGACTTCGGAGGTGGGCGTCGGTTTGACGGACAGCCGGTCATTGGCGGTCGCCAGTCCCTGCCGGGCTCCGACATGTTGCGGATCGAGCTGCAGCACATATTGAAACTCGCTGATGCTGCGTTGAAACTGCCCCTCATTTAATGCTTTGAGGCCATTTTGATAATGGGTTTCGATCGTTGCGGCTCGCCGGCTATCCTGATCTTTTTCTCCGTAGTAGAGACCGGCGTAGGTGGCGCCGGCGACGGACCCCACAAAGATGCTCACGGCCAGCAGGGCAATCAGCAGGCGTTGAATCCAGCGCTGGCGCGGATGAGCCGGTTTGACGGTCGGTGCGGCGGAGAGCTCGACTCCGCATTGGGGACAGAGCACCCGGGCGTTTTCAATCTCAGCTTTACAGTTAGGACACTGCATAATGGTCGTTTAAATCCACCTGAATTCTTCTAAGGCAGAACCCCCGACGAATTCGCGCAAAATGGAATTTTCGGGGACCAGGGTAGGATCGCCGGCGGAGAACCATTTTAAGAAAGTTAACAACCGTTTGGCTTCTACCCGCAGACACGACTCCGGTTCTACCTGGAGCAGAAGGGGTTCGACAAAGGGGCGGAGGATGCTCAGTTCGTAGACCAGCGCCGAGTTGAACATCACATCAGCATTTTCTTGATAGGGGAAGATGTGGACCCGCTCCCCGCGCCGCACGCTTTCCCAGCGGCCCAGGGTTTGGCTGGCCGTGTAGCCGCGAGTACGGGCATCCCGGACAATGCGGCGGATCAGCCGGTTATCGGTGGTCGGGACACGGTTGTGGCGGTCCAGGTTCAGTTGCGTAAGTGCCGAAACGTAGATCCGGAAGGTGCGTTCTTTGGGGATGGAGTAGATCAGTTGGGGGTTCAGCCCATGGATCCCTTCGGCGATCATGATGTGTTCGGACCCTAACCGGGCGATTTCGCCGGTTTCCCGCCGGCCGCGGTAGAAATTGAAGTGCGGCAGCTGCACCTGTTCCTGGCGCATCAGGGCCTGAAGATGTTGATTGAGCAGTTCCAGATCCAGGGCTTCCAGGGCTTCGAAGTCGTAATCTCCGTTTTTGTCGCGGGGGGTCTTCTCCCGATCGACAAAATAGTTATCCAGTTCCAGGGCGAACGGTTTGAGACCGTGGGCCAGCAACTGGATGGCCAGCCGTTTAGAGAAGGTGGTCTTACCGGAAGAGGAAGGACCGGCGATGAGGATCAGGCGGACTTCGTCGCGACGTTCCCAGATTTGATCGGCGATATCGGAGACGCTGTGTTCGTGCAGGGCCTCGGAGGCCAGAATGATCTGGCGCGATTTGCCGCTGGAAATGGCGGCATTGAGATCGCTGACATTTTCCAGCGTCAGGCGGCGGAGCCATTCTCCCGATTCACGGAAGACGGTCACCAGTTGGGGGGAGGGCATGGGCGGTTGGAGTTTGGTAGGTTGCTGACGGCGGGGAAATTGCAGGATGAAACCGTCGCCCCAACGGAAAAGGCGGAAATAGCGGAGATATCCGGTCGAGGGGACCATGTATCCATGGAAATAGTCCTGATAGTCGGCCAACCGATACATCCGGAGGGTAGTTTTGCCGTCGCGGCTTTCAAAGAGGGCGGCTTTGTCGAGAACCTTGCGGTTGCGGAAGATCTCCACGGCGTTGGCCAGCGGCAATTCTTCCCGCAGGATGGGCATATCGGCTTCGACCAGCCGATCCATCTCTTCGTTGATGCGTTCCAATTCTTCCAACGTAAAGGGATCCCGGTTGCGCGCCTGACAGAAATAGCCGCCGAAAGGCAAAGAGTGATCGACATAGACTTCAGTTTCCGGGAAAAGCCGATATGCGGCGACGACCATTAAAAAGGTCAGAGAGCGTCGGTAAATTCGTTCGCCGTCCGAGCGGGAAAGGTCGAGGGGATCGACGGTACAGTCGCGTTGGATCTCCAGGGTTAATTCACGGAGGTTGCCATCGACTATAGCGGCAACGATCGGCAATTCGGTGGTGGGGAAGGCCGTTTTTATGAAATTTTCCAAGGATTCTCCTTTGGGGCCTTCAAAAGTGCGGCCGTCGAGGAGCGAAACCTGAACTGTTGTGCGTGGTGCTGCTGCCTGGACTTTCCCGTTGTTTTCCATTTTGACGTAATTCCTTGACCGATTTACTTCGCAAAACGAAAACAGTATACCTTGTTTAGGCACATTGTAAAGAAATGGGGGGATTTTTTAGTTAAGTTTGTTAAAGTTTGCTAGAGTTGGCACTCAGTGAGAAGGTGCTATAATGGTAGTGTGACTGATACATCACGTGAGGGAGGGTAGTGATGAGCCCGGCTCAACCCAGCGCTTCGGATCGAAAAAAAGCGGATGCCTTATATTCGGAAGCAATGGCGGCTTATGCTCGCTGGGACGTGGAGGATGCGGTTAACAAGCTGCAGGCCGCTTTGCATATGGTTCCCGATAACGCCGATTATCATATTAGCCTGGCTCAAATCCTGGCTCGCGCCGGGGATTTTGATCAGGCTATGCGTGCGCTGGCGAACTTCCTGCGGTTGGAACCCAATTCTCCCGTGTCCAGTCGAATTGAGCAGTTATTCAGCAGTGGGATGGATCCCGTTGAGAATATGGTGACCAACCACATGAAGGCCGGCCAGATGCCGATTGAAACGATCGGGATGGCTGTTCAGATGTGGATGGAATTCCGAATTGCTTTGGGCAAAGAAACCCTGGCGATTCCCAAGCCGGAAATTTGGGCGGCAGCCTTGGAACATACGGTGCGAAAGGTCAATCTGCGGGAGATTCCTTTGCAGAAACTGGCGGCTTCGTATCAGGTGGTTCCGGATGCTGTACGTGAAAACCACGAGTTGCTGGTGAAGAAGCTTGATATTATGCCCTGTGATTATCGTTATTTTACAGGGAGTGAGAATCCTTTGGACAAGCTCGTGGAAGCCGCGGAACTCTTGCAGCGCCTGGAAGAACGCTTCCGGCAGGAGCAGGACGAAACGGGGACGGATTCAGATAAACCGGCTGCTTAATCCCTCTTTTCTTTTTCGCTGAACAGAGGAATACATTGCATTTTCGCCCGCCTCACAAGGCGGGCGAAAATGTGAATAAGAGGTATAAGGTGTTGAAAGTAATCTATCGCGATCAATCATGGGAATTCGACCGGGCTATGACGGTCAAGCAGATTGTCCAACAGACCGGACTTTTGCCGGGTACGGTGTTGGCTTTGCGCAATGGCAAACTGATCACCGAGGATCAGATGGTCTATCCTCAAGAGGAGATCAAGTTGGTAGCGATTGTATCGGGAGGGTAGGGCATGAAGTGTCGCAAGTGCGATGAGGTGGCGGTGATCAATATGCGTCAGCACAAGCTGGCGCTCTGCCAGGAGCATTTCCCCCTTTGGTTTGCGGAACAGACCGAACGCGCGATTGAAAAATACCATATGTTTACCCGCGAGGAAAAGGTATTGGTGGCCGTTTCGGGGGGAAAGGACAGCCTGGCGTTGTGGGATGTGTTGTTGCGATTGGGTTATCAAGCCGACGGTGTCTATATTGACCTGGGGATCGAGGCGGGAATTGCTTATTCCACGCAATCCCGGCTGAAGGCGGCGGCTTTTGCCGCTCAACATCCCGAATCTAAATTGATTGTGGTGGATTTGAAAGGTGACCATGGCGAAGCGGTGCCGGATGTCGCCCGGCGTAAGCGGCGTAGTGGGGGAGCCTGCTCGGTTTGCGGTTTGATCAAACGGCACGAGATGAATCGGGTGGCGCTGGAAGGCGGCTATGATGTGCTGGCTACGGGGCACAATCTGGATGACGAAGCGGCGGTGCTGTTCGGCAATGTGATGCATTGGCAGACCGGCTATCTCCGTCGTCAGGGGCCCGTTCTGCCGGCGGATGGTGAAGGACTGGCGCGTAAGGTCAAGCCGTTCTGCCGACTGTATGAACGAGAGACGCTGGCCTATGTGCTGGTGCAGGGCATCGATTATATTTACGATGAATGTCCGTTCTCGGTCGGTGCGACCAGTCTGGCGCACAAGGAGATTTTGGCCCGGATGGAAGCGGATGCACCCGGCAGCCGGTTGCAGTTCTATCTGGGTTTTTTACGGGCCCGCGAGGAAGAAGGTCTTTTTGGCCCGGCGGAGGAAGCGCGCCCCGCTCTCCACGCCTGTTCTCGTTGCGGACAGCCGACGACGGCGCCGGAGATCTGTTCATTCTGCCGTCTCTGGGATCAGGGTAATTCGGAAACGGAAGTGGCTGAGTAGTGGGCGCGACCGTAGGCATTATGTTTTTATGCCTGGTGGGCGTTTGCGCGCTTATCGGGCTGGTGGCCCTGGGCGTCGGGATTTACCTTCTGGTCCAGGCCGCCGACCCGGATAAAGCGGATAAATTGCCCTTTACCTCGCCGGGAGGGGCCCGGGTGATCGGAATTGTGGGCGTGGTATTGGGCATTCTGATCGGTTGTTTTCCAATTGCGGCTGTGGTGGCGTTGATTGCATTAGGACGATGATGGATCTACGAAATGGTTTGAGGAGGCTGTAAGATGGCTGTGAGTGGTCTGGTGATCATTTTGGGTGGGCTGGGGATTGTTGTGGGTTTGGGGGCGTTGGTGGTGGGAATTTATCTTCTGATCCAGTCGGCCGACCCGGATAAAGCCGATCGTTTGCCGTTCACTTCGGCCGGCGGGGCGCGGGTCATTGGCATTATTGCGGTGGTGTTGGGGGTCTTGATCGGTTGTTTGCCGGTGATCGGCATTGTGGCTCTGATGGTCTTGGGACGTGGGTTAATCGGATAGTTCTCAGTTCCGGGCCGGGGCGCCGGGGGCATTGGGGAGGGCTGAATGGGTATCGCAGTCGCTGTGGCTATCACTGTACTGCCGGTGTTCTTTGGCTTATTGATATTCTGCTGGGGCGTTTATTTGCTGGTTCAGGCTTTCGGCCCGGATGCAGATGGGGGGTTTTTTTCTTCTCAGACAACAACCCTGGTGGCAGGTGTGTTTGCGATCTTTCTGGGAATGGCTTTGATCTGTTGGCCTTTTGTGGAAATGGCCGGATTGAGTATGATCATTCGTTCGCTGGATTAGTAAGGAGCCTCTTATGACAATTTCGCCGACGCAGTTTCGTGAACTGGCGACCCGAATAGAAACTGAAGTAGGGCGGGTCATTGTGGGCCAGCAGGATGTGGTTCGCCATACGTTGATTGCACTTCTGGCCGATGGCCATTTGTTGTTGGAGGGGTTGCCCGGGTTGGGCAAAACGATGCTGGTGCGAACCCTCGCCTCGGTCATGCAGTTGAACTTCACCCGTGTCCAATTTACCCCGGATTTGATGCCCGCCGACATTGCCGGCACGGAGATTCTGGAGATCAAGGAAGACGGCAGCCGGACCTTCCGTTTCCGCCCTGGTCCCGTTTTTACGCATTTGCTGCTGGCGGATGAAATCAACCGGGCCACTCCAAAAACCCAGTCGGCTCTGTTGGAAGCCATGCAGGAGCGCCAGGTCAGCTCCGGCGGACAAACTCATCCTTTGGAGCGCCCTTTTCTGGTGTTGGCGACCCAGAATCCCATCGATCAAGAAGGGACCTATCCTTTGCCCGAAGCTCAACTGGACCGCTTTTTGTTTAAGGTGCAGGTTGGCTACCCCTCGACTGAAGATTTAGTGGGCATTCTGGCCCGGACGACCGGGACGGAACTGCCGCAGTTGACGCCGGTGATTGATCGCGTGTTGTTGCTGGAGATGCAGTCGATGGTGCGGGGAGTGCCGGCAGCGACGCCGGTGGCGGAATATGCGGCGCGTTTGATCACGGCGACCCATCCTCAAAATACGGCCGCTGTTGAACCGGTGCGGCGGTTTGTCCGCTACGGCTCCAGTCCGCGGGGGGCCCAGGCTTTGTTGATGGGGGCCAAAGCGACGGCCTTGCTGGCCGGGCGTTACAATGTGGCTCAAGAAGATATCAAGGCGGTAGCTCCCGCTGCGCTGCGCCATCGGATGATTCTCAATTACGAGGCCGAGGTTTCCAATGTGACTTCGGACACGATCATTGCGGCGGTTCTGGAAAATACACCGGCGCCCTGAGCGCTGAGGATGGGGCGTTATGGCTCTGGATGTGGATCTGGCAATTCTGGCCCGGCTGAAGTTTGTTTCGCGCCGGCGGCGCCGCGGCGGTTCCTGGGGGGAACGACGTTCGGTGCGCCGGGGGGCCGGATTGGAATTTGCCGATTATCGCGATTATACGCCGGGGGATGATCCGCGACGGGTGGATTGGAACCTCTATGCGCGTCTCGATCGCCCTTATGTGCGGCTTTTTGAAGAAGAAGAAGACCTCACGGTTACGGTCCTGGTGGACGGCAGCCTCTCGATGGCCTGGGGCGAAGGGGCGGGCGCGCGTTGGCCGGCTGTCCAGCAGGTGGCCGCCGGGTTAGGGGCTGTGGCTTTGCTCAGTGGCGATACTCTGCGAGGGGCTTTATTGCGAGACGGCCAGATTGCGGAGTTGTGGGGGCCGGGCCGCGGACGGGGATATTGGGAAAGCTGGCGCCGTTGGAGCGAGGCTCTGGAAACCGGGCAGGCCGGCGGCCTGGCGACCGGGTTGCGCGATCTGGCGGCCCGTTCCTGGCGGGCCGGTCTGGCTTTGGTTCTCACTGACGGCTATGATTCAGACGGCCTGGCGGCCGGGTTGAGTGCATTGGCCGGACGGGGATACGAGCCGGTGCTGCTGCATTTGTTGACCCAGGAAGAGCTGGAGCCCTCTCTGCGGGGGGAATTGCGCCTGGTCGATGTGGAGAGCGGTCAGCGGCGTGAAGTGACGATCGATGGCGCGGCGTTGGATGCCTATCAACGTCGGCTGAATGGGTGGCAAAGTGAGTTGCGGGCGTTGGCCGGGCGTTATGGAGGGCGGTATGCCCTTTTGCCGGCGCACTGGCCGTTGCGGCAGCTGCTGTTGGAGGTTTTGCGCCATGCCGGAATTGTCCGTTGAGGTCCGGACGGTCGGTGAGGTCCTGCTGACGGCCTTTGCTCAATTGCGGCCGGCGGTAGATCGGCCGGCCCTGGAATCGGAAATTCTGTTGTCCCATCTTTTGGGACGTCCCCGGATGTTTCTCCTGGCTCATCCTGAGTTCAAACTTTCCCTGGAGGTGATTCAAACTTACACTTCCTGGGTGGCGCGCCGGGTAGCCGGCGAACCTTTACCTTATATCACCGGGAAGATTGAATTCTGGGGGCTCGATTTCCATGTTACTTCGGATGTTTTGATTCCCCGTCCGGAGACGGAAGAGCTGGTGGATGCGGCGTTACGTTGGGGGCGATCGAACGGGGCGCGACGGGCGGTGGATGTGGGGACGGGATCGGGGTGTATTGCAGTGGTCCTGGCGTTGACGTTGCCGGCTTTGCGGTTGGAGGCGGTGGATCGGTCCCCGGCGGCGTTGGCGGTGGCCCGTTCCAATGCCTTGTTGCACGATGTGGAAGATCGCATTACCTTTGTAGAAGGGGATTTGCTCGAGCCGGTGCTCCGGCCGGTGGACCTGATCGTCAGCAACCCGCCCTATGTGGCGGATTGGGAGTGGGAGGCTTTGCCGACTTCGGTCAAACAGGAGCCGCGGATGGCGTTGCTGGGGGGCCCGGAAGGACTGGATCTGATCCGACGACTGTTGGCGATGGTTCCGCAACGGTTAAGGCCGGGCGGACTGCTGTTGATGGAAATCGGGGAACGTCAGGGGGCGGCGGTAGTGGAGCTGGCTCGACAGATTTTTCCGGGAGCCGAGGCCCAAATTGTGCGCGATCTTGCCGGTCGCGATCGGATTTTAAGGCTGGTGGCTCCGGAGTGAGAGTGAGGACATTTTGTTTTTGTTGTTGTGTGATTGGCAGATTGCCTCTATAATAGTAAACAATCCCCTAAAAAAGTCAGAGTGTAGTTTTAACAAAGGTTAATCCAGGAGTTATTACGGTGCATAATATAACCGTTCAGAAACTGGAGGAACTACTCTTAGTTTCTGTTCCCCGAGATTTGATGGACGAAGAGATCCTGTTCTTACGGCGTGAGGTCATCCAAATGCTCCGCCGGTATGGTTCACGTTGGGTATTGTTGGATTTTTCCCAGGTCGACATCTGCGACAGCTTCTTTGGCCGTTTTATTCAAAGCACGGCCCATATGGTCAAATTGATGGGGGCCGAAGTGATTGTTTCCGGCCTCAGCGATGCGGTCATTGAAACGATGGTGGATTTGGGCATGACCTTGCCCAATATTTATACGGTGTTGGATCTGGATGATGCTTTGGTGTTGAGTCGGAACTTTACGGTGAACGATAAATTTACCTCTTCCGTTGACACTGAAGACGAAGTCGAGATGTGAGATGGGTGCCTATCAACAAGCCATAACCTGGACGATCAATACCATGGAAAGCGTGGTGGCGGCTCGCCGTTATACCATGGAAATGGCGTTGTCGATGGGGTTTTCTTTGCCGGATGCGACCAAGATTGCCGTGGTGGTTTCGGAGTTAGGGCGTAATATTTTGCTTTATGCCCAGGTTGGAAAAATTTGCGTCACTCCGACCGACGGACCTACCGGAAAATATATCGAGGTTTTGGCAGAAGACCATGGACCCGGAATTGAAAATGTGGAACGGGTTTTGCAGGGTGGCTATACAACGTCTAATGGAATGGGAAAAGGAATTTCCGGTTCTCGCAAATTGATGGATGAATTTGAGTTGAATTCTGTCGTAGGGCAGGGGACTACCATTAGAGCGGTGAAGTATCTCTGGCGAAAATATTGAGAGCCTCTTATTCGAATTTAAAAAACGCGCGATCTTTTAAGATCGCGCGTTTTTGGTGCGGTGAAAGCGGTTAGCCTTGAAAAGCGGGAGAAAAAACTATGTTTTGGCGCACTTTCTGAAGTGCGCCAAAACATAAATAAAAATTCTTTCCCATCCGGCGTGTCGTTTTGAGCTGAACAAAAGCCGTTTGCGGGACGCTAAAACAGGCCGCCCGGGTTGAAAATTTACGGCGCCGACAAAACCCAGAAGTTGTCGAAGCGGCCGTCGACCGGAGTCCACTCAAAGGACCCGTTGACCAGCCCGACGTAGTGATTGGTTTGCAGGAAGCTGTCGGTAAAGGTGGTCAGTTGGGTTTTGGTGTTGTTGGCGACGATGTAAATCGTCGCCCGATTGTCGCGGACTTCAACCAGGAAATGGTTGTTTTTGTTGTAGCCGGCCTGATACCCCTGTGCTATGCAGGATTGCCAGCCGATGATGGCTGTACTGACCAGCGGATTGGTGTAGACACTGGTGGGACGGGAGACGCCGTCGTAGCGTGTTACGGCGCAGTTGCCCTGATAATTCCATTCCACAACGAAGATCGTGGTGTAGTTGCTGTTGGCGGCGAAGATCAGTCCGCCTTTGCCATCCGTCGGCTCGACGACCTGATCGGAAGCGTAGGCAAAGCGATGGTCGACTTCGATGTCGTAGTTGGAGTAGGGATTGGTGTAGGGAGCAGGCAGGACACCCATGCGGCGGTTGTTAAGCCGGTTGGTATCCAGCAGGATCTTCATCCGATATTCGTTGTTGTCGTAATTGACATCCAGGACGGCGCCGTCAGGATTGGTGCCGCGGTTGTAAACAGCGCGGGGCCAGCCGGAATTGACATTAGAAAAATCTTCCCGATAGCCTGGGCGTGGCGTAGGGGTGGGAGTAGGCGTTGGCGTCAACGGCCAGTTGCGGACGGCGATTGGTAGATAGTTGCGCGTTCCATAGTTGACCATCAGATTGAGATTGTCGATCCAGGCGCCTTGTTCGACCTGCCCGTCGCTGTTGCTTTGGAATCCAAAGGCAACCCAGAGCTGGGCCCGGCGGCCGGTTTCCCATTCCATTTGACCGTGAGACCAATCGTTCATCAGGCCGCTGGTGCGGAAGCCGGTGAAATTGATGCCGTCGGTGGAATAACCGACGATCAAATTGTCGCCGGGGTGGGTGCGGTTGAAGTAATCGAATTCCAGCGCTGCATTCCAGATGGTGCTGCCGTCGAAGGGACCGTAGATCAACCAGGCATCCATGCTGTCGGTGTAGGTCTCTCCGCTGCCCATGGTGACGACACTGCGCGCTCCGGCGACCCAAACGCTGAAGGGGGCGTAGGCCGTGCCGGTGATGTTGCCGATTCCCCAGCGTTCATTGGGCAGGGCGGGATTGCGGCTGCTGGAGGTCATCGACCCCAAATCATTGGCCGGGAAGGTGTTGGTATAGAGACTTTGCCAGCTGATGGGAGCCTGGGTGGAGGAAGCGATCTGGGGATGCATGGCCGGATAGCGGGTGGTATCCAGCGTAAACTGGGTAAGTTCCCCTTTTTCGCCAAAGGGATTGGTCGGTGGCCGTAGTTCGGCCTGGCTTAACAGCAAAGCGGGGAGGGCCAGAAGCAGCACCGTACCTAAGATAGGAAACAGCAGGCGTTTTAAGAAATCGGGTCCAGATTGTTGTAAATACTTCATGGATCGAATGCCTCCTGAGTGAAGAAATTATAAAGGACGGGATATGTTCCCGCGACCACCGAAGTGAGACGTAGGCGCAGGTAAAAAAGTTCCTAAAATAAGTAGACAGTAGAAAGTAGACAATAGACAGGGGAAATGTTTATGTTTTTGCGCGCATTCTGATGCGCGCAAAAACATAAATAAAAATAATGCTCTCTCTATCCAGCGCGGCGCTTTTTACCTGGAAAGTACCGGTTGCGGGACGCAAGAACCGTTTTTAATGCACACGCATGAACAATCGTATCGGTGGATAAAAAACATTTCCCAGCTCTTTAGGGGTGAAGGACCTGGCCGTAGAGTGGATCGTTTTCGCGGGGGGCCAGCCGTGTCGCGCGGATTTGATTGTGCAGGGATTCCGCGGAATCCGTGACCACTTCCAGGTAATTATCGGTCAGTCCGTGCCAGCGGCCGGCACGATCCTGGTTTTCCCACAGGACAGCCAGAACCTGCCCTTCAAAGCGGGCGCGATAGGCCGTGGCCAGCTTTTCTCCTAAAGCTTGCAGGCGGGCCGCGCGATCGGCTCTCACCGTTGCCGGCACCGATTCCGGCAGACGTAGGGCCGGTGTGCCGGTTCGTTCCGAATAGGGGAAGACATGCAGGCGGGCAAAGCCGAGTTCAGCTACAAAGTCAGCTCCGGCGGCAAAATCGGCTTCAGTCTCCCCGGGAAAGCCGGCGATGAGATCGGTGGTGAGCGCGATGTCGGGAGAAAGGGTGCGGACAAAGGCTACTTTTTCGGCAAATGCCGTCGTCGTGATACGACGTCCCATGCGGCGCAACGTCCCGTCATGTCCGGCCTGAAGGGGAAGATGCAATTGTCGACAGAGGCGCGGATTTTCCCATTGTTGCAGCAGCATTTCATCGACATCCCAGGGTTCAACGGAAGAAAGCCGCAACCGGGGCAGATCGGTTTCGGTCAAAATGGCATGGACAACCGTTCCCAGGCCGTGCGGCAGTTGTAAATCCCGGCCGTAAGAGCCGAGGCAAACGCCCGTGAGCACCACTTCGCGCGCCCCACCGGCTACGAGTTCCCGGACCTGAGCGACGACGGTCTCCGGCGGCTGGCTGTGCGCCGGTCCCCGCAAAATCCGGGTCACACAGTAGGTACAGGTATAATCGCAGCCGTCCTGGATGCCCAGAAAAGCGCGGGTGTGGCCCCAACGATCGGGAATCCAGGGCGCGGGATGGCGCGGTGCGGTTCCGGTAATGCGGGCAAAGGCCTCCGCTTTTTCTGCGTTGGGGATGACCCAGGCCACCTCAGGTTGATCTGCGGCCGTTTCCGGGTCATCGGTGGCCCAGCAGCCGATGACGGCGAGTCTGGCGGTGGG
This sequence comes from uncultured Anaerolineales bacterium, assembly GCA_964501335.1. GTDB lineage: Bacteria > Chloroflexota > Anaerolineae > B4-G1 > SLSP01 > CAZCTC01. Next base: position 56,078 of record CAZCTC010000016.1, on the reverse strand, counting down.
ATTGCGGCGTTGGAGTGTGCGCAGACGATGACGACTTTTTCGGGAGGCCTGGGCCGTCACGGCGCAGGTGTTCAGGATGATGATATCGGCCTGTTCCGGTTGTTCGAGCACCTGATAGCCGGCACCGGCAAATTGCCGGGCCAGAGTTTCCATTTCGGCGGCATTGAGACGACAGCCCAGAGATTCCAGATAGATATGCATGGGGATTAACGGTGGACGATCAAACCGGCCTGGCGCATACGTTCGCGGATCCCGCGCAACAGCAAACGGGCTTCCAACTCATTGGTTTCCGCGATGGCAATGGTTCCGCTGGATTCATCAACGGTGACCGGACAGCCGGTTCGTTGTTCTTCGGCTTCGCTTTCGACGATTTCCCAGACCTGATCGGCCTGGCTGGGATCCAGGAGGGCCGGTACGGTTAAAACCCGCCCGGCACTGACCGCGGCTTTGCCGCGTCTTTTTCCCTGGTAGGCTGCGGCTTGAGAATCTTTTTCCTCTTTTTCTTCATCCTTTTTTTTGTCCTGAGATGGGACAAGTGCTGCAATCAGGAGCACCGTTATGCCCAGGATGACCAGACCGGCCAGCACATAGACGAACCCGTGCATCAAGGTGCGGAAAAACTCCCGTCCTCCGGCTTCGGGAAAATTCCAAAGGAAGACCATGGCGGCGCCGTAGAGGAGCAGCAGTAAGATGGAGCGCATCCAGGGATAAGAAGAAGATTCGGGTGAATCTGAGTCTGAATCTGGCATGGTTGAATCCTTAATCCTGGTTTCAATAAGCGAAAAAAACTCTTGGGGTTGGGCAAATTAAGGGAGCGTTTCGATATGCAGGTTGTCAAAGCTGACCACTACATCCCCTTCGTCCAAGGCGCCGGCATAGAGGCCGATATCACCGCGGGTAAGACCTTTTTCATCTGTGATTTGGGCAACCTGTTGGCCGTTGATCGTGAAGGTGAAGTTCTGCCCCTGCGCTTCGACTTCGAGCGCATTGGTGGCCTGACCTTGCTTGATCGCATCCGCCGGGGCCCAATCTCCGTTTAAGAGGGTCCAGCTGCCTTCTTCATACCGGGAGATTTTGATATAGCCGTCACTGCTCATGGAAAAGACATAGAATTTTTTATCGCCGTCCATCCGGAGCAGAATGCCGTATTCATTATTGAGTGGACCGCTTTCCAGGGTCGCCTCAACTTTCAGCCGCAGGTTGGTGTAATTCCGATCGGCCGAGGCCCAGGCTAACTGTCCGGCATCTTTGATATGGATTTGCAGTTTGCCGTTCTGGATGCTGAGATCGGCGGCGGCGTCGGAGTTGATCTTCCATTTTCCGGCCTGATCGAAGGTTTCATCCCAGGGGCCACGATCTCCGTTTTGGCAGGCGCTTAAGGTCAGAAGAAAGATCAGCAGCAGTCCAATGAGTTTTCTAGTCATTTGGGGGCTCCTTATGGCTTAAGGTAATGAGGTTTGCAGTGTGTCAAATTTGACAATGGTATTGCCTCCATTCAGAGTACCGGCGGCCATTCCAATATCACCGCTACTTAAGGTCGTATCCTGAACGGTGGCAATCTGTTCCCCGTTGACAATGAGCGAAAGCTCGGGGCCTTTGCAGATGGCCGTGAGGTGGTTGGAGCCTTCCAGATGGATGGCTGATGATGAGAGCATGGCCGGACCGGTTAACGGGGTCAGGGTGCCGTTTTCCTTGGTATGGCGAAAGATGCCGTAATAGCCATCCGCGCTGATAGCGAAGTAGTAAAAATTTCCTTCGTTATAGCGGCAGATTAACCCGTAATGGTTGTCGCTATTGTTGGCGGAACTCAGATCTACATCGATAGCTACATCATGGTATTGGTATCCTCTTGTCACCCAGGTGAACCAATGGGGGGCCGCGATCTGAAAGTCGTAAGTACCTCCAATATATCCTCGTGTAAAGGTGTCGTGAATTTCCGAATCCCAACCGCTGGAAACATTAGAAAAATCATCTGTAAAAGGAGCCGAATCCCCTGTACAGCCTGTCAGCAAGAACAAAAGACACAACAGCGCAACCCATTTTAAGCGCATAGCAGCCTCCCGGCCGGAATATGGTAAAACGGACCGCTTTGGAATCAGAGCGGACCGATTTGTTTCTCAATGGGGATTATACCTCAGGGAAGGGGAGTGGCAACATGCTTATCTGGATTTGGTAGGGGAAACAGCAAACTACCGCGAATCTCTGGGGGCCGGGAAAACGGGCCGAAAAAACCGGTGTTTTTGTGCGCATTCTTATGCGCACAAAAACACAAACAAAAAATTCTTTCTGTCCAGCGCGTCGTTTCTTACAGGGAAAGTGCCAGTTGCGGGACACAAAGAATCAGCCGTGGGCCGCCGCTATGAACAACTGCACTGGCTGATTTTTTAGAAAGGTAGGGCGATTTTCCCCAGGACAACCAGAAAACCCATGCCGATGATCGTGACGGCCATAAATAGAAGGAACGAAAGGATAAAGCGTTGTTGTGGCAACAACCCGCCGGCACCGGGAGTTTCCTTGCGCTTTTTGCGGGGAGCCGGTTTTTCTCCTGGAGCGTAAGAAGCATTGGCGGAGGTCGTACGCGGCGGTTTGGGCCGTGTTTTTTGGATGACCGGCACGCCCAGACTGGCACGCAAAGCGTCTTCTTCCGTATCATAGGTAGGTGGTGCGGGTTCTGCGGGTTGGACCGGGGCGGATTTTGCTTCGTTTAACCAGGAAGGCATTTCCTCCTGTATTGGCGGTGCGGGTTTGGGCGGTTGTGGTTGTGTGGGATCGAGTCCGCGCAGCCATTCCGGGATCTCCTGGGAGGACGATGCCGCCGGTTGGATTGTCGGGTTGGGGGGCGTGGGTTCGGTGTTGGAAATACCCTGCAGCCAGCTCGGAAGCTCTTCATTTTTGGGGGCCGGGGCTGAACGAGTCGGCTGTGCCGGCTCCGAAAAGTCGGGGGTCAAATCGCGCAGCCAATCAGGAATGGCTGTGGTGTTAGAGGCCGGTGCCGGTTTTGCCGGGGCAGCGGGCATCGGATCGATGCCCTTCAGCCAATCCGGAAGGTTTTCTTCCGCATTGGGATCCGGCGGCGGCGCGGCGGGTGTTTTTTCTTCTTCTTCCGGCTCATCAGGGATCAGGCCACGGAGCCAATCGGGAATTTCTTCTGGACTCATTTTTTCTACCTTGCTGCGTTACTACGTTATTCTGTCCCACAAACGATTTTTGGGGGTGAGTTTTTGCTGAAATAGATAACCCTTGTCTGACTTTTGGGCTATGTTACAATGAGCATACCTCAAGAGCGAGGAAAAGTCAAACTTGATCCCTTTACGTTGGACTCGTGAATATTATGCCCGGGCTACTTTGCAGGTAGCCCGTGAGTTGTTGGGCCAGCGATTGGTACGGATCTGGGAGGGGCAGCGGCTGGCCGGGCGAATTGTCGAAGTGGAGGCCTATCTAGGGATAGAAGATCAGGCCAGCCATGCGCGTTCCGGTTCCCAGGGACGGGCCGGCGTGATGTTTGGGGCTCCGGGGCATGCCTATGTCTATTTGATCTATGGGATGCATTACTGCCTGAATCTGGTGACGGAATCAGATGGTCAGGCGGCGGCCGTTTTGATCCGGGCGTTGGAACCGCTGGAAGGGCTGGAGCAGATGGCGCGGTTGCGAGGGGGGGCCGCTGTTCGGGATCTGGCTCGGGGACCCGGCCGACTGTGTGCCGCTTTGGGGATCGATCGCAGCTACAATGGACAGGACCTTTGCGTGCCTGAGGCTTCTTTATGGGTGGAAGCGGAACCTGCCTGGCCTGAGATGGATGTGGCTCAAGGGCCGCGGATTGGAGTCCGCGGCGATTCGTCGGCGCTGACGGCTCCCTGGCGTTTCTATCTACGCTATAGCCGTTGGGTCAGCGGTCCGGCTGTGAAGGAACGTGATGGGGAGGTGTCAGGTGCTTAAGGGTAAGGGTTTGTGGGCCTATCGGCTGTGGGAGTTGGATCTGGCGCTGCAACTGGCGCCCAATATGGGAATCAATTATATCCTTTACAAAGTGGGGCAGGGGGTGGGTAATGGTAAAGAAGGCTATTATATCGATAGTGCCGCCGCGCTGGCTCAAAAGATTTTTCGCGCCGGACTGACTCCACTGGCCTGGGTTTTTTCTACATTGGGCGATCCTGAATTTGAAGCTCAGATGGCGGCGAAGGCCCTGGCCGACGGCTATCAGGGCTTTGTTTTTAATGTGGAAGATGCGGCCCGTGGGCGCGAGTCGGCAGCCCGAACGCTGGCTCAGCGGGTGCCTCAATTGGGCGTCAATCCTCAACAACTTTATCTCTGTTCTTATCCTACCCCTTTGACCCTGCATTCGGACCTGCCTTACAACATTTTAGGACCGCTCTGTCAGGGCGGCCTGATGCCGATGGCCTATGGTTCCTATCAGCGTCCGCCTGAGATTGTGATCGATCGCTGGACTTATCAGGAGGAACGGCGTTGGATGCAGCAACAGGGGCTGACCTTGCCGATCTATCCGGTGCTGGCTCCTTATTACGATGAACTGGGAGCCCGCCGGATGAGCCGGGAGGAGTTGCAGATCTGGTTGGATCGTCTCGCAGTCTATCGGCCCAGCTTTTTCAGCCTCTTTACAGCAGCGACGATTGAAGCTGACTATTTCTCGCCTGTACGGGGATTTCCCCTGGGCGAACCGGAAGATTTTGCCGGGATGGGCTGGATTCGGACGTTGTGGGGCACGGTGATCTATGGCGAGCCGGGCGGGACGGGGAGCCGTTTGGGTACGGTGCCCTATCGAAGCCAGGCGACCGCAACCGGGGCCCGTACGGTATTGGCCGATAATTCGGCCTGGATCGCGGTGCGGACGACGCAGTTTGCGGGATGGATTGTCGAGAGCGCTTTCCAACCGGCCGATCCGGGCGCCTGGCCGGTTTTGCCGCCGGCGGCGGAAGCGGTCCCCGGTCAGGTCAAGACGGTCTGGGCGCTCAATGAATTGAATTTGCGCAGCGAGCCGCGGATTGCGGCGGAGACTTTGAACGGTCGCGTTCCGTTAGGGACGCGGTTGGCGGTGGTGGAAGATCCTGTGGGGGCCGCCCGCAAGATCGGTCAGACCGGCCAATGGGTTAAAGTGCGGGTGGAGCCGGAGAGTTTTGAGGCGTGGGCGGCGGCCTGGTATTTAACGGATCGGGATCCCAATCCGACCGGAGCGGAGGGCATCCAACTGGAAGTCTTCAGTCCAGAGGCCGGTTATTTGAACATTCGGGAACAGCCTTCCAGCCGGGCCTCTCTGGTGGGGCAGGTACCGCATCAGGCCGCCTTAACCGCGTTGGAATCGACTGGGGAGATTCAGCGGAAAGTAGGGCAGACGGGACAGTGGATCCATGTGCGCTTGAGCGATGGGAAAGAGGGGTATGCAGCGGCCTGGTATTTGAAGTGGCCGGCTTTGGCCGATCCTGCTGCGGTACATATTGTGAAGGTCAACAGTCCGGAACAGCCGTTGCGTCTTCGCCAGGGAGCCGGGACCAATTTCCCGGCGATCAGTCAGCTGGTCCATGGGACGGCTCTGGAATCGTTAGATGAACCTGCTGTGACGGCGGCCCGAGTGGGGAAACAGGGCGCCTGGTTACATGTACGGACTCCAGCCCGTCAGGAAGGTTATGTGGCGGCCTGGTATTTGAAATTGCCGGAGGCGGCCGATCTGCGTCAGCCGGTGACGGATCGGCTGTTGCCCGCCGGGGAATCGGCCTATCTTTTTGGGATGCATGCCGGCAGTTTGATCCAGGAGCCGGCCGTGCGTGAGCCTTTGCGTAAGCTCTTTTTGGATCAGGGGCGGGGCGGTTGGGTGCTTTTTTCTCAGGCCGTCGGGAGCGATCCGGCGGCCGTGCAGCCTGATCCGGTTTTACGGGAGCAGTTGTGGGAATGGAGCGATCAGTGTTACGGGATGGTGATTCAGTTGCGCTATGGGGAACCTCCTTTGGGGACCCTGCCGGAATCCAACCAGTATGAGGGTTTTGCCGATGCGGCCGCCCGCTGGGTGGAGCTCTTTTTAAAGCGTTCCGGGGCAGATCGTTATACCTGGATGGTACAGATTGGGCGGGCCCCAAACGATTTAAATGAACATCCGGGGGGCCCTCTGGCGGCCAGAGAGCATATCATGCCTCAATCGTATGCGGCAGCGTTCAATCTGGCTTATGCCCGGATCAAAGCGGTGGCGCCGGCGGTACAGGTGTTGGCGGCAGCGCCGGATCCTTATCAGGCGGATTTTCTGCCGTTGTTGGGCAACCGGCGTTATAAGCCGCTGGTTTATTTTCAGGAAATGTTGGCGGCTTTGCAGGCGACGGATGGGTTTGCTCTGGAAGTGGGGACTCACAGCCCAATGCCGGAATCGATCACCCATCTTTTGTCTTTTGCCGATCCGTTCCTAAGCGATCACTATTATGATTTTCAGGCCTACCGCGCTTTGATGGAACAGATTCCTTTGAAGTGGAAGAATTTGCCGGTTTTGATTACGGCGGCGCGGCTGCTGGACCCGACTCCCGGTGGAACCGGGGCCGGGGGGATCGAGCCGGCCTGGCCGAATGTGAATCGGGGCTGGGTGCGGGCCGCTTATGAAGAGATTCAGCGCTGGAATGCGATGCCGTATGCGCAGCAGATTTTGGGGTTGTTGCTTTACCGCTGGAGCGGAGATCGGTGGGCGCTGGTGGACAAACCGGCGGTGCTGGAGGATTTCAAGCTGGCTTTGGTGCAGGATCAGCGCTGGCGCCGTTGATCCTGGTGGATAAAAAACGAGTCGTGGTTTGTTGTTAGTGTTCCGCAAAGAGTTCTTGCCCGGTAAAAGATGACGCGCAGGAGGGACAGAGAGAGTTCTTTTGTTTGTGTTTTTGCGCGCATAAGAATGCGCGCAAAAACACAGCTTTTTTCCGACCTGTGCGGTTCGCCCTGAAGAGCGGGAGAAAAATGAATAAAAACTCCCTCTCCCTGCTTCGCACCGCGTGGCGTACCTGACAGGGAAAGTGCCATTTGCGGGACGTTACAAGGCTGGGGATCTATCGGGAGAGGCAGAGGGGGGGATTGATGTTTTCGGCGGCTTTTTCAAGCCGCCGAAAACATTTTATTGATCGAATCAGGCGATGTAGTTCTTGATCATCTCTTCCAGCGAGGGCTGGCCGATGATTTGCAGTTCATAGCGGATGCGCTGCATCGGGTGCTTGACGCTGAGGACCCGGGTGAGATCGATCGGCGTACCGACGATTACGATGTCGCAAGGCGTATTGTTGATGGTGACTTCCAGATCGCGTACCTGGTCGTGACCGTAACCCATGGCCGGCAGGATGGCGCCGGTCCGGGGATATTTTTCATAGGTGGCCGTGATCGAATCGACGGCATAGGGGCGAGGATCGACGATTTCGGCGGCGCCGAAACGCTGGGCCGCCACATAACCGGCTCCGTAATCCATTTCGCCGTGGGTCAACGTGGGGCCGTCTTCGACGACCAGGACGCTCTTGCCCCGGATTTCTTCGGGGTGATCCACAAAGATGGGGGAAGCGGCTTCCAGAATGATGGCGGTGGGATTGGCGGCGAGGACATTGGCGCGCACGGTACGTATGGCTTCGTAATTGGCGGTATCGACCTTGTTGATGATGATGACATTGGCGGCGCGCAGGTTGGCTTCGCCGGGGTAGTAAGTGACCTCATGGCCGGGCCGGTGCGGGTCGACCACCGTGATCCACAGATCCGGTTTATAGAAAGGCAGGTCGTTGTTTCCGCCGTCCCAGACAATCACATCGGCTTCCTGTTCAGCCTGGCGCAGGATCTTTTCATAATCCACGCCGGCGTAGACGACGATACCGCTGTCGATATGGGGTTCGTATTCTTCGCGTTCTTCAATCGTGCACTTGTGCTGATCGAGATCCGCGTAGGTGGCGAATCGTTGTACGGTTTGTTCTACCAGATTGCCGTAGGGCATGGGATGGCGGATGGCCACCACTTTCTTGCCCATTTTTTGCAGGGTCTGGCAGACAGCCCGGGTGGTTTGGGACTTGCCCGAACCGGTGCGGACGGCGCAGACTGCGACGACCGGTTTGGTGCTTTTGACCATGGTGGCGTTGCCGCCCAACAGGCAGAAATTCGCGCCGAGAGCCGTGATCGTGGAGGCTTTGTGCATGATGTACTCGTGAGAGACATCGGAGTAGGAGAAGATGACCTCATCGACTTTGAACTCTTTGATCAGGCGGGGAAGATCGGATTCGGGATAGATGTTGATCCCGTTGGGGTAAAGCTTCCCAGCCAGTTCCGGCGGATATTTCCGGCCTTCAATGTTGGGGATTTGAGTAGCGGTGAAAGCTACGACTTCATAGGTCGCGTTGTCGCGAAAATAGGTGTTGAAGTTGTGAAAATCACGTCCGGCAGCACCCATGATCAAAACACGAATCTTATTCATAGACGCACTCCTCTTCGATAAGGTTTTTATGCACCTCAGCGTCACGAGGTGATTCTGAGGGCTCCAGCTCTTTTCGCGAGGGCCACCATTGCCTGGGGAAGGATGTATGGTTGGCCAGGGGAGGCGTTCAACACCTGGAGGTGTGAGCGCGGGAGATCGACCGCGGGCCGGGGCTCAAACCGGCACGCGGGAAAACGCGGTGTGGAGAGTGGGCAGGTTCATGGAACCCGAAAGCGCAGTTCAGGCGGGATTTTTCTCGACAGTCGTCCCGGCGTCACGCTCTTTCAGGGCATTTAAAATTTCCTGACGTTTGGGGGCCAATGCTCCCAGCACCCCATTGACAAAACGGGAGGCGCTTTCGGATCCAAAATCTTTCGCCAGTTCCACGGCTTCATTGATGGCCACTTTAATGGGAATTCCTCCCAGCGTAAACTCGTAGAGCGACATGCGCAGCAGGTTGCGATCTACGATGGCGACCTGATTGAGAGGCCATTCAGCGGCATGGGTCTGGATGTAATAATCCAACAGATCCCGATGGCGGACAACTCCTGCGACTAACTGGCGGCAGTATTCCTGCATTTGAGGCGACAGCCCGGGTTCATCATCAAAGCGGCCGGCCAATACAGCGCCGATGGGATGTTCCACCAGATCGATTTCAAAGAGGGCCTGCAGTGCTATCTGGCGGGCCTGGTGACGTTCACCTTTCATAGGGCTTTTTCCTTCACAATGCCGACATTTCAGTCGGCTTCGGTTGTCTTTTCCACGTGGTAAGCCACGTCTTCAATGGTCACATTGACTTCTTCCACGGGCATTCCAATCATTTCCTGGATGGCCCGGGTAACATCATGTTGAACGGTTCGGCCTAACTGGAGCAGGCTATAGTTGGGTGCGGCAATAATATGAAGATCGACCCAGACACGCCCTTCGCGAACCTGGACGCTGACACTTTTGCCGCCCAGACTTAACAAACGATCCAGATCTGTTTCGGCAAGTTGTACCACACCTGGTACATTCAGTGCGGCCAGCCAGGCGATGGTTTCTAATACTTCGGGCTTGACCGTGATTTTTCCCGGAATGGCGATGTTTTGCATAAATCCCCCTTACATGCTCAGTCCGCCGTCGACGGCCAGGACTTGTCCGGTAATAAAAGCTGCGGCTTCGGAAGCCAGAAAGGCGACAGCAGCAGCTACATCTTCGGGCGTACCCGTGCGGCCTAAGGGCGTCATCTGTACGATCTGTTGACGCAGTTCTTCGGGAATTGCGGCGGTCATATCGGTCGGAATGTATCCCGGCGCGACGGCATTGACCGTGATGTGGCGCGATCCCAATTCCCGAGCCAGACTTTTGGTCAGGCCGATCAAGCCGGCTTTGGCTGCGGCATAGTTGGCCTGTCCGGTCTGGCCCATCAGGCCGACGACGGAGGAGATGTTGATGATCCGGCCGGCCCGCTGGCGGAGCATGGGACGTGCGGCAGCCCGACAGGTGTTAAAGGCCCCTTTCAGATTGATGCGGATGACTTCGTCCCAATCTTCTTCGCTCATTCGCATCAACAGCATATCGCGGTTGATGCCGGCATTGTTGACCAGGATATCCAGGCGCCCCCAAGTGCCGGCCACCGTTTCGACCAGCTCAGTTGCCGCGGAAAGCGTTCCGACATCGGCTTGAAGTGCCAGGGAGCGGGGACCCAGGGCGGCGATTTCTGCGGCGACCGCAGTTGCCGCTTCGGCCTGGTGGCAGTAGTTAACCGCCACATCAGCCCCGCATCGGGCCAGTTCCAGGGCGATGGCCTTTCCCAGCCCGCGCGATCCACCTGTCACCAGAGCGACTTTGCCTGTTAGACCGTCCATCGTCACTCGCTCCCCAATTTTGTTTCACCTGACCCACCGCTCAAAAAGCCGGCTGCTTAAAAGCCCCATTATCGTTAAGATATTGGGACCGCAGCGCCGGCTGGATTGATCCGGGGGCGACGCCACATAACGGGCGTTTTAGCTTTTCTTGGCGTCTTTGCCGACGTTGAGAACTTTGGCCTTGCGGTACATCCCGCACTTCGCGCAGACATGGTACGCCTTCAACGGTTCACCGCAGGAGGGGCAGCTGCCGAGGGCTCCCAGGGTCAACTTGAAGGTCTGGGCGCGACGGCGATCCCGGCGACCGTTCGATAACTTACGTTTTGGAAGAGGCGTCATTTTGATTACTCCTTGTACTCAAGCTCGCGCAGGCAGGGCATTAACGACCCGGCAAACGCAGGGTCCATTATACGGATAAGACAACTTCTGTCAAACCTCTTCGGCGCTTTGCAACCGTTGCTCCCGATCGGTTTCCAGTTTTTGGAGGCCGTTTTCGACGATCCGCCCCAGACGGACCAGTTCCTGTTGCAAATGGCTGAGGGAATCGAAGACATATTCGTCGGCATCGGCGCGTAGGATCAGGCATTCCTGTTCGGTTTGCTGGCGCAGGAGGGCGGCCTGTTGGCGGGCTTCCTGGGTGATTTTGTGTTCGGAGGCCAGGTGCTGGGCTTCGACTTGAGCTTCACTGAGGATGCGGGCAGCTTCCTGACGGGCCTGGGCCAGGATCGCGTCGCGCTGCTGGTTGGTTTCGCGGGCGCGCCGGATCTCTTCGGGCACCGATTCTTTGAGTTGTTTGAATTGGGCCTGGGCCTGTTCTTCGTTGACCGCGCGGGCTCCGAAGGGAAGTTTGGGGCTTTCCTTCAGGATCAGTTGCTCCAGCCGTTGAATCAGGAATTCTATGTCCATAACCGCTTCCTCCGTACAGGCTGCAGATACATTGTAAAGTTTTTCTGACCTGGGCGGTCAGCATTTTAGCGTCCCGCAAAAGGCTTTTGTTCGGCTTGAAGCGCCGCGCCGGATGGGGAGAGAGAAGTTGTTTTTTATTCATTTTTTCGGCGGCTTCAGAAAGCCGCCGAAAAAATGAGCTTTTCTTTCCCTTGTCTTTTGGGCTGACCGCACAGGTCGCTTTTTTATTCTGTTTGCATTGCCGACTAATCCCGTAGGGAGATCAGGGGCACGGGCTCCTGGGTTCGATTCAGGATCTCGCGTTTTTGCGCCATGGCTTCGATCACATTGGCGGCGGTCATCTGGGCGACATCTCCACCCGACAAGAAGACCTCTTTGACGATGCTGGAGCTGAGAAAGGCATGTTCCTGCCGGGTCATCAGGCAGATCGTTTCCAGTTCTGAAGCCAGCTGGCGGTTGGTGAGGGCCATCTGATATTCCAGTTCGAAGTCGGAGATCACGCGCAGGCCCCGTACCAGAACGGTGGCGCCGACTGAGCGGGCGAAGGTGACGGTAAGGCCATTGTAGGGGCGGATCTCCAGATTGGGAATGTCGCAGAGCGCTTCTTGCGTCAGTCTGATCCGTTCTTCGGTGGAGAAGAGCAGCCGTTTATTGGGACGGGAGTAGACCGCCAGGATCAGACGGTCGAAGAGGGCGGCGGCACGGCGGGCGATATCCATATGCCCGCAATGGATCGGGTCAAAGGTGCCGGGATAAATCGCGATCCGCATTTAGCTGAGGTCTCCTTCCCGGATGGTGGGAGTCTGCTGCCACAGTTGCGTAACCCGTTGGCTCAAGCCCTGATGTTCCGGGAGCACCAGGTCGGGGTCAGCCGTGAGCAACTGAGTGGCCACTTCGCGGACCTCGTGAAGCAGGCGGACATCGGCCAGCAGGGCCATCCGTAGGGTGGGGAAGCCGCTCTGCTGGGTGCCCATGAACTCTCCGGGGCCGCGCATTTCCAGGTCTTTCTGGGCGAGCACAAAACCATCGGTGGTCGCTTCCAATGCCTTGAGCCGTTGAAGGGCTTCCTCGGTGGGATTGTCGGAGAGCAGCAGGCAGTAGGATTGATGGGCGCCCCGGCCGACCCGGCCCCGGAATTGATGGAGCTGGGAGAGGCCGAACCGTTCGGCGCCTTCGATCAAAATGATGCTGGCATTGGGGACATCGATGCCGACTTCGACGACCGAAGTGGCGACCAGGATCTGTTTTTCTCCGCGGACAAACTCTCCCATGACGGTATCTTTCTCATCGGAGCTCATCTGTCCGTGGAGCAGCCCCAGTTGAAGCGTGGGGAAGACCTCTTTTTGCAGGCGGGCATGTTCATCTACGGCGGCTTTGGCTTCGATTTTTTCCGAAGCCTCCACCAGCGGATAGATAATGAAGGCCTGCCGCCCCTGGGCGATTTGCGATTGGATGAAGGCATAAGCCCGTTCGCGTTCTCGCGGCTGCAACACCCGGGTCTGGACGGGCTGGCGTCCCGGCGGCATTTCATCGAGGACGGAAACGTCCAGATGGCCCCAAATCGTCAGCTCCAGCGAGCGGGGGATGGGCGTGGCGGTCATGACCAGCAGGTGGGGGTTGTACCCTTTGCCCCGTAATTGACCACGTTGTTCGACGCCGAAGCGATGTTGTTCGTCGATGACGACCAGGCCCAGATCGTGGAAGACGACTTTATCCTGGATCAGGGCATGGGTGCCGATGACGGTCTGGATCGAGCCGTCGGTCAGCCCGGCGTAGATAGTTTCCCGTTCGGCGGCCGGGGTGCTGCCCGTGAGGACGGCTACGGTGGGGCGCGGTTCCGGGAAGGCTTCAAAGAGCCGGGCGATGCTTTTGTAATGTTGTTCGGCCAGGATTTCGGTGGGGGCCATCAACGCGGCCTGAAGTCCGGCCCGGGCTGTTACCGCCATTAAGAGGGCGGCGACGACGGTTTTTCCGGAGCCGACATCACCCTGGAGCAGCCGGTTCATCGGCTGGCCCGAGGCCAGATCGCTCAACATGGCGTCGAGGGAGCGGCGCTGGGCGTTGGTCAGGGCATAGGGTAAAGCGGCTTTCAAGGATTCGACCGTTTCCAGGGGAACGGTGATGGTCCGGCCGGGTTGAGCTTTCCAGGTGCGTTTTTGTTGCAGCAATCCCAGCTGCAGGACCAGCGCTTCATCAAAGGCCAGGCGGCGCCGGGCGGCTTTGAGGTGTTCTTCGTTGTCGGGGAAATGGATGCCCCAGAGTGCGCGGGGGAGGGCGATGAGGCTTTGGCGCTGGCGCAGGGCATCCGGCAGGATTTCCGGCACGCGGACGGCCCAGGCACTCAGCGCCTGATCGACGATCTGGCGCAGCTGCTTTTGGGTGAGGCCTTCGGTGAGCGGGTAGATCGGCTGGATGCGGACATTATTGAGGTCCCGGCGTTCCAGCGCTTCCCAATCGGGGGCGTTCATGCGCAGCCGCCCGAGGTGTTCATCGATTTTGCCGCTGACGACGACCTGCATGCCTGCCTTGAGTTTCCCTTCCAGGTAGGGGTTGTTGAACCAGATCAACTCGATCGTGCCGGTATGGTCCCCCAGGACGGCGCGGAAGAGATAGCGTCCCCGGCCGCCTTTGCCGGTTTCCCGGCCGCCGGCGTCCCAGATGGTGCCGATGACGCTGACCATTTCGCCATAGGTCAGGTGGTCGATGGTTTTGAGCTGGGAATAGTCTTCATAGCGGCGGGGGTAGCATTGGATCAGTTCCAGAAGGGTGCGAATGCCCAGGTTTTGCAACAGTTCGGCCCGTTTGCGGCCGACGCCGGAGAGCGATTCCACCGAAGCGGTGAGGCCCCGGCTGGCGGCGCCGGTGAGGGGCGGCCGCGAGGAGATCGGGCGGGTAGGGGCCGGAAGTGCGCTCAAGGCATTGAGGGCACTGAGGGCCGGGTCGGGATCGGTCGGCGGGCTTTGCAGCAGGTTCCAGAGTTCCTGCATGGCGTTGCGCCGGGTCTCCGAGGCGAGCGTGCTGTAGGCACGCAGGCGATCGGCGACATTCTGGACCCAGCCGGCCCCGGTTTCGCCATAAGCCTCGTTGGCTTGTTTGAACCAGGTATCGGCGTAGCGGGCCAGACCGCCGCCTACCGCTTTATCCCGAAATTCGTATTCTTCCTCCAGGCGGAGGATTTTCTGTAGGGTTTCCAAAGGTTTAGCCATAAATGATTCCAGGTTTATGCATTCAAGGATGGGAAGCTGTGGGGGATTGGACAAAAGCTGCCCCGACCGCTCCCGGTCCGACATGAACCCCGAAGACGGGGGTCACTTCCACCACCGGGATTTCTCCCGAGGGGAGATAAGGGGCCAGCATGGCCCGAAATTCCGAAATCAAGCCGGGTTCGACGTGGCTGTGCAGCAAGGCCAGGCGTTCCAGGGGCGCCTGGTGGCCGATCCAGTCGGACAAGGATTGCAGGGCCCGATGATGGGTGCGCACTTTGCCGAAAAGGACGGCATTCCCTTCTTTAAAGGAGACCAGCGGCTTGATCTGTAACAGCTCACCGACCCAGGCCTGCGCCCAACTGACGCGGCCGCCCCGGCGGAGATGGTCGAGCGAGTTCAAGGCGCCGGCTACAAGGGTGCGGGGCCGTACGTTTTCTACGGTCTGAATGATTTGCGCGGTGGATTCTTCCCGGGCCGCGGCTTCGGCGGCGGCGATCGCCTGCCAGCCCATGCCCATCGAGACCTGTCCGGTTTCCAGGATGTGGACCCGGGCGCCTTCCAGTTGTTGACTGGCAAGGCGGGCGTTATTGACGATGCTGCTCAGATTGGATGAGAGGAAAAGTCCAATAATATCCCGGGCTCCTTCGGCGACCAGGGCTTCGTAGGCGGCTAAGAATTCCGCAGGAGGCGGCGCGGCCGTGCCGAAGCGTTCGGGGGTCTGCCAGAGCTGGGTATAGAAATTTCCACGATCGAGAGAACCGTCATCGCGATAACTTTGGGTTCCAATCCGCAGATAAATCGGCAGAACGGCGATCCCGAGGCGCTGAGCTACGGCATCGGGAATATCGGCGATGCTGTCGGTGATGATGCGAACGGATTGGTTCATATTCAGTTAACGCAACTGGCCTTCGTAGATCACCATTCCTACCGCGTCGGCGCCTAAATGAGAAGCCATGATGGGGTCGTAGGTAATCAACGGAAAGTCCCGGTTGGGCATCAGCAGTTCCAGCCGATTGCGCAGCGAGGACGCCTCTTCGTTGAGGGTGGCGCCGCTCTGGAAGACGACCAGCCGTTGGATGCGGGTGAATTCGGAGGCAAATTCCACCAGCTTGTCGAGCGCTTTTTCGGGGGTGCGGCTTTTTTCCAGGGGGACGATTTCTCCGTCGTCAATCACCAGGAAGGGATGTACGTTGAGCATTGAGCCCAGGATGGCCTGGGTGGCACTGAGTTTGCCGCTGCGGTAGAGGTAATCGAGGGTGTGGGTGATCATGACCACGTAGATGCGGGGAATCATTCCGCGGATCTGCTTGACGACCTCGGGCAGGGGGAGGATGCCTTCCTGAAGCAGTTCCCCGGCGCGTTCGACGAGGATGCCCAGGCCGACCGAGATCGTTTGGGAATCCATAATCGTGATATCGCAGCGGCCCATGAAATCGCGGGCCGCGATGCGGGCATTCCGCATGACCGGGCTGAGATGACTGGAGGAGAGCAGCACGAGCATTTTATTGGTGCGATAAAGGGTGCGTTGAAAGACCGCACGGAAATCGTCCGGAGATGGGCCGACGATCTCCACCGGGCCGCGCTGCCGGGCCATGATCCGCAGCAGTTCGACATGTTCTTCGGTTTGTTGATCGTACATGTAGTGGCGGCCTCCAGCCTGGGCTACGATCGGCAGGGAAATAATATTTAACTCTCGCAGCCGGGTAGTGGGGAGATAGGCCGTGCCGTCGGTAATGAGCTGGATGTTATTCAAGTCTATAATTCCTCCATTCAAATCTCGCAACCGGTTCCGGAGCCCGGGCCGGGTTATTCTATAGAAAGCAGATAGGGATAGTGCGGCTGCCCCCCGTAGACAATTTCGAATTCCAGGTGGGGGAAGCGCTCGCTGAGCTGGTCCACCAGGTCGCTGGCCTGGTCTTCATCGACGCCCTCGCCGTAGTAGAGCGTGACCAGTTCGCAATCTTCGATGTCGGCGCGTTCGAGCAGCTGGAAGACCACCGTGTTGTAGGTGTCGGCGGCCAGGACCAGATCGCCGTTCAGCAGGCCGATAGCGTCGCCTTCATGGACCTCAACTTCGTTCATCACCACGGAGCGGGTGGCCTGGGTCACCCCGCCGGAGAGGATGTTCTGGGCGGCCTGCAACATACTGGAGACATTGCTGTCGAGCGAGGCCTCGGGGTCGAGGGCGAGGAGCGCCGCGACCCCCTGGGGAATATTTTTGGTCGGCACGACGGCTACGGCTTTGTCCTTGCAGACTTCAGCGGCCTGTTGGGCGGCCAGAATGATGTTTTTGTTGTTGGGCAGGATCAGTACCTTTTCGGATTTCAGGCGGTTGACCGCCTCGAGGATCTGGGCGGTGCTGGGGTTCATCGTTTCGCCGCCGGGGACGATCGAGGTGACGCCCAGGCTGCGGAAGACTTTGTCCAGCCCGTCGCCGGCACTGACGGCGACGACGCCGATGGGAGGCGGCGTGTTCTCGCTGCCGTTATCCTGGGGGCCGAGTACGGGATGTTCTTCCCGGCCCATGATGAATTCCTGATACTGGGCCTGCATATCCTCGACCACCACATCGCGCAGGGAGCCCTGTTTGACGCCGTAGCTGATGGGGACGCCGGGATCGGGGACGTGGATATGGACTTTGATCGTGGTGGAATCGCCGACGATCAGGCCGCTGCGGCCCATATTGCAGATATCCGTGCGGATAAGTTCCACATCCATATTCTCACCGATCAGGATGAACTGGACATCGTAGCTGAAGTTTTTGGCCTCTTCCAGGTCGATATCCAGCAGTTCTTCATTGGTATGGCTGCGGGGGATCAGATCGACGACCTGGGTCAGCCGGCCGTTTTCTTCGGTGGAGAGCCCGCTGAGCTGGCGCCACATGCCTTCCAGGATGATCACCAGGCCTTGACCGCCGGAATCGACGACGCCGGCCTGTTTGAGGACCGGGAGCATGGCGGGGGTGCGGGCTTCGGCGATTTTGGCCCGTTCGACCATACGGTTGAAGATCTGGTGCAGATCATCGGTGGCCTGAATCGCCGTTTCAGCTTCTTCGGCCGTTTCGCGGATTACCGTGAGGATTGTGCCTTCAACGGGTTTGACAACGCCTTTGTAGGCGGTATCGGCCGCTTCGCGGATGGCGTGGACCAGATCGACGGCATACATTTGCTGTTTGCTGTCGAGACTACGGGCCAATCCGCGCCAGATCTGGGAGAGGATCACGCCGGAGTTGCCGCGGGCGCCCATCAAGGCGCCGTGGGCCATTTTGCCGGCCAGCCGGCCGATGTTCTCTTCTTCCAGATTGGCAATTTCATTCCAGGCCGAGGTCATGGTCAATGTCATATTGGTGCCCGTATCTCCGTCGGGGACGGGGAAGACATTGAGCGCGTTGATCGCAGCCTGATGCTGGCGTAACCAGCTGAGGGCGGCCCAGACCATTTCCTTAAATTTTATCCCGTTAAGGGCGTACATTGTTGGCTCATCCTGTTTAGCCACAGTGGCACTCCTTGGTCCCATAAATCTCGGTCAATGGGTATCGCTGACGCGCAGGGCCTGCACGTGAACATTGACCGACGCGACCGGCATTTCCAGCGCTTTCTCGACTTGGTATTTTACCACATGCTTGATACTTTCGGCTACTGAAGCGATGCGAGTTCCATATTCCACCACGACATAAAGATCAATTGTGATCTGACCTTTATCGACGACCACCTCAACGCCGCGTTTGCGATCCGTGGAAAGCAATTCCGCCAGACTGGAGGCGAAGTTGCGAGGCACGGTGCCGACCACCCCATAACAGGTTTGGACTGCATCGCTGACGATTGAGGCGATGGCCGCCGGAGCTACCTGAATTTTACCACGAGGGTGAAAATTGTCGGTCATACTTCCTCCTTTAAAGAGTCTTTCATCCTGCTAGATGCTGCTAAAAGCAGTTGCATCTTTGATCCTTTGTGGTATCATAGTGCCGCTATCGAGATAGAAGAGGTGAAAAAATGGCAAAGTGTGATGTCTGCGGCAAAGGCCCGGCGTTCGGGCATAATGTGAGCCACTCCAAGCGGGCGACAAACCGGATGTTCCGGGCCAACATTCAGCCCAAGCGGGTTTTGGTAGACGGGCAAATGAAGCGGATTTACATCTGCACTCGCTGCCTGCGCACCCTGTCGCGCACTGAAGAGTAGTTCTCATTAGCTTGCTCCATAAACCGGCCCCGTTCACTTGAACGGGGCCGGTCTTTTTTCCCCGTTAGAGAGTTGCGGCGCGGAGCGCCGCGAGCGCGGGGGCAATGCCCTGCGCGGTGCTGAAGATCGCCGAGCCGGCGACCAGGGTGTCGGCTCCGGCGGCGATCACGGCGGGGGCGGTATCGGGGGCGATGCCGCCATCCACTTCCAGCCAGGCCGGATTGTCGGTATCGTCGAGCATACGGCGTACCGTGGTAATTTTGGGAAGGTTTTCGGGCAGGAAGCTTTGACCGCCAAAGCCGGGATTGACCGTCATGACCAGCACCAGATCGACCAGCGGCAGCACGTAGGTGAGCGCCGATTCGGGGGTAGCGGGATTCAAGGCGACGCCGGCGCGCAGGCCGAGGCTGCGGATTTGCTGGAGGGCGCGGTGGAGATGGGGGGTGGCTTCCGGATGGACGGTGAGTCCATCGGCGCCGGCCCGGGCGAAGGCTTCCAGAAAGCGTTCCGGTTGTTCGATCATCAGGTGAACGTCGATGGGGAGGCGGGTGAGGGGGCGGATGGCGGCGACGATGGCCGGCCCGAAGGTCAGATTGGGCACGAAATGGCCGTCCATTACATCGACGTGGATGAGATCCGCACCGGCGGCTTCGGCGTCACCGACCGCCTGTCCCAGGCGGGCCAGGTCGGCGGAAAGGATTGAGGGAGCAAGTCGTACCTTTTTCATGGCAGAGAATGATACAACGGATGGCAGAAAAGGCAACCATGAAATTTGTTTCTCTTTTCTCGGGCTTCAGAAAGCCTGAGAAAAGATGGTTCCTTGTTTTAGCGTCCCGCCCAAGGCTTTTGTTCGGGGCGAAGCGACGCGCTGGATGGGGGGAGCGAGTTGTTTTTTATTCATTTTTTCGGCAGCTTTCCGAAGCTGCCGAAAAAATGTTTTTTACTTTTGTTTTCCGGGCCACCGTGGGGGAGAGTTATTTATTTGTGATTTCGGTTACGACCTGGTGGATTTCTTCGGTTGTCATGTCGTTGTAGAAGGGCAGGCGGACCAGGCGATCGCTGACCCACTCCGTCACGGGGCAGTCGCCTTCTTTAAAGCCGAATTGCCGGCCCATGGGGGAGAGGTGCAGGGGCAGATAGTGGTAAAGGCAGCGGATGTTTTGAGCCTGCAAGCGGGCAATCAAGGCGGTGCGGGATTCCAGATCGGGCATGAGCAGATAGAAAATGTACCAGGAGGGTTCGCATTCTGGGGGGATTGTGGGCAGTTGGACTCCGGCTGCGGTTGCCCAGGGGGACAGTTCTGCGGCATATTGTTCCCAGATTCGTTTGCGGTTGGCCAGGATGGTTTCCCGTGCTTCCAATTGGGCGAAGAGGTAGGCGGCCAGGATATCTGAGGGCAGGTAGCTGGCGCCGACATCTACCCAGCCATATTTATCTACCTGTCCGCGCAAAAAGCGTGAGCGATCAGTCCCTTTTTCGCGGATGATTTCGGCCCGTTCGGCATAGTGCGCGTCGTTGATCAGTAAGGCGCCGCCCTCGCCGCAGGAGAAGCTTTTGCTTTCGTGGAAGCTTTGAGCGGCCAGGGTCCCCCAGGTTCCCAGATAACGGCCGCGATATTGGCCGAAGAGTCCGTGGGCGTTATCTTCGATTACCGGGATGCCGTGGCGCGAGGCTATTTCGTTGATTGTTTCCATGGCGCAGCCTATGCCGGCGTAATGGACGGGGATGATGGCTTTTGTCCGTGGGGTGATCAATTTTTCCAGTTGTTGCTCATCCATATTGAGGGTATCCTGTCGGATGTCGCAGAATATGGGCCGCGCTCCGCGTAAGGCAAAGGCGTTGGCAGTCGAGACAAAGGTGAACGAGGGTACAATGACCTCGTCATCCGGTCCAATATGCAACAATACGGCGGCCATTTCCAGCGCGTCGGTGCAGGAAGTTGTCAGCAGGGCTTTGGTTACCCCCAGTGTATTTTCCAACAGCGTATGGCATCGGCGGGTGTAGGGCCCGTTTCCGGCAATGGCTCCGGTGGCAATGGCTTCCTGTACATATTTCAACTCCGCTCCGACCGGCAAGGCTTTGTTAAATGGAATCGATATCATCGTATCCTCTTTGAATGTAATAACCTACTTTTTCCATATAGCCGTTCACGCTGGATACCACATCCCCATCCTGGTAATAGTATTCGTGAAAACAGGCTTCCGCAGGGGCGCGATGGTCGGCGGCCTGGAAAACGCGACCCGGTGGTGAAAGGAAGAATTGCAGGTGATATTTTTCGGTTTCGAGGGACAGGGGGGAAAATTCGCCTGGATGTTGACCTTCGAGCAGCTGGAAGGTGGCTTTGAGCAGATCCGGCCCGCCGGCGGTCAGGATCAGTCGCCAGATATGACAGCCGTCCAGGCGGGGGGCGGCCTCAATCAGCCGGGGGCCCTGCGCTGTCGCTTTGAGCTGGAAATAGATAGGCCCGTTTTCGATTCCCAGGGCGGCTGTTATTTCGGCGGCCAGGGCCAAAACGGCGGGTTGGGTTTCCGGCGGACAGTGATGTGCCGGCAAAACATGGCCCCGCACCAACCCCCCTGAGTATTCCGGCAGTACCAGCCGGTCTGAGATGGCGGCATAGGCTATTTGTCCTTGCACCATGAGGAGGTTGACGGAAAGTTCGGGACCGTCCAGGTACTCTTCGATAATGGCTGCTCCACATTTGGAGAAGTGGAGTGCCAGTCCCAATCCGGTTCGGGCTTCTTCTAATGAATCGGCTCGAAAAACCCCCCGTTGTCCCTGGCTGTCTGCCGGTTTGACCATGGCCGGGAAATAGGTCCATGATTCCAGATCGGCTTCTTCCCGCACCCAGCGATAGGCCACGGGGCCGATGTTGCGGGCATTCAGATATTCGCGCAGAAGCAGTTTATTCTGCATCAGTTCGACAGTTTCAGGGGAGACCAGTCGGGGGAGGCCCAGTTGTTCGGCAACCCGGGTCGCTGTCGGCATGGCTACGTCTGATCCTACTGAGTAGACAAGTTTTACTTTTTCTCGTTGTGCCAGGGCTGTTACTCCGGCTACATCCCGGATATCTACCAGTTCAAATTGATCTACCAGCGGCAATCCACATCCTTCCTGTCGATAGCTGCAACCGATTACCCACCAACCTTCTGCTTTCAGACTGCGAATTGCATCTGCCTGTGCTCCGCCCACGCCTAAGATTAAAGCTTTTTTCATAAGACCTGTCTTTCGTCTGTTTTGAGGATGTTTTCAGCGTCCCGTAAAGAGTTTTTGGGGTAGGAACCGACGCGCTGGATGGGGAGATAAGTTTTTATTTATGGTTTCGCGGGTTTTTTCCCTCACGTTTTCTGGGTTGACTGCACAGGCAGTTTTTTTAATTTCGGCGGTTGGCATTTTTAGTGTTCCGCAAATGATTTCTGGCAGGTAAAAAGCGACGCGCTGGATAGGGAGAGATATTTTTCTCCCTGTTTTGGGCGGCTTTCTGAAGCCGCCCAAAACAGGGGCTTTTTCCGTGTGCTTTTCGGGCAGTTTCAGGCCAGCAGGGGGGTGCGTTCCCGGGCCAGCCGTTCCAGCAGCGTTACCCCGAATTCCGGACCCGGCATCGCCGCCATTTCGGCTTGCAGGCGTTGCGCGGCCTGCCGGTAGCTCGATTCATTCAAGAGGGCGCGCACGGCGGTGCGGATCGATTCCGGGGTCAATTCGGGCGTTTCTTCACTAAATAACCCTAAAGCGGCACTGTTGCCGCCGGGCTGATCGGTGGCGGTTTCTTTGTCCCACCAGGAGGGGCGAAGCGGTAGTCCCAATCCCAACTGTCGACACCGGACGGTATTTTGCAACTGATGCGCTGAAAGCGGGATGACCACCACGGGCAGGCCCTGTTCTACGGCTCCGATCACTGTGTTGATTCCGCCATGGGTGATGACAGCATGGCAATAGGGCATCAGGGCCGCCTGCGGAATGAATCGTTCGATATGCACATTGTCGGGTTGTGTGCCGTAGGAGGCGGGATCTCCATTGCGCCCGACTGTGAGGATGAGATTGATCGGCTCATCGCGTAGACCTTCGAGGATGTTTCGGAAAATTTCCGGGGCTTTGTTGAAGACAGTTCCCATGCTGGCGTAGATGGTGGGGCGGGGGGGCAGGGTTTTGACCCATGCCGGCAATTCGGCTTCTCCGCCCTGGGCGGGAAAGATCGGTTTCAATGTCCAGGCTGTCGGCGGCAGGGGATATTCAGGGAACTGGTAGCTGCGCGGCAGCAGCAGCAGATAGAGGTAACGGTTCAACATCTCCATCGCATTTCGTCCCGGCAATCCGTAAGCGCTGAGCAGATAGGACAACGGTTTTTCGAGAGTCAGGCGTGAAATGTAGTTGGGAAAATAAATTCCAATGCCGACGGCTGCATGGGGGATTCCGGTCAGTTCTGCGGCGAGGCAGCCGCCGTATTCTGAATAATCCCGCACCACCACATCTGGTTGCCATGATTTGAATAATTCAAGGAGATCGTAGGTCATCTGGTTGGCGGCGCTGTCGGAAAAGATTTCGGTGATGAAAAACTCCCGTTCTTCCGGACTCATCTCTTCTACTTCGGGGAAGGCCCGCTCCGGTTCCGATTCCAACCAGTCCAGTCCCATGGCCATTGCCGGCACGCCAAATGCCGCTACCCGGGGCACGAAGGAAGCTGAGCAAGCGACCTGTAATTCATGTCCGGCGGCTATCAGGGCCTGGGCCAACGGCACCAGCGGATGCCAGTGTCCAAATCCAGGATGCGTCGTCATCAAGACTTTCAAAGGTTTATCCTCCCCAGATTGGATAGGGGGCATTTTATAAAGAGGTGATTTTGGATTATGCCGGGCCGTATGGATGAGGTGTTCAGCTCCGGATATTTTAATCCGTCTGTAATTCTAGCAGACTTTTTGTGGGCGGCAATCAGGGGGGAATTTGCCGGTGCGGCCGGCTGGGGTAGTCTCCCCATTAACCGTGAGGGTTGTTTTTTTCAGAATGCAGAAGGGCGGGGTGCCTTGTCAAATCGGGAGTTTATGGTAGAATGACCCTCGCAAAGCGCCCCTGTAGCTCAGTTGGATAGAGCGCTGGCCTCCGGAGCCAGCGGCCCGCGTTCGAATCGCGGCAGGGGTACCAGTTAACAGCCCTCAGAGTAATCTCTGAGGGCTGTTTTGTTTTGGGAATGAGAAAGAGAAAAGATTTCACCCCAGAGAGGACACAGAGAAGAAAAGAGGAAATTTGCTGAATTCTTCTCTGTGTCTATTTACAATAGAAAAAATGAGTTGGCTCTACATCCAGACCAGTTTTAAATTGGGCACCAGAACGACCAGATGTTTAAGGGATTTGTCCTGCCAGAAGATTTGCTTGCTTCCCTGAACGATCACGGCTCGATCGCCATGTTCTTGTAGCCGGCTGGCAAATCGGGAGAGTTTCAAAATGGCCAGGCTATTCAGATATTGTAATTCATGGAGATCGATTGTGATGGTCTGCGGGGCGGTAACGATAACTTCTTCCATCAGTTGATCGACCAGAATGTATTCACTGGTCACATAGGGCCGAAAGACGCCTTCAAAAACAAAGGTTGCCGTATCGGGTTGGTAGTAAATGCGGTAGTTTTCTCCTTTGACTTCCATGTATTCCTCCTGAGCATCCGATTTTTTTTATGTTACTTTTGATCGAAGACTACCAGGGTGATGTCATCCATAAATTTTTCCTGGCCTGTAAAGGCTTTGACATCCCCTATGATCAGGGGGATGACTTCTTTGGGCAGGCGGTCCACTGTATTTTGGATAGCCGCACACAGCCGTTCCATTCCATAGCATTGATGGGCGGAGTTCATGGCTTCTGTAATGCCATCAGTAAAGAGCACCACGCGATCTCCGGGGGCCAGTTCCAGCGATATTTTCTGGATCAGTTCCGGCAGGGAGGGTATCAAGCCTATGGGCATCCCTGAATCGATGGTATCCACGACTTCCAGGATTTTTCCCTGACGTACGATAATGACGCTTTCGTGCTGGCCACTGAGGGAGATCTTTCCTTCGTGATAATCCATGATGGCGACAAAGAGGCATTTTTCCGCATTCATGCGCTGAATATTTTTGTATAAAATGCCGTTTAAGATTTCCATAAACCGCAAGGGATTGTTCTCGCCGCTGAGCATCAGGGTGCGGACCGCGGTTTGCAGCATCAGCATAATGACGCCGCTTTCCAATCCATGTCCGGTTACGTCACCGATCCCGATTTTGACCTGTCCGTTTTCCTGTAGCACATCATAATAATCTCCGCCGACTTCATCGGCCGGCAACATAAAGCCGGCAATATCCAGGTTGGGAATGGATTGCAATTCCTGATCGGAGGGGAGCAGAATTTGTTGTAACCGTTGAGTGACTTCCAGTTCGGCTTCCATTCGCATATTCTCGGCCTTTAACCGGTCATTTAAATGCCGGATTTCGGTATTGGCCTGCGCCAGTTCGGCGGTGCGCAGTTCTACCCGCAGGTCCAGTTCCTGGTTCAGGGTTTCCAAATCCCGGATTTTTTCGCGAATGGCGTCCCGCATGGCCGCGACACTGTGCGCGAGGATGCCGATTTCATCTTCCTGGAGCGTGTCTATGGCACTATCCAGATTGCCGGCCGCAATGGCGGTGGTGGAACTGACTAATTGATGGATCCCACGGGTATAACTTTTGGAAAGCCATAAGCTGCCGCCGACGATCAAGCCGGCCAGGACCAACACGGCAATGAGAATCCACATTAGAATCAGGTTCATGTCCTGGAGCAGGAAGGCCAGGGGGATTTCCAGGAAGATGGCCCAGCCGTTGCGCATGGTGCTGAAAACGATTAAGGAGTTGCCCTGAATAAAACGTCCGGACAGGGTGGTTTGAAAGGGGTGGGCGGTATAAGTTTCCAGGACTGATTTTCCGATTTGCGCCGGGTCATTGTGGGAAATGATCTGAAATTTATTGTCAGTAATAAAGATCGCCCCCATTTTTTGGGGAGTGACTTCATTTAAGATCGATTGCAAAGATTGCGGATCGATGGCGATCACCAGTATCCCCAATTCTTTGGCGTTTTCGGGATCGATGATTTGACGTAACAGGTACATGTCCTGTTTGGAATCCCCGATGCCGTAACGCCAGAGCGGTTTTCCCTGTTGGTGGGTAATGTCTTGATAGAGCGTGCTCTGCCAGAACTCTGCTGAGCCGAAATAACTTTCCTGAGCGACGATAATGGCTTTTCCCGTTAAAAGAGGATCGTTTTTCGGACAGGTGATAATCACTTGATTGATCGCGGGGGAAGAAAAACGCATGGAAATCAATTGATTCTGGAGGGTTTCCGCGGCTTTTAGTTTGGGATAAGCATTTTCGCTGCGGTAGATGTTTAAATTTTCGATAATGTCACGGTTCAATAAGGCCAGATTGGACAAATTTTCAACATTGTTCAGTTCCATGTCGAGATTTTTAGCCAACTGTCGGAGATTCTGTTCGTAGGATATTCCTATCTGGTTTTCCAGACTGACGCGCGCGGTCATATAGGCGGCGATGCCCATGGCCAGCAACGGCATCAGGCTGAGGATTGCAAAGGCAAAGATCAGTTTTCCTCGAATCGACAGTTTTCTATAAAATTTCATGGTTTCTATCCTGAAAATAGGTCTTTATGACCCGGGTCTCGGAGCATCCCGCACATGGCCCTGGCCCTGTAAGATGCGCCGCGCGGTGCGAAGCAGGGAGAGGGAGTTTTTGTTTGTATTTTGGCGCGCATTCTTACGCGCGCCAAAATACGGGTTTTCTCTCTGCGCCGTTGGGCTCTTGCGTAGAAATATAGATGAATTTTGTACTGTATTTTTTTCTGGGCGGATTATTTGACTTTCAAATCCGGAATTCTGGATTGTAATTCTTTTTTGAGCAGCTCCATGGCCTGCTCGAAGGTCACTGTTTTGTCGGCCGAGAGGGTTTGGATGATGAGGTTGTTGACCTCGGAGATTTCTTGATCGTAGATCGAAGGCGGTTTCTTATCGTTGGCGGAAGGGGCAATATCGCGGAACCATTTCTGGCCCAGGTCTTGATCTCCAAACCAGGGTTGTTTGTAGCTGGTGTAGGTGGGATCTTCGTAGGTCGATTTTAAAGGAATGAAGGCTCCGCTGGCTTGCAGATTGGCTCGGGCGCCTTCTTCGGTCAGTAGATACCATTGCAGGAATTTCCAGGCCAGCAGTTTGTTCTGGCTTCGCTGTGGAATGGCCATTAAGGTACCACCCCAATAGAAGCCGCCGCCGGGGGGATTGATCATCCGCCATTGACCTTTTCCTTCGGGATCATTCGGTTCAATAGTGTAGCTGGGGAACCAGGTCGGGTTGGGATAGAAGATGTGGGCGCCATCCCCGATCGAATTGTTCCAGTCTTCCGACCACTGGATGAGCGTATCGGAGACTCCGCTGTCGCGCATTTCGATGACCTTCTGATAGGTGGGGCCCAGCGTTCCGCTGAGATCGATCGTGTCCCCATCGAGCAGGCGTTTCGGGTCCTGGCCGTCGATGACCCGGAAGGCATCTTTCAGGCTGGCGAACATAAAGACTTTCCCGTCATTTTGGGCATTGATTTCCTGCCCTTTGGCGATGAAGGCTTCCCAGGTAGGGAACCGGGCTTCTAATTCATCGGGGTCCCCGGTGCCCAGGTATTTGAGCGCCACATCCTGACGGTAAGCCAGCCCGGCGATGGGGAAATCCCAGTGAAAGCCTACGATTTCGCCGCGGGCATTTTTCATAGAAGGATAAAAGGCCGGGAAAACCAGCGTGGGATCGGCATTGTAGGGTGGGGCATCCAGGCGTTCCCAGATATCCATATCCAGGAATTTTCCTAACCGTTGGGTTTCAATCCAGATGATATCCGGCAGTTCTTCCCCGGTGGTGTAGGCGGCGACAAAGTGATCCATCGCTTCGTTGTCGACGACATAGTTAATTTTGATATTGGGGTAAACCTTGTTAAATTCAGGGATGAGGGGGATGACCGATTTTTCATCCCATCCCCAAATCGTAACGGTTCCTGTATCTTGGGGGGTGGGGGGCGGCGTGGGAGACTGACAGGCGCTGTTGGCAAGGAATGTAAGAAGCAGGAGCCCGATCAAACAGCGGCGAATTAAACTTTGTGGGAGCAATCCTTTTTCCATGACAGCCTCCTTGCCTGGAATGTTATCTGATACTAACCTGGGGTTTGTGAAATATATTAGCATGGAAATTTTTAAGTGTCAAAAAAACGGGAGAAGAGAGCGTCGCCTGTGCGGTTCTGGAAAAGGCCATGTTTGGGTGCGCTGGCCCTCACCCCTGCTCCTCTCCCCTGTTTTGTTGTTAAGCAGCGACGCGATTTGAGTTAATGCGTTTCAGGGTATCGCCGCGAGCGCTGCGGGAGGGAGAGGGGGAAGAGAGAGAAGAGAGCGTCGCCTGTGCGGCTCTGGAAAAGGCCATGTTTTCGTGCGCATTCTGATGCGCACGAAAACATAAACAAAAAAACTTTCTCTCGCCATCCCGCGCGTCGTATCTGACCGGGAAAAGATCATTTGCGGGACGCTATGAGGCCGGAGCCATGCCATAAAGGCCTATTTTCAAGACAGATAAAAAAAGAGCGCCCGGGAAAATCCGGGCGCTCTTTTTAAAACGGGTTCTGAGGGAGGTTATTTATCCAGACTGATGAAGATTTTGGCGTAGTCGAACAGCTCCGGGCTGAAGACCAGGACCAGACCTTGGGCACCGGTCGGGACTTCATAGGCCACCGATCCGCGAATTTTTTCCCCGGCAGCCAGTTCCCCATCGGGGCCGTCTTCACTCAGGGCGCCGATGGCCCCGAAAGTTTCCTGGTATTTCCAGCCGGTGGTCAGATCTTTGAGTTCCATCTGCAACATGGTGGAGACGGTGCGCGCTTCAGCAGATTTATTTTCGATGGTTACATCCAGGGCGATGAATTGATACCCTTCGGGGGGCGTGTTGAAGGAATCTCCCTCAAGGGGCTTTACTTCATTGATGGTGATAATCCAGTCGCCCATGGTGACGGCTTCGCCGATTTTGAAGATTTGCTGCTCTTTCTGGCCGGGAATGTCGGTCGGAGCTTCCAGCTGAGCAGGGGCGTTGCCCAGATTCACGAAGACTTTTCCGGAGCCGAAGGTATCGGCGTCGAAGACGAATTCCAGATTGGAGAAGTTCTCCGCGACCTGATATCCGACCACACCGCGGACCATTTCACCGGGCAACAGGCTGCCGCCGGGGTCATTTTTAGTGGAGAGGGTGGCCGCCGAGAAATCCGCCTCGTATTTTTGACCGGTTTCATCTTTGAGCGTCATCTGGAGATCGGACGAGATCCCGACCGGTTCAGATCCGCCGTTAACAAGCAGTACATCCACGCCGATGAATTTTTTCCCGGCTTCGGGGGTGGTGTATTCGGTGGGTTCAAGGAAATCCCATCCCAATACGACCAGGACGCTGTTGTCGATTTGGATGATATCTCCCATTTTATAGGAGTCGGAGCCGGTCGGTGCGGCTTCAGTGGCAGGTGCTTCAGTTGGGGCTTCGGCCGTAGTTTCTTCTGTAGGATCGGCGGCATCTACATTTCCAGTTCTTTCTGTGGCGGCATTTTCTGCCGGTGCCGTAGCGACCAGTTGGGGTGTGGCTGCGGAATTGCTACAGGCAAGGGAGAAGATCAACATGGCAATCGCAATGAACAAAGACAAACTTAAATGAGATTTTTTCGTATTCACATCTGCCTCCTGAAAATAAGATTTGGGGTAGAACTTTACTGCCGGCATTCCGGCAGGTGAACCACGGATTAGTGAGAATGAGAGTCCCTACAGCGGTTTGAGAGGTGATTTTTAATCGAACAACTGTTCTATTTTACCAGGAAGTTAAAATCTGTCAAGGGTAAAATTTTATCTCGTTGTAAAATATCGCTATCTTAATGCGCAGCGGGAGAAACGGAAGTCTTATGGAATGCCTGATTGGGGATCTGGCGATACATTATGAAATTCGGGGGGCCGGGCGGCCTCTGGTGATGCTGCATGGTTTTGAACTCGATCATCGAATGCCGATGGGGTGCATGGAGCCTTTGTTTGAGTCTCTGCCGGGGTGGCAACGGATTTATCTGGATTTGCCGGGGATGGGGCAGACGCCCGGGCCGGAGTGGATTCAGTCATCGGATGAGATGTTGGACGTGGTGCAGAGGTTTGTCCGGCAGCTGTTGGGGGAGCGGCCTTATGCGCTGATGGGACAATCGTACGGCGGGTATCTGGCTCAGGGATTGACGCTGCTGGATGCCGATTTAATCGAAGGATTGATGTTGCTGGCTCCGCTGGTCGCCGGAGATTTGAGCCGGCGGAATTTGCCGAAGCGGGAAGTGTTGGCGCGTGATTCGGATTTGTTGGAACGGCTTTCTCCGCAGGAGCGGGCGGATTATGAGCCGATGATTGTGGTGCAAAGTGAGGATACCTGGAGGCGGATGAAACGGGATGTCTTGCCGGGGTTGGCCGCAGCCGATCAGTCCTTTTTGGGCCGATTGAGAGCGCATTATCTGCTTTCGATGGAATCCCGGTTTGCGGAAGGGCCTTTTGATAAGCCGGTGTTGATTTTGACGGCGCGGCAGGACAGTGTGGTAGGCTATGAAGATGCCTGGCCTTTGTTGGGGAAATATTCCCGGGCGACTTTTGCGGTGTTGGATCGTGCCGGCCATAATGTGCAGGTTGAGCAGCCGGAGTTGTTTGCGGCGCTGGTGAAAGAGTGGCTGGCGCGCGTCGAGCGGGAGTGGATTTAATAACTGACAAAAATCGGCGCCCCGTACAGCGGGGCGCCGATTTTTGTCAGTTTAAGTTTAAAGATGAAATAACCCGGTTATTTTTTGACGATGGGCAGGAAATCTTTTTGTGGGTAGACGGCCAGATCGGGATCGAGGAAGTAGATCCACCAGTTGTTGCGTTTGCCGTCGGGGCCGATGCCTTTCTGCCGGGGAATATGGGAGAACCACCATTGATAGTAGCCGTATTCCGAGCAGCCCCAGGCGGCGCAGTTGATGGGGGTTTTGACCTGTTGGGGATTGCTCAGGTTGGGATAGTTGCCGAAATCGCCGCAGATCGAATCGGTGTAGGTGGTTGTGTCGAACTGGTATTCGTTTCTTGCGGAGGTGGCGTTGGGGGTGAAGTGCAGAGAGCCGCAGCCGGTATAGGTGAAGTCGGGCGATTCGAATTTCACCATGCCGAATTTCTCCCAGTTGTGCGGATTGGGCGTGTTGCCGGTCCAGCCGCCATAGATTTCGGTCATGGTGGCTTCCATGCGATGGCCGAAGGCATGCCCGCCGTCCCATTCCCGGGAATAGTTGAAGGTCATGAGGGGGAGCAGCTGCCGGCAGCTGTTGGCGGAGAAGGTCGGACCGTTGTACCAGAAGCCTTTGGGGCCGGCCAGGGCGGATTCGTAGAAGCCACTGCGCGGGGGGGGATCGATCCAGACTTCGTCGATCGTTCCGCGGTTCAATCTGTCGCACATGCCGGTTTGTTCGATGAGCCGGTCGTAATCGACGGTGATATTCTCGGCGCAGGCGAGATTATTGGAGCCCTCATGTTCCAGACAGTAGAAATAGCTGGCTTCGGTATGTTTAAATCCGTCAGCGCGTTGGGGAAAATCGTTGATTTCCAGCTCTTCTTGAACGACATAATTGACCAACCCGTCGCTGTAATCGCGGAAGGAGGCCATGGCCTGTTGGGCGATGGTGCGGGGGTCGTTGTAATAGGCGAGCAGGTGAGTTTGATGGGCCGGCAGGTAGGGATTATAGATGACGTGGAGGATGCGGCGGGTGAGGGTTTTGCCGGCGGAACAGTTGCCGGTCTCAAAGTAATCAAAGTCGGCGTAGGTAGGGTGATCCTGCCAGCTGTTGATCAGGCTCAGGCCGGCCGAGAGTGTTGCGGGGGCGGCATAATTGACCGAGTGGAGCGGATACCAGGTCACGCCGTCGAGGCTGTAGGCGGTGGTGAAGCGGTTGCCGACCCGGGTTATTTCCAGATAGGCGCCGGTCAGGCCGGTGAGCGGGTCGGGGTTGAGATCGAAGTAGTTCCCGTTGAGGTTGTGGATGTAGTTGATGGAACGGGCGGCGCCGCCCAGTTCCAGCCGGAGGTAGTGGTCGGCGTCCTGCCAGACGATCAGCCCGGCGCCCTGGTAGTCGAATTGGGCGGTGAGGGTAACTTTGGTGCGGATGGTGAAGTCGCCGGTGAAGGATTGGAGCAAGCGGGGGGCATTGGAGTTAATGAAGAGATCGTGATTGCCTGAAGGCGTACTGATCCGCAGCTGCCCGCTTTGGGGATCGAGTTGATAGTTGGAATCTCCCAGCGGGTCGATCCAGTTCCAGCCGACGAAAGGCGTGCGGGCATCAAAATAATCGCAAAAACCACCGTAAGCGGTTTGATGTGAGGGGGCCTGGGGCCCGGATGAATTGGCTGAAGTGGGGGTGAGGGGGAAAGCCAGCATACCTATCAACAGTGACGATATGAGGTTGAGAACGAACGACCGGGTGAGTGCCATGCAGTATTGCTCCCATGCGATATTTAATTCAGGGGCTAAAAATATCACAAATCGGAGGAAATACAAACCGTTTTCAAACGTAAGCGGTTATGAGGAACCTGTGCGGTTAGCCGGGAAAAGGTAAGCGAAAAAAGCCTATGGTTTGGCGCGCCTCAGAAAGCGCGCCAAACCTAAAAAACTCTTCCTGCTTTGCACCGCGCGGCGTATCGTACGAGAAAAGGGCCATTTGCAGGACGTAAGGAAGGGGGCTTAAGCCCGGCAAACGAATAACCACACAGCGGGAAATTTTATTTTTGGGGGAGCTGTTCCTGGTTTAGTGGTTTGGGGCGGCGCGGCGGAAGATCAGGATGCCTGCACCACTCAGGCATAGAATTCCGGCCAGCAGGGCGAGGATGGGGCTTGTCTCCGTGCCGGTTTCCGGCAGCAGGATGGGGGTCAGGGTAAGTGAGAGTTCGATGGCGCCGTTGTCGGCAGGCAGGGAGAACGGTGCGCTGTTCCCGAGACATTTTCCTTCCGGCTGCTCATAGACGCTCCAGCGGAAGAGTCCCGGGTTGTGGCGGGTATCCGGCAGAATTCCCCACCGTTTTTCTCCGCTGGTGCCGTTGATGGAATCCAGCGGGCCCGCCCAGCCGGTTACCGGGTGCCAGTTGCCTCCGGCATCCTGCCATTCTACAACCGTCCACAGGGTTTCCAGTTTGAGGGTTTCCGAGCCTCTGATTTTCAGCACGATGGTGCCGTTGGATTCTTCGGTGGGGGCCGGCGCCGGTACGGTTGCGGTAGGGGTCGGCGTGGCGGTGGGGCGGGGCGGCAGGGAGGAGCGGGCAGCCTGGAGGTTGGTGGGAATCAGCAGGGTGAGCAGAAGCAACCACAGGCCGGTGCCGCTTAAAATAGTTTTGGTAAGGGATTGGGGGGGCAGGTTGTGCTTCATTTTTTAATTCTCCAGTTCTTTATCGGATTGGGCCTTGTTGGCGTCCCGCAAAAGGTTTTTGTTCGGCTCGAAGCGACGCGCTGTGCGAAGCAGGCAGAGAGAGTTGTTTTTATTCATATTTTCGGCGGCTTTCTGAAACCGCCGAAAACATAGGTTTTCTTTTCTATTGTAAGGCAAATCGTTAATTAACCCAAGTTGCTACCTTTAAAAGACGTGCTTTCTATTTAAGCTTTTTTGCACGCAAAGGTTTAGTAGAAAGTAGACGGTAGACAGTAGACAGCGGATTTCCAGTCCATTTGAGCCGGTAAGGCGAAGATTTTTGCTGTCTACTGTCTACTTGCTGCTGTCTACTTTTGGACGGCATGCAGCGGATCTTGAATAATGGGCTGGATTTATCGAGGTGGCAACTTGAATTAATTACACTATTTCACGGGAAGGGGATGGAGCGCGTAGAAACAGAAACGGTCTATTTGACGAAAATCAGGCCTGTGGTAGAATCTGAATAGAATGATCATTCCAGAGGGTTTAACGATAACGGAGTCGGAAGATAAGCGCCAGGCAATCCTGGACGCTACTTTGCGCCTGGTCGTCGCGCGCGGCCTGGAATCTACTCCCATGTCGTTAATTGCCCGGGAGGCTCAGGTGGGGATGGGGACCATCTATCACTACTTCTCCAGCAAAGAGGAATTGGTCAACATCCTCTACATTGAGCTCAAAGATCGGATGAGTGAGGTGGTTCTGGAAGGTTACTCGGTTAAGGGGACCTTGCGGGAGCGTTTTTTCTTCATCTGGCGCAATTTGTTGCGCTATTATCAACGGCATCCCCTGGTTTTTAAGTTTTTGGACCAGCATTCGATGGCCCCCTGTATCAATCAGGTGGCTAAAACGTTGGAACAGAGCTGTTGTTGGGATGCGACGGTGCAGTTGATTGCCGATGGGCAGAAGCAGCAGGTTTTTAAACCGTTGCCGACCTATCTATTGTTCCTGATTGCCAGCGCTCCGTTATCCAATCTGATGCGCGGTTCTTTGAGCGGGGCGGTGACGCTGGATGAGGCGACGATGGAGGCCGCGATTACGGCCTGCTGGGATGCCATAAAGCTCTAAAATTTTTTAGTTTTCGATTGGAATGAACATTCAGTCCAATTCCCGGCCTTCGAGTCAGATCAATTTTGGGGAAAACAGGAAAGGAAGAAACGATGGGTATTTTCACGCTGGATCAGGAACGTTGTGCGCAATGCGGTGCCTGCGCCCGGATTTGTGGGATGGGGGTCATTCAGATGGCAGAGGGCAGCTATCCGCAGATGGTCGGCGACGGCTGCATTGGTTGCGGACACTGCGAGGCCGTTTGTACTCAGCAGGCGCTCTTGTTGGCGCCGGAGTATGCGGAAGTGATGGCGCCTTCGCAGCAGACCGGCAAGGTTTCGATGAATCCGGAGCAGATCGGGCTTTATATGCGCGGTCGGCGTTCCATCCGGAATTTCCGCGACAAGGCGATCGATCATGAGACCTTTGAGTCGTTGCTGGACATTGCCCGCTTTGCGCCCTCGGCCGGCAATGGGCAACCGATTGAATGGATTGTGGTGGAGAGCCCTGAGGAAGTGCATCGGCTGACCGGGCTGATGGTGGAGTTGTTGAATCAGTTGCCTGCGGATGCGCCGGAACGTTCCATGTTTGGGCCGGGAATGGTGGATTATATCATCGGGGCCTGGTCGCAGGGGGCCGACATTGTCTGTCGCAATGCGCCGCATCTGGTCCTGGCCCATACCAAACCGGATGCCATGATGCCTCTGGTCGATGGGACGATCGCTTTGACTTATCTTGAACTGGCGGCGCCTTCTTTTGGACTGGGGACCTGTTGGGCCGGTTTTCTGTATATGATGTTGAACACCCTTCCCGAACTGAAGAAGGCTTTTGGGATTCCGGAAGGCAATGTTCCTTTGGGCGGATTGATGTTGGGGTATCCCAAGTACAATCTGCCCAATATTCCGCCTCGCAATCGCGCCAAGGTGCAGTGGTTGAGCTGATAAAAGAGGGTTTTTGCGTCCCGCACAGGGTTCTTTCCCGGTAAGATACGATGCGCGGGATGCTACGCGAGGGAGAGAGTTATTTTTATTCATATTTGCGGCGGCTTTCTGAAGCCGCCGCAAATATGTTTTTTCCAGACTAACCGTACAGGTCGAGCAACGGACGGTAACTGGAAGATTGGAAGATCGGAAGATCGGAAGACGGGTTTGGGCACGCTCGTTTTAAGGGCGCGCCCAAACTGTTTTTAATCCATGTTGTTGAACAGCTGTGCCGGCCGAATAATCAATCTTGCAGCCGGTAATGGATAAAGCGATTTATTTCCTTTAAGATCGGGTCGAGTTGGGTCTGGGTGGGGGCATGGCGGTGGAAGCCGCCGGTGAGTTCGGCGATATATTGCATTAATTCCTGGTCGGCTCTTCCCTTCATGGTGATGCTGTAGACGGCAATTCCGTGGTCGCGGGCCTGCATGGCATAGTAAACGGTGCAGTCTTTGGAGCGATCCCGGTTGGAATCCCCCGTGTTATAGGGCCAGTAATCTTGAGCATAGCAGACTGGATCGAGGTTGAGGATTTGGTTTGTTTCGCCGTCGGTGATGATGACGATGGCTTTTGTTGCTTCGGGCCGACCGTAGTGCCCATTGGTATCGCTTAATACGTCGGTGCTCAGTCGGATCGTATCTGCGATGTTGGTGCTGCCGCTGGCGTGGAGGTTGTCCAGTGTGGTGATAATGGTATTGGTAATGACGGCCGGGGCGCATGCGGCGCCCTGGCTTTGCAGACACAGCAGTTCATGGTTGATGGCCGCTGTAGAGTTGTAAGAGACCAGGCCCACCTGATCATGTTGAAGGTTCAGTCTCAGGGCAAAGGCTTTGAATCCTTCGATCGCGCCGCGGATGCTTTGTTCATCGTCGTAGAGCGGATCTTTTCGGCGATCCCGGCGAGCTTCGGGAATGGAGGAATCGTTGCAGCGCGGCGTGGTCATGCCGTCGGCGGTGGGATAGCCGCCGAAGCGGGCATCGCAGGGATCGCAGGCCATGCCGCTGCGGTGGTTGTCGATAGCGGAGGTGTTCTTGAGCACGGCAAGGTCGAAAGCGCTCCCCGATGATATGACTCCGGGATTCTGGCTGTCGT
Source organism: uncultured Anaerolineales bacterium (assembly GCA_964501335.1). GTDB lineage: Bacteria > Chloroflexota > Anaerolineae > B4-G1 > SLSP01 > CAZCTC01. The sequence continues at coordinate 19,899 of CAZCTC010000016.1, read as the reverse complement.
TGGTGAGGATGATGCGGTCGATGGAGAAATCGGCGGCGCCGGCCCAGAGGTTGAGGGTGTAGGTCTGGGTGGCGGAAAGGGCGGTCAGGGAGCCCATGGATTGCCATTCCCAACCATAGGGGTCCGCTCCGTTGTAGTTGTAAGCTGTGTCGCCGAAGCCGGAGACGTTTCCCAGGGGCGTCATATTGAGACCCCACATCAGATTATTGGCGCCGTCGCCGCCCTGCCCGCGAACCCAGACGTACCAGGTGCCGGTCGTGGGGACCGTGAAGGAATAGTCGACGCGGGGAGTTGGGAAGGGTCCGCCCAGGGCGGTAATCCAGCTGTCGCGGTAGCACATGAAGCCGTCCAGCAGATTGGCCCAGGTGCAATTGGAACCCTCGCCGTCGGCGTTGACATGAATGCGGTAGGGGTGGTGTTCCAGGTAGGCACCGTAACCGTCGCGGCCGAGGGCCCTGCTGTTGCCCATATAGGACGGAGTCTGGCTGCCGTTGCGTTGCAGTGCCCAATAGGTCAGCCCGGGCGTATAGGTTTCGGGATCGTAGGTGTAGTTGATGGTAGAGTATTCTTCCGCTTCGAGGATGAGGTAAGTGTGGGTGATGCCGTTGGTGTCATAGTAGATCGGGTCGCCGGTTTGTGAACAGTGGGCGGCGGAGCCGCCGACTGCGGCGCTGTTCCAGGGGAGGGGATAATAGTTGCCCTGGGGGTAGGCGTTGGCGGTCGGGACGAAGCAGCCGTAGCAGAGAGTTTCAAATTCCATCGAGCCTGAGGTATCAAAGGCGAGGACGATATCGGCGCCGCGGGTGCGCCGTTCGGCTTTTTCGGAGGATTTCATTCCCGGACCGCCTCCGGTCAGGGTGAAGAGAAATGCGATGATGAGGAGGCCGACAGCCCCCAGGGTTGCGATCTGGCCCCGTTCCTGATTTGAAGATGTTATTTTTAACATGCAAGGTTCCTTTTTTTAGGGTTGGGCTTTCCGCAGGATCAGAGGCAGGTAGACGCTGTGGCCGACGACATCGAGGGTGAGCGTGCGGATCAGCGTTTGATATTCAGCGGTGATCGGATAGCTGCCGGGAAGGAGCGGCGTGTGAGTGTAGACGGCGATGCCGGTGCCGTCCAGGGGGATGGTGACGGGGGGCTGCCCCTGGAGGGTGAAGGTTACGGTGCCGGTGGGGCTCGCGAGTTCATTCTGTACCGTGGCGGTTACGACGACCGGATCGAAGACGGTCAAGGGGATGACCGGGGCGGCCAGGGAGAGATGGATCGTTACAGTATCCCTCAGTTTGAGGATGAAGAGATCGCCGGCGCCCTCGCTGAAGGGATGGAGCGGGGCGGCCCCGGCGTTGCCGTTCCAGGCCGTCCGGCTCGCTCCGGCGATGTAGAGATCCCCGTCGGTGTCGACGGCAAGGGCGCGCCCTTCATCCATACTCGATCCGCCGTAGAAAGCGTGCCACTGGTAACGGCCGTCCGTATCCAGCCGGAGGATGACGGCGTCGTCGCCGGCGGTGTAGGGGTGGACGGGTGATTGGTTGTTGTCGCCGGTCCAGCTGTCCGGGCTGACGCCGGTCACGTAGAGCCGGGCGTCTTTGATGGCGAGGGCGTAACCGTAGTCGTCGGCGGCGGAGCCGTAGAAGGTATGCCATTGGTAGGCGCCTTGAGGGTCGAGTTTCAAGATCAACAGATCGCTGCCGCCGCTGTGAGGATGGCGCGGCGCGGTATTGTTATCTCCCTGCCAGGCGGCCAGACTGTAGCCGGCGAGGTAGAGGTTTCCGACGGCGTCGAGGTCCAGCTGCATGCCCAGGCCGCTGAAAGTATCGTCGGAGGGGTAGAAGGTGTGCCATTGGTAGGTGCCGGCGCTGTTCAGCTTGACGATGGTCAGATCCACTCCGCCGCTGTGAGGGTGCAGAGGCGCCTGGCCCTGGGGCCCGGCCCAGGAAGCCGTACTCCAGCCGGCGATATAGACGGAGCCGTCGGGGGCTACTTTGAGGGAGCGAGCTTCATGATCGACATTTTCATTCGAGAATACCTTTTGCCATTGGATTGTCTGGCCCGGGTTGAGTTTTTCGGCCTCCAGGGCACCTGAATAGGCCATGGCGATGTAGAGATTCCCGGCATTGTCGATGTCGATGGCATTTCCGACTTGCAGCCGGGAGCCTGAATAGGAATGCCATTGATAGACTCCGGCGTTGTTTATTTTCAGAAGCAGGACGCTGCCGGAGTCGGTGAGGGGGGTGGTATTTCCAGGGCTTGGCCAGGGATCATAGGACCAGCCGGTCACATAAGCATTACCGTCGGCATCGACTGCGATATCGTGGGCCTGATCGAGGTGGGCGGTGCCGTAGAAGCTGTGCCATTGGTAAGCGCCGGCGGAATTCAGTTTCATGACGAGCAGGTCGTCACTTCCGCTGTAGGGATGGGTGGCGGTGATGCCGTTGTCCCCGTTCCAGGTGAGGGCGCTTTTGCCGGCGAGATAGAGGTTGCCAGTGTTATCGAGATCGAGTCCCCAGAGGGTGTTCAATCCGATTTTGCCGGTGGGGTAGAAGGTGTGCCATTGATACGTGGGATCTGTGAGGGTTGCGGTGTGTGGGGGGCGGGTTTTATGGGGTGGAAGTTTGGCGGCGAGTAAGGTGGTGGCTGAGAGCAGTAAGGTCAGGGCGAAGAGGCTGTATCCTATCCAGTGTTTTGTTTTCATAGACTCCTTAGTTCATATGATTGGGGGGGTAGACTTCCTCTTGTGGGGTCTCGAGCCGGGCCGGATTGCTTTTCAGGATGGCGGCCTGTCGGGCCACAAAGTCGGAGAGGTCTTCGATTTCAACGATCCATTCGCGGGCGTAGCGGCGCAGGGTTTCGCCGCGCAATCCCAGCTGGAGGGCGCGACGTTGTTGGGGGACGCCGAAGGGATCGTGGTCGGGATCCCATTGCAGTCGTACGTGGGAAGCGGAGACGGCCTGGCTCCAGGCGTTGCGGTCGGGGTAGCGTTCGGGATCAAATGAAGACGGAACGGCGGCGGCCAGGATTTCATCGAAGGCGCGGCGCTGGAGATGGACGGCCAGTGTGATCTCCTGGCCTTCTTTGGTGCCCCAGCCGGAGCGGTACATCATCCACAAGAAGTTGGGTTTGATCCAGCTCATCCGGTCAAGGCTGAATTCTCCGCCGAAATGGCCGTGGCGCGCGGCGTAGAGTCCGATGGCGGGACGATAGGCCTGATAGACGACGATGGTGTCGGCGTCAAAGTGGGCCAGGATATGGCGGCCGTTCTGCGGCCAGCGTTGTTTTTGAACGAGATAGGATTCTGTGGGGATTTTCATTCTGCTTTTTCGATCGGTACGTAGATTTCCCAGAAGGGGGCGCGGATACAGTGGGTCAGATAGCAGGAGGCCGCGGGGCGATAGTCGCTCTGCGGCATCCAGGTATGGTAGATATAGTCGAGCAACAGGGCCAGGTCGTTGTGTGAGCTTTGCTGTTCGAATCGCACATAGGTCAGCGCGGGAACGGTTTTGGTGACTAGGCCGGAAGGCAGGGGCGTGTTGGCTGTGGCGAGGGTTCCGGCCAGATAGGCGCAGTTATCGCTGCTGTTGGAGGGGTAGCAGATCCAGGCGTAGCCGGATTCCACCGGGGTGCGCAGCTGCTGGGTCAGCCAGTCCCAGGCGGCGGGCCGGGCTGTCGGTTCCGGTCCCAGCGCCATGGCTCCGATTAACTGGAGGTCCAGGTTTTTTACCAGGGTGGGGTGCCAGGGGCCGCAGCGGGCGATATGTTCCAGATGGGCCGGGGTGAGCGCCGGCATGATCTGGCGGTAGCCGCATTGCTTTTGCTGGCGCCATTGGGAGGGAGTCTGACCGAGTACCCGGCGGAAGGCGCGGGCAAAGGTTTCCAGGTTGTTGAATTGATAGGCAAAGGCGATATCGGTGATGCGGGAAATGCCGGTGGCCAGGATACGGGCCGATTCTGCGATGCGTCGTCGCATAAGATAGTCGTAAGGGGTGTAATGGGTGACGGCTTTGAAGATGCGGCAGAAGTGATAGAGCGAATAGGAGACCGCCTCTGCGGTTTCGGCTATGGTGACCGGTTGTTGCAGATGGGTTTCCAGAAAGGTTACGGCCTGGACCATTGCTTCGATTTCAGGTGGCATGTTTTTTAGAGGAGCAGTGGGATGTAGACATCCAGTTCGGATTCGGCCACGCGGTCCAGCCCTTTGAATCGGGAGTCGTAGCGCTGGATGCTGAAATCCATGGAGCGTTGTACTCCCAGTTGCGGCAGCCATTCGTGATCCAGTTTCCAGGTCCAGTCGGTGGCGATTTCTTCGCCGACGAGGGTGAAGACCGCGTAGCGTCCCGCGGGCAGGATTTTCCCGACGACGTGGAGCGGCAGGTGATCCAGTTGGGTGACTTCGAGGCCGACGAAGATTTCAAATTCACCGGTCTGGATGGTTTCAGGATGGTAGATCTGGAATTCATATTGGACGTTGAAGTCGCGGATATGGAGGAAGGTTTCCCCGGCTTTTTGCAGGTAATCGAACCAGCGCTGCCAGAGGCGGCCGATTTCATTTTCGGCGCTCCAACCGCCGTGGTTGCGGAAGGGGTCGCCGAAGAAGTCGAAGCCGGCCAGCAGGCGGGCGGGTTCTGCGCTGATATTGGCTCTCATGGACGCCTTTCTTTTTGAGAGTAATAAGCGGTGATTATACCCTCAAGCTTTTGTGGATGCAAAAGGAGTAGTAGGCAGTAGACAGTAGACGGTAGACAGCGGATTTTCAGTTAATTTGAGCTGGTAAGGCGAAGATTTTTGCTGTAAAAGAGGGGGAAGAGAAAGTCCATGTTTTCGCGCGCCTTCTGAGGCGCGCGAAAACATGAATAAAAGTAGAAATCTATTACAATAGGGATGTCTACAATGCAGCCTGGGAGGCGAGTATTATGAAAGATAATCCTTACATCGGCCCTCGCCCGTATGCCCGCAACGATCGCTATTTCTATGGCCGCAATCGCGAGACCCGCGATCTCAGTGCTTTGATCCTCTCGGCGCGCGAGGTGCTTTTCTATGCTCAGTCGGGCGCCGGCAAGACCTCTTTGCTCAATGCGCAGGTGATTCCCCATCTGGAGAAGAACGGTTTTTTTGTCTTTCCGATTGCCCGCGTGGGCGGGGATGCTCCGGCGGATTTGAATTCGACGGTTATGCAGTGGGCCAATATTTTTATTTACAGTGCTTTGTTGGGCCTGGATGGCGGTTTGACCTCGCCTGAGCAGTTGATCGACCATACGCTCGTTTCGTATTTGCAAATGCGGCTCTCGACTTTGCCGGGAGAGGAATCGTTGTCGCCGTTGTTGGTTTTCGATCAATTTGAGGAGTTGTTCACCACCCATTCGGATCAATGGAATCAGCGGCGGGGCTTTTTCGAGCAGGTGGCGGCGGCTTTGCAGGCATTTCCGGCGCTGGGGATTGTGCTGGCTATGCGTGAGGACTATGTTGCCGAAGTCGATCCTTATGTCACGCTGTTGCCGGGGGGGCTGGCGGCTCGTTTCCGTATGGAGCGGTTGCAGGAGAAGGGGGCGTTGGATGCCATTTGTAAGCCGGCCGAGGAGGCCGGGTGTCCTTTCGATCGGGAGGCGGCGCAAAACCTGGTCGATAATCTACGGCGGGTTAAGAAGCAAGCGGCGGTTCGTCCTGCGGAGAGTGGCGAGACTGCGGCGGCGTTGGGGCAGTATATCGAGCCGGTGCAATTGCAGGTGATCTGCCGCCGGCTGTGGGATCAACTCCCCGAGCGGGAGGGGGAGCCGATCCATTGGTCTGAAGTGGAGCAGTACGGCCATCCCGATCAGGCGTTGCTGGATTTCTATGAGTATGGGCTGGCTCTGGTCTACTCGCAGGTCGGGGTTTCGGAGAAGGTGCTGCGGCGCTGGTTCGGCGAGCAATTGATCACTTCGATGGGGACGCGGGGCTTGGTGTTGTGCGGTCCGGAATCGACGGCGGGGTTGCCCAATGCGGCCGTCGATATTCTGGAGGATGCCCATATCATCCGTGCGGAGAGCCGGGCCGGGGCTTACTGGTATGAGCTGGCTCACGATCGATTGGTCGATCCGATTCTGGAATCCAATCGGAAGTGGAAGAAGCGTTTGCAGACGCCGCTGCGCTTGACGGCTCAGCAGTGGCAGAAGAGCGGCGATGCCAGTTTGCTTTATCGCGGGGCCAGTTTGCACGAGGGCCAGAAGTGGGTGGCATCCCATCCGGAAGAGGCTGAACCTTATGAAGTGGAATTCCTGACCGCCGGTGCGGCCGCTGAAAAGATGCGCCGGCGCAATCGTCATGTGCGCTACGGGTTGACGATCCTTTTTTCTCTGTTTGTGCTGGGGGGGCTGGGGTGGGCCTGGCAGACAGCCAGAGCGACGCGCGATACTTATATTACCGAGATGGTCACCCGTTCCAAATATTATCAGGAAACCGATCGGGAGTACAGTCTGCGGCTGGCGCGCGAGGCGCTGCTGCGGCAGAACCGTTCTCCATTCGATCGGGTTCTCGATCCTCTTTTGGGAAGTCCGGATACGATCGAAGCTCAAAACTGGCTTCGGCAGACGCTGATTGATTTCTATTATGTTTCCAGTTTGAAGGGATTGGATGCGGATGTGGCCGGTTTTTGTTACGGCCCGGATGAAAAGACGCTGTATTGGGTGCAGAGCGACGGTCAGGTTAAGATGTGGAGCGGTGATGAGGAGCGGGAAGCCGTTTCCTTGATGGACATCGATCTAAGCGGTCGCAATGTGCTGCGGGTGGTGGCTTGCAGTCCGGATCATCACCAAATGGCTGTGGGCGGCGATGACGGTCAACATGGGCAGCTGGGTGTTTTCGACCTGGATCAGATGGAATGGAGCGGGTGGTATGGGACTGAAGCGCAGAGTCCTACGATTGAAAGCATCACCTCGGCGGTTTTTGATCCCGGTGGGAAATGGATTGCCCTGGGGTTTTCGGTCGGACCGGCGATTGCCAATGTCAACAATGAGACCAATCAGGGGATGATCGAGGTTTTCGATACCACCCGTTATCATTCTCAGCTTTTTATTCCGACTTCTCATACGGTCAATAATCTGGCCGTCAGTCCGGATGGAGAATATCTGGTTGCCAGCTCTAACGATCGAGAAGTTTATATCTGGAAGCTGGCTCCTGCATCGATCGGGGAGGGTATCCAAGTCGACCTTTTCAATACGATCAGTCCTCACACTGAGATGGTGAAAGCTCTGGCTTTCAGTCCGGATGGAGAGTATCTGGCGTTGGGGTCGCGCGATGCGGTAATCCGAATCTATAGGGCGGAGACGGGGGTGCCGATTCTGATTTTGAGCGACCATGACAGTGAGATTTCTGCGCTGGCTTTCAGTCCGGACGGAGAGTATCTGGCTTCCGGTTCCCGGGATGCCACGGTGCGGTTATGGCATTTTGCGGCCCGGAATCCCTGGGCCGTGACGGTGCTCAACGAACCGGAAGGCAATGTCTCCAGCCTGGCCTTCAGTATGCGGGATGGAATGGGGCTGGTGTTGAGTGCGGTGAGTGAAGATCCGGCGATTTTTCAATGGGATCTGGCGGCTTCATTGAAGACTCCGTTGACGACTTTGACCGGGCATTCTTCCTGGTCGCTGGCGGTAGCGACCAGTCCCGACAGCCGGCATCTGGCTACGGCCGACGATCAGGGGAATGTTTTTATCTGGGATGTCGGCCTGGGGGCGGAGGGGATTTCTCATACGGTAGAAGGCGGGGCAATCTGGGATCTGGAGTATAGCCTGGACGGCCGGTATCTGGTTTCCAGCAGCGATGCCGGCAGTATCGAGATCTGGGATGCGGTGAACAGCACGCGGGTCACAACGTTGACCGGCCATACGATGTCGGCCAACATGACGGCCTTTGATCCTGTGACTTCCCATCATCGGATGCTCAGTGCCGGCGATGATAAGCAGCTGATCCTATGGGATACTCAAAGCTGGACGGCGATTACGACCAGTCTGGGCGTTACGGCGACGGAGGCGATTTATGCTGTGACGTACAGTCCGGATGGGAAATGGGTGGCCTCCGGCGATTCGGACGGGATGGTGCGCGTCTGGCAGATTTTGGAGGGTGAGACGGGGCCCTATTTTTCTCTGGTCAGGTCGTGGGCGGCGCATACGGATGCTTTGATGGGCCTGGCCTTTGATCCCACCGGGCGGTATCTGGCTTCCGGTTCCTGGGATAACAAAGTGATCTTGTGGGATGTACAGAACGATTTTGCTCAGGTTGCCCAATTAATGCATGACAGCGATGTCTACAGTCTGGCTTTTGATCCTTTGGATCCCCGGGCGCTGGTGGTAGGCGTCGGCAGCGGCAAAGTCTATTTGTGGGGTGTGAAGAATGCTGTTGCGAAGGCCGGCTTGAACGAGGTGCCTGAGCCGTTCAGCGTTATGAATTCCAGCTCCGAGGCGATCCGGGGCGTGCAGTTCACGCCGGACGGCCGTTTTTTGGTGGCGTTGACCTGGAACGGCAATTTGCGGCGTTATTTTTCCAGCACGGCGGAAGTGTTGGAGGTTTCCTGGCAGTTGGTGCCGGACGATCGGGATTTCAATCCGTAGATTGAAGGAATCCGGGGCTTTTTTTCCAGCCGACGGCTTCACAGCGGCAGCGAGCCATGAAGGCGTCGGGATGGGCGATCCAGGTTTCAATGAGATCCTGGAGCTTTTCTATTTCTGCCTGATCGGCCCATTGTTCTGCCAGGATGACTTCATAGATTCTCGGCGATTTCAGATATTGGTTCAGCATGGTTCCTATATTTTTTATGGCTTCGTGAGTGTTGTAACAATCATAGGAAGCTGAGACGATGATATCTACCAGGCCGGTTTTGCGGAAGGCTTCCTTCAATGTTTTGCCGAATTGGGGATTGCCTCCATGGTAAGCATGCACTTTATAGAGTAAATTCCAGACTGATTGGATGGGAATTTCCGGTGGAGCATAGATTTCACCTTCTTGATTCGATTCCCGAACCCCCAGGACTCCTTCCGGTTTCAGCACCCGGTAGACCTCTTTTAAAGCAGCCAGAGGATTGTTTAGATGATAGAGTACGGCATGAATGAAGACGGCATCAAAGCTTTCATCCGGAAACGGCAAATTGTAAATATCGGCTTTTTGGAAGGTTATATGGGAGAGTTGCCGGTCCCGGGCCAGGGATCTGCCGATTTCAAATTGTTCTTCTGCGACGTCGATTCCGATCACCGTTCCGGGATTCAGGAGTGCGGCCAGTCCGACAGTGATCGTGCCGGGACCACAACCGCAATCCAACAGATTCATGCCGGCCTTGAGGTAGGGGGTGAAAAAGGCGGCTTCTCGTAAGGCTTCACGCTGAATGAATTGGTGCAGCGTGTTGGAATCGTAATTGCCCAGGTATTGTTTCTGAGAGGGGGTGGAAAGAGTTGAGTTTGCCATCTTACTCCAATCTTGACCTCTCACGCAGGAAATTGTTCACAGGGAGATAACACTCGGGGGGTGTTGCGTTTTTTGTAAACGACCGGGAATATATGAAAAATGAGTGAGATCTGCTTTGAATTATAATGGGGATTGCTGTAACTGACAATTTATTTTATGAGGAAAAGCAATGAGAATTTCCATTATTTTAGCTCATCCTGACGCTGGAAGTTTCAACCATGCGATTGCTCAAACGGTAGTGGAGAGTTTGACCCGGCTGGGGCATCGGCCTGTTTTGCACGATCTCTATGCGGAGCAGTTCGATCCGGTTTTGCCGGCTCTGGAGATTCCTAAAGCGGCGGATTTGCCGGAAGTGGTGGCGCGCCATTGTGAGGAGATCGCGTCGGCGGAGGGGATTATCATCGTTCATCCCAACTGGTGGGGGCAGCCGCCGGCTATTTTGAAGGGGTGGATCGATCGGGTACTGCGGCCCGGGATCACGTATAAGTTTCTGGAAGGCGATCAGGGGGAAGGAATTCCGGTGGGGCTGTTGAAGGCGAAGACGGCACTGGTTTTCAATACGTCGAATACCTTTCCGGAGCGGGAACAGCGGGTGTTCGGTGATCCCCTGGAGACGCTGTGGAAAAATTGTATTTTGAATTTCTGCGGGGTGGAGGTTTTCGACCGCCGGATGTTCAGTGTGATGGTGACGAGTACGCCGGAGCAGCGGCAGGCGTGGCTGGGTGAGGTGCGGGAGATGGTGGAGCGGTATTTCCCGGTTTGAAAATTTGTTTATGTTTTCGGCGGCTTTCTGAAGCCGCCGAAAACATAGGCTTTTTTCTCCCATGTTTTCCGGTCTAACCGCATCAAGATTGTTGCACCAGATGGGCGGAATCGGCGAGGATGCGGCGGGCCCATTCCCATACGTCGGCGCAGTAATGTTCGGAAGAGTCCAGACGTACCCGCTCGACGGTGAAGCTCCAGTGAATGGTTTCGACCCCTTCCAGTTTGGGCCCCCGGGTGATGCTGATCGTGCGGTTGCCGCTGTCCAATTCCTGCCGATAACGGCGTCGGGTTTCCTCCGGCGTGAGTCCATCTTCGACAAATTTGCGCAGCAGTTCCCGAACGTAGAGCCAGCCGTCGCGGGAGTAGATGTTGTGCTGAAGCATGTAGCAAGGCACGCTGAGATAGTGGACCGCGTAGCTTTCCGGCTGTTCCAGTTCGAGGAACTGGCCGAGGTTGAACTGCTCGCGGCAGGCTTCTTCCGAATCAAAAGGGGCGCCACATTTTGGACAGGGCATGGGGAGATCTCCCGTTCATATAAAGTTTTGTTTTTCCAGCCAGTGCGATTATCTCAGAAAACAGGAAGAAAAAAGTCTATGTTTTCGCGCGCCGCTTGCGGCGCGCGAAAACATAAATAAAAATTCTTTCCTGCATCCTGCAAATCACTTTTTTACTGGGAAAAACTTTGCGGGACGGTTAGAACTTTTTCAAGATATCGAACATGATGGCGGCGCCTTTTTCGATGGAGGCGACGGGAACACGCTCGTCGCCGCCGTGGACGGTGTTGATCAGGTCCGGCGGCAGGTCCAGCGGCATGAAGCCGTACATTTCGATGCCGAGGCGGCAGAAGTAGCGGCCGTCGGTCACGGCGCTGAGCTGATAGGGGATCGGATAGCCGGAAGGATCGGCGGCTTTGAGGGCCTGGGCCAGGATCTCGTAGCGGGTCATGGTGGGGGGCGGTGGACCCGGATCGTAGCGGACCACTTCAAGTTCGGCTTCCGGGCCCAGCAGGTCGCTGAGTTCTTGTCGCATCGTTTCCGGTTTGAAGCCGGGCAACATCCGCCCGTCCATGCCGAGCTGGACCGTTTCGGGGATCACGTTGATCTTGCCGCTGCCTTCGACTATCGTCGGGCTGACCGTATTGTGCAGGACGGGATTGACTTGATCGAGAGCATCTCCGAGGGCATCGAGAATTCGGTCGGTCAACGCCGGGTTGAGCAACTGCTGGAAGATGATGTTTTTCGGAAAGGGGAAGGCTTTGCTCATCCCTTCGAGCATGGCTCTGCCGACCGGCGTGATGTGAACCGGCAGGCGTTTACGGTTCAACGTCGTGAGGGCCCGGGCCATTTTGACCATTGCGCCGTTGCGCAGCGGTGTGGCCCCATGGCCGGCTTTGCCGCGGAAGGTGGCTTTGAGGGTGCAAACCTGTTTTTCGACCACCATGATGGGATAGAATTTCTGGCCGGAGATCCAGACGGCGCAACCGCCGCCTTCTCCGATGCCGTAGCGGATGCCTTTGAACTCTTCCGGGTGTTTTTCCACCAGGAAGCGGGCGCCGTGGGAGCCGTCGACCTCTTCATCGGCGACGGCGGTCAGGACGATATCCCCGGGAGGCTGCACGCCGGTTTCTTTCGCTTTGAGCAAGGCGGCGACCATGATGGCGAGGCTGCCTTTGTCGTCGAGGGTGCCGCGGCCCCACAGCATCTCGTCATGGATTTCGGCGGCGAGCGGGGGATGGCTCCAGTGTTGTCCGGCCGTGGTCACCACGTCCATGTGGCCCTGCCAGAGGACCGGGGGCGCTTCGCCGCGGCCCGGCAGGCGGGCGATCAGATTGAGCCGCTGTTCGTCGTCTCCCAGGAATTTAGTGGCGATGCCGGCTTTTTCCAGCAGCTCGGCCAGATAACGGGCCACGGCGGTTTCATTGCCGGGCGGATTGGTGGTGTCGATGCGGATCAGGTCCTGTAAGATTTCAACCGGATGTTTCATTGAGGGGCTCCATTTTCAGAGATTGGGCTTTGAGTTGAGCGATTTCCGGGGCAACTTTGAAAAGTTGTTCCAGAACCGGCAACGTGACCAGATTGATTCCGGCCAGGAGAAGAAAGACGATCGTGAATCCCAGGGTGTCGCTCAGGGCGGCGGCGGAGCTGTCGGCCAGGGCTGAGCCCAGGTTGGAGATACTCATCATGATGGCGAACATCGAGGCGGCGATGCGGCCGTCGGCGATTTCCATGGCCAGGGAGAAGAAGATCGTTTCTTGAAAAGCCCAGGCCATGCCCCAGAGCAATCCCAGTCCCAGGATCACATTGAGTGAGGGTGCCAGCCCGATTGCGGTGGCGCCGAGGGAGATCATGACGACGGCGGCGAAGGCTCCTTTGCGCCGGCCCATCCGGTCGATCAGATAGCCGCCGCCGATCGCGCCGACGATGGCTCCGGCGCCGCGCAGGGCGCCGTATTGGCCGATGGCGATTTCGGAGGCGTGGAAACCTTTGCTCATGAAATAGGTCACCAGGCCTTCCGTTCCGAAGGAGCCTAACGAGTAGACGACGGCATAGAGAGCGAAGATGAGAAAGCGCGGCTGTCCCAGAGAACGGAAGGCGCTCCACTGGAAGGCCCGGTCGGAGTTTGTGCGCGGCGGCTCTTTCACCCGCAGCACCCAGATCAAGGGGATGAGCATGCTGAGGCCGATGATGGGGAAGATGGGGCGATAGCCGGTACGCTGGATCAGATAGCCGAAGATCAGCGAGAGGAGAACGACGGCGCTGGCGCGCCCTCCGACCATCACGCCCTGCACTTTGCCGATTTCCTGGGAGGGCGTGATATCGATGGCGAGTCCGTCGGCGATCGAATCGAAGATCGTCACGCCCAGGGAGCCCAGCGTGATCAGCAGGGTGTAGAGTCCATAATTGGAATCGGGCAGAGCCAGGGCCGCGCCGCTGAAGGAGACGGCGGCCAGGATCAGCCCCAGGACGATGTAGGGTTTGCGGTGGCCATAGCCGAACAGGTTGACCTTATCGCTGAGCATGCCGATGAAGATCTTGATGATAAAGGGCAGGTAGAGGATAAAGGTCAACAATCCGATATTTCCGGCGGAGACGCCCAGGCTGTTCAGGTAAGGTTTTTGGAAGCTCTGGAAGTAGGCGAGCCCGATCCCCTGAACCACATAGATCGCGGCGAACATGGAGAGGCGAAAGCGTGATGATATTTTCATAGGCTAGTGGTTGTTCAGGCCGGCTCTGTCGATCTGGAATTGTTGCGGGCAGTTGCCCTGGGTCGGCACATCTTCATCGGGGAAGAGATTGGAGATGTCGTCGGCCCGGGTCAGGTCGGCGCGCAGGGCGATCTGGATTTCGGTGAGCAGGCTGTCGCCGTCGACTTTGGTGCAGCGCAGGGAGAGGTAGTTGTCGGCGTCGGCGCCGAATTCATCGGTGAAGCGGGCGAGCAGATCGCGGCGGGAGACCTGACGGCCGACCTGTTGCGCTACATATTGGTTGAAGTCGCTGTCGTTAAAGCGTTTCACCAGGGCGTTGGCCAGTTTGTAGTAAGCATCGGCCGACATTCCGCTACAGGTGCCATGTTTGTACCATTCGTGATTTTGCAGACAGGAGCCGGAGCCGGGCATATATTTACTGAGGTCCTGGAAGACTTTTTCGGAGAGGTCGATGTCGGGCATGTCGCACCAGTCGCTGTTCTGGTCCTGGCGGATGATGCTGCGGGAGACATTGCAATAGCCGAAGGTGTGTTCGTCGTCACCCTGGAGATTGGGCCAGAGTCCATGCAGGACGAAATTGGTGGCGTCGTAACGGCGTTCGGTCTGGGTCTGACATTCTTCTTTGTCGGGTTTGCTTTCACAGAAGGCCGGTTGCCAGCTCAAAGCCAGCACATAATAATCGAAATCGGCATCGACGGTCGTTTCTTCGGTGGATTCTTCGGTCACCTCTTCGGTCACGTCGGCGAATTCCGGGGTGGGGGTGCGCCGGGGCCGGCGGGTCGGTGTGGCTTCGGGATCGTATTGAGGCTGGCTGTATTCATCTTCGGAGGCCGAGGCGGTGACGATTTCTTCGGCCATGCCGACGAGTTCCGGCGGCAGGGGGCTGCCCTGGGATGAAAGGCAGGCGTTGACGAGCAGGATCAGGATGGCGATGATAACCAGAATTGCGCCGCCGGCTTTGGGGTCAAAGGGCAGAGAACCGTTTTGAGAGGAGCGTTTACTCATGGTTTTTACCTTCTGTGTTTTCTAAGATGCATTGGGGTTACATTTTGCTTCAATTGCGTGGATTGGCAAGCGGGAAAATACAAAATTCCATAGAACACTTGTTCTATTTCAAAAACGTGTTATACTGTAGATCCGCGCGGGAAACCCCAGAGATCTAAGGAGAATGATACATATGCGTAAATTTTTTAAACTGGCTCCGTGGTTTTCTGTTTGTCTGGTGTTGTTTGGGACCCTGTTTCTCTTTACCAATCTGGCTTTAGCGCAATCTGAGCCCCCTCCGGTTGAACCGCCTGCCGAAGCTTCTGTTTATACGATCGACCTTTCCCTACCCACTTTTCAACTGGGTACGGGACAGGTTCGGGGGGTTGATCTTTGGAATTACACCGGTTATCTGGGAAACAAGAACAATCTGGTTTATACGGTTACGCATTACAGCTCGCTGGACATTATGACTTATACCCGAACCGGCCCTCATACGTATTCTTTTACAGGGATTTCGGGAGGGTCCGGGACGATGGATTATATTCATGTCACAGTAAGCGACGGGAGTGTCCAGGATGAGGCGACGTGGACGATCCGCTTGAATACTCCGCCGGAAGTGGATTTCAGTTCGGGCTATGATGCTTTGCCTTATCCTTTGTGGGGGAGGGGCGGTTCTTCTTCCTATATGTATCGCACTCCAGGAACTCCGGTGGCGTTGGAGAATTACCTCTCCGATGCTGAGGATTATTACACCACGAATTGGAATTTTTCGATCGATCCTTCGACATCGATCAGTCTGAATGCCGTGATTACCGAAATTGAAGGTTATCATTATGTGCAGTTCTCGCCGGTGATGGGAATGCAGGGACGTTATTTGATTGGCGTAGTGGTCCAGGATTCAGGTGAGCTGACTGCGGTGGGCTATTTTACTTTAAGTGTGGGACTGCCGACGCATTTGCCGATTGTGGTACGGAATGCGCCGCCGAGCGTTTATTTAAATCCCATCAGCAATTCGGACGGCGACGGCAGTTATGGATTGAGCTGGAAATCGCTCGGTCTGATATCCGACGGGTATGATTTGCAATTGGCCACTGCGGCGGATTTCAGCAATGCGCAAACTTTTCAAAGCTGGGGCACTTCGTTCAGCCGTTTCGATCGTACGCCCGGCGTTTATTACTGGCGGGTGCGGGTCCATTCCAGCGGGGAACCGTATGCCTGGAGCAATGTGCAGAGTGTGACGGTAGAGCCGCGGGCTTATCTCTATGTGAAGCCGCTCTGTGCGTATGACTGGATTGCGGAAATGTGGGGGCCGGTCGGCTATATTCGGGAGTATTTCTATCCTGACTGCAACGGTAGCTGGCAATACTGGCGCAGCGTCCCGACCGGTCGGTATGACAGCAAGTTTACCTGGGTGGGAACTTCGATTGTGGATTATGTCGGCGGGACGGATTTGGGGCTGCATGATTATTGTCTGCAGGCCAATGCGATTTCACCGGCCTGGACGATGTGCGATTGAGACGTAAAACGTAAAACGTATTTAACGCGGAGACGCAGAGAACGCAAAGAGACGCAGAGGAAGATTGATTTTTCTCTGCGTCTCTCCTTTTTGGGGCTGTTTACAACATTTTCGATCTGCTGCGTTAAAATTTTTTCGACCTGTGCGGTTAGTCTGGAAAAAAACATATTTTCGGCGGCTTTCTGAAGCCGCCGAAAATATAAACAAAAAACTCTCTCCCCATCCCGCGCGGTGCTTCTTACAGGGAAAGGACCATTTGCGGGGCGCTACAAGGCCGAGGCCCTGCATAAAGGCCCATTTTCAAGACAGGCGATAGGGCTCTTCTCTCTCTCTGATGGTCGGCGCCTGGTGCTCGGGATCGGTCATTTCGATTTGATAGACTCCCCGCCCCAAAATTCCCCGGAATTGTTCATCCTCAAAGACGGCGCAGGCCGGTTCGTCGAGGCCCCAGCCGTGGTAGAGGTGGGTTTTGGCCATTTTTTCTATCACGTAGGGTAATTCCGGCCGCTGGCTGAAATGAACTCCCAGGATGAGATTGCGCAGGAAGCCCAGGCCTTTGAGGATTTGAAAGGGGATTTCTTCAGAGTTCAGAATGCAGGGCGAGATGGAAATCAAGGCGCCGGCCGAGAGTCCGGCGATGGGAACGCCGGCCTGATAGCGGTCGTATAGCCAGGGCCCGAGCGGGTCTTCGGCGTAAAGGCGGTGGTAGGTGGGGGTGTGTCCTCCGCCGATGAGAATGCCGGTCGCCTGGCGGATTTTATCCATGGCGCCGGCCAGATCCAGGTACCCCTGTTCGGTCGGCATGACTACCGTGTAAATTGCCCCCGCTGCGTCCAGGGGAGCGGTATAGAGCGGCAGGTATTTTTCCGATCCGGTGCCTCCCTGTAACAGGATGACGATGCGGGCGGCTTTCCCTCCGGCGAGGGAGACGAACTGAGGGGCCAGGGCCGGCATTGCTTCAATCCCGCCGGCCAGAAATAATCGACGGATGGCCATTGTGTTCAACCTCCGGATGCTTTTTCGGCGTACTTTTTCGCTGGGATCCATGGTCAGTAGCTGCAAGATATCACGCCGGAAGGTCGCATGGGCGATCGCTCCCCGCAGATGTTTGGGCGTGCCGGCGGGATCGATAAGCTGTTGCAGGATTTCCAGTTGCGGGCGCGGATCGGCGGTCAACGCGAGGGCGAATTGCCGTTTGGGGCAGTTGCGGGGGGTGACTTCCTGAAGCGGTAAGAGCCGGTGGACCAGTTCGTGCAGGAGTTCCAGCGGGGCGAGGGGATTTTTAAGCAGAGCTTTGCCGATCTGGATTTCATTTTCGGTTTCCAGGTGGGGGGGCAGGAGCTGCCACAGGATTTCGTGAGGGGTGGCGGGGTTTGCTGCGACGGCTGCTTTGACGAAAATGTAGTCGGCGCGGGAAAGCCCGGCCAGTTCTGTCGGCGATGTAGCCGGTGAACTGGCGGCATCGACGTAGTCTTTAGGTGAATGATAGACAACCATACGGATTGATATTTTTCGCGCCGCCTGGATGAGAGGCGGCGCGAAAATTTTTGAAAGTCAGGCTTATTTTTTGGCGATTTCGACGTGCGTGACGCCGTTGATGGTGATCGGGAGGGTCATGGCTTCGGTTCCCATGATCAGGCTGACGGTTCCGCTCATCGTCTGCGTGATGGTAGAATTCATGGAGCAGCCTGTCAGGGTGTCCACGGTGATTTGACCGGTTTGTAAGCCTTCCAGAGCATATTTCATCTGGTAGGCTCCCAGATCGAGCGGCGCGGCATTGGGATCGTTGAGGATCTGAGAGGTCACCTGGATGGTCGCGGTGTTGTCTTTGTAGTCGCTCAGGACGTAGTTGTTTTGCAGGGAGAGCGCCATGGAGCTGATGGTCATGGTGATCTGGGAGGTCCAGCTGTCGCCGATTTTGACTTCCCCTTCCGGATATTGGATCAGGGCATTGCCGACCATTTCTTTGATCGATTCTTCGTTGTACTGTTTTTCTATGGTGGCCCGAACCTGTTCCAGAGTGCTTTCATCTTCGATGTTCAGGTTTTTCAAAACGCCGTCGATAAAAGCCTCGAAGTTTTTGACTTCAATGATTTTTCCAGCCGGGTCGGTTTTGACGGAGAAGCCGTTTCCGAGCAGGGCTTTGTAGCCGAGCGCCTGGGCCGGAACTTCGGCGGGAGGATTGTCAGAATCGTAGGCGACTTCTCCCATCGGCCCTATCTGTTTGAAGACAATACGATCGTAGGTGATGTCCATCCAGATGCCCTGCTCATCTTTTTCGACGGCGGCCATGCTGTAGCCCATGCCGATCGTTTGGGTCAGGATTACATTCTGGCCCTCGTAAGTCTGGCTGATTACCTGGTCGGAGGTCATGAAGACGTGATAGGTCTCTCCTACTTCGGGATTGTACTGCATTTTGACCTTGAGTTCTTCCCAGGTGCAGGCGGTCAACCCGAAAATCAGTGCAAAACTAAAGACGATACCGAAAAGTGTGAAATATTTTTTGTTTAACATGTCGCTCCTTGATCTCTAAATAGAGATTATAGGCGTTTTCGTTAAATAGGCAAATCAGAGATCGTCCACGGGGGTGGTGCCGGTTAACCAGTTCAATTCGCTGTCGATCATAAACTGGCCCGACCAGCCGGCCTCCAGCAGGCCCCAATCTCGAAATCCTTTGACCGTTTCATAGAACTTTTGGAGATTTTCGCGGCTGGGAATCTGATAGAGTGTGGTGATTTGGGCCATCAGCGACTCCGGCTTTTCCGGCGCTTGCTCCAGTACTTTAAGGAACCATTTGTGATAGGGATAGAGTTGCTCATTGTGGGTTAAGATCAGGCGTCCGCCAAAGAGGACGACCTTGTTCAGCGCCATTCCCAAGAGGTAGGGATTGTTGCGTTTAAAGGCTTCGCCGCTGTACCAGTACCAGGCTTCAAACTGGGCATAGAAGCGCTTCATCCGGGCGGCTTTTTCTTCCAGGGGATAACGGACAATGGCGGCCAGCGTATTCTGGATGGTGGGATCTTTGGAGAAAAGTACCTGAGCCCCTTCGAAGGCAAAGCGTGCCGGGTCGCTACCTTTTTCGGCAACCTGATTCAGGTAGGCCCGGCTGATATATTTTCCGTCGACATAGCCTTCGGGATAGGTGCAGAGTTCCTGGCTGAAAAATTGCATCTGCCCATAAGTGAGGCGTTCTCGATAGGCCGGTTCGGAAAGGACGATCAGGATATCGACATCGGAAGCGGCTTCACCAAATCCGTGGGCCAGAGAACCGGCGAGCAACAATGTCTCGACCGCAGGATTTTGTTTAAAGTGGTTCACGACGTTGAGAATGGAAGTTTCATGATGTTCGTACATGGCTATTTCAGGACTCCGCCGTGATAATCGAGCCGGTAGACTTCTTGGCCGCGGTAGAAGATCCGCTCGACGCCGATATATTGTTCCCAGGTGCCCCGGCTTTCGTCGCGATATTCGAAGTCCCCTTCCTGAAAGAGGGCCGGGCCGCGGAAGGGGCGATCTTCCTGTACCTGGCGCATGGCTTTCTGGAGGAAGTGGTAGATTTCGCCGGCGGGAGCGGTGGGATCGGAGACCAGGCCGTAGTAGTTCATGCTCCAGCAGGCCTGACCGTTTTGCCAGACGACTTCTTCCCCGGCGAAGGGATTGAAGCCGAAGTAACGATCGCGATAGCTGAATTCGCCTTCCGCGAAGGTCAGTTCTTTGCTGCCGTCGCTCAGACGGATTTCGCCGCCTTCACCGCCGCTGGCATAGGCATGTATTTTGGCTTTGATCAGAAATGTGAGGAATTCCATGGGGGGTCCTTTCGATTGTTTTTTATTTATGTTTTTGTGCGCATAAGAATGCACGCAAAAACACAGGCTTTTTTTGACCTGTAGGCCGTTCCTTGGGATAGATCAAAAACAGTTTTTTACGTTCCGCAACCGGTGCTTTCCAGGTAAAAAGCGACGCGCTGTGCGAAGCAGGGGGAGAGAGTTATTTTTATTCATAT
>CAZCTC010000015.1:0-136192 GCA_964501335.1 uncultured Anaerolineales bacterium | reverse complement strand
TTTTTTTGTTTATGTTTTGGTGCGCCTCAGAAGGCGCACCAAAACATGGGCTTTTTTCCCCTGCTTTTCCGGGCTAACCGCACAGGTTGTTTTTTTGTTTATGTTTTCGTGCGCATCAGAATGCGCACGAAAACATAGTTTTTCCAGAGCCGCCCCGGCGACAGATCATTACGTTTCACGTCTCCCCTTGCCCTTTCGGCAGCTTCGGGTAAACTTAGGGCATAATCTAACCGAAGCCTCAATCAGTCGGCAATTCCTGCGTCGACTGAATTCCCAAATCAAAAAACTTTCGAGTTGTACCTTTGGACGTTGGAGGAAACTATGCTGACGACAGGCAGTATATTGCAGAATCGCTATCGCGTCGCGCGCATCCTGGGACAGGGCGGCATGGGAGCCGTCTACCGCGCCTGGGATACCCGGCTCAATATCCCCGTTGCCATCAAAGAAATGGTCCCGCAACCCGGTCTTAACCCGGCCACCCTGATCGAACTGCGAGTCCAGTTCAAACAGGAAGCGGCCATCCTTGCCCGCCTGCATCACCCCAATCTGGTCCGCGTCACCGATTTCTTTGAAGAAAACGACAACGCCTACCTGATCATGGACTTCGTCGAAGGGGAAAGCATGGGAGAGCGCATCGTCCGCGAAGGCATGATTCCGGAAGCGCAACTCCTGAACTGGGCCGGGCAATTGCTCGATGCCCTGGCTTACTGCCACGATCAGGGAATCCTTCACCGGGACATCAAACCGCAAAATGTCATCATCCGTTCCGACGGCCGCGCCCTGCTGGTCGATTTCGGCCTGGTGAAACTCTGGGACCCCAAAGATCCCCAGACCCGCACCGCCATGCGCGGCATGGGCACGCCGGAATATGCACCGCCCGAACAATACGACGCTCAAAGCGGGCATACCGACCCCCGCAGTGATCTCTACAGCCTCGGAGCGCTGCTTTATCATGCCCTTACCGGCCATATCCCGCCGACCGCCACCCGCCGCATTGTCGATATCGAATCGCTGGTCCCCATCGAAAAAGCCAACAGCGCCGTCAGTCAGCGCACCCGCCAGGTCATCAGCCGGGCCATGAAATTACGGCCGGATGAACGCTTCTCCAATGCCCAGGAAATGGCCGCGGCGCTCGTCGGAGGCGTCGGAACAGCCGATCCCACACTCTCTCCCCCACGTACACTCACCCTGCCGGAAGAACAGCCCGGCCAGCGCATCAATACCCCAACTCCCGTCAAAATTCAGACCCCGACTCCGCCGGTCTATACAGAAGAACCGGCCAAACCTTCGGGCTCAGGCTTTCCCACCATCGTCTTCATCATCGGGGGAGTCGGAATCTTCCTGATTCTCTGCCTGGGCGCGGCCCTACTTGCCGGAGCTTATATCTTTAATTCCACGCCTACCGAAATCGCCATGGAAAACACCGCGACGCCCCGCCCCACCCGCACGCCACGGCCCCCCACAGAAACCCCGGATATTCCGGAACGGCCGACAGACGACTTCCAAATTGGGGAGCAATTGTTAAGCGATGCCGAAAACTGGGATCTCACACTCAGCGACTCTTTCGACAGCGACCAGGGACAATGGCTCGTCGAACCGACCGATGATGAATGGGCCTCAGTCACTAAAGAAATTGCCGGCGGCAAATATCACTGGGAAGTCACCTCCAAACAGGCCTTCCTTTCCTGGGTGACCCCCGAAATGGACGATTGCGAAGATTTCTACGTCAGCGTCGAAGTCCGTAAATTACAGGGTCCCTGGGACAGCCAGTACGGAGTTATCTTCCGTAAAGATGAAGACAATAATTACTATCTCTTCCAGATCAGCGGAGACAGTTACACGCTGTACCTCTACAAAGACAGCGAATGGGTCAATCTCATTCCTTCCTCCGTCACCGATGCACTGGAACCGTCCCGAACCAACCGCCTGACCGTCGTAGGACAGGGAAACCATTTCGTCATGGCCATCAATGGAAAATATGTCGCCGAATATGAGGATAATGAGCTGACCTCAGGCAAAGTCGGCGTCATGGTGGGATTGGTGGAAGTCAACGAAACCGGTACCTTTGAGTTCGATAACTACGAACTTCGCACTCAGTAAGGAGCCTGTATGAACCGTAAATACGCCACTATTTTACTCTCGATCGGCGCCATCCTCTTGCTGGCCTCGGGCGGCATCTATGGCTGGCTCAACGCTCAGGGCAACGTACCGTCCATCCTGCAACCCTGGCCTTCCCCCACTCCCACACCCCGCCCGATTCCATCGCTGCAAATCACCCCGCCGCCCAGCCTGGAAGAGCTGGCCGAACGCTATCCGCAGCTCGCCACCATCCTCCAGGACAACGAACTGGATTCGGTCTACAAATCGTTCCTGGTCGCCTATCAGGAAGGCGGAGAATCTGCCGCTCTGGAACTGGCTCGCAAACGCGGCCTGCTCACCCCCAATGAAAAAGAAGTCCGGGTCACCCTCGTCCTCGATATCAAAGATCCGACTGCCCTGATCCAGCAACTCGAAACCGTCGGCGTGACGATCGCCAGCGCCCACGAAGATCAAATCAACATCTCCGTTCCGCTGGAACTCATCCGACAGCAACTGGAAAGCGATCAACCCGGCGCCATCTTCACCCAACTCACCGAATTGGAACATGTTATTGCCGTCAGGCTGCCGCCCAATCAGCTCCCGGATGGGAGCCCCATCAACGGAGAAGGAGTCGGCGTCATCGGCGCCGACTCCTGGCATCAGGCTGGAATCACCGGCAAAGGGGTGCGTATCGGCATCCTGGATCTGGGATTTTCCGGCTATGAAGATCTGGAAGGGGAAGAACTTCCCGAATCTGTCACGATCGAGAAATTCGGCTGGTACGATAAAGAAGAAGTTCACGGCGCCGCCTGCGCCGAAATCGTCCACGAAGTGGCCCCCGATGCCGAACTCTACCTGGCCTGGTATGACGGCTCGGATGCCTCGATGGGCGAAGCCATTGACTGGCTGCTCGAACAGGATGTGCGGATCATTTCGCACTCCGCTTCGACCATGGTCGGCCCCCGCGACGGCACCAGCACCGACTCGCAGATGGTCGACGATGTCGCCTCCCGCGGCGTCCTGTGGGTCAACTCAGCCGGCAATCAAGGAACCGGCCACTATCGAGCGATCTACAACGACAGCGACGGCAACAACACCCACGAATTTGCCACCGGCGTGGAAGTGTTGGCCCTGGAAACTTACGGCCGCTTTTCGATCTATCTGAACTGGGAAGACGATTGGCAGGAACCGCAGCAGGATTTCGATATCTATCTGGTCGATGCCAATGGCGATCTCCTGGCCAGCTCGGAAAATACCCAGGACGGCAGCATCGGACAGGAACCCCTGGAATGGTTCTCCTATGATTCCGATGTGCCCGTCTACCTCTACATCCAGGCCCGCAATTCCGCTAATTCCGGAGCCACGTTGGATCTCTTCACCCATGGAGCCTACATCGAATCGGCCTACAACACCCCGGATCACAGCCTCTGCCCGCCGGCCGACGCCATCGGAGCCCTGACCGTCGGTGCCACCGAATGGAAAAACGATCAACTGGCAGATTACAGCTCCCAGGGCCCCACGGAAGACGGCCGCCTCAAGCCCGACATCTGCGCCCCTGCCGGAGTGTCCGGCGCGACCTACGGTCGGCGAGGATTTGACGGCACCTCAGCCTCTACCCCCCACGTCGCCGGCGCCGCGGCCCTGTTCTTCCAGGCCTATCCCGATTACGATCGGACTCAAATCACCCAATTAATGCTCGACAATGCAGTCGACCTGGGTCCCGACGGCCCCGACACCGGCTACGGCAACGGCCGGCTGCAATTACCCCAGGCCCCGCAATTGAGCGGTGACCCCGAACCCATTGCGACCTGGGAGCCGGAAGACGACCCGGAACCTCTCCCCACGCCCTCCCCGATCGCCTATACCACCCCGGAACCGGGGATGCCGATCCAATCATCGGATTACGGGATGCTGGGAATAGCCGTTGTATTGATCGGAGGCGTGGCCTGTGTCGGTTTCCTGATGGTCGGCATCGGCATTATCGTCCTTCTCTATATGGCCTTCCGTCCCAAAAAACAGCCGGCACCGTCGCGGCCCCAGGCACCGCCTCCCGGGCCACGGATTCAACCCGGCATACCACCGCCGCCACCGGTCGCACCAACGCCCCCAGCCACTCCGGCAGGACGGCGCTGCACCCAATGCGGCAATCCGCTGACGCCCACCGCTCAGTTCTGCAACCGTTGTGGACATCCCACAACGCCTGCCGCCCAGGCGCAGTGCAAATATTGCGGCTCACCGCTCAATCCAGGAGCGCGCTTCTGCCCGAAATGCGGTAAACCGACCCAATAAAAATCAACCCGTGCGTCTGTTCATTGATATCGATTAAAAACGTTTTTTCATCCCGCAACAGGTGCTTTCCCGGTGAAAAACGACGCACGAGGTGGGCAGAGAGAGTGTTTTTGTTTGTGTTTTTGCGCGCATCCGAATGCGCGCAAAAACACGGGCTTTTTTTCTCCCGCCTTTCCGGGTTAAACGCACAGATCGATAAAAATCATGATCCATAAACAAGTGCCCTCGGGTTTCCCCCGGGGGCACTTGTTTATTAGATCTGTACGGTTAAATCGGAAAACAAAAACCCGTTTTTTCGACCTCTGCGGTTAAGCTGAGAAAAAAGCCCATATTTTCGGCGGCTTCAGAAAGCCGCCGAAAATATGAACAAAAAACATTACTTTCCGCGCCAGCCGATCAACCCGTAAATCCGTACCGGCTGCGACTTGCCCCGGATCGGCATCTCACCGAGATCGGCAAATTCATAATCGGCTGCCCGCTCCCCCAAGGCCTTGACCGTAAACTCGCTGAGCAAAACATCGTGATCGGGGAAATTCTTATTCAGCGCCTCGATCCGCGCTCCGACATTCATCGCATCGCCCAGCACCGTATACTCTTGACGAGATTCAGCCCCGGTCGCTCCGGCCACCACCTCTCCCGTATTGATCCCACAGCCAAACCGCAGGGTCGGCAACCCCTGCGCCGCCCGTTCTTCGCTCAAAGCCGCCAGTTGCTCTCGAATCCGCAGCCCCAACCGGACCGCACATTCAGCATGATCCGGCAAATCGATCGGCGCCCCAAAAATACAGACGGCCTCATCCCCTACAAATCGATTGACAATCCCCCGCTCGGCCTCCACGGCTCGGACAATACGTTCGAAATATTGATTGAGCGCACTCATAAAGACTTCCGGCGAATGCGATTCGGCAAAAGCCGTGCTGCCGCGCATATCGCAATAGACGGCTGAGATCATCCGCCGCTCACCGCTCAGCCCCACACGGCCTTCCAACACTGCCTGACTTACCTCTCGACTCACAAACCGCCCGAAGAGATCGTGCAACATCTCCCGCTCTCGCAACCCTTTAACCATCAAATTGAAAGCCCGCGAAAGCTGCCCCACTTCATCCTGACGGGTCTCCGGCACCGTTTGCGAAAGATCGCCGGCGGCGACAGCTTGAGAAGCCGCCGCAATAGCCGCTACTGGAGCCAATGCATTACGGGTGAAAAAAGCCGTCAACGCGATAGAAAGGATCAGCACGATCAACGTCGCCTGGGTTGATTGGCGAACGATATCCGCCACAACCGCATCGACCAGATGCGTGGAAAGCCCCAGATAGGCGGTACCGATCCGCCCGCCCTTTTGATTCAACAACGGCACGGCGGCTTCAAAAACGCGATCTCCGGTCCAATCCGTGATCCGCACCACCGCCCCATCATCGGTCGGCGCAACGGTCTGCGTCATCACCTTTCCCTGATAGCCCAATCGATCGCTATACATCACCTTGTTGTCGCTATCAGTCACAAAAGCATAGACTAAAGTAAACTTTACCGCATTGGTACGATTGGCCTGGACCTTCTGCAATTGATCTGTAAATGAACTGGTCTGCATCGCCACCGCCTGCACCAGGAGCGGCGACAACCCGTCGACATTGCCCGGGATCTGAGTCTGGAGCGTCTGCCCCAGAAAATTGGCCACCTGCGCCAACATGTCGGAAACGCTTTCCTCCAACAACCGGCGATCTTCCTGTACCCGCACCCAGGTCAACCCCGACATCGAAAGCACCAACAGCAACCCGATCATCAAGGAAAACCGTGCCGCCAGCGGCATCCGCGCCAGCATTCCACTCAATCCCTGAGATCCCGCGGCCGGCGTGGGATCTTTCGCTTCCCCGCCTATCGCTCCATCCTTTTGATGTTCCATCGCCCCTCCTTCTCAACGCGCCTTCAATGTGTTGCACAGGCAATGCAGGGATCAAAGGCCCGCACAACCCGCCCGACAGCTCGTTCCAGCTCCAGATTCACCCGTTCCGCCGTAATATAGCGACGGGCCGCCACCCCCAGAGCCCGTTCAATAGCCAGAATATTGTGAGCCGTCGGAATGACAAACTCAGCCTGGGCAATCCGCCCATTCTCAATCAAATAACGATGGATCAACGGTCCCCGCGGCGCCTCGACCAGCCCGTACCCCTCGCCGTCCCGTGGTGTGTAAGGAGAATCGGTATCTTCCCGGTTCAACGGCTCAGCAAGCAACGCGGCAGCCCGTTCCAGCGCATAAACCAGCTCGATTCCCCGGGCCAGATCGAAAAGCAGAATCGCATGAGCCGGCCGGCCGAAGGCCTCCCGGAACCGGTTCAGATAACCGTCGGCCAGCGGCGTCCCCATCGCATCCGCCATATTGATCCG
Organism: uncultured Anaerolineales bacterium; assembly: GCA_964501335.1. GTDB lineage: Bacteria > Chloroflexota > Anaerolineae > B4-G1 > SLSP01 > CAZCTC01. Next base: position 129,442 of record CAZCTC010000015.1, on the reverse strand, counting down.
CGCCAGACTGTTGGCCCGCATCACCTGCCCACCATAGCTGGTCTGCCCGGCATAACTGTATTCCGACTCCTGATAAGTAAGGAACTCCCGGAAACGCTGCACCGGAAACTCAGCCGCCAACCGACCATCCGTCCCCTGGACCCGCAACAACCCACCGCCATAAGCAGGCAACCGGGGCGTCACCGCCGCCAGATAGCAGGCCGGAGCGTCGTCGCCCCAGGTCCCGATGCGATCCCGCAATGCCAGCGAGAGTTCCCAATACGTATCGAACAACGCACAGGCCACCGGCAAAGCCTGTTCGATTTCCAACCGCATCGTCTCAGCCGCCTCCGGGGCAATCCCGCTCGTCACGCCGCCCACCACCGCCTTAACAGGGTGGATAAACTGACCGCCGGCCAGAGAAATCAACCGGGTCCCGGAGCGCCGCACCTGCAATGCCTGAGCCGTGATGGCCGATTGGATCGCCTCAGCGGCATCTTGCGCCATTTCGAACATCGTTGCCGCCCCCAAGCGATCCGGCAGTGTAAAAATAAACAGCGAGGTAGCCTGATTTTGAATCAACTGCCCCAACAGCAACAATTCTCGAATCCGTTCCGCCAGCGGCGGCGGCGTCACTCCGTAAGCATCTTCCAACGCCTTAACGGCCGCCACATGATGGGCCGTCGAACAGACCCCGCAGATCCGCGGCACAATCACCGGCATCTGCTCGGCGGGCGCCCCATAGAGAAGATGTTCAAAGCCCCGCAACTCAGTCGCCTGAAAATAAGCCGCTTTCACCTCCCCGCCATGCACCTCAATCACCACCCGGGCATGGCCTTCAATCCGGCTCAAAGGAAAAGTCAATGTCGTCATCTTACAGCACCTTACTCCGCGGCCGGGGCGGATAATCGCCGCCGGCATAATCGGAAAATTGAAACAGAAAGAGCGCCAGCTGAGGAGAATGCAACGCAGCGGTCAACTCCTCCGTCGGCACATCGGTCATCGCCGAAAAAACCCGGCGAATGCTGTCGAACCAGGCCTGAGATTCCTTTTCAATAAAGGTATCCGACGGCCCCCGGCAGCCCACGCAGGGATGGCCGGCCCGGGTACAAAGCGCCCGACAGCCGCCGCGCGTCGACGAACCGATACAGAGGTACCCCTGATTGATCAGACAGATATCCGGCAATACCTCCCCCCGCTGCGAGCCCACCAACTGCTTCGGCCGCATCGAGGAATCCTTCCGGCGGCCGCACTCCTGGCAGACCGTCCGCGCCGGCTGGAACGCATCCTCTTCCGAAAGGACCGCCATAAACAACTCCGGCGTCGGCGGACATCCGGGGAGATAGCGATCGACATTCACCACCCGATCGATAGGATGGGATTGAGGCAAAAGCCGGGGCAAATGGCGGCGTTCCATCTCTTTCGCCAGGAACTCCTTCCGCACATCCTCCCGATCGCCGAGATTGGCCACCCCGCCGGAAATGGCGCAGGTCCCCACTGCAATCACCTGGCCCGCACGCTGAACGGCACTGCGCAAGTTGTAAAGATCCTCGTCAGTACGCACCGCCCCACTGACCAACAAGACATCTACCGGCGGCACCTCATGAGCCGAAACCACCAGCGGCATATAGACCAGCTCATAGAGATCCACCCAGGCGTCGGCGTTGAGCAACGAAACCTCACAGCCGGCGCAGCCTGAGAGCTGTAACACGGCAAACTGCCTGGCAATACACTTCATAGATCAATCGATCTCCTGACAACATTCTGGGGAAACGTATAGTATAACCTAAAATTGGATCAAGGGAAACAAGGATTTCTTATAGTACTGCGCCCGCCTGGGAAGGCGGGCGCAGTACTGCACTCGAACCTATTCCGAAAACTCACGGCGCTACCGGGACCACCAGCAAGGTAATCGAAGCGGCCGGAACCGTCATCCCGACCGACCGCTGCACCGGCAAATCGCTCAATCGAACAATGGCATTGAGATTGGCATTGCTGTAACGATAAACCTGCATTGTGCCGCTGAGATTGGCTCCCGCCAAAGACAAAGTTACCGGCACATCCCGGTTCGTCTTATTGACCAGCACCAGCGTCAAGGCCCGGTCGCCTGTCCGCTGCGCCGCATAGATCGCCACTTTGTCCTGATCCGTACTCTCCGCCCGCACACTGGTCTCCCCAAAAGCCGCCCCATTCCCATCGTAATTTCGATAAATACGGAAAGCAAAGGCTCCCGGCTCTCCCAGATCGGGGGGGTCCCACAACATCGCCATATCCAATCCCTCCCGGCCGAAAATCCCCAAAATATCCGCCTGCGCCAACGCCCCGTTGAGACTATCCAGAGCCCCCCAATTGTATTCGGTCAATGCCACCTTCGTTCCCGGATAATTGGCCGCTACCCACGACTTCATCCGTGGGATCAATTGCACGGCATCGTTAACCCAACTCTCATCCCGGTAAGTCGGGTCCCACAAAGCGCGCGTGGACCGCAACCGCAGCGCCTGCGTCGCATCATTGCCGACCGGCGCAAGGGCCACGCCCTGTGCCTGAGGGTAGAAATGCACATCCAGATAATCCAGAATCCGCACGCCATGCGCCTGCTCATAGGCCCGCATCTGCTGTAAATACCATTCCGCCAGCGGGGTCCCGCCGTGAGCATTGCGATCGGGCGGATTAGCCCACCAGTTACCCGGCGTTGTGGTATCGATCGCCGAATAAAAATAATCGGGCCACCCCCAGAAGGCCGGGCCGGTAACCAGAGCTGTCGGATCGGCGCGCTTTACCGCCGCTCCATATTCATAGGTCAAATCGCGCAATTCGTCATATCCAACCGGATCGGGATGCACATCCCGATGCGTGACATGCCAGAGCATCGGTTCATTGTCCAGGCTGTAAAACCGCACGCCACCCTGCGCCGCCGGACGGTAACGGGCAGTTAAATGATTGATCCATTGTTTGACAAAGTTGTCGTCAATCTCGCGGTTCTGATCGTCAGGATTATTGTCAATATAAGAACCGTTCAACCGCACCCCATTGCCGCAATCCGTACGCCAGGGATCGACTTTTTGCTGGGCCCCATATAACCGCACACTGAAAGCACAGTCAATATTCCGCGATTTCGCCGTCCAACCGATCATCGGCACCGTCAAAAATGAAGCGGTATTGGTACGTTGATTTTGTTCGATAAAACGATCGGACGAAGAGCCCAACGGCAACTGATCGGGATGGGGATGGGGATTTGGAATATTCTCAAAGAACCAATCGCTGGCCTTGTTGGAGGTATCCAGCTTCCAATTATAGCGCGTCGTAGCATTGCCGCCCCAACGTCGAATCGGCACCCGCAATTCATTCGCCAGAACCTCTTCACCAAAATTGATTCCATAAATATAGGGGCTGATCACCAGTCGCTCCGCGCCGGCATCAACAGACAATGAAACTTCAGGCGTGATACCCGGCACCGGGGTCATGGTAGCTGTCGGCCCTGGACGCGGGGTAGGCGTCGCAGAAGGCGCCGGAGTCGGCGTAGGATTGGCCCCACAAGGCCCCACCGTCAAATCATCAATATAAAAAGGCCTGCGCGATTGCCCCGCATACTCCTGAAATGCCACATCTTGCAGATTTAAAGTTCCGTTCGATTCGGCCAAGGGAATTTCTATATAACTCCAGCGATTGGAAGAAAGCGTAATCGTCTGGCGCCGGATCAAATTGACCACCACCGAGAGCTTTTGCGCTCCTTGAGGACCGCCATGGGCCCACAGACGCAGACAGGCCGGCGTCTGTATCCGAATCGCCTGACCGGCATGAAGGTAAAAACCGCCCCATTCCGTACGATAAGAGAGCCCAATCGCACTGTGCCCCCCATGGACGATCTGAGTCTGCGCCATATTGCGATCTGCACTCCACGACCAATCCGTCCACCCGGCTGAAGGAATACGATCTTCGTAAATAGTGTAATTGAGTAAAGAAGTCGAGTTCAGCTGAGCCCCAGCAGGCTCCTCCGTACCGCCACCCGGCATCCACTGAAATAAAACCACATCCGCCACAGTTTCTATATCCGAAGTCGGCTGAATTTGGGGGGTCTCTTCCCAATCCTGAACTTCTTGAGCCACCGCAAAACTGGCATTGACCAATCCCAGACTCACCATAATCCATGCCACCATCCACACCATTCCCATTATTCTCTTTCCCATCTTTCTTCCCTCCGAACAGTTCCTCCTATGGAAACTGTTTGTTTAAGTTAAAATTTTAATATTTAGCTTCATGGTCAAAACCGCATGAACCCACAGTATCATGGATTAAAAAGATTTCTACTGTACTATTGGAGGATTGACAAAAGCCAATTGAAGCTCTAAGCAAAAAGCGCGATTTCCTGAAATAACTCCAAAAGAAACCACAAGTTGCACCTCTTCGCTCCTGTGTTATTATTGGCCCCATGACTCGAAGAAATATTTTTCCCATAGCCATCTTTCTATTAATTCTGGTTGCCTGTGCAACCCCGACAACCACGCCGGCGATTCCCTCCCCCACCCGATCGGTAATCCCTACCCCCACAGCGCTGCCTTCCGCCACACCGACCCTCACGCCGGTCCCCCCCCTGATCCTGCAGGTACATTGGCCGGAACGAGTCTCCGCACTCGAACCGATCTCGATGACGCTGGATCTGGAATCATCCGGAGATCTCGATGTGACGGCCTCCATAACCGCCGCCATCCTCGATCCTGAAGGAAATGTCTACCAGCAACTCCGGCTTTACTCAATCGCCCCGACCGACGACATCCACTACGCCCCGGAAGAATCCTTTCAGCTCCCGCTCACCGCATCCGCCGGTCCCTGGCAATTGATCCTGGGCATCCAGACTCCTTACTCAATCACAGGGCCGCTCCAACGCACCTTTCACCCCACCGCCCTCACATTCCAAAACCTTTCCGGCACCATACGAACCGGTGCGCTCATCTCGGTCCCTCAGGCCTTCAAAATGACCGCCATAGAAGGCGGTTTGCGGTCCGGGAAAGTAACATGGCAATATCAGGATCAACAACTGGAGCTGTGGTGGCTGCCCGGGGCCAGTGAGCCGTTGACCTACAATCAGGCTGTGATGGCTCTGGAAACCACCCATGATCCAGCCGCCGATCCCACGCTGCTCGACTTCACCGAAGCTACCTGGAAAGAACTGCGCGCCTACCAGATTCACGAACGCTGGGTGGCACCGCAACGCAGCGAAGCCGAAACCTGGATCATTCAAGGGGAGGATCACTGGTACTACATCTTGCGCCTGCGCAATCTAAAGGGGACCGCCCTTCCGACACTCTTAAAAATGATCGGGGAAACCTTCACTCCCGCCCCCAAATCATAAAAATATCCCTGGCAGGCTTATAAAAAAGCGCGCCCCCTTCGGAGGCGCGCTTTTTTATAAGCCAAAAATCTTCAATCTGTGCGATTAGCCCTGAAAAGCGGAAAAAAGCCTATGTTTTCGCGGGCTTCGGAAAGCCCGTGAAAACATAAACAAAAAAATTCTCTTTCCTATCCTGCGCGTCGCTTTGACCCAACAAAGACCTTTTGCGGGATGCTAACAACTTTTTTAATCCCTGTTATCGAAAACTCTAGAAAATCAAAATCGGTGTCCCGACTTTGTAATCTCCTTGAATGAAATCATCCTCAAAGCCGCCTAACGGCTCGATCCAGCGATATACCCAACGGGAAGACTCACAGGGAACATTCAGACAACCATGGCTGCGCGGAATCCCGAAATCGTTATGCCAGTAGGCCCCATGGATGGCCGTCCCGCTCAGATCAAAGAATATATTCCAGGGAATCCCCGGCAGGTCAAAGATATCCCCCAGCGGCTCCGGCCCTCCCTCGTAAGGGATATTGCACATATGCCGCGAAGGCTGCTTCAACAACGCCGCCATCTCCCCCCTGGGCGTGAACAATTTCTCCCCACCCAACCCCGAAGCGACTTTGGTCGTATAAACCACCTCATCGCCCTCAAAACAGCTCATCAACTGCTTGCTCAGATCCACTTCCACCCGTTTGTCTTTAGCATAGGGATGGATCGGAGCCATCTCTTCCCGGGTAATCCTGCGCATATCCTTGGCCAGCACCCACTGTCGGCGTTTCGCACCGGGCGGATAGTCGTCATAGATCTTATACCACCCCAACCCCTGCTCATCCACAAAAGAATCGAGGATATGATAAACCGTACCGCCGTAAAAACGGTAGACCACACCGGCTTTCAGGCTGGGCTGAGAACGGGCCAGGGTGTAGATCTGCGACACTTCTCCCCAAAATCCCCAGGGACCAACATCGGAGATAAAGGGTTGCGGCGGATAAACCCGGATCGGCAACACCCACGCCGACGGCACATAGCCGTGAAAAGTCTCATACCAGAGATCGTTATGAGAAGAATAGGGCGCATGAACCGATCCAAAAATCCGAAAACCCCGATCCCGCCCGCAACTCCACACTTTGCGCGAAGAAACAGAAGGTTGCTCGTAAAAAGAGACTGGATTGATCGCCCGCCCCATCAACACCCAGGGCGAGTTCCCCCAATCATCGTCCGGATATGGCGGTATTGGAGTAGCCGCCTGTGCATAAAGCGTCGGGGAAAGTGTCGCCACAGTAGCCCCGACCGCCAGCCACTTGAGAAATTGCCGTCGATCTATTTTACGAGTCATCCCTTCACCTCCGACCGCAAAGTATAACACAGGTGCCGCCTTGAGCAAATAAAATAATTATGCCTTTGCCTTAGCCGTCGTCGTCAACGCCACCGCGCCCACAATCACCGCCGCCGCAATCAACGTCCGCCACGACAGCTCCTCCCCCGCCAGAAAATAGCCCAAAACCACCGCCACCACCGGATTGACATAGGCATAAGTCGAAACCAGAGATACCGGTGCAACCCGCAACAGCCAGGTATAAGCTGTAAATCCTACCCAGGAACCGAAAATCACCAGATAAAGCCAGGCCAGAATGGAAGCCGACGAAATCGCCGCCGCATCGAACCGTCCCAGATCCCCGGTCAACACCCCAAAGCCAAACAGTCCGGCCCCCCCCACCATCATCTCCATCCCCGTCCCCAACAAAGGAGAATCCGGCATCTCGGAATGGCGGCTGTAAAGCGATCCCACCGACCAGGAAAGAGCGGCCAGGATCAACACCACCGCGCCAATCAGATCCAACCCCACGCCCACCTGAGAACTGAAAGCCGCCGGATCGACCAGCAGCAGGACAATTCCGGCAAACCCAATGACAACTCCCGCCAACGCTCGCGGAGCCGGCCGTTGCCCACCGGGACGGACGGCATCCAGCAAAATCATCCACAAAGGCACCGCCCCCACCATCAACGCAGCAATCCCCGACGGCACCCGCTGCTCAGCCCAGACCACCCCACCGTTACCGCCCAAAAGCAGACAAAGCCCCACAATCCCGGTCGAGATCCACTGCCGGCGCGAGGGAGCCGGATCGCCTCGCCAGCGCCGCCATAAATAAAGCACCGCCCCGGCCAACAAAAACCGCACCCCGGCCATCAAAAAAGGCGGAACCGTTTGCACTACAGTCCGGATCGCCAGATAAGTCGAACCCCATACAATATAGACCGTCAAAAGGCCGGCCCAAATTGACATACGGGAAGGTGATGATGTCGTCGTCGTGTTCACAATACTCCTTCATTGCAACAGATAAAATTCGGCCAGCCGTAGTTATAACCGGAAAAGCCGGGGACGCAAAAAGGGATTTTCTTGCAGAAAAGCCTATGTTTTCGCGGGCTTCAGAAAGCCCGCGAAAACATAAACAAAAAAACCTCCCCCCCCATCCAGCGCGTCGCCATTTACCAAACAAAAGCCTTTTGCGGGATGCTTAAAAACTACGGCTCCGATAAATCCCCTTTACAAATCCAGGATCGGGATATAATAGGGAGCTGGCCTGTTACCACAGGCCACTTTCTTTTTTATCGTTTTCACACATCCAAGGGGGATTCATTGAACTGGCAACTTGTTTTTGAAATTATCGGCTATGTGGCATCGGTCCTGATCGCCATCTCGCTGATGATGAAATCCATATTGAAACTGCGCATCATCAATCTGGTCGGAGCGATCTGCTTCACAATCTACGGCCTCACCATCAAAGCCTACCCCATCGCCGCCGTCAATGGGTTTATTATCCTCATCGATCTCTACTACCTGTATGAAATGTTCAACACCAAAGAATACTTCAGCCTGCTGGAAGTCCAGAAAGACTCCGACTATCTGGAATACTTCCTCAAATTCTACAGCGAAGAGATCAAAAAATTCCTTCCCGGCTTTGTCTATTCTCCCACAGCCCGCCAGCAGGTCTTCTTTGTACTGCGTAATATGGTCCCCGCCGGACTCTTCATCGCCGAGAATTATCAGGACCGCGGGCTCTTCGTCAAACTGGACTTCGTCATCCCCGGCTACCGGGATTTCAAAGTCGGCCACTTCGTTTACCGCGAAAAGGCCGAGGTTTTCCTCAGGCAGGGCATCGAAAAGATCTACAGCGCCCCCGGCAATAAATCCCATGCTCAATACCTCCTCCGCATGGGCTTCCAGCCCGATCCCGCCACCAACAACGCACTCTACTGCCTGTCGCTGAAATCCTGATCCTGTTCCACACGGCATTTCTGTCTTGAAAATAACCTGGCCTTGTAACGTCCCGCAAATAGGCCTTGCCCCGTAAGATACACCGCGCTGGATAGGGTAAGAGAGTTTTTTGTTTATGTTTTCGTGCGCATCAGAATGCGCACGAAAACATGGCCTTTTCCAGATCCGCACAGGCGACGCAGGCTGTCTACTTGCTGCTGTCTACTTCCGCTGAATTTTCATCCTTCGGGGTGCCGCCCCTACGACAACACCGCCCATGTAGGGGCGGTGTTACCCCGCCCCTACACAGACAATCTCCCGTAGGGGTACCCCTTGTGGGTACCCAATCTGAAGGCAAACCGCCTGGCCTTGCAAGATCAGAATGCGTTGCACCTCTGTGGGAAATCACCCGCACCCGCACAAGACACATTCCCCATAAGAAACGCCGCGCGGTGCGAAGCAGTCAGAGAGTTTCTTTTGTTGATGTTTTTGTGCGCATCAGAATGCGCACAAAAACATAACCCTTTACCAGATCCGCCCCAGCAACGCGAGCTGTCTACTGTCTACTTGCCGCTGTCTACTTCCGCTGAATTTTCATCCTTCTCGGTGCTCTCCGTAGTGAAATCTCTTTATAAAAAACCGCGCGCTGCCTTTAAGGCAACGCGCGGTTTCTTATTCAGCTAAAAGCTTAGCTCAGCGTCTTGCCGCGGTGATTGAGCGCAGCATGCGCCGCCGCCAGGCGGGCCACCGGCACGCGGAACGGAGAGCAGGAGACGTAGTTCAGACCGGAAAGGTAGCAGAACTCCACCGAGGAGGGCTCCCCACCGTGCTCACCACAGATCCCGACTTCCAGTTCGGGGCGGGTCTTGCGGCCATTGCGGACGGCCATCTGCATCAACTTGCCCACGCCGCCCCGATCCAGCACCTGGAACGGATTGACGGGCAGGATCCCGGTCTCGACATACTTGACCAGGAAGCGGCGCTCGGCGTCGTCACGGCTGTAGCCGAAGGTCATCTGGGTCAGGTCGTTCGTCCCGAAGGAGAAGAACTGCGCCAGCGTCGCAATCTCGTCCGCGGTTACCGCGGCACGCGGGATTTCGATCATCGAGCCGAACTTGTACTCGACTTCGCAACCCTGCTCTTCCATGACCAGCTTGGCCACGGATTCGAGGTCGGTCTGGCTGACCTTGAGCTCGTTCACATGCCCGGTCAACGGGATCATGATTTCGGGCTTGACCACGATGCCCTTCTTGGCGGCCATACAGGCAGCTTCGAAGATAGCGCGGACCTGCATCTTGGTGATGTCAGGGTAGGTGATGCCCAGGCGGATACCGCGCAACCCCATCATCGGGTTGGCTTCGTGCATCTTCTGGACGGCGGACAGCAGCTCTTCTTTCTTCTCCAGATCTTCGCCGGTAACGCCGCGGGTCCGCAGTTCGGTCACTTCGACCAGCAGGTCTTCCAAACCGGGCAGGAATTCGTGAAGCGGCGGGTCGATCAGGCGGATGATCACGGGATAGCCGTCCATCGCCTCGAACAAACCGTAGAAGTCGGAGCGCTGGCTGGGCAGCAGCATATCCAGAGCGCCGCGATAGAACTTGACGGCCTCGGAAGCAGCGATCTCGTCGTCGATCGCCTTGATATCGGCATCCAGCTCACCACGGCGGGCGGCATCCAGGGGCTTGCCGTCTTCTTTGCCGGCATCCAGGATCGCCTGCACGCGGCCGCGGCGGTCGAAGATGGCCTGGGCCTCATCGGCGTTCAGGATCATCTTCTGGACATGGGGCAGCCGTTCCGGTTCAAAGAACATGTGCTCGGTGCGGCAGAGCCCGATACCCACGGCGCCGTACTGGCGGGCGCGCTGGGCATCCTTGGGATAGTCGGCGTTGGTCCAGACATGCAGACCGCGAGTCGGATAGCCCTTGTAATCTTCGGGCCACTGGCGGGCCTGCGGATTGGCGGAAATTTCATCGGCCCACTGCAACAGGGTGCGCAGTTCGACTTCCTTCTCGAAGTCGGGAGCCATGGTCTCGATCTTGCCTTCGAAGACCTCACCGGTCGTCCCGTCGAGGGAGGCCCAATCGCCTTCCTTCAGGGTCTTGCCGCCGGCGGTCACGGTACGGGCTTCCAGATCGATGTTCAGGTCGCGGGCGCCGACGACGGCGGGCTTCCCGAACTGGCGGGCCACCACAGCGGCGTGAGCGGTTGCACCGCCACGGCTGGTGACCACACCCTTGGAAGCAATCATCCCGTGCACATCATCGGGCTTGGTCTCGGGGCGCATCATAATGACGGCCTTGTTTTCCTTGACGCTCCAGGCTTCGGCGGTATCGGCATCGAAGGCCAGCATACCGACGGCAGCGCCCGGGGAGGCGTTCACACCGGTCGCCAGCATCCGGCCGGCCGTCTTGGCCGCCGCCACCGACTTCGGATCGAACTGCGGGTGCAACAGGGTGTCGACATCCTTCGGCTTGACGCGGATGACGGCCTCTTCACGGCTGATCAGCCCTTCGTTGGCCATATCCACAGCGATCTTAACAGCGGCGCGAGCGGTGCGCTTCCCATTGCGGGTTTGCAGCATCCACAGCTTGCCGCGCTCGATCGTGAATTCGGTGTCCTGCATATCGCGATAGTGGCGTTCCAGCTTCTGGGCGATTTCGACCAGCTGCTTGTAGATCTCGGGCATATCATCGCCCAACGTGCTCACGGGCTTGGTGTTGCGGATACCGGCCACCACGTCTTCACCCTGCGCATTGAGCAGATAGTCGCCGTAGAATTTCTTCTCGCCGGTGGCGGGGTCGCGGGTGAAAGCCACACCCGTGCCGCTGTCGTTGCCCATATTCCCGAAGACCATGGTAACGATATTGACGGCGGTGCCCAGATCGTCGGCAATCCGCTCGGCGCGGCGATAGTCGATCGCTTTCTTGCCCATCCAGGAGCGGAAAACGGCCTCGATGGCGGTCTTCAGCTGAACCAAAGGATCCTGGGGGAAATCGCTGCCCAAAGCTTCGCGGTAGACAACCTTGAAGCGCTTGACCAGCTCTTTGAGGTTATCAGAGGTCAAATCGGTATCTTCGTGGACACCCAGTTCTTCCTTGAGCCCTTCCATGGCCTTGTCGAAAACTTCATCGGCAATGCCCATGGCGGTGCGGCCGAACATGGCGATCAACCGGCGATAGGAGTCCCAGGCAAAGCGGCTGTTGCCGGACAGCTTGGCAATCCCTTCCAGCGTCTCGTCGTTCAACCCGACGTTGAGGATCGTTTCCATCATGCCGGGCATGGAGAACTTGGCGCCCGAGCGGACAGAAACCAGCAAAGGATTGTCGACGCCGCCGAATTTCTTCCCGGTCTGCGCCTCGACAGCCTTCAAAGCCTCCAGGGCCTGGTCCCAGGCGCCTTCGGGGAACTTGAACCCGCCATTGATGTAGGCCATACAGGCCTGGGTGGTCACCGTAAATCCAGGGGGCACAGGCAACCCGGCGCGCGTCATGTCGGCCAGACCGGCACCTTTACCACCGAGGATATCCCGGACCGTGTCCCAACTCCCAACCTCTTTTTCCAGCTTATCAACATCGCCGAAAAGATAAACCCACTGCTTCGTCATTCGCAACCTCCTTGAAGTTATAGAAGCCAAAACATACAATTTTTAACAGAGGATTACTCGCAGAATAACATCCGGCATCCCGGATGTCTGCTACTTGTTCTCGCTGACCACCACCCGCCGCTGTAAAACATACCAGTCGGCAATCGGCCGGAACCGATCCCCTGTCTGCATCAACATAGGACCGATCTGCACCCCTTGCACCCGGGAGTCCACACCATAAGTGTAGGTCGGGATATACAAAGGAAGTGCCGGCAACTCTTGCATAAAGAGCTGCTGAAATTCCTTGTACAGAGTGCGCCGCCTCTCGCGATCCGTGGTCAGCCGCGCCTGCTCTACAATTTCACTGATCTGCCGATGGCGAAAACCGGCATAATTCTGGCCGCCCAAAACCTGAGTCTCATTCCAAAGAGGATAGGGATCAGGATCGCCCGGCACCGCCAGATGGAAAAGTGCAGCCTGATAACTTCGTGCTTCCAAAATCCCACTGAGGGCCAGTGGGGGCACCCCTTGCACCGTAACTGAAACCCCGATCTGCGCCCATTGATCCGCGATCGCCTGCGCCATCCCCAGATAAAGGGGCTCATTGGCAGCAATCAGCGTGAAATTCAAAGTAGCGCCGTTCGCATTGTGCAAAGGCTCGCGAGGCGAAGCATGAGTCCAGCCGGCTGCCAGCATCAACGCATCAGCGCGTTGTAAATCATAGGTATATTGCGGGACATCCTCATTAGAATAAGCCCAGGTCCCCGGTAAAAAGGGGCTGTCGGGAACCACGGCCTGCCCCATCAATACCTGATCTACAATCGCCTGCCGATCCAGGGCAAACATCAATGCCTGACGCACCCGATTGTCGCCGAACGGCAAGGTGTCGGAAATCAGCTCATTGAAATAAAGTACGCCCATCTCAGAGGTCAAAGAAGTATAGAGATTGAGGTTCTTTTCGGACCAGCTCTGCGTCAACAAATCTGCTGGAATGCGCGCCACCCCTTCCACCGCGCCGTCTTGATAGGCATCAAAAGCTGCCCGGGCATTGGGATAGAAACGCAAAATCACATTTTCCAGGTTGGGCGCCTGGCCATAATACCGGGTGAATCGCTTGAGGGTCACCGCAGTAATCTGGCCGTCTGCCTCGGTCACTTCAGCCACCCGATACGGCCCGCAACCAATCGGCTCTCGATTGTATTCCAATGTCGGCAAATCGGCAGCCTTAATTCCCTTCAGGATCTGCGCCGGCAACAAACCGATCGTCGTGTAGTCCATAAAGGGAGCATAAGGTTCCGAGAGGACAAATTGCACAGTGTAATCGTCCACCCGCACTGCTTTGACCGATTGCCAGAGTGCCGCAACATCGGATGGGCCAGGATAATCGGGGTCCTGAAGCAGACTGATTGTAAAGAGGACATCATCCGCGACGACGGGCGTTCCATCGTGCCAGAGTGCATCGGTACGCAAATGGAAGGTGTAGGTAATCCCGCCGGGATCGATCTCCCATCCTCGTGCCAGATCCGGTTCCACTTCGCCTTGCGGCGTCATCCGCGTCAACCCGCTGAAAGTCAACGCAATGACATCGCTGTCCGCATCATTATAAAAGCTGAGCAAGGGATTGAGAGATTGAGGATAACCTCCAATGCTCTCCACATAGGTGCCACCCGGTGCCGGATGGGATTCCGTTGTGTAAGTGGCCGCCAGGTATGCCAAAATACCCGCGGCCAGGAAAAATCCCAGCCCAACGAGAACGACCTGCCAACCAATCCGCCGAAACATAGTGGATTTAAGAGCCAGGTGCTTTATTTAACCCGGCTCTGAAATAATCCGCGAATCAGCCGCTCGCCAGGACGGTCAACATGGAGACCACAAAGAACGCAACCGAAGTCCCCACAGTCAACTGAAAAATCAACAGTTCCGTGCCGCGGCGTTTACGAATCAACCCCGTCTGAACCCCACCGAAAGCCCCGCCCAGTCCACCGCTGCGGACTTCCAGCAGAATCAGGCCAGTCAACGCAAGAGCCAAGATAATCTGCACGATCGAAAGGTAAGTCTGCATTCATTCCTCCATTACACAAAACTATCCGCGCTCCCGACCAGCAGCCGGACACGGCGCGGCAATCATAACATGCTCCTGGAAAATAACAACCGTTGCCGTTAAGGGGTCGTAAAAAATCACTTTCCGACTTTTACAGCGTTTTCCCCTGAAAATTCGGGGCTTTTTAATTTACAGACCCTACACCACCCGCTTATAGAAAAGCGGAAGCGGATCCACCGGTTGATCTTCAAACGTCAACGCCGCCAACACGCGGCGCACCGCAACCTCTTTACGCTCCGGATCATTGGCATGCACGGTAAAGATCGGCACACCCTTTTCCACCCGATCGCCCACTTTATAGTGCATCATCAATCCGACGGCATAATCCACCGGATCGCCCTTCTTTTCCCGACCACCGCCCAAACCAACCACGGCCATGCCGATCTCGTCGGTCTGGACCCGGGCCAGCACTCCGCTGCACGGAGCCGGCACCGGCTCGATAATCTGAGCCACCGGCAACTTGCCGGGATCTTCCACATAATGCAGATCGCCACCCTGAGCTTCAATCATCTGGCAGAATTTACGCCAGGCCTCGCCCGAAGCGATAACCTGAGCAGCCATCTCGGCCCCCGTCGCCGGGGAATCGGCCTGCCCGCCGAGATAGAGCATCTCGCCGGCCACCACCAAACAGTGTTCGCGGAAATCCGCCGGCCCGCTCTCATGCAGCACGGCAATCGCTTCCCGCACTTCCAGCGCATTCCCGACCGCCCATCCCAAAGGCTGGTTCATATCGGAAATCAGCGCCGTCACCCGGCGTCCCACTTGCTGCCCGATCCGCACCATCCCTTCAGCCAGGCGCTGCGCCTCATCGATGGTCTTCATAAAAGCACCGCTGCCGGTTTTGACATCCAACACGATGGCATCCGCCCCGGCCGCGATCTTTTTGCTCATCACCGAACTGACAATCAAAGGCAGGCTGGGCACCGTCCCGGTCACATCCCGCAAAGCATAGAGCTTGCCGTCGGCCGGAGCCAGATTGGCCGACTGCCCGGTCAACACCAGGGAAATCCGCGCCAGCTGTGCCTTGAATTCTTCCACGGTGAGATTGGACCGGAACCCGGGAATGGATTCCAGCTTATCCAGCGTCCCGCCGGAGAAACCGAGACCCCGGCCCGACATCTTCCCGACCGGCAGCCCGCAGGCCGCCACCGTCGGAGCAACGACCAGCGTGACTTTGTCACCGACGCCGCCGGTAGAATGCTTGTCTACCACAAAGGGAGCAACATCCTTTAAATCCAATACCTCGCCGGAAGCGGCCATCGCCAGCGTAAAATCACCCGTCTCGCGATCATCCATCCCTCGAATGGCAATCGCCATCAACAAGGCCGCAGCCTGATAATCGGGGATTGCACCGGTTGTGTAACCGTCAATGAAGAAGTGGATTTCTTCAGAAGTCAATGACTTGCCGTCACGTTTCTTTTCGATGATTTCAACGATACGCATGCTGCTACCTCTTAGCTGGAAGGTTCAGGATCGTCCCAAACGGGAAAATTATACCACAAATGCCAAATTTAGCGCTTGAAGGGGTTTATATTTTCGCGCGCCCTTAAAGGGCGCGCGAAAATATGATTATAGCTACAAACCGCCCTGAAAAATAAAAAAATTTACTCTCCCGGAAAAACCAGACCGACCACTCCCGGTCCGGCATGAGTCCCCACCACCGGCGTCAACAGCGTCCGATAGATGTACTCGGGATGCAATCGCTCCTGCACCTGCGCCCAAACCCATTCGACATTTTCATACTTCCCCGACTCAAAAATACCCACTTCCTTAACGGGTTTTCCCCCGGCCCGTTCCGCCGCCAGATCCATCAACCGCTGCAAAGATCGGTTACGTCCGCGCACCTTATCCACCGAATTGATCCGCCCATCCACCACAGAAAGCAACGGCTTCAGGTTGAGCATCGTGCCGACAAAATGGGCTGCTCCGCCAATCCGCCCACCGCGATGGAGATAATCCAGCGTATCGACCATAAACAAAAGCTGAATTCGAGATCGCACATCCTCAATCCGCGCCGTGACGGTCGGCAGGCTCATCCCGGCCTGGACCGCCCGCACCCCGGCCAGAACCTGAAACCCCAACCCCATCGACACATTGTGCGAATCGATCAATTCGATCTTTAACTGGGGCAACTCGGCGCGAGCCTGCAAGGCCGAAGAAAACGTACCGCTCATCTTACTGGAAATGAAAATCCCGATAATCACCTCCGGACGATAACGGGCCGCCACCTCCTTGAAAAATTCAATAAACCGACCGACGGAAGGCTGTGAAGTGGTCGGAGTTTCCGGACGATTTCCCAACCATTGATAAAATTCATCAGAATTCAAGGTTACGCCATCCAGATAGTCCTGTCCCCCCCAATGAATATTCAAGGGAATGATCGGAATATCAAACTGTTTAACCAATTCAGGCGGCAAATTCGCCGTGCTATCGGTTACTATAACAATACGACGATCCATGATTTCACTCCTTACCAACTAAAAAAAGAACAATAGGTGCATTCTACCTTAGCCTCTAAAGGAGACAAGTGTTTATACCGGTATCTATATTTTTTCGCCGCCGAAGACGGCGGGTAGGACTACAGTTAACCGTAGACAAATTTTTCTCGCAAAAAAGCGTGCCAAAAATGTTTTTTCTCCCCCTCATATCCCCCCTTCCCCCCCTTTGCGTAGCATCCCGCAAGCGGGCGAAAAGGAGGGGAATATTAACTGCATTTTGGGCGCGCTGCTTTGCAGCGCGCCCAAAATGCTTAGTTATCCCCCCTTTCCCTCGGGGGAAAGGGGGGCAAGGGGGAATTAAAAAGCGCCCTTTGGCAATTTTATTTGGCGACCACGGTTCCCTGTAGACCCACCAGACGGCGAGAAAATATAAATAAAACACTAAAAACCTTAACAAAATGCCCCTCTGGCAATTTGTGGTACAATGTAGGGGCTAACGATGTTATATAGATGGAGTATGCATGAGTTCTCTCTTCTCACCCTTTGCTCGACTTGAAGATCTGCAAGAAGAATGGAGCGATGGCGAACAAACAATCGACCCCGCCTTCCCTACCCCGGAATTACCACTTCCGACTGAATTGCCCATTCTTCCCTTGCGCAATATGCTGGTCCTCCCGCAAACCGTCGTGCCGATCCGCGTCGGCCGTGCTCGTTCGCTGCGCCTGATTGATGAGGTTGTGGGCGGCAACCGCCTCATGGTGGTCGTCGCCGGTAAAAACCCCGATCAGGAAGAACCCGGCATCGAGGATGTCTATCGCATCGGGACCGTCGTCATGGTCCACCGTATCTTTAAAGTCCCTGATAATACTGTCACTTTGATGCTCCAGGGCCTGGTACGGGTACGCGTGGAACGCTTCACCTCAACGGACCCCTATCTGAAAGGGATCGTCAGTCCTCAAACCGAACATGTCGAAGAAGGTGTCCAGCTGGAAGCGCTGCAACGCAGCGTCGTCGACGGCTTCAATCACCTCTCTGAATTAACGCCTGCCATGCCTCAGGATCTGACTTTGATGGTGCTCAATGCCGAAGGCCCCTTGCAGCTGGCTTACACCCTCGCCACCCACATGCGCATTGAACTGGAACAGATGCAGCGCCTGCTGGAAATGGATAGCGCCACCCAAAAATTGCGGGTGATTCTCAGCCTTATCAATCACGAAATCGAAGTCGCTGAGATCGGCCACAAAATTCAGAGCGAAGCCCAGACCGAAATGGAAAAGGCCCAACGGGACTATTTCCTGCGCCAGCAAATGGAAGCGATCCGCAAAGAACTGGGGGAAAGCACGGAACAACAGACCGATGTGGATGAGTTCCGTCGCAAGATCGAAACCGCCGGACTTCCCGAAGAAGCAGAAAAAGAGGCCCGCCGCGAACTCGACCGCCTGTCCAAAATCCCCATCGCCTCGGCCGAATACGGCGTCATCCGCACCTATCTCGACTGGCTGGTCTCGCTGCCCTGGCACAACCGCACCGAAGACAACCTCGATATTGCCCATGCCCGCAAGGTGCTCAACGAAGATCACTACGATCTGGAAAAGATCAAACAACGCATTCTGGAATATCTGGCCGTCCGGCGCCTCAAACAGGAACGCCCGCTCTCCACAGAAGGGGATGCCCCCGCGGATTACCTCCGCCTGGAACGCGAAGGCGCCATCCTCTGCCTCGTCGGGCCGCCCGGAACCGGCAAGACTTCGCTGGGCCGCTCGATCGCCCGGGCGCTCGGCCGCAAATTCATCCGCCAATCGTTGGGCGGCGTACGGGATGAAGCCGAAATCCGCGGCCACCGCCGCACCTACATCGGCGCCCTCCCCGGGCGCATCGCTCAGGCCATGCGCCGCGTCGGCGTGAAAAATCCCGTCTTCATGCTCGATGAAATCGACAAACTGCGCACCGATTTCCAGGGTGACCCGGCCGCAGCACTGCTGGAAGTGCTCGATCCCGAACAGAACCGCGAGTTCCGCGACCACTACCTGGATGTCCCCTTCGACCTCTCCGAGGTGCTCTTCATTACGACCGCCAACTGGCTCGATCCGATCCCGGCCCCCCTGCTCGACCGCATGGAGGTGCTATCCCTCTCGGGCTACACCGAAATGGAAAAACTCTACATCGCCCGCAACTACCTCATCCCCCGCCAGATCCGGGAAAACCGGCTGCGCAACAACGAAATCCATTTCACCGATAGCGCCGTCCTGCGTATCATCAATGAATATACCCGCGAAGCCGGCGTTCGTAACCTGGAACGGGAAATCGGTCAGGTCTGCCGCAAAATCGCCACCGAAATCGCCGAAGGCAAACGCAAAAACCGCCGGGCCAACATCACCCCCGCCGTCATCGTCAAATACCTGGGCAAACGACAGTTCTTCTCCGAATCCGCCCAACGCACGGTCACGCCCGGCGTCGCCACCGGCCTCGCCTGGACCCCCACCGGCGGCGAAGTGATGTTCATCGAAGCCACTCAGATGCCCGGCAGCAAAGGCATCACCATCACCGGAAAGCTGGGTGAGGTGATGAAAGAATCGGCGCAGGCCGCCTTGAGCTATGTACGTGCTAACGCCGGACGGCTCGGTATTAATGAAGACTTCTTCGCCCATTCGGACCTGCACATCCACGTCCCGGCCGGCGCCGTCCCCAAAGACGGACCCTCTGCCGGCGTAACGCTGGCCACCTCGTTGGTCTCGCTGCTCACCGGCCGCTGCGTCCGCCCGGACCTGGCCATGACCGGCGAAATTACCCTGCGCGGCCAGATCCTGCCCGTCGGCGGCATCAAAGAGAAAGTCCTGGCCGCCCACCGTGCAGAAATCAAAACCGTCATTTTGCCGTGGGAAAATGAGAAAGACCTCGACGAGGTCCCGCCAGAAGTCCGGCGCGCCCTGCAATTCATCGCCGTTCACCGCATCGATGAAGTCCTGGCCGCCGCCCTGGAAACAGCTGAGTTACATAAGGAGCAATGATGGCCAAGGTTCTAGTTGCCGATGATGATCAAGTCATGCTGGGTCTCTTAAGCACCCTCCTGGATCTGGAAGGGGATCAGGCCATAACGGTTTCCCGTCCCGAAGATATTGTCCGGACGGTCCGCCAGGAACAACCCAATTTGATCCTGCTGGACCTCCACCTCATGGGAGGCGACTCCCGTTCCGCGCTTCGCGAACTCAAGAACGACCCGGATCTGAAGACGATTCCGGTTATGATGACCTCAGGCATGGATAAAGAACAGGAATGCCTCAAAGAAGGCGCCGATGCCTTTATCATGAAACCTTTCCGTCCGGCCGAATTAATCAATCGGCTGCACAAATTAATCAAATAGGCTTGAAACAGGAGCCTTGACTATAGAGAATTAACATGACACGCAAACGACGTGGCAAAAAACCACAATCACCGCAGGAACGACAATGGTATAAATTCGATCTCCATATCCATACACCGGCTTCTTCCGATTTCCAGCAGGCCAATGTAAGCTATCTCGACGTGCTGCGCGAAGCGGAACGCAAAGGGCTCGATGCCCTGGCCTTCACCGATCACAACACGGTCTCGGGCTACCGCCGGATGATGGAAGAAATCGACGATCTGGAATTACTGGAACGTCTGGGACGGCTGACGCCGGAAGAAGACCGACGCCTTAAAGAATATCGCCGGCTGCATGAAGAATTGCTGATCCTTCCCGGGTTGGAATTCACAGCCACCCTCGGATTTCATATTATCGGCATCTTTAATCCCGATACCACCGTGCGCGAGCTGGAATTTCTGCTCCGCGAACTCAATGTGCCCCCGGAAAAACTCGACGACGGCTCGACCGAACTGGGCGCGACCACCGATGTACTCACGGCCTATCGTCTGATCGACGAGGCCGGCGGGATTGTGATCGCAGCCCACGCCAATTCCAGCCACGGCGTCGCCCTCCAGGGACTCAGCTTCGGCGGCCAAACCCGCATCGCCTACACCCAGGATTCGCATCTCCATGCATTGGAAGTGACCGACATGGAGAAAAAAGGGAAGACGACGGCACGGTTCTTCGACGGCTCGAAACCCGAATATCCCCGGCGCATGCACTGCATCCAGGGATCTGACAGCCATCGCCTGACCCGCGACACGACGAATACCAAAAACCTTGGGGTCGGCGACCGGGTCGCCGAAATTCTGCTGCCCGATTTGACCTTCGAAGCACTACGCGAAGTCTTCCTGGGGCAGGATTTCGCCCGTACCCGCCCTTACCGGCCAGAAGCGCCCCACCCCTTTGATTACATCCAGGCCGCCCGCGAGGAAGGCCCCAATATTGTCCAGGACTTCCATGCCCAATACAGCAAACGCGGCGGCTTCCTGGACGCCATCGTGGCCGATGTCTGCGCCTTTGCCAATACCAACGGCGGCACGCTCTACATCGGCATCCCCGATGATCCGCGCAAACCCCCGACAGGGATCGGCGCCAGTCCCGCGCGCGTGGTGGCCCAGCTGCAAAGCGAACTCCAGGGCCGCATCACGCCCGCCTTGAACATCAGCAGCGATATTCAAGAAACCCAGGGCGTCAAAGTAATGCGCGTGGTGGTGCCCCGCGGGATCGATCCGCCCTATGCGGTCGATGAAAGCCAGATCTATTTGCGCAGCGAAGCAGAAACCACGCTGGCCGTCCGCGATGAAATCGTGGAACTGGTCCGCCAGGGTCTGCGCCTGGATTCCCCCCAGCCTTCCTCCGGGACAGTCCCCGAACCGCCGCCGCCGCCGCCGGTCAACGCCAACGGCTCCCTGACGGTTCCGCAAATCGCTCCGCCGCGCACCGGCGTAGAAATCACCGCGGTCGAAGTCCGCAACGGCACCCGCTATTACACCATGCGCGACCTGCGCAACGGCAGTCTGGTCACCAACGTGACCCGCCGTTCCGCCCGCCGCCTCTGGCATTACGCCATCGAAGAATGCGAAGGCAATCCAGTCAATGCCGGTCAGGTCCGCTGGATGGGCGATCTGGGCCTCTGGAAACGCCGGGAACACGGCAATCTGGTCCGCTTCGATCTGGTCCAGCGCATCAGCGAAAGCACCATGCGCATCTATTATGGCGTGACCGAAGAAGGACTGCACGGCCCCTGGAATGCCCTGGTAGGAGAATAACCGATGAGCGAATCGATTCGCGTGGCCATCCTGACCGCCAGCACGCGCGCCGCCGCCGGAATTTATGAAGATCGCAGCGGCCCCGCCCTGCGGGAGCTGGTCCAACAAACCCTGACCGCAGAAATCAGCGCCATGGCGATCCTGCCCGACGACCGGGCCCGCATGGCCGAACAATTGCGCGCCTGGGCCGATTCCGGCCAGATCGACCTGATCCTGATCACCGGCGGCACCGGCTTCACCCCCAGCGATCTGACTCCCGAAGCCACCCGCGACGTAATCGATCGCGAGGCTCCGGGCCTGGCCGAAGCCATGCGCGCCACTTCCCTGCAAATCAGCCCCCACGCCATGCTCTCCCGGGCGGTCTGCGGGATTCGCGGCACGACGCTCATCATCAATCTGCCGGGCAGTCCACGCGGAGCCACCGAAAATCTGCGGGTCATCCTGCCGGCCTTGCCACATGCCGTCGCCCTGCTGCGGGGCGATCCCGAGGCCGAAGCCGGTCACGCCTTTAAACCGCATTCCGCCTGAAATTAAAAAGGGATTTTCGCTGCGGACCTGCCGTGGGGTAGAACCATGGACAAATTTTTATCGCAAAAAAGCGTGCCAAAAATGTTTTTTCTCCCCCTCATATCCCCCCTAACCCCTTCTCCCCCCGCAAGCGGGGGAAGAAGGGGGGATAGGGGGAATTAAAAGGCGCCTTTCGGCAATCTTATTTGGCAACCACGGATACCTGGAAATCTGCCAACCGCAGTGAAAATCCCCCATATAATTTTTCCCCATTGAGGAGATCGCTTATGCGCATGAGTCACCTTTTCGGTCAAACTCTCCGCGAACCCCCCTCCGAAGCCGAAGTCGCCAGCCATCAATGGCTGGTGCGCGCCGGCTACATTCGGCAGATCGGCGCCGGAATCTTCAGTTACCTGCCGCTGGCCCGCCGCGCCTTCAACCGCATCGAAGCCATCCTGCGCGAAGAGATCGACGCCATCGGCGGCCAGGAATTGACTATGCCCGTCATTCATCCGGCCGAACTCTGGAAGGCCACCGGCCGCTGGACACAGATCGGCGCCGAAATGGGCCGCTTCCAGGACCGCGTCGGCCGCGATCTCGCCCTGGCCATGACCCACGAAGAGATCGCCGCCGAACTGGCTCACCGGGAGATCCACTCCTATCGCCAGTTGCCGCAGTTGATCTACCACATCCAGACCAAATGGCGCGACGATCCCCGGCCCCGCGCCGGTCTGATCCGGGTACGCGAATTCACCATGCTCGACAGCTACAGCCTGGATGCCGACGAAGCCGGTCTGGATCAACAATACCAGGCCCACTACCAGGCCTACTTCAACATCTTCCGGCGCTGCGGCCTGCCGGTCATCGCCGTCGGCTCGGATGTAGGAATGATGGGCGGTTCGCTGGCTCACGAATACATGTACCTCACGCCCATCGGCGAGGACACTCTGCTGCTCTGTCCACAGTGCGGCCACAAAGCCAACCGGCAGGTAGCCCGCTTCCGCAAGCCGGCTCCTCCCGAAGAAACACTCCGGCCCATTGAAAAAATCGCCACCCCTGAAACCAAAACGATCGAAGAGCTGGCTCAACTGCTGGGCGTCGCCAAATCCCAGACCGCTAAAGCCGTCTTCCTGATGGCCGCCACGGGCACCACCGAAGCTCCCCGCGAAGAGCTGATCTTTGCCGTCATCCGAGGCGACATGGAAGTCAATGAGACCAAACTGGCCAACGCGGTCGGCGCCCGGGATCTGCGCCCGGCCCGCGAGGAAGAGATCCAAGCCGTGGGAGCCGTCCCCGGTTACGCCTCGCCGATAGGGGTCCGCGGAGCCCGCGTCATCGTCGACGATCTGATCCCGCTCAGCCCCAATCTGGTAGCCGGAGCCAACGAAGAGGGTTATCACCTGCGCAACGTCAATTACGGGCGTGATTTCACCGCCGAAAAAGTGGTCGATATCGCCTCGGCCGAAGCCGGTTCCCTCTGCCCTCACTGTGGCACCCCCATGGATCAGAGCCGCGGGGTGGAAGTGGGCAATATCTTCAAACTGGGAACCCGCTACAGCGAAGCCGTCGGCGCCCTCTACCTGGACCGCGACGGCCGCACCCGCCCCATTGTCATGGGTTCCTATGGGATCGGCGTCGGCCGGTTGCTGGCCTGCAT
Organism: uncultured Anaerolineales bacterium; assembly: GCA_964501335.1. Classification (GTDB taxonomy): domain Bacteria; phylum Chloroflexota; class Anaerolineae; order B4-G1; family SLSP01; genus CAZCTC01. The sequence goes on along the minus strand of CAZCTC010000015.1, from coordinate 105,432 downwards.
CGCTGAAGAACACCACGACGACCGGGGACTCATCCTGCCGCCCTCCGTGGCCCCCTACCCGGTTCACCTGGTCCAGTTGGGCAGTCCGGGAACCAATGCCGGCCAGCTGGCCGGTCAGCTGGAAACCGCGCTGCGCCAGGCCGGGCTGGAACCGCTCTACGACGATCGCAATGAAAGCGCCGGCGTGAAATTCAACGACGCCGACCTGATCGGACTGCCGCTCCGCCTCACCGTCAGCGACCGCGCGCTGCAACGAGGTGGAGTAGAAATAAAACGGCGCGACAGCACCGAAAGCAGCTACGTCGCCCCCGAGGCCGTCCCCGAAGCCGTCCAGCAAATATTAAAGGATCTGTCCTGTCCTGAAAATAGCCCAGCCTTGTAGCGTCCCGCAAATAGTACTTTTCCCGTAAGATACGCCGCGCTGGATGGAGGGAGAAAGTTTTTTGTTTATGTTTTCGTGCGCATCAGAATGCGCACGAAAACCTGGCCCTTTTCCAGAACTGTCCCGGCGAGGCGCGAATTCCCCATCACGTTTCACGTTTTAGATGGGGGTGCCGCCCCCGGCATGGCCTTCTGTTTTGAAAATAGGCCTGGGCCTTGAAGCATCCCGTACCTGGCCCTTTTCCAGAACTGTCCCGGCGAGGCGCGAATTCCCCATCACGTTTCACGTTTTAGATGGGGGTGCCGCCCCCGGCATGGCCTTCTGTCTTGAAAATAGGCCTGGGCCTTGGAGCATCCCGCACTTGATCCTTTTTCCGTAATCTCCGCCGCGCGAGATGGGGGAAGAGTTTTTTGTTCATGTTTTCGTGCGCATCAGAATGCGCACGAAAACATAGGTTTTTTTGCACATTGCATTAGCAGGCGCCTTCTTAAGCCCTGAAAGGGCGGTTTATGTAAGCCTGGGATGAAATCCCAGGAAACCACCCCGGACAAACTCACCGCCGACCGAAGATATTGCACATCGACGCAGAGAAAAATTAGAAAACTCTTCCTCTTCTCTGTGCTCTCTGTGACTCTGTGGTGAATTTTCTCTCTGAATACCTCAGGAGGTAATATGCGTCTTCTTTCAGTCGCCGAAATGAAAGCCCTTGAAGCTGCCGCCGATGCCGCCGGCCACAGTTACGCCCGCATGATGGAACTGACCGGCCAGGGAGTCGCCCGCACCATCCTCAAACGCCTCTCCAACATCAAAGGCAAGCGCATCCTCGTTTTGGTCGGTCCCGGCAACAACGGGGGAGACGGCCTCGTAGCGGGTCGCTATCTGATGGATGCCGGAGCTACCGTCACGGCCTATCTTTCCCGGCCCCGCGACCCGCGCGAAGACCCCGTCTTCCAGAAAGCCACCGAGAAAGGGCTGACCGTACTCATCGCCGAAGGAGATCCCGAAGGCACCGAGCTGCGTCGCCTGGCCTCCCAGGCCGAGATCATCGTCGATGCCCTGCTGGGAACCGGAACCACGCTACCGCTCCAGGGAGCTGTGGCCCAGATCCTCACCCGGGTCCAGGAAGCCCTGCGCCCACGCAACAACGACCAGCCGCTTTCCCTCACCGGCCTGCCGGAACCGATCATCCCCCGCAGCTGCATCGTCGCCGTCGACGGCCCCAGCGGAATGGATTTCGATTCCGGTGCTCTCGATCCCTTAGCCCTCCCGGCCGCCTTCACCATCACCTTTGCCGCGCCGAAAACCGGCCATTTCAAAACCCCGGCGGCGGCCGCCGCCGGTGAACTGATCGTCTGCAACATCGGCATTCCCGAAGGAGTCGGCCCGGAGCCGTCCGGCCCCGAAGTCGTCACCCCGGAAATGGTACGGGCCTGGCTGCCTCCCCGGCCGCTCGATTCTCACAAAGGGACCTTCGGCCACGCCATGGTTGTCGCCGGCTCGACCAATTACACCGGCGCCGCCGCCCTGGCCGCCCTCGCCACCGTCCGGGCCGGAGCCGGCCTCGTCACCCTGGGCATCGCCGGCTCGATCCAACCGCTCGTCGCTCCCGCCGTACCGGAAGCCACCTATCTCCTGCTGCCCCACTCACTGGGCTCGCTCACCGCCGATGCCGTGCCGCTCCTGCGGGAAGGGTTGCACCACATCGACGCCCTGCTCATCGGACCGGGCCTGGGCCAGGCGACTGAAACCTTTGCCTTCTTCAGCGCCCTGTTGGGGCTGCGCACCGAGCGACGGGGAATCGGCTTCCTCACCACTCCCGCCAACGGCATGGCCGCCCCGGCTTCCCACGCCCCCCTGCCGCCCCTGATCATCGACGCCGACGGCCTGAATCTGCTCAGCCAGTTACCCGAAGGGCCGAAAATGCTGCCGCCGGGCAGCATCCTCACCCCCCATCCAGGAGAAATGGCCCGCCTCTGTCACTGCGAACGGGCTGAAATCCAGAACCGGCGGGTAGAAACCGCCCGCACGCAAGCCGCCGCCTGGGGACAAATCATCGTGCTGAAAGGGGCCTATACCGTCATTGCCGCCCCCGACGGCCGCACCGCCATCCTGCCCTTTGCCAATCCCGGCCTGGCCTCCGGGGGCACCGGGGATGTCCTGGCCGGCACCATCACCGCCTTACGGGCACAGGGATTGCCACCCTATCAGGCCGCCGTTGCGGGTGCCTATCTGCACGCCCTGGCCGGAGAGATCGTCCGCCATGACCTGGGAACCGCCGGCATCGCCGCCGGCGATATAGCCCAGGCCCTCCCGCTGGCCCGCCGCCGTATCTCCGGATAAAATAACAACCGGTACGATTAGCCTGAAAAAAGAAAAACCTCAGCATCGCATAATTCACTCAAATTTCACCGCAAAGGCGCCGAGGACACAGAAAAAATCCATGTTTTCGCGGGCTTTTTGAAGCCCGCGAAAACACAAAAAACTCTCCTACCCCCTCCATCACGACGCTTCGAGCCGAAACAAAAACCTTTTGCGGGATGCTAAAAACCAACGACACAGCTAAGGAGAAAAATATGACACCCAATTCGGGGTTCGATTGGGCTCTCTTCTTTCAAATCCTGCTGGGCGCCATGGGTCTCAGCCTGATCCTGGCCATTGGCTTGCTCATCATTACCTATCGCCACCTGCGCAACCTCAAGGTCCCCCCCAATGCCGACTTCTTCACTACCCTGCGCCACGTACCGCTCTATCTGGTCATCATCCTGGATCTCCTGGATTTTGGACTGGATATTCTGGCAACTCCCTTCACCTGGATCTTGCTCAGCAGTCTGGGATTGCAATCACTGCGAATGGTAACCGCCATTGAAGGATTGATTCCGGGGACTCAAATGATCCCCACCTTAACAGTGGCCTGGATTCTGGCCCGGTTGGGATTCAACCTGCCGGCAAGCCTGCCGCCGACCGATTACCCCCGTCGGGATCGCTAAAAATCCCTCAGGTTGGCCAACGGCCGTTTTTTGCATCCCGCAACAGGCGCTTCCCGTATAAAAAGCGACGCGCTGTGCGAAGCAGAGGGAGAGAGTTATTTTTATTCATATTTTCGGCGGCTTCAGAAAGCCGCCGAAAATATGGACTTTTTTCCAGACTAACCGCACATGTTGAAAAGTATTAAAAACATTGGGGGCGCGCCCTGACAGGACGCGCCCCCAATGTAAAAAACAAAAGAAAATTTACTTCAACAACTGCGCGAAGCGATACCCGAATTCCTCGCCTGCCCGGAGATTCTCCGGCGTCACACCGCCGTGGAACTCCCAGACTTCCGTCGATTCCCACTGCAAAGCTTCGGTCAATTTGGCAAAATCCCGGCGGGCGCCACCGCTCCAACCGAAACTGCCGAAATAAGCGGCTTTACGGCCGAAAATCCGCTTATGCTCGGCCATATGCAACATATCGACCATCGGCGGAAAAAGACCGCCCTCGTAGGTCGGCGCTCCCACCAAAACCCCGCGCCGGCTGTAGAGCAACGGCAAAATATAGCTGGAATGGATATGCCGCACATCGAACATCTCAATCGGCAACCCGGCCCGCGAAACGCCCTGCGCCACCGCTTCGGCCATCTGCTCGGTATTGCCGTACATCGTGCCGAAAAGCAGCGTCACCCCCGCGTTACCAGGAGTTCCGGCCAGCCCGGCCCAGGTACGGTAAAGTTCGATGATCCGCGAAGGATTGCTCCGCCAGATCAGGCCGTGAGAAGGGGCCACCACATCCACCTGCACATCCTTCAGACGATCCAACGCCTTTAAGACCGGCTTGGGATAGAGCGCCACGATATTCACATAGTAGCGCAGCGCTTCCTTCTCATAAAAAGAAAGATCTTCATACTGATCGTCGAAAATAGCCCCACCCAACGCTCCATAGCCGCCGAAACCGTCGCAGGGAAAAAGCACCTTCTGCGTCAGCTCATACGTCATCATCGTCTCAGGCCAGTGGACGAAAGGCGTGGAGAAAAACTGTAAGGTATGCGAACCCAGCTCCAGCGTCTCCCCGTCATTCACAGCCCGCACATTATCTGTAATCTGATAATAGGCGGACATCATTTCCAGGGCCTTCTTAGAACCCAAAATCGTCGCTTTGGGGGCCAGGCGGCGAATCATCCGCAGCACGCCGGTATGATCGGGTTCCATATGATTGATGATGATGTAATCCAACGTTGTGGGATCAAAAACCTGGCTGATCTGAGAGAAAAGCTCATCCAGCTTGATATCTTTCGCCAGATCGACCAGGACCTTCTTTTCGTCATTGATCACATAAGCGTTGTAAGAAACTCCCTCCCGGGTGATCGGCCACAATCCCTCAAACAAATCCGTCGTACGGTCGTTGACACCGATCCAATAAATCCCGGGTTTAACTTCAATTGCCGGCATAGAATTTCCTCCTTAAAACTATTTCGCGGTAGCAACCAAAGCAATACCCGCCATGGTTAACAACATTCCAAAACCCAGTTGGGGCGTCATCTTCTCCGTACCCATCAACAGCCCAATCACGGCGCCGAAGAATGGGGAAGTAAATGCAATGGGCATCACTTCATTAAGGGAAGCGGCACCTTTCAATGCCGAATAAAAACAGAGCATTCCAATGGCCCCGGCCACCACGCCGCCGCCGATCACCATCATCACAATCGACATCTTATTTTCCGTCGTCAATAAATTCTTCCATTCGGAAAAACTGACCGTCGCCAGAATCAAAAAAGCCACGGAAGTGCGAATCGTAATCCCCAACTGCGGAGAAAAACCTCCCAGATGAAGCCCTTTCTTCTCAAAATAACCACCAATCCCCCAGGCCATTGCCGTGAAAAGAGCCAACAACTGCGGATTTAACTTCATGTAGATCCTCCTGGATAGAATTTAAGGGTCGTGTGGGGGCATTATACCACGAGGAAACAAAAAATCCGGCAGGGGGGTCTCCCTGCCGGATTTTTAATCACAACCTGTTAAAACTTAGTTGTCGGAGATGGTCCAGGTCGTATCGCTGCTCAGATCAACGTCGCGTTCTTCGACCAGATCCTCACCGTCACAGTCCTGGGCCAACAGATCATACGTGCCGGGTTCCATGTAGAAAATCCGCTGACCGTCTTCGGCCGCAATGCTTTCCTTATTGCCCAGCCAGTCATCTCCCCAGTCCTCGTTGCCGGATTCGGAGAAATAGACATAGCAAACTTCGGTACTGGACTCATTCGAGACCTGCAACGCAGTCATGCCCTCGCCACCAACGGTCACCTCGGTGTCTTCAGCGAGTTCCCAGGCCGTGTCGACCGTAATGTCGTCGCAGTTCTGGATCATCACATCAGAAATGATGCCATCGACATCAAACGATTCAGAATCGCCGCTGCCAATCTCACCATTCAGCAGATTGTCGCCCCAGCTGTCATCGTCGGAGCCGGAAATATAGACACTGCAGATGGCCTCAGGACTCTCATTATTGATCGTGACCGTGAAGGCATCCACCGAAACGGGTTCTTCCGTTTCTTCATCATCAATCGGTTCTTCCGTCTCTTCATCATCGATCGGCTCTTCGGTCTGTTCCTCTTCGGTCGGTTCGGCCGTTGGGCGGGTTGTGCCGCCGGAGCAAGCGAGCGAAGCCGCCAACAACACCACCACCAGCAACCATAGCATCCACTTTTTCATCGAAATCCTCCTTCTGGATTAAGAAATAGAACTTTCCAAACAAATTGGGTTGTACCGCCAGCCACAGTCTCCAGCCTCACCTCCTTAGGTGATTTAGGATTATCCGCTTCGCCGAAGCGGTTTACCCCGAATCGATCGCTTACATCTCACCAATTAAAGAAGAAGTTCCAAACATCACATGATAAGGGCGGTATTTTACCCGGAGCTCCATAAAAAGCAAATGAAGCTCTTTACCACAGCCTTAAACAGACGTAACTAAAAAAAATTTACCCCACCCACCTCATTTGCCACTTAGATGTAACTATGTTATACTAAAACCAACCTTTGACAACGAGGTAGCCGGTATGCCCAATCTCCCGGTCCAATTTCTCCCCAAAGCGCAGGCCAATCAATTAACCGAGCTGGCTGAACGCGCGCGGATCAGTTTGAGCCGCTTCTCAGAAACGGAAGTGGGATATAACGCTATCGGAATTCAGCTCCTGGATGAATGGATTGACCGCCATCTGCGCCAGATGCAAACGCCTTCCAGTGAAATAATTACCGTATGGGCGGCCTTTTTGGGTGAAACTTTTCGACGCCGCTTTAACGGCGAATGGGCGGTTGATGCCAGCAAACGAAAACCGGAATTGGGTGTGTTGTGCCCCCGGGATGAAGAAGGGCTGCTTTTTGTAGAAATTATGGGCCAGATTGAGTTACGTATTGTCAATGGGATGGGAGAATCACTCGCCCTCTACTATACCATGAAAGGTATGGAAATCAAAGGCGGCATCGAGTAAAAGCTTACGCCCATGATTCATTCAATAAGTTAAATAAATAAAAAACAGTTCGCGGCCTTCGGCCGCGAACTGTTTTTTATTGAAGAAAATATTTATTTTCCGTGTCGTTTTCGCCAGGCGTGAGCCCCCAACGAGCGCCGCCGCTTGGGATCCAGTTGATCCTCCTCCGCCCGTTCTTCTTCCGCATCGTCCGACGCATCATCGTCATCATCCCCATGGACCAGACGATTCAGCTCCTCCAATCGGGCTTCCACCCGGGCATGGAACGTATCCGGCGGGAAAGAACCCTCCCGCCGCCCTTCCACCGCCATCCCGCTCAACAATGCCAATCCATCGTCAATCGTCCGCATGGCATAGATATGGAACAGCCCGTCACGCACAGCTTCGAGCACGTCCTCATTGACCATCAACGACTGCAAATTGGTACTGGGAATCAACACCCCCTGCGTCCCGGTCAATCCCCGGGCGCGGCAAAGTTCAAAGAACCCTTCGATCTTTTCATTCACCCCGCCGACCGCCAGCACCGTTCCCATTTGATCCACGGCCCCCGTCACGGCCAGATCCTGCCGCACCGGAATGCTGCCGGCAGCCGATAGTAACGAGAATAGCTCTGCCGCCGAAGCGCTGTCGCCCTCGATCTCACTGTAGACCTGTTCAAAACTGATGCTGGCTTCCATCGAAAGCGGCCGGGTAAGGCAATATTGCCCTCCCAGATAGCCCAACATGATTAAAACCCCTTTGCCGTGAATCGGCCCGCTCAAATGGATCTCTCGCTGAATATCCACCACATCGCCACGCCCGGCATAAGCCCGCGCGGTAATCCGCGCCGGCAAACCATAATCATATTCACCGGTCTGAATAACCGTCAGGCCGTTAATCTGCCCGATAGCCGTCCCCGTAGTCTCAACAATCAGCACGCCTTCCAGAATCGAACGTAAGACATCCTCCGCATCCTGACTGGCTCGCTTGACCCGCTGCATCAACGCTTTCTTGACATCGCCGGCCTGCACCACACTATGGGCCGAACGGACCGCCCAGTAAGAAGATTCCCGCAGCAGATCGGTAATCGCCCCAAAGCAGGTACTCAACCGGTTGCGATCTTCCACAAACCGCGAACCGAACTCCACCACCTGAGCAACCGCTTCAACGGAAAAATGCAACAACTTTTCCCGTTCACAAGTCGCCCGGATGAACCGGGCATAGAGCTGCTCCGTTTCCAATGTCCGCACCATATCCACTTCGAAATCGCCGCGCACTTTGAAAAGCTCGGCAAAATCGTCGTCATAACCGTAAATCGTGTAATAGGTCAACGGAGAACCCAGCAAAATCACCTTCAACCGTAAAGGAATCGGTTCCGGTTCCGGCGTGATCGTGCTGACCAGCTGCTGCGAATCGGGGCGCTCAATGCGCACCATGCCGCTGCCCAAAGCCCGCTTCAGGCCAGCCCAGGCATACGGAGCCTCAAACAGCGTCTCCGCCCGCAAGATCAGATAACCGCCGTTGGCCCGATGTAGCGCGCCCGACCGGATCAAAGTGTAGTCGGTGACCGTAGAACCATACCGCACATCATACTCGATCCGCCCGATCAGGTTATCGTAAGTGGGATTGTCTTCCACCACGACCGGTGCCCCTCGCGTCTGGCTGTGATCCACCAACAGATTCACCCGATACCGCAGCGACGGCGGGACATCCAGCAACGATCCCGGCCCGTCTTCTTCCGGCGGCATCTCGCCCTCCCCCCGGAAATCGCCCACATGGAGGATGATATCCTTGCGCATCTCCTCCAGATATTCCAACGCCTCCGACTGCGCCATGTACTTTTCCTTCAATTCGGCAATGAGCGGCTGAATGGTAAAATCGGCCACTTCCTGATCCAGACTCTCGATCGCTTCCTGGATCACCCGCTCATGCTCCCGAATGCGGCGCAACGCCGTATCCAGCTGATCTTGAAGGGTAGAAAAAATCTCATCCAACCGCTCGCGCTCATCCTGCGGCAGCTGGCTGAAATCTTCGGGCGTCAAAACCTCCCCCTCACGCACCGGAGCGATGTAAATCCCCGAAGGAGAACGCACCAGCGCAAAACCCTGCTCCTGGCAGGCGCGATCCACCACGGAAATTTCCCGCTGCTGCAAAGCCCGCAGCTCCTGCTCCCGTTGATCCCGCGCATCGGCATATTGATCGGTCTCAAAGGCCCGCGGAATGCGCTTGACCAGCTCTCCATTGAACCGTTCCATATCCTCGCGGAACTGTAGCCCCATCCCGGGAGGCAGATTGATGGCGCGAGGCCGGCCGGGCTGCAAGAAATTATTGACATAAACCCAATCATCAGGCACCGCATTCTGGATCGCATGCTCTTCTACCAACCGCGACAGAATCGAACGCCGGCCCGACCCTGGAGGCCCCATCACAAACAGATTAAACCCGGGCCCATGAATATCCAGCCCAAAATGTAAAGCCTCCAGCGCCCGCTCCTGACCAATCACAGCATCGCTGAACGGCAGTTCCTCGGTAGATTGAAAGCCCAACAACTCCGGATCACTCCTCCGGCGCAGCATATCCTCAGACAGTTCGAACAACGTAGAATTCTTTTTCATCCTTGTAAGCATCCTTAGACTCCAAATCCTCCCCTGACGTCAAGACGACAGGGGAGGATCGCAAGCCAGACTTATCGCAAAACGTAAAAATTACCGACCAAGATGCATAGGCATAACAACGTACGTGAAAGCATCATCGCCAACCGCACGAATCAAACCGGGCCGGTTCGGTTCATTCATCCCCAGCGTCACCTGAGGCACATCCAACGCCGAAAGCACATCGATCAGGAAGCGCACATTAAAGGCGATCTCCAACGGGTTGCCGGTAACACTGACCGAAAGACTCGTGGCCCCTTCGCCGTATTCCGCCGAAGCCGCCGAAACCGTCATCTCCTCGCTTGAAACGCTCAGTTTAACGATGTTGGAGCCGTCACGGGCAAAGATCGCCGCCCGCTTACAGGCCTGCAACCATTCCTCACGCCCAATGGTAACCACCGTCTTGCTCTCAGCAGGAATAATCCGGCGAATGTCCGGGAAATTCCCGTCGATCAGCTGCGTATTCAAAACCGTTTCTTTCAACCGGAAAAGCGTCTGATTGTGCGTCCAGCTGGTCGCCACCGTCACCGGCTCTTCCGATCCTGAAAGAATCCGGGCCAGCTCAGCCAGGGCCCGCGAAGGGATAATCACGCTGAAAGGATGCGTTACCGGATGGATCAACGGCGTCTTACAGACAGCCAGTCGGTAACCGTCCGCCGCCGCCATCGTCAAATAGTCACCGTCGAACTCCGCCAGCACCCCGGTCAACACCCGGTTGCTTTCATCGCTGGCCGAAGCGAAAGTCACCAGACTCAACCCCCGGCGCAAATCGCCCGCCTCGACCGAAACCCCATCCCCTTCCCCTGGATTAGGAATCGCCGGGAACTCTTCCGCTGCAATCCCGCGGAAAACCGCCCGGACCGAACCGCAGCGCAGAGCCAGCGACAGCGTCGCCGCATCCATATCCAGATTGACCTGATCGGGGGGAAGTGAATTCACCAGATCGATAAAATTCCGCGCCGGCACCGTCAACGCCCCCTCCAACTCCACCCGCGCGCCAACCCAATGTACAATGCTCAATTCCATATTCATGGCCGCCAACTTCAGCTGCCCATGATCGGTCGCTAACAGCACATTTGTCAGCACCGGCATCACCGTGCGAGAAGGGACGGCCCGCCCCACCAGGCTGAGTCCTTTGGAAAGGTTTTCCTGCAGGCAAGAGAGTCTCATTGAGGGCCTCCTGAAAAGGTCGGATCGTATACCAAGTATACCTAAACCTACTGAAAGGGCAAGGGAACGCTTTTTATTTTACTCCCCAGAAGGGTGTCACGGCTCCCGGGATCTTCTTCACCACACTCCCCTGCGACACATCCACAATCCAGATTTCCGGCTCCGGATCGACAGTCCCGATCGGCATCCGCACCATCGCCAGCCGTTTTCCATCGGGGGCCCAGGCCAGATGGGCAAAAACCGCCGCCGGATCTCCCGGCAAAGCCCGCCACTGCCCGTCGGCCACCGACAACAACCAGGGCTGAGCCCCTAAAGTCTCGGCCCCGATCTCTTCATGCACACCTGCCGAATCTTCATCCTCAGCTGGTGGGGTATAACGTACCCGCAACACCGCCAGCTCAGCGCCGGAAGGATTCCAGGCTACTTCATCGATAAGCGAACGCCCATCCGGCAGCGCCAGCGGCACAGGAAAGGTCTGTCCCGGCTGGACCTGCACCACGGAACCGTTATCTAACACCAGCGCCAGATTTTGCCCGTCGGGATTCCAGGCCGGCGGCCCCTGGAATTCCAGCGCAACCGTCGCGGTTGTCCCCTGCTCCACATCCAGGACGATCAGACCACCTTTTCCCGTATAGGCGATCCGGCCTCCCTCAGGAGACCAGACCGGCACACTCCAGACCCTGCCTGCGGCCTGAATCTGCCCTGTAAGGTGTTCCCTCACATAAAGATCGGCCTGTGTGCCGCCCCCTTCCGTCCATAGAAGCCATCGACCATCCGGCGACCAGGAAAGCGTCCGACAGGGCGATGCACAGGTTGCAAGCGTCTCCAATCGGTCCCCATCCCCAAAAGCCACCGTCGTTTCATCGTTCAACACCACGGCCAGCCGGGGCCCCAGGGCATAATCGTCGATCCCCGCCCGCACCACCGTCTCGGTCCCGTCGGAAGCCATCGCTACCAACGTCCAGTCCATATCGCCCCGCCGTAGAAAATAGAGCTCCCCGGCGGGTAATTCAACCGCAGGGCCGGCGCAACCGATCAACAATCCGACCGCCACCCCTAGCCATAACCATTTAAGCCACCGCACCATGATCTTCCGCCTGCTTCGCTTCGACATCGATCAACTGAGTCGCTGCCGTCGCCAATCCGATCAACATCCAGAAAATCGTCACCGAATTGTGGAAATCCAGACTGAAGAAGTAATGATCCATCACCCCTCCGATCAACCCGCCGAGAATGGCCATATGCAACCCATACCAGATCGCCTCCAACCGCGTCATCGTCCGGGCCACTTCCCGCCGGGTCCACCAGCGCCAGAAAAGCACCCCCAGGACGGTAAGGAAGGAAGCCAGCCCCACCAGACCCATCTCTTCGGCAATCAACAGATATAAATTAGAAACCCCGATATAGGTATCGATATCGGGAGCCCCTGAAAAACCCACCCCCAAAATGGGATAACGGCTGATCAGAATTAAGGCATCTTTGTATTCGCCGAAGCGCATTTGCATGGAAAGATCCTGTCCCTGCGCGCCGGCAATAAAATGGGCCACATAGTCCTGAGTCCAGGGCAACACCAAAAAGAGAATTCCTCCTACCGCCAGCAACGGCAACAGCTTTCGATATCGCAACACGCCGACGGCCGCCACCGCCATCCCCATCCCCAGGAACGATCCCCGGGAAATCGTCAACCCCAAACAGAGGCCGATCACCAGCGTCGCCGGTCCAAGTATCCAGCGCGGCAGCACCGGCTTCTCTGAAAACCACTGCACCACGGCAATAACGGCCGTCACATTGAGCAAACTCCCCAGCACATTGGGATCGATCGAAGTCGAAGTTGCCCGCTGCATCTGCGCCGGATCGTCCATAATGAAACGCAACACCGCATCGCCGGTCGGATAGCCGAATCGCCCCAGAACCGAAAGAATCCGGATGGTCAACTCGTCGGGCAGAAAATAAAGCACGATTCCAATCCCGGCCGCAGCCGCCGCCCCCAAAATTACCATCCGCAAAAGCCGCTCCAACCGCCCCACCTCCTGCACCGTGTTCACAATGAGGAAGAAAAGCGCAATACTGAGCAGAACTTCGGCAAAGTGCCGCAGAATATAGGAAGTCACCGCCGAATGCGAAAGGCCGGCCACAAAAGAGCCGATCGCCAGAAACAAAAAGACCAGCACCGGCCCCCCCAGCGGGGTCAAAACCCACCGTTGCTCCCGATTCAAAGCGATCGGAGCCAGCCAGGCCGCAAAGAGCATCCCTAAAGCCCCATCCAGGAAAGTCGGCTTGAAACCGATCTGGATCGGCAAGGAGGCAAACGGCAGGAGCATCACCACGCCTACCACCCCCCAATAGGCAATCTCCAAATCGTAAAGAGTCCAGACCAGATAGCCCATACCGAGGATCAAAGCCGCCACAGGAATAGGACCGACCTTCACCACCAGCCAGCCCAACCCCAATCCGCCGCCGCCCACGGCCAGCAAAACAGCCAACCATAGCAACCAGCGGGGCTGCCTGATCCAGAATTCCCGAATAACCTCTAGATTGATACCCATAACGCCTCCGCAGAGGATTATACCCGCTTTGACAAAAACCGCACCCAAAAACCCGCCCGGGTGGTTAGTCTGGAAAAAAGCCTGACAAAAAATATCCTCCCCCCTCCAGCGCGTCGCATCAAGCCGCACGAAAGCCTTTTGCGGGGCACTAAAACGCTGACCACACAACGTCGGCCCGGGCAATTTGTCTGGGAAAAAGCCTATGTTTTCGCGGGCTTTCTGAAGCCCGCGAAAACATAACAAAAAATATCCTCCCCCCTCCAGCGCGTCGCATCAAGCCGCACGAAAGCCTTTTGCGGGGCACTAAAACGCTGACCACACAACGTCGGCCCGGGCAATTTGTCTGGGAAAAAGCCTATGTTTTCGCGGGCTTTCTGAAGCCCGCGAAAACACAACAAAAAAATATCCTCCCCCCTCCAGCGCGTCGCATCAAGCCGAACGAAAATCGTTTGCGGGACGTTAACCGCACAGGTTGGAAAAAAACTATAAAAATGTGCCCGACTTGCAAAGAGCAGAAAGTTGTGGTACCCTTTGGTGTGGATGTACGTACCTCACCATCGGCAAGGGGGTTGCAAATGAATTTAGCCAGTATTCTCTTTTTCGTAGAAAAACATAAAATTAAATTGACCCTCGGCGTTGGCATTGTTGCGGGTTTGGCCCTTGGCCTGATTATTGGTTGGATGATCGCCCCTCTGGAAATCACCAATCAATCTCCCGCCTATCTCCGTAGCGATTTCCAGGAACAATACCTGTATATGGTAGCCGATCGCTACGCCCAAACCAACGGAGATCTGGCAACCGCCCAGAATCTGCTGGGCCTGGATATGCCCTCCGGCAACCCCTGGATCAAAAATCCCAGCCAGCTCTATAAAGATATCGAGGCCGCAATCGTCAACGCGGATCCTACCCGGCAACAGGAACTGACCCAGATGCGCACGGTTCTCTTCCAGCAAGATTCACAAACGGTCCTGGCTCTCGTTGCAGCACCGGAACCGGTCCCCACATCCAATATCCTCCCTCTCTGTGGATTGGGCTTGCTCATCTTAGCCGCCGTTGCCGGAATTTTCTTCCTGGTGACCCGCCTCATGGGCCGCCGCACCGGCACCAAATCGGCCGCCTCTGAGGCCTATGGCGTTCCGGTGATCGATGCCGAACCGACCGAGGAAATGCGTGCTGCCGGTGAGACTACCCCTCCAGTAACGGCTTTCACCGCCTCTTATGTTTTAGGCGATGACTATTTTGACCCCTCCTTCAGCATTGAAGTAGGCCCCGACTTCCTGGGCGAGTGCGGCGTCGGCGTTTCCGAATCGATCGGCATCGGCGACCCCAAGAAAATCACCGCCTTCGAAGTCTGGCTTTTCGACAAGAGCGATATCCGCACGGTAACGACCGTACTGGCCAGCGAATATGCCTTCGTCGATCCCAATATGCACAGCAAACTGGCCCCCAAAGGCGATGTGGTCAAGGTTCAACCCGGAACGGAAATCGTGTTGGAAACCACAGCCCTGCGCATCCGGGCCTATGTCAAAACAGCTGAATATGCTCAGGGCAACCTGCCCCCGAACAGCTTCTTCCAAAAAGTCAGCATCGAGCTGCGCGCCTGGGTCAAGCAATAAATAATTTCATCGATAAAAAATTCGCGCTCCGCCTTTGGCGGAGCGCGAATTTTTCTACCTGTGCGGCCGTTCATTAATATGAATTAGAAACAGCTTTTACGTCCCGCAACAGATACCTGCCCGTAAAAAACGCCGCGCTGGATACTACGCGACAGAGAGAGTTTTTTATCCCTGTTTTTGCGCGCCTAAGAATGCGCGCAAAAACAGGGACTTCGTTCTCCCGCCTTTCCGGGCTAACCGTACAGGTCAGAATTTTTTATCGATGGATATCTTTACGGCTGCGGCGTGACGATAACCGCATCGGCCGGCGGAATGTAATCCGGCCCATACCGGAAGCGCGCCGCCCAGGGCACAAAATGGCTCACAAAACGATCCTGATAGAGGATATTTCCTGCCGCATCCTTCACCACCCGCTTTAAAACCGCACTGAGCCCGCTGTGAGCGGTCTCCAGCTGTCGCACACTCCCCGCCGGCAAGGTCGAATCGAACTCATAGATCGGCGCCCCGGCCGGCTCGGGATCGCCCCACTCCGGCCCGATCTGCTCGACCGTCCGCCCCATTGAGGTGCTGTAAAAGTAAAACCGCAGCCGGTTGTGAGCCGTATCGACTTCCGTCTGAATCAACAGATGGTAAGGCGTATCGTTGGTGAACCGGAAATCGACCAGCGGAGAATAGATCGTAGCATCGAAGCCCGGACCAAAGCCCCCCAGTTCGTAATACCCCACCCGATAGGCATGCGCCCAGCGTTCCACAATGGGAAATCCGGCAAAGAAAGCGGCGCGGAAGACCGTCGTCGCCACCTGACAGATCCCCCCACCTACCCCCGGCACGGTGCGATTCCCAATGATCACATAAGACTCATCGTACCCCCGCTCCGGGGTGACATCGCCCAGGTATTCGTTAAAGGAAAAGGTCTGCCCCGGCGCAATAATCACGCCGTCAAACTGCGTCGTTCCTACCCGAATATTCTTATCGCGCGAAGACGAAGATCCGGTGAAATAAGACTCGCCGGTCGCCACCAGCTCTTTAATCCCCAGATCTGCCGCCACAACCGAATCGGAATACCGTGGCTGGATCTCTTTCAAAACCAACGGCACAAAATGCTCTCCCGTCTGCACCATCTGATTGATCTGCGCCACACTGGCCGCCATATCCAGCTCCCGCCCGACTGCACTGGCCTTGACCGGAGCCCAGGCCCCCGCCGCCGGATCAAAATGGAAGCGCGCATCGACCGCCTCCCGGCGCAAGCCCAGGGCCAGCGGATCAAGAAAACGGGTCAAAGCCTGCTCATCCAGCCCCACCCATACAGATTTTTCATCCACCCGGATCACCAACATTTGCGCCAGCACATCCTGAGTCAACACCCAGGGCCCCGGATCGTTCTGCAAGGGATGGCTGATCAACAAAGTCAACGGCTTCTCCAGGATCGTCCTGGCCACCCCCATCGCCCGGGTCGCCTCATCATCGGTGATCCGCGGCGGCAGAGAATGCATCACCAACGGGATCTCCACGGCCCCGCCCGGAGGATTGCGCAGGATCGGCGTCAGCAAGGCCAGCGTAGCCGTCACATCCATCTGCTGCCCGGACACCCCTTCAACCAGCACCAACGAGCCGCTCTCCATCCGTATCCCCGCATCCCGGGCCGGCTGATCCAGCTCGGCGGCCAGCGCCGTTAAACGCTGCCGGGCCCGCTCCTGATTCCACGAAAAGACCGGTGCCACGACTTCACCGCGCACCATCACCGTCAGCCGCTCCAACCAGGGCGTGACACCCTGCCCGGTATGGCCCACGGCATAAGCATGTCGTAAAGTCCCACCGTGATCCAGTTCCATCCCAAAATCGGCCGGAGAGGCCTGCCAGCGTTGATTACCCGGGCCGACCAGAATAATCCGGGGTTCCTGTAAGGCAAAGCCCTGACTGACTGCCGTTTCCGCTTCAGTCTGAGTCATCCCGCCCACGGCCGTATTCCAGATCCAGACCCCGGGGACAAACCGCTGATCTAATTGAGGGCCTATCTGCCATACCACCCCCAGCATCGCCCCCAACAACAATCCCGTCACCCCCAGAATAACCATCAAAATCCGGTTCATCATCCCCCTTAATCCGATTGCCGCCGCTCGATCCGCGCCCCTAACGGCCGCAATTTATTTTCAATCCGTTCATAGCCGCGATCGATCTGTCGGATATTCTGAATGATGCTGGAACCGCGCGCCGCCAGAGCCGCCACCAGCATCGCCATCCCGGCGCGAATATCGGGGCTCTCCATTTCCTCTCCCTGCAAAAGCGTCGGGCCATAAATCAAAGCCCGATGGGGATCGCACAGCACAATTCGCGCCCCCATCGGAATCAACTTATCCACAAAAAAGAGCCGGCTTTCAAACATCTTCTCATGGAAGATCACCACCCCTTCACATTGCGTCGCCGTCACCAGCGCCAGGCTCATCAGATCGGCCGGGAAACCGGGCCAGGGAGCATCCGCAATCGAAGGAATCGCCCCGCCCAGATCCGGCTGAATCTTCAGCGACTGCCGTTCCGGAACAAAGACATCCCGGCCCCGCATCTCGATTTCCACCCCTAAACGCTCAAAAATCAGCTGGGTCATCCGTAAATGCTCCGGCACGGCATTGCGGATCAACAACTCGCCGCGGGTGGCCACCGCCAATGCAATGTAACTCCCCACTTCGATATGGTCGGCCCCGATGGTAAATTCGGTCCCATGCAGACGATTTACACCCTGGATCACCAGCGTATTGGTGCCGACCCCTTCAATTTGCGCCCCCATCAAGTTCAGCAAACAACAAAGGTCCTGAACGTGAGGCTCCGAAGCCGCATTACGCAAAATCACCGTTCCCCGGGCCAACACAGCCGCCATGATGGCATTTTCAGTCCCGGTCACGCTGGCCTCATCCAACAAAATATCGGCCCCATGCAATCCCTCCCGCGCTGAAACCCGGAAAAGCCCATCCACCGAAACCTCGGCCCCCATCGCCTGAAAAGCCTGAAAATGGGTATCCAATCGCCGGCGACCGATCACATCGCCCCCAGGCGGCGGGACAGCCAGCCCTCCCAGACGGGCCAGCAACGGCCCGGCCAGCAGAATCGACCCTCGAATCGCCCGAAAAAGCTCACGCCCCTCGGCTTCAGGAGGCAAAGCAACCTGTACCGCTTCCACCACCCAGGTATGCGGATCGGGGCGGGAGATCCGGACTCCAAAAGCCTCGAGCAATCGCCCCATCACTTCCACATCCCGAATATCCGGCATATTATGCAGAGTCACCCGCTCTTCGGTCAACAGCGTAGCCGCCAGAACCGGTAACGCCGCATTCTTATTTCCCCCCGGAGCAATTTCTCCACGCAGAGGGATGCCCCCATCGATGACGAAGTATTCTCTCATTGTTCCTCCCGGAAAAGATCGTAGAAAAGTTTTTAAACCATCCAGGACCAACAGACTTCTGTCCCTATTTGCAATCCCAACCCGGCCGCAGCGCTGCCGTGCGCCACAGCCAGCTCCAGAAAACCATCACTGCTCACCAGAGCCAGCGCTTCCCCCGGCGCCGCCTCCCCATAGACACTCCGCAACAGCCCGAAATCACGCCCGACACTCCACACCCGGGCGGATCGAGGCACAACCGCAGTCGCCCCCCCCGGCTCAAAGACCGGGGTGATCTGCCACCCGCCCTCCATTGCGGCCACCCGCCCGATAGTGGTAATGGCGTTGCCGAAACGATCGATATAGAGCACGCGACCACAGATTGTCGTCGCCCCACAGCTCCATTGAGGGACCGGCAGACGAACCGGCACTTCGAGGGGAGGCCCCAAGGCCTCCAACGGTACGCCGGCGGCCAGATAAGCGGCCGCCGGCGCAAATAAATCGCGGCCATGAAAGGTCGCACTGACCCGGGATAACCGGTAATGGGGATTGACCAGCTCGACAATCAAATCAGGAGGGGCAACCGTCCACACGTACGAAAAGAGGCCATTATCGGGGCCCACCAGAACTCCCCAGGCCGTACGAGCGGCCAGAGCCCGGCGTGCAGTTCCCACCCCCGGATCCACGACCGCCAGATGCACCGTATCCGCCGGGAAATAGGGCAGCATCGACCAAAGCAGATAAGCCCCACTGTGAATATCCTGAGGCGGTGTCTCATGGGTCAAATCAATTAACGCAGCATCAGGGGCGATGCTGGAGATCACCCCCTTCATCGCCCCTACATATCCATCCCGGCTGCCGAAATCCGTCAGCAGCGTCACGCGCCGCATTCCCCCCCTCAACTTTGGGCAGAATCGTCGTCGCGATGCTCACGCAGGGTCCGGGCCGCAATCAAGGTTCCCAACAGAATCAAAATAGCCAGACTCATCGGAATCCAGGCAGGGGAATCAAACAATCCGGTATGCGGCAACCGGGTCGCCACAAAGGGCGTCGCGGTTGGCGCTGGTGGAGGTGCCATCGCCGGGCCAGGTTCTTCCGGATTCGTCGGAACATCCGTGGGGACTACGGTGGAATTTCCCGGCGTCGGGGTAAAAGTCGGAGTTTCCGGAGTTGGGGTGAAGGTCGGAGTCTCCACCGTCGGAGTTTCCGGCGTCGGTGTAAAGGTCGGAGTTTCCACCGTCGGAGTTTCCGGCGTCACTGTAGGACGCCCTTCATCGGTTGGTGTCGGGCGCGGAGTTTCATCCCCCTGCGCCAGCACCGTCGGTGAAGCCATGTTGAAAGAAGCTCCGACCAATCCAAAGAGCAGCACAAAGATTAAAAAACTCCCCCAGCGCAATTTTGGAGATTTCCGCATCATTCACCTCTGGAAAACAATGATATTTTAATTCAAGTTACAACCCTTAGGAAAAACAGCTCTACCGCCCAGAGACTCTTACAACCTCTTTTGGGCTCTAGAAGTGTGGCAACCTGGAGGATCGTCTCCTTCCAGGCTCCCACACTTCCCGACCTCGTCATTCAAAGAACGATTGCAAAAGCCCCCGATCTGGCAGATCCAGATTCCTAAAGGTAAGAACTTAACTTAGGGCATCGGCGTCGGTGTCGGGCGAGGAGCGGAACGCTCCGGTGCAATCGGCTCAGCCGGCTGCGGCTCCCGAATCTCAAAGCGATTGAACAGGTTGATGGAAAGCGGCCCTATGACGTTATTGGATTCATCCCGTTCCTGGACCGAATTGTCGGTATCGATCTGAGCATAGACCACCGCCGATCCTGTGAAGGTGTAAACCTTAGAAAGCGTGTAAACCCGGCCCGGTGTAAACCAGGACCCCTGAACACCCCAGGAAAGATCGCCTTGCAGCAAGGTCCGCGGCACCCGATTGACATAGAAGTCCACGTAGAAGTTGTTGCCTGTCGTCACCGAGATCGGGCCTTCATTCACAACGACCACACTCACGGTCACCGGTTGACCGGCAACCGGAACATCGGGATTAAAGGTAATCGCTTTGACCACCAGATCCGGCCGGTTCGGATTGTAGTTGCGGACCACGATAGGTAGATAGAAATAGCGCATGGGCGCTGCATTGATTGTCGTCAAATCGACCGCAATGTCAAATACCTGATTGTTGGCCTGTGAAGTCGCCGTAACGGTAGTCGTGTCTTGAGTTCCGCTGACCAGCCCGGACGGCACCGTGACCGCCACGGTGACCGGAGCGGTGAATCCTGGAGCCAGGGTCACCGATATCGGAGTGGCCTGCACGACCCAACCATTGCTGGAACGTGCCGATAAGGCAAAGGAATCCGTCACCGTACCGGTATTGGTAACCACATGCGTAAAGATCACGGTCGAGGAGGGCGAAGCGATCCGCTGCTGATCCGGATCAAGCACCACGCCCACCAGCACCGGCACGGTAGTGGTGTCGACAACCCCGGCCTGAACCACATTGCTGAACCGGGAAGTCGCCGTAATTATCGTGATATCCTGAAGGCCGCCGATCGCGCCGAGCGGAACATCGATAGCCAGCCGCACCGTGGTCGTCTGGCCCACCCCCGCCGACACCACCGGTCCATCCAGCAGCCGGGCCCACCCCTGACTGCTGCTGACAGTCAGCGTATAGGAATCCAACCCATCGCCAGTGTTGGTCAGCGTATGTGTGTAGGTGATCGTCGTCATCGGGCCGGCCATACCGGTTTGATCGGGCGCAAAGAGCAACCCGGCATTCCGAATCGCTCCGGTCAGATCGACCAGCGAATCGAAGGAGAGATCGGATTGAGCGGTCGCGGTGACCGTTGTCGTCTCAACTTCACCCACCCCCGCCCCTGAAGGTACATTGACCGTAACCGTCACCGTTTGAGTCTGTCCCGGTGCCAGCGTCACATCGCCCAGAGGCAAGACCGTGGCCCAACCGGGGACACTCGAAGAAGTAAGACTGAAAGTCTCTGTGAAATTCCCGGAATTAGTCAGCACATGGGAGTAAACGGCCGCCGTTCCCGGATAGGCCCCCGAAGCCTGCGGAGCCTCCAGCTCAAAGCGAATCAGGCGACCGACTGTGGTTTGATCCGTGACCGAATCAAAGATCGCCGCATCCGATACGGAAGTCGCCATCACCACGGTTGAGTCCACCGTCCCGCTCACCGTCCCGGCAGGGATCAACACGGTAACGGTAACAGGGCTCACCGCCTGCGGGCCCAACATTACAGAAGCAGGAGTGACATTCACGGTCCAACCGGCAACCGAGCTGCCTCCCAAGGTGAAGGTATCCGTCACATTGCCCACATTGGTAATCGTATGCGTATAGGTCACCCAATTCCCGGGCAGGCCGGTGCCGCTCCGATCCGGCTCCAAAACCACACTGGCAGCCCCGCGCACCGTCGTCGTGTCGACCACCCGGGCCGAAGGCGGTGTACCTCCGATAAACCGGGAAGTCGCCGTGATCATGGAGATATCGACCGTCCCGCTCACTGTCCCGGCAGGAATCGAAACGGCCAGCTGCACGGTAGCCGTCTGATTCGCATTCAGCACGACCAGATTGGGAGTCAACAGACTCGCCCACCCCTGCGTGCTGCTATAAGTGATGTCAAACGAGTCGGTCCCATTGCCTGTGTTGGTAAGCGTATGAGTATAAGTCACCACACGCCCGGAATCGGAACCGGCCGTACGATCGGGCTGGAAGATCAACCCGGGCGAAGTCATCAGATCCGTCTGATCGTGCGCCATATCGAAGACCAACGCATCCGTCTGCGAAGCGGCCGATACGACGCTCTGGTCGCTCTGCCCGATCGACGCCGTCGTCGGAATGGTAACCGTGATGGTCACCAACTCTGAAGCCCCAGGGCCCAAAGTCACCGGCCCCGCCGGGACCCCGGCTCCCCATCCCGCAGAGGAAGAGTAATTCAAAGTAAAGCTGTCGGTATAGTTCCCGGTATTGGTCAGGTAATGCGTGTAGGTGATGATCGTTCCCGGCCCGGCGCTGCGAGTCCAATCCGGCTCCACCAGGACGCTGATCATCCGGGTCACCGTAATCAAATCCATCACCGTATCCATAACCGTGGCACTCAGCCCCGAGGTTGCCGTAACCACCGTCGTGTTCATCGTCCCACTGAACGTCCCCATCGGCACCTGTACCGTTACCGTCACGGAAGTCTTGCCGCCCTGCTCCAGGATCACCGAGGGCGGTATGACCTGAGTGGGCCATCCCATGTCGGAAACTGCCGTCAAAGCGATGGTATCCGTGTAGTTCCCGTCATTGCTCAACGTATGAACCTGGGTGACCGTCGTCCCCGGTAGTGTAAAGGCCAGTTCATCCTTCTCCAGGGTCAGGGCCGGAGCCACACGGGCCGTAGTGGTATCGACCACGTAGGCCTGCAGAGCCGGACTGATGGTCGAAGTCGCCGTAATGATCGAGAGATCGACCACCCCGCCCATAGCATTCGCCGGGATCAACATATCCACCCGGACCGCAGCCGATTCACCGGCCGCCAGGTTGATCGGGCCGGCATCGACCAGCGATCCCCATCCCTGAGAGGTAGTGAACTGCAGGACAAAGCTGTCCGGACCGTCGCCGGTATTGGTCAGCGTATGAGTGTAGATATAAGAGAAGGTACCAGGATCGAGCACGGTGCTGTGATCCGGCGTGAAGATCAATCCCGGCCGCTGCTGAACGGTCGTCGTATCCGTCACCGCAGCCTGATGAACCGGCAGCGATTGCGTTGTCGCCGTCACAACAGTCGTATCGATCGTCCCATTGGTGGCCGTTGCCGGCACAGAGACCGTTACCGTCACGATCTGGGATTCGCCGGCCGCCAGGTTGAACGGACCGGGCGGAGTGATCGTGGCCCAGCCCTGCGTCGAATCACTGGTCAAAACGTAGATATCCGGGCTGTTGCCGATGTTGGTCAGCGTATGAGTATAAACCACCGCCTGACCCAGGCCGCCAATGCCGTTCCGATCCGGAACAAAGAAGACGCCGGAAGCCTGCCGGACCGTAATCGTATCGGTCACCTGGGCGAAAACCGCCGCATCAAGACCGGAAATGGCCGTGACCACGGTGGAATCCACCGTATCGCTCAGCGTCCCGGCCGGTACACCAATCGAGACGATCACCGTTTGCGTCATCCCCGGGCCCAATGCAATCATCGCCGGATTGACACTCACTCCCGGCCAGCCGTTAGAAGAAACTCCCGACAGGCTGATGGTATCGGTCACATTGCCCGTATTGGTCAGAACGTGATAGAACGTAACAATGGCTCCCGGATCAGTCGTTGTCACCTCATCTGCCGTCATCAGCAAAGAGAGCACCCGGGTCACATGCGTCGTGTCGCGGACCCAATCGAAAGCAGTCGTCGTGTAAACCGAAGTCGCCGTCACGGTCGTCGTGTCGGTGATGCCGCCGGCGCCATAGGGCACCGCGACGGTAACCGTCACCGGCCTTGATTCACCGCTATCGAGATGGATAGAAGCCGGCTCCACGGTCACAGCCCAGTTCTGGTTCGAAACCCAGGTAAAGTTGTAGGTATCCGGATCACTGCCGGTATTGGTAATCAAATGGGTGTAAACCATGGCCGTGGGCTGAATGTCAGTATATCCGTCCCGATCCGGATCAAAGGCCACCGCCGCCATTTGCGTAATGTTGGTCGTATCGACCGCCGAATCAGTAACGATCGGATTGCTCACCACCGTCGCCGTAATCCAGGTATGATCAGTCTGCCCGCCCATGCCGGCAGGAACATTCACCGTCACCACCACCGACACCTGAGCCCCAACCGGCAAATTGATCGTTCCCATCGGCGAATAGGAGATGGCCCAGCTATGTTCATTGGTAGCAGAAAGTTCTACCTGAGTGGCAATGTTACCCGCATTGCTCAACGTATGGGTATAAGTGATCACCGAATTGGAAGGCGTCGCCCCCGTATTGTCCGGGAAGAGCAGCACCCCATCCATCGCCTGGATCGTCGTACGATCTACCGCCGTATCCACAAAGGCAGGCTGACTGGTCGAAGTAGCCGTAATCGTTGTGATATCGCTCAGACCACCACTGCCGGGCGGGATAGTGAGGGTAACCGTCACCAATCTCGACTGGCCCGGTCCCACCTGAACTGTACCGGCAGGATTGATAGAAGCCCACCCCTGGGTGCTGGAACTGGTCAGAGCAAAGCTATCCGTAAAGTTTCCAGTGTTGGTCAACCAGTGCAGATAAGTCATCTGCAATTCCAATCCCAGAGTCTGGGTGTAATCCGGTTCGAGCATCACGCCCCAGACCCGATTTACCAGTGTGGTATCGCGGACAAAAGCGGAAGTTGCCGAATTGGATTGAGATGTGGCCGTTACCGTCACTATATCGGTGGTGCCGCTGATCGCCACCGAAGAGGTCGTCGGAATCGTCACCGTCACCAATACAGTGGTCATCTCCCCAGCATTCAAGGAAATCGGAGAGGTCACCGTCACCGGCCAGCCGTGAGAACTGACATAGCTCAGATTGTAGGTATCCGGACCATCGCCGGTGTTGGTCAGATAATGCGTATAGACCAGAACGGATCCCGGCACGCCGCTGTTGGTAATATGCGGCGTAAACTGCAAACCCGTCACCTGAGTGACAACGGTCGTATCGCGCGCCGTATCCAGACCGGTCGGATTGGAACGAGAAGTCGCCGTAAGGACCGTGACATCGGTCAAGCCACCGGTACCGATCAACGGCACCACCACACGGGCCACTACCGTAGCCGTCATACCGGCGGGCAGGTTGATCGGGGTTCCCGTCACCAACGCCCCCCAACCACGAGTAGACGAAATGGTGATATCGAAGGTATCGGTAAATTCACCCACATTGGTCAATGTATGCGTGTAAAGCAGCGTAGTACCGCGACCGGTAACCCGGTTATAGTCAGGATCGAGCAACCCGACTGCCTGCGGAACATACTCATAAGCTCCAATGTCCACGCCCAGCCCGAGAGAACGTCCGTGGTCAAGGTAATCGGTAGGAATTTGAATCAAATTGGTCGCCGGATCGCCGATATCGCGCGCCGGAGAAGTCTTCATCAGACTCAAATCCATCGGAGCCGTGATCACATTAGTAAACAATGGATCGACAACCCGATCATGAGTACCAGAAACTACTACCGTGTTGTGCCCTAAGAGAGTATTCTGCCAGTAGATATTGTAGTCAGAATTGGCTGTACCGCTCTCCAGATGGACCGCCGCGTGATCGCTCAACCCTTTCACCAACGATCCGCCACCGGAATAATTGTCGGAAACAATGTTATTCCGGAAAGTCAGCGAACCGGAAGGCATAAAGAAGGCCCCCCCCGTGCTGTTGGCAACATTACCAAAGAACGTGTTATTCCACAACACTGCGGTTCCGCTGTAGATGTAAACGCCGCCACCGAAGGTCGCCGGCGTCACAAAGCCATTGTCATCGAAGACACTGTTTTGAAGCCGCAACGTTCCGCCACCGCTGTACATACCGGCACCCAGAGTAGCAGTACCCAGACGGAAGCGTACCGCATTGATCATCAGATTGCCGCCCTGATGGTAAAGGTTACCACCGGCATCTTCACCCGAGCTGCCGCCACCCAGGCCGACAGCCGACCCGCCCTGCAAAACCAACCGACTTAACGTTACGGTTACATTGGGCGCGATGTAGATAGCCCGTGCATTGGCCGCCGCACTGATAATCGTGGTGTTCGAGACCGCATTCGGGCCGGCCAACCATTGCGCAGCATTGTAACCACCGTCCACAGTTACCGACTTGGAAATAAAGGCCGTTTGAGTAACCAATTGCGACTGATTGTTGTAGACCGCATAGGTATCTGTATAGGTACCCTGGGCCACCTTAATCACATCGCCGTTCTGCGCCTGAGCCAGCGCCTGCTGGAGCGTACGACAGGCTCCCACCTGCCACTGCGTACAGTTGTTGTCGGGTAAGTTCTCTCCCAGAACAGGGCTCTCATCGATCAAAGAATCTGTACCGGTGGTCGCTACATACCGGGTCCCCGTAATGTACTGAATCGTCGTATTATCGGCGACCGCTTTCGGCTCGAGACCCGGAATCGCCGGCTGAGCCAGCAGGTTGGTCACATCGACCAGACCACCGGCAGTCTCCGGCCGGATCGTCAGGCTTACGACAATCGGACCACTTTGCTCACCCGGCAGCAAAGTCAGCGTCCCTGAAGTCGGCGAAATCACTTCCGCAACAGCATAGAACGCATTCGTAAAGAGGTTGAAGGTACTGGTAGTATTACCGAGATTGGAAATGTAGTGCGTATAGGTAAGGGTCTGACCGGGGCTGGCAGTGCCATAATTATCGGGCCAGATGTTGAAAGCATAATCCGGCTTCACCGTGGTAACCGCGGGAGCGCTGACCGCAGAAAGCACCGGATAAGACTCCGGACAGTTCTTCAAATTCATATCCACCGACAGGCTCGTCGTGTCCGTCATAAAGATCGGAGCATCGGCCGGAATATTGACCCGTACCACAATCTGGGCCGAACCCGGCAGATAAGCCGACGGCCCCAGATCGAAGATGGCATTCTTGCCGCCCGAAACGATATTGGGATTGGGCGCATTCTTGATCTGGACAATCTGAGCCCATCCCGTCGAGCTGGTCACGGTAATTCGGGCCGTTTCCGTATACCCGGTCCCCGGACCATAAGAAGAATCCGTAGTATCATCCTCCAGCCAATGCTCGTTATTATTCCGCACCGAGAAGGTATAAGTAACGGCCCGGCCCGGCAACGCTTCTCCGGCGGTAGGTTCCACACCATCCCAGAGCACCGACCGACGCATGATCACATACTCATAAGCCCCCATATCCTTGGTACAGATACTGGGACGGGCATTGTTCATAGCATCGAAAGACACCGGCGACTGCGCCACCGGAACAGCATCGATGGCCGGAGAATTGATACCGAGTGCCGGCTGCACATAAGGACTGGAATCATAGCGAGGAGCTTCAAAGAGATTCCCATCACCTGCCGAAACCCCTGCCAGTTCATTGTTCCAGATCAACGAGTAAACCAGTTCGAGCGGTTGACTTGAATAAATCCCGCCGCCCGAAGAAGCCACATTGCTGTCGATAATGCTGGCATTGACCGTCACACCGCCCGCCACATTGTAAATGCCGCCCCCATCTCCCGTGGCCTGGTTCTTCCAGACGGTCGCATGCTGGAAATTGGCACTACTTCGGGCATTGTAAATCCCACCACCATTAACAGCATGGTTTTCGGTCACAATCATATTCACCAGATAGTTGATCATGCCGGGTTCACTGATGTAGGCCCCACCGCCATTGCTATCCGCTGTATTGTCTGAGAAACCCTGGTTGACAATGGAAAGCGTGCTGCCGGCGTCGTACAGCCCGCCGCCCAACTGAATAGCATGGTTCATGCTGAGATCACCGCCACTGAGATAGACGAAGCTGTTCGCGGCATTGTAAAGCCCGCCGCCCATCGTAGCGGTATTGCTGTAGACTAACACATTCAACAGTTGGACATCACTGCCTACACTTAAGTAGCCACCACCACCATAGCGAGAGGCCTCATTCTTTCTGATCGAAGCATCTCTTACCGTCACGGTTACATTGGGACTGACAAAAAGCCCGGCCCCATCGGTACTCAACCCGCGCTGCAAAGCCACCCGGCTCAGCTGAATAGTCCCGGTCTGACTGTTATCCGCCCACAAGACTGTCCCGAGACGATTTGCATCGATAGCACTGGCAATCCAGGGCTCACCCTGTTCGGGATCCGTCTGCCGGGAAAAGTCCTTTAACCAGGACCCGGAGATATCCAACGGCATACGCAGCGTTACCTGCTCAATACAAATCCCCATCGCCACCCGCAGACGATCCCCAGAAATCGCATGGCTAATGGCGTCCGCAATCCGTCCATAAACCTTTTGATTCGACTCTACCCGTACCAGACAGGCGGCAAACTCATCAGCACCGATATCTGCCGCCGTATTGATCGGCCGGGGATGCCGGTCCATATCCTGACTTACGGCGCTGTTAGCAGCAATATCGATCAATGGAGAATCTTCCTCAAGATGGAAATCCAGCGAGTCGATATTATTGGCAAAGGAATTGACAAACAAAGGTTTGAGGTTGAAGTTCGTTATCCCGGGGTCGATGCCACCAAAAATCTGAGCCGTAACCTCATCAGGATAATAATCGTTGTGATCCAGCGTCCCCAATCCAGCACTCGCATAAATGGCATTACCGCCGTTGTTTCCATCGGCCTCATTGGTATCAAAAATCGAGTTCTGAATCGTGGTCGTTCCGCCCATCAGGCGAATGGCTCCACCCAGGTTTGAGGCATGATTCTTAAAAAAGGTATCATGCATAATGCCGGGCATGCCGCCATTAACATAGATGGCCGCCCCATAAGAGGCCGTATTAAAGAAGAAGCTACTGTTCCGGACCTGGGGATTGCCGGTCGTGAGATAAAGCGCACCACCATTCAGGGTAGCCCGGTTGGAATAGAAACGGTTGCCGGCATCGATAGAAATGCCGCCACTGGCATCATAGAGCCCCCCACCATTCTGGGCCGTATTGGTGGCGACTGTAGTAGATTCCAATCCGAAGTACCCGGAGCCATTGTAAATACCACCCCCCTCACCACTGGCCCGGTTATCTGCAAGGGTGCCACCGATGACCCAGATCGAACCGCCATAATTGAACAAACCACCACCCTGCATACTGGCCTGATTGCTGATAAAGGAAGAACCCGTCACCGTCAGGCCGGACCCCGCCACCAGCATACCACCACCATAAACAGCTGCGCCGTTCTTGACGAAAACTTGATCCAGCCAGGCGCCTGTCCCCCTATAGTAAATGGCTCCACCGCTGTCACTGTTGGTCGGCCCACCCCCCAGCCGTGCCGCCGTACCATTAAGTAAAGTAAAGAGGCTCATCGTTACGCCACGGGTATTGGTGATCAACAAAACACGCCCCAGTCCCAACGCATCCAGGACCGTGGTCTTACCCGAATCCGGCTTGAAAACGCCATCCACGGTGTAAGTATACCCACCCGTAATGCGGAGACTGTGTGTAACATGAATGGTTTGCGAAATAACACTGGAATTAACCTGGAAGGGATGCACGCCCCGGCAGGGATAATCTGCCGAAACCTGAATCTCATCGCCCGGCTGGCTGTTGTTGATCGCCCATTGCAAATTTCCGTAGACAACATTGGTGCGTACCAGCAAGGCCCGACAACTGGGACGTTCAAAAGCCCCCAGATCAAAACCCTGATCACCCGGTCGCAACATATTGTCATAGTCGTAATAGAGCGTCATGGCCGGGTCGCCGAGATCAAAGACCGGTGAGGTATCTTTGAGATGGAAATCCCCCAGATAGGCATTGACAAAGAGCGGATCCACCCCCACACTGTGCGAACCGCTGATCACACTGCCACCATACCCGTTGGGTGGATAAACATTGTTGTAATCCACTGTATAGGCCACTGAACTGTAAATTGCCTGGCCAGATCCTGTGACACTGTTGTTCATAAAAATCGAATTCCGCACGTAAGGAGAAGCATTCGTCGTGTAGAACCCGCCGCCATCCGTAGCGGAGTTATTGTACAAAGTGTTGTGTCGGAAAGTTAACTGCGTCGAGGCCTGATTAAATACCACCCCCCCACGATTTCCCGCTCGATTGCCGCGGAAAACCATGTTCTGCAACACCGCCGTACCACCGGCATGGAAAAGCACCCCGCCATCCGCAGTGGCCCGGTTAGAATAGATATTCAACCCGTTCAAGAAAAGAGTCCCACCGGCGGTATAGAAAACGCCGCCCGATTGCGCCTCATTATCGGTGATCTTCAACTCCCGGGTCATCGTGACCTGACCACCCTGGTTGTACAACACACCGCCGGCCGTCGCTGTATTGCTATAGAACGAAGATTTGGTCACCGTCAGATAACCGCCCGCCATGAAAATGGCGCCACCTTGATCCGCATAACCACCG
Organism: uncultured Anaerolineales bacterium; assembly: GCA_964501335.1. Taxonomy (GTDB): domain Bacteria; phylum Chloroflexota; class Anaerolineae; order B4-G1; family SLSP01; genus CAZCTC01. Next base: position 75,244 of record CAZCTC010000015.1, on the reverse strand, counting down.
GCAATCTCCAGCCCCGAAATGGTCACCGGAACATTGCTGCCGATGTAGAAAACCCGTCCCACGCCCAGCGCATTCAATAATGTGGGTTGGAAGAGCGGATCAGGATTGACCCAATCGGTCAACGTAAAGCCGCCCTGGAATCCTAAAGCCTTAGTCACCAACCCCATCTGCGTCAGAGTTTGAGTACCAGAAACCACCGGGCTGGCCCCCGAACAGATACCGGCAATGAACAGCGTATCGCGAGCTCTGGCCGCCCTGATCGCTACCTGCATATTGCCGTACAAGGGACCGGTTCCGTTAATCCGGATATAGCAGCTCCCGATCTCGTCCGCCCCGATATCGTAGTTCCGGCTGGAAGGTCGCGGATCTCCCTCGATATCTTCCATAAGCGGGCTGCGAGGATCGGCGACATCTTCCACCGGAGAACCAATATCCAAATGTAAATAAAGTTTCTCCCCGGAATTCACCGAAATGAACCTGGGATTGATGTTGAGATTTCCAATCCCGTCGGAGGCCCCAAGAGTACCGCCATACTCATTTCCGTAAACATCGTTGTAATCAAAGGCCGGTTTAGCACCATTGCTGTAAATACCACTGCCGGCAGACCCGGCCGTGTTACTGATAATCAAGGTACTGTTAATGATCGGCTGGGTCGTCACCGCACTGTGATAAACACCCCCGCCCATCAAAGCGGCATGGTTGAAATAGAACGTATTATGCCGTAAAACCGTATTGACCGATTGGTTATAAAGACCACCACCGTTTTGGGCGCTGTTTTCCCCAAAGATGGAGTTGAACAACTCCATCCCGGCCCCGGCATCATTGAAAACCGCACCACCGTTTCCGCTGGCACCGTTCCCGATAAACATATTCCGGTCCATACTCAAGGTAGCCCCGACCTGATTGTAAACAGCACCACCGTTTCCAGTTGCGTAATTACCCAGGAAGGTAGTCTGAGTGACCAGGGTTCCCACAGCAACATTGTAGATACCGGCCCCTTGAGGAGCTGTATTGCTATCAAGCATGGCATTGGCCATGATCACCGAGCCCCCGGCAACATACACCCCACCGCCCTGAGTAAAGGCCTGGTTGAAAACCATCGAAACACGATTTTCAGTGATCACTTCGCCCAGATAAAGCGTTCCGGTCATGTTGGCGACAGCACCGCCATAGGTCCCCAGGCTTTCTGAAATCGTCACACCAGCCAGGGTTACCTCAGGGGCATGGTTGTACACACCACCACCATAGCCGCCCAGACCGGTAGCTACACCATGGGCCAGAATCATCCGGGAAATGACTACCGAAACATCAATCCCCGGAGTATCAGAAATAACAATGACGCGCCCCTGATTACGAGCATTCAGCGTGGTGGTCACGGGAGCCACCGTGGGATCGTTGTTAAAACGAGAATTATACCCACCCACCAGCGTCAGATTCTGACTGATATAAGCGGTCTGGCTGATAATTTCGCCATTGACCAGACGCGGAACCACCCCCAAACAGATACCAGAAACTTGAATGGTATCGCCTTCAATGGACGCATCAATAGCATCCTGCAACTTACCATAAAGCTGGGTAGGATTCCGTAAAATACGGGCCAGACAACCGCTCACTTCATCAGCCCCAATATCGTACCCCTGGTTGACCGGACGAATATCACCATCGATATCGCTCTTAAGTTTGCCCGCAGAATCGCCCACATCCACCAGCGGAGAATCGAAGTCCAGATGCAGATTGCCGCTTTCCGGAGCGATAAACTGAGGATCAAAATTAAACAAATGGGTTCCAAAGGAAATCGTACCGTCAGGAGACGTTCCCGCAGAATTGTTCCACAGAGCGTTATAGTCTGCCGCTAAAGTCCCGGCACTCTGCCGATAAACGCCGCCGCCGGTATCCCCGGCACTGTTTTCGGCAAAGATCGAATTCCAGACCGTCAACGAAGTCGTCGCCTGATCGAAAATAGCCCCACCGGAACCGGTAGCACGGTTCTGATAGAAGCTGCCGTGATAAACGTCAGCTGTCCCCTGATTCTTATAAAGAGCCCCACCGGCATTGGCCGAATTGAACAGCATGAAGTTATTCCACAGCGCCAGACTCCCATTATCATGGAAAATACCACCACCGAAATCAGCCGTATTGCTCATAAAGGTGCTGCGTGAAACGACCGTCGTTCCTCCCTGAACATAAAGGCCACCACCACGCACGGCCTGAGCATCAAAGATATGCACACCATCGAAAAGCTGGGCCCCGCCCACGACGAAAATACCGCCGCCACGATCGGTCGCCACCGTAGAAGAAATGTAAATGTGATCCAGCACCGGCATCCCCATATCCAGATAAATACCGCCCCCCAACGACGCGGTGCTGTCTTTCACGATCAACTGAGTCAAAGTAGGAGCGGAACTCCCCTGAACATAAATGCCACCACCGACACCGCTGGTCGTACCATTGCGAATCGTAAACCCTTTCACGACCGGACGAGCAGATGCGGGCGATTGAATATGAATACCACGCCCCAGATGTTGGGCATCAATAATGGTACGCGAGGGATTCACTCCCTCCCCAGGCAGAATAAAGGAAGATCCGTCGAATTGATAACCACCTAACAGTTGGACCTGTTGATTGATGGTCACCTCATAATCCGGGTAAGTCCCCTGGCCGACCAGGATCGAATCTCCCCAGGTTGCCTGGTTGACCGCATAAGAAATCGCCTTACAGGGGAACGCCGCCAGAGTACAGTTGTTCCGATTGTTAGAACCCAAAGTCGCCACATAACGAGTGCCGACCGTCGCATTCGCCGTCGTAGAATCCGTTACAGTCGCCGTCATCCCTGGGAAGACCAGAGACTTCGCCGTAATCGTCATCAAATCGTTCAACCCGGTCGCAGCCGTCATCGGCACCTGAACGCGCACCATCACCGAGATCGTCTGCCGCGGTTCCAGACTGACCGTCATGACCGTCGGCGTCAACCAAAGAGCCCAGCCCAACGGAGATCGGGTCTCCAAAAGTACGACATCAGGAGCCCCCCCCGTATTTGTCAGATAATGCGTATAGGTAAGCACTTCGCCCGGATCGGCATTTTCAGTAAAGTTAGGGGTAAACTTCAGCCCCGGCCGCGCCAGAACATCCACCACAGAATCTGTAGCCGCCGCACTGGTTTGCGAAGTTGCCGTCACCCAGGTGCGATTGTACAGATCAGTGATGGTAGCCGGCACACTCACCACTAAATTAAAGGTAGCACTCTCTCCGGAACCCAACACCAAAGGTAAGGTGATTCCGGATAGCGACACCGGCCAGCCATCTGAGTTGGCAAAGTTCACCGTGAAGGTGTCCCGCATGGACGGCAGGTACCCCAGATTGGTAATGGTATGAGTAAATGTAACAAGCTTTCCCTGCACCAGAACCAGATCGGTATAAATTCGAGGGTTATTGGCATCCGGGCCCAAATCAACTTCCGCATGGACCATATTTTCATCCATGCCGACGTCGGGCAAACCACCCTGCGGTCGGGAATCTCCTTCATAGTCCTGGCTGGGAATCGCAGAAGGATCACCGGCACTGACCGCCAGCGACGAAAGCCCCAGATGGAAATTACGATTGGCAGGATCAACCAAACCAGGATTCACCAGCCGATCGTTCGTGCCGGCAAGCACATTGCCATAGGGATCGATCGTCCCGCTTCCCGACGTGTTGTTATAAAGGAAGTTGTTGTTCAATTTAAAGTGGCTGGTCAAACCGGAATAAACACCGCCGCCGCCACTGGTCGCCGAAGCCACGTTGTTCATGATCACATTGCTGTTGAGCTGAATCAAAGAATCCACGGCATTGAAAATCGTCAATGCATAGTCCTGATCCAGACTGATGCCGTTGCCCGGAACCCCATCGCCCGAAATGTTCGTGGCACGAATCCGCACCACAAAAGAGCCCGTCGTGCCGGCCGGCAAATAGATCGCTTCCACATTGTTCCTGGTATCCGCAACCCCACCGACAACCGACAACGCACCGAAAAAGTTGTTGCCCCGATAGAACTGCCCGCCGATTTCAACTTCCAGGTCAAGGTCGTTTACATATGGAGCCGCCACCGTCATCCCAGGAGCATCCGTCCAGGCCACCACCACGCGGAAAGGCTTGGAAGGATCGGAAACCGTTCCCCGAATCTCATAAATCTGCCCCGAAGAAGTCATCAACACTTTCTGGTCCTGCACCACAAAGGGAGCGCTGTTGAAAGCGTGGGCAAGGTTCAGCTCGCCATACCCCTGAGAGGCCGAAGGCAAAGAGCCCCCCGCACCGTTGCCGCTCAAATAGCGTGTGGAATTGATCAGGTAAGCCTTAATCATGGCGGGGCTGGGAACTGCACCATAGTGGCTCTGATAATATTGATAAACGAGAGACGCCGCCCCGGCCACAGCCGGCGTAGAATGACTGGTGCCCGAAGACATGGCATACAGCGTTTGATCCGTAGGATAATACTTAACCGTGACCCCATTCCCGGTATATTCCGGGTCCTGAGAGGCGGCCCCGACAATATGCGTGCCGGGTGCCACAATATCAGGTTTGATCCGGCCGTCTGCCGTGGGACCACGGCTGGAAAAATCAGCCATGTCCATGGCCGAGTCGGCCGCAGAAACCCCACCATCAATCTCGATGGGCCGATACCCCTCCGCCGCACCTACGGTCAAAACGTTTTTAGCGGTACCCGGCGAAGCAATGGTCGCGGGCCCATCCGTGCCTCTATTACCGCCGGCAAACAGAATAAACATCGGTTGACTGGCGTTGCCGTTTCCCTGTTGAGCATCGCGCACCATGTAGTCGTAAATCATAGCGGCGATATCATAAGAACCAGAGTTGTAATGCCCCCAGGAATTGGAGCTGATCCGACTACCCAGCTGATAGGTATTACTGACAATCTCGGAAATGGAGGCGTCGACATCGACAATATTGGCCGCATTGATAATTTTAGAACCGGCAATCCGGCCAAAAGGATTGACGCCTAAACCATAGAAGAAACCGTTATTGTCCTGATAATTGACCCCGGTCTGCTGGTTATAGCCGCCCATAATCGAGGCATTGATATTACCATGACCACCGACACTGTTGGCGGTAGCACTCGAAGTCCAGTTATAGTTATAGATAAGCCGATCCGTAGCCGTCTTATTCCCCAACACATAGAAATCAGGATGCAAGGGAGTGGTCGACCCATTATCAATTCCATCATCGGTGATATCGACGATAGGATAGGGCAAAGGATCCATGGGGAATCCTTGAGCTATCAACCAGCTCAAATAACTGGGCGCCGGCAGAGGCTGAGTGCCGGCCGGATTTAACGACCCGACAATAATCTGATTGCCGACCTCATCAAAAGCTTCCGAGACCATCCAGGGATCGACACTGACCACCTCCGGTAAACCGGCCAGCCAATCCAGTTGATCGCCCCGAACCTCGACATTGAGGATCGTATAGTGAGCAATCTCATCCGGTTTAGCAAACTCCGCCACAGCCGCATCGAGAATTTGCTGCACCGTTTTCTCGAAGCCAGCATGCTGATAAAGCATCACATTCACTTTGATATTCACACTCTGCTTCCGAGAATCAAGCAAATCCGGATGCAGAGCATAGAAGGGCTCATAAATCCCCGACCAACGCACTGGAGCCTGCGCCGCCACGACGTCCAGGTCGGATTTAGTTCCCCACACCAGATAAGCATAGTCAGGAACATAAGTGACGACCTTCAACCCGACTTTATCCATAACCGAATACCAATCATTCTGAATCGGCCCGGAGAACTGCACCAGATATAACTGAGGATTGCCCTCAGTCATCGTCCGATGTAAACCCTCCGGAACGGCCAGGGTCAAACGTAAAGGATTGAAATCACCGGCCCGCAGCCGCAACAGAGGATTAAGGGGGGCACGCGCCACAGGATAAACATTGCGTAAAAGGCCGGAATTACCTGAAATACTGCTGTCACCAAAAATGGCCCCGCCATGGACCGCACTGTTATTATAAAAAGTGTTGTACCGTAGCGTAGTCAAAGGCCCTACACTGGCCACGGCACCGCCGTCGCCCGTAGCCACATTGCCATAAAAAGCATTGTTCTGAACCATAGCCGTCGCTGCCGGGCCAATGAACAACCCGGCCCCCGTCCTGGCACGGCCGTTCGTAATATAGAAATTCTCTACCGTTACCAGGGCCGTTCCTGTAATAAGGACTGCCCGGCCTCCATTTTGAGGGTCCAGAATCGTGGGAGCATATTGAGCATTCACCCAATCCGTAAGGGTATAACCACCCCGCAACGTCACATTCTGATTGAGATAAACGGTCTGGGTCGTACCATTTCGCAGCCAGGCTCCCTGACAAACGCCCGCCACCTGCACCACAGAGCCGGCCCCGGCAGCATCCACCGCCATCTGCACATTGGTATAAATCGCCCCATTTTGAATCCGGGCATAACAAGAGCTGGCAGTCAAATATTCATCGGCACCGCGATCAATTCCGGAACCGAAAGGCCGCCCTTGCCCTTCCATGTCGTTGGAAGTCAAATTTGCCAACCCGGTATCAATAGCCGGAGAATTCATTTGCAAATGAAGATCTCCCGTCGTCGCATTGACAAAGAGAGGATCTCTATCATACCGGTTGCCGGTTCCACCCGTATGCCCCGGATTAGGAGTATTGCCGAAGAAATCCGAATAGGCCACATTGACCGCCGTATCAAGCCCGCCAATGCCACCGCCGCTATTGGCCAGAGTCGCACTATTGGCAATAAAAAGGGTGTTGGTAAAGTAAGGAATGCCGCTGCCTCCCGTCGCATACATTACCCCACCACCCTCACCGTTCGAGCCAGTGGACCCCAACGCCGTATTGCCATAAATCGTATCGTTTTGCGACTGCAAAACACCCGCATAAATAAAAATACCCCCACCGTTTCCAGACACAGCGGTATTCTTATAAATCCAGTTATTGCGCATCATAACGTTGGTAGCAGACACAAGCCCAATCACCAAACCGCCACCACCGTTCACTACATTGTTATAAATCCGGTTGCGCTGAATTAAAACCGTGCCTTTACTGACCTGAATACCACCACCGGAACCAGCTCCAACCTGACCGTTGTTGTAGATCGTATTATCCTCAATAACCGCAGTCCCATCCTGAACCAGGATACCGGCACCACCGGTCCCGCCGACCGTATTGGTGTAAATCCGGCTGCGGGTCACCGTCAAAGTCCCATTGGACCCAATCCCGGCGCCGCCGCTCCCCGAATTCGAATAGACATCGCAATCTTCAACGGTTAAATAAGCTTCATTCCACGCCCCGCCACCAGAGTTGGCCCCGCTGGCCCCCCCGGTCAACCTCAATCCAACCAGCTTTACCACTCCGCCGGCCACATAGATCACCCGCCCCTGACCCTGCGCATTCAAAATCGTAGGATTGGCCGAAGGATTGGCAAGCGCCCAATTAGAAGTGGTATAGCCGCCCCGTAAAACGAGGTTTTTGGTGATGTAAGCAGTTTGCGTAAAACCCAATCGCTGGGAAACTGCACTGTAAGTGCCGGCCGCAATACGAATCTCATCGCCATTGGCAGCCTGATCTACAGCTCGTTGGAGAGAAGCACAAGGGGCAGAACTCTGCAAACAACTATTGCCAGCATCACTGCCGGTCGTCGCCACATAACGATAACGTCCAGCAGCCGCCAGATCCACAGGACGGGCTAAAACAAATCCCAACCCGCCCAATAACACCACCACCAGGGAAGCAACCAACAAAAACCGCTTCACCCGGGTGGCCCCCCCCATACGCTTCAAAGCGACCTCAGCTCCGGTCACCCGGGCCATCTCCAATCCACATCTATTCAACAACGCCTGGCTCATCGTTCCTCCTGGGCTGAGGTTTTTTACAAACCCGTAAAAAGAAATGAGGGAAAACCGAGAAGTTTTATGATAAAACCAACCACAGGGATACAAAATTAGCGATTAGCTCCTTTTGCATCTCTGTGGTTGACATAACTTATCTGAGGAAGAACCTTTCAAATACCCTCCCCCTGGCTGTTTTGGGGAAGTAGTTTTTAACGGATCAATAACCGTCGCTACTACACCCCCCCCCAACTAAAGTATAACCTGAGACACCAGTGACGCAAGCCGTCACCGTACCAGCAGTGCCCGAACCGCCTAAATCACCCGAACTAACCGATCCCGAACCGGAACCGGAACGAACCGTAGAATTGCCGCTGTTGGTAAACTGCACGGTAGCACTCGCCGAAACAGGAGATCCAGAGGCATCGACCAAAGATATGGTAGCAACAGCACTGATCCCTGAATACTGTCCCGTAACAGGATTAAAGGTTGACGTAGCATTGACGCTCGTAACACTGGCTGAAACGGTCGGGTTCGACCCGGCAGCCCCAGGATTAGCAAGGGCATAATTGACCCGGGCGAAAACATACTGAACCTGAGTGCCGAGTGAGGTCAAAATCACAATAACCACAACGGCAATCAGTACTAAAATCAGTGCATACTCCACCAATCCCTGCCCTTTTTCTTCACATGATGATTTGAACATTTTTCCTCCAATTACCTCTGTGCAAATACAGTCAAAAATTGAAATAACAGAATAGATTCTGCTATCTTACCCTTAGTCAAAGTAAAAAACTTGAATATACAAAGAGGACAGAAGCTATTGCCAAAAAACTATAACATACCAGGGAGAATAAAACTTGCCTAAATGTAGTGTATCACAAAATGACCGTAAAGCAACTATTACATCATAGGACGTTAGTACTAGCAAATTAAAAACTAACAATTGTCTACACTTACCGTTTACGCATTCCTAACCTGCAATAAAAACAGAATCTTTCAGGGCCGGGACGAGTAGCCCGAAAAACGAATTTTTCAATTTTTCCCGTCCGTTCCAGCAGGAGTACTGTTCCGCACCGCCTTCTCAGCAAACACTACGCCGGCCTTTTCCACTACAAATCGCGCCAGAATCGTCTTGCGAAATTGCTCTGTAGCCCCTTTATCCTCCGCAGTACCCTGAATAAAATTCTGTAAAGCAGATCGGTTCTCGGTAGCCGGAACCAACATCACGGCCTGCCCCGCCAAAGCGGCTAATCCGTTGAGGTCATAAGTCTCCACCAGCTGCCCTACCAAGTTATCAGGACTGAAATTGACAGCCGCGCTTTCTATCTTCTGCCCCCCGGGACGACATTCCGTCACAGAACAGAGAATATCAGCAAAGGTCTGCCCCCCCACTTCCAGAATCATCAAAGCCAGATTGGTTTGGACAATTTCATAAGGCAATCCCGTCTGCGCCATGGTCTTATCCAGTTCGGCTAAAGCGGCCCGTTCTTCCTCCGCACTCAACGTTCCCCGGGCTTTAATGGTGTAATAGGCCAGATTGTAAAGCTGTTTTTCATCGGGATAACGGGTGAGCAAATGCCGAATCGAAGACTCCCGATTGCGCATCAACGAAAGATCGATCTGCGTCTTGCACAGGGATTGAAATTGCTCATACAACCATCCCAGATTCAGGCTCAGATCGTTACCCCCGCCGCCAAATTCTTTGGCCAGGACAAATCGAGTCCGGATAATGGACTGAAAGCCGATCCCCGCCGCCAGAATCAACACAAACAGCCGTTCCTCCGCAGAAACGTAATAACGGGCAATAGCAAAAGCGATCGCTGATGTCCCCGCATTAATCCCCAATAACACCAGCCCCCAGGCAGAAACCACCGCTTCGACCGGATAATTGGGAAAAGTAGACACCAGTTCCGACAATCCCACAAAAAGCCCCAGAACCGCTACAATCGCATAAGGCGCCGCAGATTTCACCCACGAAATCCACGGCGCCTCCTGGTCTGTAGAAGACCCCGCGCCTAACAAAGGCTGTTCGGGTCTGGTGGCCGCCAGTAAAGCAATCAAAGTTACCAGCACAACGACCAATACCAAAACTCGCAAAGGTGTAGGCATTTCTGGTTCCTCCATTCAGCATCCAGATATTGAACGCACAACCTCCAGCTTCATTTTCAGTAAAGTAGCTGCCTGGATTAAACTACTCCTCTAATGCTTTACGGGCACTATTGGAAAGTACCGCAAACCGCCCATCTGGATCGGTTAAGGATTCCCGCATCACCACATATCCGGATTCCACCAACCGGTCCAGAGTCACCAACATCTCCTGAGGCAATATCAAGGTGTGAACGGCAATCTCGCTGGGAGTCATGGCCCCATGAAGTTGCAGCACCTCGATCACCTGAGTCTCGGTAAGGTTTAGCGCGATCTTCCTTGCCATACGCCCTCCATTAACCCTCAAATTACCCTTTCGGTCCCTCTGAAGCCGTCTTTTCTCCGCTCAAAACATACTCGACATGTTCCAGCATCTCTTTATCCAGATGGACCTCAGCCGCGCGCACATTGTCCAACACATGGCGGGCATTGCTCGCGCCGGTGATCACTGCACAAACCTGCGGCAGACGCAAAATCCAGGCTAACGCCAGCTGCGAAGGCGTTAGCCCCCAATCCAACGCCAGACGGCTCAAAGCCCGCACTCGCATCAGATTTTCCAGTGTCAACTCCCGGTCCAACCAGTGACTGGTGGCCCCCCGACTCTCAGGAGGAACACCTTCATTGTACTTACCCGTTAACAGCCCCTGAGCCAGAGGACTGAAAACCGTCAACCCTATCCCATGGCGATCGCAGACCGGCACAATCTCCGGTTCAATATGTCGATCCAACATATTGTAACGAGGTTGCTCAACCTGAGGGCGATACGCATGCACAGCCTCCGCCGCCCCCACCGCCGATTCGATCTGCGCTGCGCTCCACACACTGGTTCCCCAGTACAATACCTTCCCCTGATGGACCAGATCATCCATCGCCCGCACCACTTCCTCAACCGGCGTATCGGGATCGTAACGATGGCAGAAATAGAGATCCAGATAGTCTGTCCCCAACCGCCGCAAAGAAGCTTCGATCGATTCCATAATATGCTTCCGGCTGAGCCCACGATCGTTGATGCCCTCACTCATCGGCCAATAGACCTTGCTGGAAAGCACCAAATCCTGACGGCGCACCCCCAAATCCCGGATGACCCGCCCGACCGTTCGTTCTGCTTCCCCCAGGGCATAGATATCGGCCAGATCAAGAAAATTGATTCCGCTTTCCAAAGCTGCCTTGACACAGTCACGGGTGACATCTTCATTCACTGAAGCACCGAAGGTCAGCCATGCCCCTAAAGAAATTTCACTCACTCGCAGTCCCGAATTACCGACACGACGATATTCCATCATACTACTCCTAACGATGATAGGTCCCCATCAATTCGGCCTGGGCCAGAATATGCCCCTCCATAGCTTTACGTAACTCATCCGCAGTCACACCGGCCGCCAGATTCAGTTTGGTATCCAGTGCGTACAGCTTGAAATAATACCGATGCGTACCGTTGGGTGGACAGGGCCCCCCATATTCCAGAGTTCTGGAACTGGTTTTCCCGGCCAGCGCGCCCGCCGGGAACCCCGCTTTGGCCGTGACTCCCTCCGGCAGCTCCCGCAAATCCGGGGACATATTGTAAAGCACCCAGTGGACCCACGTCCCCATCGGCGCATCAGGATCATCCACAATCAACGCAAAGCTCTGCGTCCCGGCCGGCGGATCGCCCCAGGCCAATGGAATTGAAACATTTTCTCCATCGCAGGTATAATGCCTGGGAATTGACTGCCCCGTTTCAAACGCTGTACTGCTCAACGTCAACATTTCTGCTCCCTCCTCAATAGTTTCGGATACCGTAGGAGAACTCACGCCCCCCGGTCCGGTACACCCTACCATCAACCCGATGGCCAACATTAACAAAAATCCCTGCCGCTTCCAACTCATAACACTCCACCTCCTGAAAATCCCCCTGAGATCTGGAAAAAATCCTCCTCCCCCGCAGCTGTCACTTTTCCTCTGAGATACGCCACGCAGGATGGAAGGAGAGAGTTTTTTGTTTATGTTTTCTCGCGCATCAGAATGCGCGAGAAAACAGGTTTTTTCCAGAGCCGCCCCGGCAACGCTCGCTGTCTACTATCTACCGGCTGCTATCTACTTCTACATAGATATCCAGAAAATCGCGCAGCATCGTCGCAGAAGAAGGAATCGGATCGGGTTCGTCAATAATGGCAGTCACGGTGCCATAAATATCCGTTGTATACACAATACCCATCTGCTTCTGGCCTAAACGCCCCAAAGGATGCTCGGGAGCCAGAGCCGTCGGCGCAACGGAAAGGGCATAGCCCCCCTCCGGCCGTAACTCGGCCCGCACCACCAGCCGCATCCGCTTCCCGGCATCCCGGACCGCCCGCAATTCCTCCGGATCGATCCCCACAATGCCATGGCGCTCGACATCTTCCATCCGCGCCGGATAATTCAACACGGCATTCGCCAGAATGACCAGCTTGGCCGTCGCATCATAACCTTCCAAATCCCAGGCCCCATCGCCCTCCAGCACCCCTTCCTGATAGCCCCGGGCCATCGCCGCTTCCCACGAAGCCCCACTGGCCAGCAAATCCATCACAAAGCCCGTCACCAGATTCGGCACCGCCTCCATTCGCGAAATCACCGCTCCCCGCAGATCCCGTTGACCCAAATAAAGCACCGGTAAGCCACCGGCTACAGTACCGTCAAACCGCAACTTGACCCCATGCTCCGCAGCCAAGGCCTTCAGTTCCCGATAGGCCAGCACAATCGGCCCCTTGTTCGGCGTGACCACATGCATCCCCCGCGTCAGAGCCGCCCGGATACAACTCAAGCCCGGCTCCGCTCCCTTTTCCCAATTGACCGGCGAAGCATCGAACAACAGATCCGCTTCGGCGTGCTCGACCAGATCCAACGCAGTCCGTCCCGGCGTACCCACACCCGGGTAAGTACCGATCGATCCCCCATTGCGCTTGATCTGTACAATCGTCGCCAGATCCAGCCCTTCCGCCGAATAAGCAGCGCCTTTGCTGTCGGCAACTCCCACCATCACAACCTGCAAACCATACTGCTCTCGTAATAAAGAAGCCTTGCGTTCCAGCACTTCACAAAAACGCCAGCCTAAATTGCCCAATCCCATCAACACACATCGCACCGTCCGTAAACCAGCCGCCATCCCTGCCTCCTTGTCTTCCGAGTTTACTCTTTGATTATAGCCACGAATTGATAGCCAATCAAACCCCCACGGTTCAATAATCGAGCCGCATCGCCAGCAAGGGCACCAGCATCTCGGCCGGCGTCAAACTCCCATGCCGCCCCCTCAACCGCAAAGCATCCGCCCCATCCCGCACCACGGCCGCTTCCCCACGCGCCAACCCGATCAATTCCCCCAACCGCACCGCGATCTCCGGATGGGCCTCCCCCTGGCCCAACAAACCACTCGAAATCAGCTCATCCTGAGACATAAATGCAAACATCTTCCCAAAACGCTCTTCCAGATATCCCCGGACCCAGGCACTTTTGCCCGGCAAAGGATAAAAAAACGGCACCCGGCTCTCACCTAAAGGCGGCAACAACAAAGCATTCATTAACTCCGGATGTTGATCCATCCGGATCATGGCCTGGACCGGAGCGGAACATTGCCCGTGATCCGCCGTGAGCAAAAACAGCGTCCCTTTTCGCTCGATCGCCGTCAAACCCCGCAAAAAGATCTCTTCCATCAGCAATCCCAGGGCCCGAATCTCCGCCTCACCGGATTCATCCTCCGGCCCAAAATTATGGGCCAGCGTATCCAACGCCCCCCAATACCCGGAAATAAAACTCCGGCCGGCCGGACCATTCTGCAACTCCCAACGCAACCACAACCAGAAATCCGAAGCCGTCACATAGCCCCGAATAGTCTGCGCTCCCCGAAAATGCATCCGGGAAAGCGGAGTGCGGATAAATTCATCCCGGGTTACAATCGTCGTCACGACTTCCTGCCCCCCCAACCACTGAGCCAGCGCCGGCAGCGGCAAAAAGAGTTCCGGATCAAACCCCCATTGCAACAACTCACTCGACCAGAGATGTACGGAAGGCGAAAAACGGATGGCTTCCACCGCCATAGCCCATTCCCGAAGATAGAGCATAAAAGCCACCAATCCATGCCGAATCGGCGGAGCCCCTGTCCATAACGAACTCAACACATTATTGGTGGTCGAAGGAAAAAGCGTTGTAATGGGAAAAAGCCGCCCCTGTGCACTCAACCGATGAAAAGGAAGATCGGGATGACGCTGCATCGCCCGCGAAAGCTGCTCCCAGCCTAAAGCATCCACCACCACCAACACCACCCGCCGCACCCCCTCGACCATCCCGGCCAGCGCCGCCGGATCTAACGGCGGCAACATGCCGGTCAACTCCACCCCCAACAATCCCGCAATCGTCGCCGGCAAATTTCCTACCGACCAGCCCTCATATCGAGGCCAAACAAATTCGGCCGGCAAGGTTTTATAACCCGCCGGCCGATACGTGCGCAAACCACGTTCCAGCGCTGCGACGTCCATCCCTCCTCCTCATCCGGCTGAAAATCAGCCGTTTTTTAAGGGGTCGTAAACAAATAACTTCCCGATTTCTACCGGATTTCCCAGAGAAATTCGGAAACCTGTAAATTTACAGACCCTAAGAGAAGATCCTCGCCGCCAGATACCCCAATGTCATCAAAATGCCCGTCAGCAAATGGATCTGAATGGTCAAAGCATTCGCCGCTCCCAATTCCTGCATCCGATCATAAGAAGCCATGGAAATCTGCCAGGCTTTCCAGGCCATCGGAATCGTCAACAGGCCCAACCCGGTCCATACCGGCAACCCTCCGACCAACATTCCCAAAACTAAAGAAAGATAGGTGGCCAGAAACAGTCCGCCGTAAATATAAGCAGACCGTTTTCGCCCCAACCGGACAACCCAGTGTCGCTTCCCCACCGCCGCATCGGCCGGCATATCGGGAAATTGATTGATCCAGATCACATTGGTAATCAGGAACCCCGCCGGGAACGAAGCCCAAACCGCTTCCCAGGAAAAGGTTCCCGTTAAAGCCATCCATACGCCCATCACAAACAACGGGCCGAAACACAAAAAGATCGCCACTTCGCCCAACCCGGCCCCGACCAGAAAAATTCCCGGCGCCGTATAGAGCAAAGCCATCCCCAGCCCCAACGCCCCGATGACCAACAACCAGGGCGACCCGGTCAGCGCCAGATAAACCCCCAGCGCCAGCGCGATACCGAAATAAACCAGCGCCTCATTCCGCGCCCGCGCCGGCGTGATCAACCCCAACCGCACCTGTGGACCGCCGCCCGTGTAAGGGGCAATCGCTTCCTTATTTAATCGATCCGTGCCGTTGAGATAATCAAAGTAATCGTTGATCAAATTGGCCCCGGCCTGCGTCAACACCCCCGCAATCAAAATCAACAACAACCGGAAAGGGGAAAAGAAATCCAGCCGGGTCCAGCACATCGCCGTCCCCAGCGCCGTAGGGACCAGGACAGCCGTGAAGAAGGGCGCCCGGACCCGCACAATCCAGCCCGGCAATCCCCGAAAAGGCACCGCAGGAGGCGTCGCAGGCGTCATACAGCACCTCCCGCCAACCAAGCCTCCAAAATCGGCCGCATCGCCTGGGCCGCCCGGGCCCGATGGCTCAACTGATTCTTCTCCTCAGCCGAAAGCTCGGCCATGGTCTTCCCCAACTCCGGCATATAAAAAACCGGATCGTACCCAAAACCGGCCTCTCCCGCCGGCGCATAGCCAATCACGCCCTCACAAACGCCTTCGGTAAGTCGCTCTTCTCCCGTCGGCAGGACCAGCGCCGCGATACAGCGAAACCGCGCGCCCCGCTGTTCGGCCGGCACATTCTCCAGCGCCTGCAACAAAGCCCGATACCGCACTGGATCCGCCCCTGGACGATAACGCGCCGAATGCAGCCCCGGCGCCCCCTCCAGAGCATCGACTTCCAGTCCCGAATCGTCGGCCAGCGCCGGCAATCCGGTCGCCGCCGCCAGAGCCCGCCCCTTCAGCAAGGCATTTTCCTGATAGGTGCTGCCGGTCTCTTCAACCTCCGAACTTACCCCCAATTCCTCAGGGAGCAACAACTCCACCTCCAGTCCGGCCAGCAAAGCCTGCCATTCCCGGCGTTTCCCTTGATTGTGCGTCGCCAAAACCAGCTTCATCCGATCTCCTTTGTTTTTCTGGGCCAAACAACCCGCTAACACCCAACATAATTTATTTTCTTCTCTGTGCTCTCTGTATCTCTGGGATGATTATGCCGCTTTCTTTCCCCACGCCTGCGCCCGGGCAATCCGCCGATGCAAGGCCGGATGCGAATAGAGCAAAAACTCCACCCACGGCTCCGGATCGACCTCCGCCAGATTCTGATTGGCCAGCCGGGTAAAAGCCTCCGCAAAAGCCGTACCCTTGCCCGTCAGTTCCAGAGCAAAATCATCGGCCCGGCACTCCCGCCAGCGAGAATACCAATTGCCTAACGGCATGGTCACCAGCCCATAGGCTCCCAACAACAACGAAAACAGCGGCAACGTCGCCGCATCGCCCGGCGCCCCCAATCCCAAAGCCGCCGTCCCCCAGCGCAACCCCCACGCCGCCAGATAGAGCCCGACCAGAGTGAGAACCCCTTCGATCACAATCCCCACCGGAATGTCCCGATGGACATGGTGCCCCAACTCATGGGCCAGAACGGTCTCGATCTCATCCGCCGTGAAAGAATCCAGCAACGTATCGCCCAACACAATCCGGCGCGTCTTGCCCAACCCGGTCAAAGCCGCGTTGGCCTGCGTGGTGCGGCGGCTCATATCGAATTTATAAACGCCCTCCACATGCGCGCCGGCGCGATCGGCCAACGCCATCAACCGGGCCGCCAGTTCCGCATGCTCTTCCCCCAGCGGCACAAACTTATTGAACAACGGCATGATCACTACCGGCGCCAACATCCCCAGCACCACATTGAACAACACAATAATGCCGCCGCTCCACAACCACCAGAAATCCGGTGTGACCCGCAACACCGCATAGATCACTTCCAACAGCACCAACCCGATCGGTCCCGCAATCAACACCCCTTTCAACTGATCGAGCAGCCAGTCACGCAAACTCTGCACCGACAACTCAAAGCGATGTTGCAACACAAAACCGCTGTAGTAATCCAGGGGAAATGAGATCACGCCATAAAGGCCGCCGAAAACGAAAGCAAAACCGGCTACCTGCAACCAGGGCCACGGAGTCAATGTCGCCAGCCACCGGCCCAACGCCGCCCCCAGCCCCAATCCCAACCACAAGCCGGCATAGACCGCTCCCAGAGCCAGCTCCACAACCAGCAACCGACGCTGCAATCGAGCATAGACCCGGGCCCGTTGTTGGCGCTCTGGATCGAGGACTGGAGTAGAGTCTGGCGTCGCCATACGCTACTGATTCGTCTCCATCAAAGCCAGCGCCAGCGCTCCCCACAAACCGACATCCGCCCCCAGCACAGCCGGGACGATTTTGGAATATTCCTGATAGAAAGCCGGCGCCCGCTGCGCCACCGTCTCCCGCAACGGCACAAACAACAGATCCCCCGCCTGAGTCACGCTGCCGCCCAGCACAAAAAGCCCGGGGTCCAACAGATAGATCAAATTGACGATCCCGGCGCCGATATAACGCCCGGCCTCGGCAAAAATCTCCCGCGCCAGCGGATCGCCCTGCTGCCCGGCATCGTTGACCTCTTTAGCCGTAATGGCATCCAGATCTCCACTGACCAGTTCCCGGATCAACGAAGATTCCCCCGCCATCAACCGCTCCCGGGCCCGCCGTGCAATCGCCGGCCCCGCTGCCATCATCTCCAGACAGCCAATGTTGCCACAGGCACACTTCGGACCGCTCGCTTCAACCGTCATATGGCCCACTTCCCCCCCCGAGCCCCAGCCACCGGTAAACAGCTTGTGATCCATCACAAAGCCGCCGCCGATGCCCGTACTGATGGTCATATAGACCATACTCGAGGCCCCCTGCCCGGCACCAAACCGATGCTCGGCCAGCCCGGCCAGATCGGCATCATTGCCCACAAAGACCGGCACATTGAACATCTCATGGATGCGATCGCGCAGCGGCACATCTACCCATCCCGGCAGATTGGGCGCGAAATGGACCAGCCCACGCTTATAATCCATCGGTCCCGGCGCCCCGATCCCAATCCCCGCGACCGTCCCTTCCGCCGGCCAGACCTGACGAATGGCCGTCCCTATCCGCTGCAACACCGAATCCAATCCCTCAGGAGCCATCGTCGGCATAGCTACCCGAGCCTCCTGAAAACCATCAGCCGTATAGCGTGCGGCCCGGATCTGGGTTCCTCCCAGGTCAACAGCGATAAAATGCAGCGGACTCATAAGCACTCCTCCATAAATAACCAATGAATTGAAATTAACCTCAATGCCGGCTCATCCGGCGACGCCGCCAGGCCAACACCTCTTCCACCGGCCGCGTGTTCAACAACTGATCGGCACCGGCCCACCCCCGACGCGCCATCGCCACCCCAAAGGGAAGAGCCGCAAAACCATCTCCATCGTGGGCATCCGAACTGATGGCCAGCGTGACACCATACTGCACCGCCTGCCGGACATGAAAACCGTTAAAATCCAACCGATTGGGATGGGCATTGATCTCCACCGCCACCCCACGCTCCGCAGCCGTCCGCAGCAACATCTCCATATCCAGATCGGCCGATTCCCGCCGTCCCAACAACCGCCCGGTAGGATGGGCGATCAGATCGACATAGGGATTTTTCAACGCCCCCAGAATCCGGGCCGTCGCCTCTTCCCGGGTCTCATTCAATCCAGCATGGACCGCCGCAATGACAAAATCCAGTCGCGCCAGCGCCTCATCCGGCCAATCCAGCCGCCCATCCGGATGAATTTCCACCTCAGCTCCAGCCAGAATGCGGAAACCGTCCGGCTGCCGGCTGTTCAAATAAGCCACCTCGGCAAGCAGACCGTCCACCGCCTCCGGTGCCACCCCCTCACCGATCCCCATTCCCGAAGTATGGTCCGAAACCACCATGTAATGCAATCCGGCATCGCGTGCCGCCCTTACCATCTCCTCCATTGAGGCATGGCCGTCGGATCGCGTTGTATGACATTGAAAATCGCCCAGAATCTCCCCCGGCTCGACCAGTTTGGGCAACTGCCCGGCCAGCGCCGCCTCGATCTCGCCCCGCGACTCCCGCAATTCCGGCGGAATCCAGGGCAACCCCAACGTCGCATAAACCTCGGCCTCATCAGCACAGAAAAGCTCAGAGCCGTCCTGCCGCCGGAAGCCATACTCGCTCAACGCCAGCCCCTTCTCTAAAGCCAGATTCCGCAGTCGGATATTATGGGCCTGACTACCGGTAAAATATTGCAACACAGATCCCCACCGCTCGGGAGGAAAAACCCGCAGCTCCACCTGCACCCCGTCAGGCGTCCGGATGGTCGTCCGGGCCGCCCCCGCCGTCACCACCTCGGCGGCAATAGAAAGCGTACGGAAACGCTCCATCACCGGCAAAGGATCATTAGCCGCCACCAACAGCCCTAAATCGCCGATCGTCTCCCGCATCCGCCGCAAACTGCCCACCGTCGATGCCCGCAGCGTTTCCGGCACCTCCATCAACACCTGCAAAATCTCATGGGCCAGCGGCCAGACCACCCCTAACGGCAACCGGCCCTGGCGCTGACGCTGCAACGCGACAATCCCTTCTAAAATCCGGCTCTCCAGCCGGGGACCAATCCCCTTCAAAGAACGCAACTGCCCATAACGCGCCGCACTTTCCAAATCCTCGATCGAACAAATCCCTAACTCATGCCAGAAAAGCGCAGCCTTCCGCGGGCCGACCTCCGGAACCTGTAAAATTTCCAGAACCCCCAAGGGCACCCGATCCAACAACTTCTCATAAGCTTCCAACCGCCCGGTCCGCAAATACTCATCAATCTTATTCGCTAAAATCCCCCCCACGCCGGGGATTTGCTCCAATCGACCATCAGCCCATACCGTTTCCAACGGTTCGCCCAGCACCCGTAAATTCTCTGCGGCGCGACGATAGGCCCAAATGCGATGATAATTCTCACCCAAAACATCCAGAGCATCGCCAATACGATCGAAAATTAAAGCCAGCTCTGCCCGTCGATCGCTCATGTTAGCCTCCTGTGTTGGTTCAACCCCGCCCCTTAGCGGGGCCGGTCAGAGCGGATCGGCAAATGGAAGCCACAGGGCCGCCCTCAAATACTATGGTCATTATAACTACTTTCAAAAAAGCAGACAACCATACCCCAATCCCCAAGAAAAACCCTTCTCTCTCCCCATTCCGAACATCGCCTCGCCCCCCTTGTCGAACAAAAAACCCCTTAAATAAAAAATCGTGGTACCGCAAAAGCAAATCCGCTTTTTTCAAAGACGGCCCTCAAAAGCTGATTTGCTTCTTTGATGTCTGTTTTTAACGTCCCGCAAAAGTCCTTTGTTTGATAAAAAAGCGCCGCGCGGGACAGGAGAAGAAAGTTTTTTGTTTATGTTTTCGCGGGCTTAAGAAAGCGCGCGAAAACATGAATTTTTCTCTGCGTCCCGACGGTGAGTTCTGAGTGAATTATGCGATACTGCAAAAAATAGCTTCATCCATCCCACGCGGCGCCACTTCCCCCCAAAACACCCCTCATCGAACAAAAAAGCCCATTTTTTCGGCGGCTTCAGAAAGCCGCCGAAAAAATGAATTAAAAAAATTCTCTCCCCATCCTGCGCGGCGCCACTTGCCGAAAAACACCTTTTGCGGGGCGTACCCCTGAAAGTAATAATTTGACAAAAGCCCCAGTTATTATAAGATTGACAGCCATGGAAAACTACCGCGAATACATCGGCAACCTGCACGTACATTCAACCTATTCCGACGGCTTCGGTCGCCATGCCCAAATCGCAGAGGCTGCCGAAAACGCCGGCCTGAACTTCGTGATCATTACCGACCACAATGTGTGGGTTGACGGATTGGAGCGCTATTACGGCCGCGTCTTGATGCTCACCGGAGAAGAAGCCCACAACGTCCGCCGCGTCCCCCAGGCCAACCACCTGCTCATCTACGCGGCCAAACAGGAACTCGCTCCCCACAGCTTTGGCAGCACCCAAACCCTCATCCAAACGGTTCGTGAACGTAAAGGCTTCTGCTTCGCAGCCCACCCCATCGAACACGCCAGCCCGCTCAGTCCCGACATGGCCGCCATCCCCTGGGGAGATTGGCCGATTGAAGGACTCTCCGGCCTGGAAATCTGGAACTACCTCTCAGAGTTCAAAGGACTGCTCTGGTCCTGGCCCGTTGCCATGATTTACGCTCTGGCCCCTTCCCTGGGAATTCGCGGCCCCTATCGCGCCACGCTCAAATTGTGGGATGAACTTCTGGCTAAAGGCCAACGGCTCGCCGCCATCGGCAACGCGGATGCCCATGCCATTCCCGGCCACTTCGGACCGATCAACAAAGAAATCTTTTCTTATGAATACAGCTTCCGCTGCGTCAACACCCACATTCTGACCAGCGGCCCCCTTACCGGCGAAGTCGACATCGATCGGAATCTGATCTACGAGGCCCTCCTGGCCGGACGGACCTGGGTCGGCTACGACCTGCCCTGCCCCACCAAAGGGTTCCGCTTCACCGCCCGCAGCTCCGCCACCCGGGTCACCGTCGGCGAAGAACTGAAACGAATTGGAGCCGTCATCCTGGAAGTAGAAACCCCGGCCCCCGGTGAAATCCGACTGCTGAGGGACGGCAAAGTAATCGTCAAAACCAACGACAACCAGCTTCATCACACCTCTGCCGAACCCGGCATCTATCGCGTCGAAGTCTACCGCCGCTTCCGCGGTCTCCGCACCGGCTGGATCTTCTCCAGCCCCATCTATGTCATTTAAGCTCTAATTTTGCGTCCCGCAACAGATGCCTTTCCAATAAAAAGCGACGCGCTGGACAGGCAAAGAGAATTACTGCTTTCATTTTTCGGCGGCTTCAGAAAGCCGCCGAAAAATGCATCTTTCTCCCTTGTTTTCCGGGCTACCCGCACAGGGAACTTCTTTTTCCAAAACCCGACTGCAACAAACCGCTGTCTACTTTCTACTGTCTGCTTCCCCAAATAAAAAGAGACCGGCTTAAAGCCGGTCTCCTCAAATAACAACCTATTCCCTACAGATTCTTCCCGGGACCCTTGGTATAGAATTCTGCGTTCTTCGCCGTGTCTCCAGCATAATTGCCGGGAACCTCATCCTCAGGGAAGATGGCTTCGTGAGGGCAGGCCGCGGCGCAGGCGCCGCAATCGATGCAGGTGTTAGGGTTGATGTAATACTTCGGCCACGTCGCATCGTTCGCATCCACAAAATGGATGGAGTCCGTCGGACAAATAGGAGCACATTCCCCTGCCCGTTCACACAGAGCGCTCACGATTACATACGCCATAGCTAACCTCCTGTAATATTAGCGCCTGCGAATTATCTCTAAGGCGCCGGCTCAAATGACGAAGTCATTGTACAACACAGCCCAAGAGCTGTCAAGAAATGTTTCCTGAAAGAAATTTTCATGGATTTCGCGCACCCCGGCAGCCTCCCTCAAAGGCGGCTTTATTCCGGATTGGCCGGACCCTCTCCATTGGCCGCCGCTTCTTCCTCTTCCTTCTTCTGCATAAACCGCTCCAACGCCGAATGGACATCCTTCACCAGCTGCTCCTGGCTGAAATTCCCCTTTTGCAGCAGCGACTCCGCATGCTCTTCCAATCGCTCCCGCTCGGCGCTTTCCAGCTCCTTCGCCGTCACCACGACCACCGGAATATCGCGAGTCCGATCATCCGTCTTGATGTTTTCCAGCACCGCAAATCCATCCACTTCAGGCATCATCAAATCCAAGACCACCACTTCCGGAAGATCCTCATGGATCCGTCCGATCGCTTCCGCCCCGCCGGGGGCTTCCGCCACCCGATACCCGGCCCCTTCCAGCACCCGCCGCAGCAATTTGCGATCGTCTGAATTGTCATCGACCACCAACACATGCGGCTGCACCTGCCGGGAAACCCGGGAGAGCGACTCCAACAGATCGGCCTCCATCACCGGTTTGATCAAATAATCGGCCGCTCCCAGGCTTAACCCCCGGCCCACATCCTTGACCACCGAACAGATGACCACCGGAATATCCCGCGTCTCCGGATCGGCCTTCAAATCCTGCAACAGCTGCCAGCCATCCCGCCCCGGCATGATCACATCCAGCGTAATGGCATAAGGCTTGACCTGGCGGGCCTGCTCCAACACCTGCTCCCCACTCGTCAGCCCCACCACCACATAGCCGACCTTCTCCAGATACTTGCGATAGAGCGCCACCACCCCCTCATCATCATCGGCCAGCAAGATGGTCCGCCCCAACGGCCCGGTCTTCTTCTTCTCCTCAATCTTTTGAGTCTCTTCCTTAGGCTTGATCGCATTCGGCCCCTCGATCGGCAGGGTGAAATAGAAAATCGATCCTTCGCCTAACACACTCTCAACCCACATCCGCCCCCCGTGGGCCTCCACAAAACTCTTCGCCACCGGCAACCCTAAACCGGTCCCGCCATACCGCCGGGTCGAAGATGAATCGACCTGGGTAAAGGCCTCAAATACCGAATCCAGCTTGTCCGCCGGGATACCGATACCGGTGTCCTGCACCCCAATGGTCACAAACATCGGATCGTGGAAGGCAAACACTTTGATATGCCCCTTCTCGGTAAACTTGGAAGAGTTGCCGACCAGGTTCAACAACACCTGCCGCACCCGGCGAGCATCCGCCTTGACGATCGGTAGATCTTCCGGTACCTCTTGCTTCAAATCCAGCTGCTTGTCCTTGACCAGCGCAATAGCCGTGGACATAACGCCCTTGATGATATCGCGCAGGTTCGTCGCCTCGAAAACCAGCTCCATCTTGCCGGCCTCGATCTTCGAGAAGTCCAAAATATCGTTGATCAACCCCAGCAAGTGATTACCGCTGTCGAAAATGGCCTGCAGGTCGGTCCGCTGCATATCGGTCAACGGACCATCGATCCCCTTGATGATCACGCGGGAGAAACCGATGATCGAGTTCAACGGAGTACGCAGTTCATGCGACATATTCGCCAGGAACTCGCTCTTCAACCGATCCATTTCCTTCAACCGCTCGGAGGTCTCCAACGACTCCTGATACAACCGGGCATTTTCCAAAGCCACCCCGATGTTGCCCATCGAAATCCGCAGAAATTCACCTTCGGTCTCGTCGATGGCCGCCCGGGTCGAGGGCCGTCCCAACAAAAGCACCCCCAACACCCGCTGCCGGGCAGAGAGCGGCATCACAAAAAGCTCCTGCAACCCAAAGGCATCCCGAATCTGCCCCATCACCGAATAAGGACTGATATTCATCAAATTGCGGATCATCACGGTTTCCCGCGCCCGGATCGCCCAACTGATCGCCGGGATCTCATCGGGAACGCAAACCCAATCTTCCGTCACCGGCACCGGCATCCCTTCCGGCAAATTGATCGCCGAAAGCCTGATCTTCTCCCCATCATAGACCCACAACAGCGTCGGCAGGCTCAACCGGGAAGCGAAAACGCTGCCCACATCGCGCATCAACGTCGTCGTCTCCAACGACCGCGAAGCCGTCTGCAAAATCTCGTTCAACAGCGCCCGCCGTTCGGCCTGCGCCTGGGAAGTCTCCAGCAGGTTCAAATTTTCCAGAGCGACCGAGGCCTGCCGCACCACGTTTTCACAGAACTGGATTTCGGCCTGGGAGAATTCATAAAACTCCTGCAACTCAATCAACACGCCGGCATAAGGCTGATTCAACACTTCCATCGCAAAGGAAGCCACACTCTGGACGCCCAGCGCATTGAAATATTCCCGCACCTCAGCATTGACGAACGCCGCCCGCTGTACATCGGGCACAATCACATAGCTTTCCCGCGCCATCCGCTCCGCCAGTTCCCCCCACAGCGCCAGCTGGATCTCCGTCGGCTCAACCTGCCGCCCGTCACGCCATTGCCCCGTCACAATCCGGAATTGTATCGGCATCCCGGCCGGTTCCATCAAACCGCCCACAATCCGGTCGTAATGCACATGCTGGCTGATCCCATTGACCGCCACCTGCAACACATCGTCCGGCGTCCGCGCCTCGGCCATCTGCTGCCCGATCGTATACAACACCCGGGTCTGAGCCAGCGCCTGCTGGGTCTGCTCGATCAGCAACCGGTTTTCCAGAGCCAACGAAACCTGCTCCCGCACCGCATTGATCAACGCCAGATCCTCATCCACCCAGGTCTGAGTCTCTTGAGGGTTTTCCAGCTGCAACATTCCCACCGGCGCCCCACGCAACGTCAAGGGAGCCAGAACCGCCGCCCCCTCGCCCCGAGGTTCAACCCGAATCTCCGACCCCGTCAACATCGAGTCCAGTTCAGCGCTGTCCCAGACATTGGATTCCAGCGACGTGATGCGGGTCAAATCGTAATCATACCCCAACAACGACTGCCGCTGCGCATACTCTCCCCAGGTCTCCTGCGCATACTGGCGCTGCATGCTCTGTAACTCCTGCAACCGGCGATCGGCTTCACTGAAGAGCCGGGCATTGATAATCGCATTGGCCAGTTGATCCGCCATGGTTCCCAGCACGGTGATATCTTCTTCCGTAAAGGCATCCGGGCGGGTTGACTGAATGGTCATGGCCCCGATCACCTGATCCCGGTGCTGCAACAACAAGGCCATTTCCGATCGGGTCTCCGGCAATAACGGATTCGCCACCCGTTTGGCCTCGGCCTCCACATTCAAGGCAATACGATTCTGCTTTTGCGAAATACAGGAGCCAATCATCGAAGTGCCGCCGACCTCAAACTTATGTCCCGCCGCCAGCATCTTCCGCCCGGCCTCCCCCGTGCCGGCCCGCAGCACCGCCCACCGCCCCGTATCGTCGACCAAAAACAGCCCGGTGTAATAAAGGTTGAAGCGATCGCGGATCAATTCCACCGCCTGAGCCAGCAACTCATCCAGGTTCAAAATCGAAGAAGAGGCCCGGGAAATTTCAGAGGCCGTCTGCAATTGCAGCGCCCGGCGTTGCACATCAACCAGCAGCTGTTCACGCTCAACTTCAGCGGCCTTGCGATCGCTGATATCGAAAATCACGCCCACCAACCCGGCCAGCGTGCCGTCCAGGGTATTAAAAGTCGCTTTATTGAAAATCACATCGTGATATTGCCCGTCGGCATACCGCACCCGGGATTCATACACCTGTACGCCCGGATTGTCGATCAAAATCCGGTCCATTTCCGTATATTTATCTGCCATGTCCCGCGACGCCATATCATAGGCCGAACGGCCGATAATTTGATCGCGCGTTCGCCCCATATAATTCTCAAAAGCCAGATTACACACGGTATACAACCCTACCGTGTCTTTAACAAAGATAGGAGTAGGAATACCGTCCAACAGACTCTGCAACAGGTTGATCTGCTCCCGCAAGGTCCGGTCGGCCCGTTTCCGTTCGGTAATGTTTCGATCCACCCCGCGATACCCCTGCAGCGCCCCATCCGAGGCCAGAATCGGCAACCCGCTGCTCAGCAGCACCGCCTCAAATCCGGCCCGGCTGCGATAGCGAATCTCCCGCTCGACAAAGGCCTCCGGCTGAGACAACATCTGCTCCAGGAAGGTACGCATCCGCGAAGACTCTTCCGGAGCCACAAAATCCAGCATGGTCCGCCCCAACATCTCCTGCGAACTATAGCCCAGCACATCCCGCACCCGCTCGGAACAGTAAACAAACCGCCCCTGCGCATCGAGTTCCCACAACCAATCCCCCGTATTCAAAGCCAGATCGCGGAAACGGGTTTCCGACAGCTGCACATCTTCCAACCGCTGCAGCGCCTGCACCGCGACGGCCGCCTGATGCGACAACACGATCAACGTTCGACTGTCCGATTCCAAGAAATCGATCGCTTCGGAGAAAAAGCCCTGAATGAACCCCAACCGCTGCCCACCGACCACCAGCGGCACCACCAGCGTGGCATGCGCCCCAAAATGCTCCAGGAAAAGCGTCTGCGTATTGGCATCCAGCCGCTGATAACCGTCCGTCTCCGAAAGGAAAAGCGGATTGATCAATCCCAACACAATATCGGAAGATGGATAATCCGCCAACGCATACCGCTGACTCAACAAATCGTCCGGCAGGTTGGATTGCCAGCGCGCCTTGGCCAGCACCCAGGTCGGAGGCATATCGCTTTCCCAGGGGGGATCGAAAATACAGAGGGTGACCAACAAATCGGCCTTGCCCAACACCGAATGCATACAGATCGCCTGCAACACTTCCGAATAGGTCCGCGCTTCATTGAGTTCGGCGCTGGCCTGATAGAGCATTTCGGTCTCTTTCAGGGTATTCTGAATCTGCGAGAAGAGCCCGGCATTTTGAATGGTGTTCGCCAGCTGATCCGCCATCGTCTGCAGCACGATAATATCTTCCTGCGCAAAGGCCTGAGCCATCACCGACTGAATCGTCATGGCTCCGATGATCTGACCGCGTGCCACCAGCGGCAAAGCCATTTCGGAACGGGTGTCGGGCAACAAGGGACTCGCCACCCGGGCTTTTTCCATCCCGACATCCATCGCAATCCGGGCCTCCCCGCGCGCCACACATTGCCCGATCATCGACTGACTGCCGACTTCAAGCTTGTGGTTCGCCGCCAGCATCTTCTGCCCGGCCTCCCCCGTGGCCGCCCGCAGCACGGCCCAATGGCCGGACTCCTCAATCAGGAATATACCGACATAATAGAGACCAAACCGATGCGCAATTAACTCCACACTCTGCGATAACAATTCATCCAGCTTCAAAATCGAAGAGGCCGCCCGCGAAACCTCCGCCGCCGTCTGTAACTGCCGCACCCGCAACTCCACCAGCTTCTGCGCCGCCAGTTGCGCCGCGGCCGATCGCCGGCTCGCCACCACCGCCGCCACCGGCTCCAACAACCGCCGATAAATAAACCATTCATCTCCCGAAGCCGGATGCGGCAGCGTCCAGGTCATGCTGATAATCCCGTGCCACTGCCCCCCGGTCCGCAACGGAATCCAGGCAATCGAACGGAACCCCAGCTCCGCCGCCTGCTTCCGCCCCACCTCATCGATCCGGGGATCTTTTTCTACATCGTCAACCCATAAGACATCTTCCGGTCGATTCAACAGCAACGACACCGTGGCCACTTCTGAAACAGCATAGAGCGGCTTATCGTCCGGACCTCGTTCGATCAAATTTCCGCCCTGCCAGTCCAACACCGGACGCAGATACTCAATCTCCCCGGCGTCATTCAGCTCCAGATAACTCAACCGGATGCGAGTGGTTTCCGGAGAATCCAGAGCCACCGCCAGCGCCGCTAGAATTTCAAACTCACTGTGAGCCTGCGCCAGCGCATACTGAACCTCCGACAGCTTTTCCAGCTGCCGGGCCCTTTGCCGCATCTGCTCCTGCTGCCAGATCCCATGCAAAGCCACCGCGCCCTGCCCGACCAACGTCATCAACCGCCGAACTTCCTGTTCCGGGAAATCGGTCTGCACCCCATAAATCGCATTGATATACCCGATCCACTGCCCACCGACCACCAGAGGCGCAAAGATCGTGCTGGCCGCCCCGTACCGCTTCTGATAGAGCATCCGGGCCATTTCATCCATCTGCGAATCGGTCGCCACGTCAGGAATCAACGTGGGATTCGTACGATGCAACAGCCGCGAGGCCGAAGGATAGGCCCGCAACGGATAGCGGGCATCGGTCGCCCCGGAATCCAGCTTGCTCCACCGCGCCACCGGAATCGTCCATTCCGGAACCTCATCCACCCAGGGTTGATCGAACAGATTCAGACTGACATTGAGATCGGCCTGCCCGACGATCGTGTAAGCGCGCACCACATCCATCACGTCTCTATAACTGCGCGCATTGTTGAATGCCGTCCCGGCATGATAGAGCATCTCCGACTCGACCAGCGCATTCTGAGTCTGTTCCAATAACCGCCGGTTTTCCAGACTGATCGAAAGCTGATCCGCCGCATTGTCCAACAGGCGAATATCCTCGGGAGCAAAGAACATCGGCTCGGTCGCCGAAATCAGAATCATACCGAAAATGCGGGTGCCGGTGCGCAACGGCATAATGCATACCGCCCCAATCGAAAACCGCGCCAGCATGGCCCGGCTGGCCTCATCCAGTTCCGATTCCTGCGCTACATCCGAGAAAAAGAGCGGCGCCTTCTCCAGTTTTAACAACAAGGGAAATTCATCCACCGCCAACCGTAGATGCAGCGGCTCATAGTCCCCCGCCACCGGCCGGGTCCCATTGACCTCCAAAGCTTGCGGCTCGCCCAGTTCATTCGAAAGCACCAGCAACAAGGTCGCCCGCTCAGCCTGAGCCGGCATCAAATAGTCCACAATGATCCCCAGCACATCCTGAATCGACGCCGCCTCAGTCACCGCCCGGCTGATACGATACAAGCGCTGATTTTCATCCTGCGCCCGCCGGCTCTTTTCCTGCAAGGCATCGGTCTCGATCACCACGGCAATCTGCCCGGCCAAAATCTGCAAAAGAGCCCGCAGTTCATCATCGACACTCCCCGGCTGCCGGTAATGGATATCCAGCGCACCCAGCAGCCGCCCCCGTCCCTGAAGCGGCACCGCCACCTCAACCCGGGATTCCGGTAACTCCGCCAGGATTCCCCCACCGCTCGCGAAGACCGTCTGCACCTCGCCGGTCGCCACACACTGGCTCACCGCCCCGACACCGCCCAGAGGCTGCTTAAAGCCCGCCGCCGGCCCGCCGCCCGCATTTCCCGCTCCGGCCCGCATCACCGCCGCCCGGCCCGTCCCTTCCACCAGGAAAATCCCGACCCAATAACACTCCAACCGTTCCTGGATCAGCTCGGCCAGCTGAGGCAATAAGGCATCCAACGCCAGGGTCGAAACCGTCGCCCGGGAGAACTCCGCTGCTATTTGTAGCCGGTTCCTCTTGTTGTCATCCATTTGATCTACCCTCTACTCGATGGATCGCCTGCATCGTCATGGTTCGGCTGCCCTTCGGCAGCGTCCTTCTCCGGCCCGGATTCCCCACCCGACATGGCCGATGTGCCCCCCGGATGGCGCATTTGAATCTGATTTCGCGGCGTCCCCATGGCCCGCCCCAATTCCTTCAACGTCGTCTGCAACACCGACTGGACATCCGGCGCCGCCTGGATCTTGCTGGTGATCTCGCGGATCAACCGCTCGCGCTGCGCCCGGGCCTGGATCGTCTCCAACTGGTGCAGGTTCTGGATCACCATGGCGGCCTGCTTACCCAGACTCACAATCCGCCGGATTTCCGTCTCGGTGAAATCAAAAGACTCATGATAAAGCGCATTGATAAAGCCGATCCGTTCACCGCCGACGATCAACGGAATGAACACGGCACTCTTAGCGCCCAACATCGAGAGGATCGAACGCGATCCCTCATCCATTCTGGAATCGGTCATAATATCGGCAATCAAACTCGGCTCATCCACCGACATGATCCGCTCCGAAGCGATCGGCATCTCAGCCAGAGCATACCGCTGACGGTAAGGCGCATTCGGCACCTCGGTCCACCGCGCCAGCACCTGCGCCCAGGTCGGCGACTGCCGGTTCGTCCAGGGCCGATCGAAGACCTGTACCGACATATTGTAAGCCCCGCTTCCCAGGGCCGTGTGCCGGCGCAAAACCAGCAACACCTCATCGTAAGAACGCACCATATTCAACTCGGCGCCGCCCCGATACAACGCTTCGGTCTCCGCCAGCGCCTCCTGCACCTGATCGAAAAGCCGTTCCCGGGCCAGCGTGCTGGCCAACGCATTCGCCGCCGTCAGCAGCGCATTGTTTTCCTCTTCCCGCCAGACCCGGTTGCGGAACCGATCCACAAATGCCATCAACCCCGGCACCGGTTCATCGCCCGGAACCGCCAGCAACACCATCGAACGAGCTTCCAACCCTTCCATGACCACCCGCTCGGCCTCCGGCAGCTCCGCCGCCTCACCGGTCCAGATGCCCCGTTCCACCATCTGCGTCCGCCAATACTCAAAGTCGGAAACCCGCAGCTCGTTCAACGACTCCGGCACATCCACAATCAAATCGTCCTCAAAGTCGCCCCGACTCCAGCGATTCTCCAATCGCCACACAAAACTGTTTCCGACGGTATGGACCCAGAAATAGTAGACCTGATCGGCCTGGACCGCTGCCCCCAACAACTCCAGCACCAGATCCAACGCCTGGGTGCCCCGTTCACTCAACAGAGCGGTCGCCTGCGCCACACTGGTTTGATAGAGCGCCTGTTTCTCCACAATGGCCAACGCCGATTGCGTCTGGCCAAACTGGGTGGCATTCTGCACGGCCCCGGCGATCTGCGTCCCCAAAAATTCCAGCAGCTGCAAGTCGTGATGGGTAAACTGCTCGGGATGATCGCCCGAAACCAGCAACCCACCCATCAACTTCGTCCCTAACCGCAACGGCACCCCCATCTGCGAGACCAGCCCCTGCGAAAGCAACCGCGTCGGAATCCCGCTTTCTCGCCGCCCGTCGGAAATCAAAACCGATTCCCCGGATAGCTGCACGCTCTTAGCCAGCTCGCTCGCCTGCACCTCCGGGAAAACGTCCCGCTCCAACCAGCCCGGCGAATCCATCCCCCGCCCGATCTGATAGGTATTCTGTTTTTCATCCCACAAATAGAGAATCCCGATCGGCGCCCGGAAGAGCCGGCGGGCCCAATCCGCACCCCGGTCGATCACTTCCTGTACATCCAGCTGAGAGATCAAATCCAACCCGGCATCGTACAGCCGTTGCAATTCTTCAGCACGACGCGTCGTTTCCTGATACAACCGGGCGTTTTCATAAGCCGAGGCCGCCTGCGCCACAAACAGCTCGGCCAGCCGGAGATCGCGATCGTCGAAAGCCGGCCGATCTGCCGAACGGCCCAAATCCAGTACCCCCAACGGCCCGGCCAACCCCATCAAAGGAATGGCCATCATCGCCTCGACCGCCATATTCTGGAAGACCCGGCTGCGGCCCTCCCAAAGATGGTAATTCTCCACCCGCTGCGGTTGCCGGGTCTGGAAGGCCGCCCCGGCCAGCCCTTCATCCAGAGAGACCCGGCTCCCTTCCAATATCTTGAAGTGCCCCCGCGTGGTCGAGAAGACCAGCGTATTGCCGCCCGGTTCGAGCAACAACACCCCGCCGGCCGCCGCATCGAAAAGATCCTGCGCCTGTTCCACCACCACGCCCAGCAATTCTTCCGGCTCCATGGATTGGTTCAACCGCAGCGAAATCTCATACAGGGCCTGCAATTCAGCCGAACGCCGGCGCGTATCTTCCGCCAGTCCCATATTCTCCAACACGATCCCGATCTGCCGCCCCAGGTTCTGCACCAGCTCCCGGGTTTCCGGATCGAGCAGCCAGCCGCCCCGCTGCACCAGGACCATAAAGCCGTTCACGGTCCCGGCGGTCGCCAGCGGAACGTACAGAGAACGATTTAAATCGTATTGATCCAGAGACTCGGTCCCCACCTCAGCTTCCGTATGGAAAAGCTCGGGTGCCGAAAAGAACCGCCCATGTTCCGGCTGCGAAAGCCCCCGGAAGAAGAGATGCAGCTCCTGCTGAATTTCTACCTGCTCTTCCTGAACCTCAAAAGAGATCCCTTCGGGCGTCACAAAAGCATGGGCATGGACGCGCGGCAATTGCGGATTGGGATAGGTAAAGAACCCCACCGCCATATCCAGCCCCTGGGCCAGAATCACCGCCATCTCTTTCAGCGCCTGATCGGCATTGATGCTCGCCGCCGCCGTCTGCAATACCAGATTCAACAACGCCTGATGGCGGGCCGTTCGTTGCGCATCTTCAAAAAGCCGGGCATTTTCAATCGCCAACCCGACCTGCTCGCTGACGCTCTCGACCAGAGAAATCTCATCCTGGCTCCAGCTGCGCTGCGAATCGGCCAACGCCAGCACCCCGATCACCTGATCGCGCACCGGCAGCGGCGCCATCAACACCGGCGTCGCCCCGTCGCGTCCCAACTTATAACGCAGCGTCCCATCCAAAAGATCGCTCGACACCGGCAACGGCGGCACCGGATGCACCTCCACCTGATCGTATTCATAAGCCCGCGTCTGCAAGCGCGCCTTCACCCGGGCCCACCCGCTGCGGCTGTAATCCTGATGCAGCGATTCCAGTTCCTTTAAAGCCGCCTGCATCCCTTCCAACAACCGCGCATTTTCCAGCGCCACCGTCAACTGATCGGCCATACCTTGCAGGATTGCTACATCTTCATCCGAGAAGGCTCCCGATTCCTCGCTCTGCACATCCAGTACCCCGATCACCTTCTCCGCCGTTTTCAAAGGCAGCGCCATCTCCGAACGGGTCCGGGGCAAATCCGGATTGTTGAACCAGGCGGCATCCTCGCCCGCATTAAAAGCAATCCGCGGCTTACCGGTCGAAGCCACCATCCCCACAATTCCCTGCTGATTGACCGGCAACCGATAGCCCCGGGTCATCATCCGCTGCCCGCCTTCCGACGAGGCCGCCCGCAGCACCGCCCAGGTGCCGTTTTCATCCAGCAAAAAGATCCCGGCATGGTAAAAACCGAAATACCCCGGGATCGTCCGCATCGTGCTGTCCAGCAGCCGCTGCACATCGCGGATCTGCACCGCATCGCGGCTCACCAGATTCGAGGCCTTCAAGAAATTGGCCTGCCGCTGCAACGCCGCCGTCCGGTCGGCCACCTGTGACTCCAGGCCGCTCACCATCACCCGCAATTGATGGGCCATATCGTTAAAAGCATGGGCCAGCTGCCCCACCTCATCTTCCCGGTCCATCCCAATCACATAATCCAGATCTCCCGCCCCGATCCGCGCCGCCCCTTCCGTCAAATTGATGAGCGGCTTGAAAACCATCCGATCCATAAACAACCGCATCGCCACCAGCAACAACACTACAATCATCATCCCGGCCAGAATCGGCGTGAAAACCAGCAAGGGCGGATCGACCACGCTCACCGACATCGCCACCACCACATACAATTTCTGAGCCTGATCCACGCTTTCCCCCGGCGCCGCGACCTCCCGGAAAACCAGATAGACCGGTCCATAGGGCTCCACGATCCGCACCACCCGGGAACTCTCCTTGCTTAAATGGGCCAGTCCCGGAGCATAATCCCCCAAAACCCCCTGGTTGGAATGATAGATCACCCAACCGTCATCCTGCACCAGCGAAATAAAGCTGAACAATCGGGTTTCAGAAGCATCCGCAATCGGACCGGTACTCTCCTTCCCCAGTTCCGAAATCCCCTCCAGATATTTGCTGATATTGGGAGCATCATAAATAGAATCAATGTAAGGAGAAATCGCCCCCAGGATCTGCTGCACCTGATAGGCGACCACATCCGCCTGATTTAAATAAGCTTCACGATAAGCGTTACGATAATTACTCCCCACAAAAAAGAAAATCAACAGCATGGGGATCAGCGGACCAAAAACAATCACCAGAGCCATCCGCCAGCGCAGACTTAAGTTCTTTCCCAACATTACTCTCCTCCTTCCGGCTGCGAGCGATAAATCTGCGCCGTGATCGGGAATTCAACCGCCAGCGGCAGGTGCCAGTGCCGAACCGCCGAAGTATTGATGGCCAGAACATTGCGCTCCGGCGCATAAGCCCGGATACTCGAAGGCATATCCTTCCCGGTGAAAATCCGCAACACCGTGCGCGCAGCCTCGCGCCCTTGATCGTAGGGTGAAATCGTCAATCCGCCCACAGCTCCATCCCGCACCGTCTCCTCCCATAACCCAAATAGCGGCACCGTAGAATTTTTCCAGGTCCAGGTAAACACTTCCCGCGGAGCAATCTGTTTCCCCATCTCATTCCACATCGCCTGATGGCGCGCCAGCAGCACAAAATCCAATCCCGCCGTCTCAGTGAGAATTGCCTGTTG
Source organism: uncultured Anaerolineales bacterium (assembly GCA_964501335.1). Lineage (GTDB taxonomy): Bacteria > Chloroflexota > Anaerolineae > B4-G1 > SLSP01 > CAZCTC01. The sequence continues at coordinate 40,297 of CAZCTC010000015.1, read as the reverse complement.
CCAGGTCTCCCATTGACTGGTCACCCGCAGCAATGGCGGTTGCGGGGAAAGCTTCGCATCGACCACCTGCCGATAAGCCTCCAGCGCCGCCGCCCAACCGGCCGGGGAACCGTCACTTAATATCATAAACCGACCGCTCTGCGATGCAAATGACTGCGCCAGCCGCACGGTCTCCACCGCATGCGGCCGCTCCAAAACGCCCGTCGCACTGGGATGCGCCAGCTCCGGAGCGTGCGGATCGCCGCTCACCCCGCAGAATACAAACGGCAGCCCGGGATCGGGATAGGCCCGAATCACCGGCACCGCCTCGTCGTCCGATATCACCACCACATCCGGCGCAAAATCCTGAATGGCGTTCACGGCTTCATTCACCCGGATAGTCAGGGTCTTTTCATCCAGCCGGTGCATCGCATTCATATGGTTCAAGGCATCCAAATGGTAAGCACTCCAGATCAATGTGCCGTTCTCCGGATGCTGCGTATCGATCACATACCCGTTCAACGCCAGCGTCTCCCGCAGCCCGGTCTGAATCTGCTGCGCCCAGATATCATCTTCCGAATAGCTGTTCACCCAAAAAATACGCAGCGTTTTGACAGGCGCGGAGGCAGGCGTGGGCGTCTCCGTTGCCCGAGGATTATTGCAGCCGCTCAGTCCCCAAAGCAACAACGCCATACACACATACCCCCAAACAACCTTTCGTACGTCACGCTGCCATCGGCCCATCGTTTCAACTCCTACACCGACCCCGGATTCAATTCCTCAGGCGGCAACAGTTGCACCCGGCTGCGCTCCACATTCAATGCCCGCCCCAATTCCTGCGCCACATTCCGCAAAATTGCATCCACATTGACCGAGGCCCGCACCTGAGCCACAATTTCACTACGCGCCTGTTCCTGCAACGCCCGCAACCGGGTCTCTTCCAGCAACCGCGCATTGTCCAACGCCAGCCCCAGCTGTTCCACCACCACCTGCGCCAGCCGGATCTCATCGTCCTGCCAGGGACGCAGCGCCTCAAAATAAAGCTGACCGACGGTGTGACTCCGCACCCGTACCGGCAAAGTCAACAAATGCCGTCCGTTTTCCAATACCTTCGTGGCCGCCGAATCGGTCGTAACAGGCTGGGCCAGCAACGCATCCGTGCCCGGCACCGACCGCACCTCCACCTGATCGTAAGCCAGATTCAACCCCATATTCCGGCGGGCCAGAGCATTGCGCCAGGCCAGCAACACCTGCTCTTCCTGATAGCGATTCAACCGCTCCAGCGAAACACGGGTCTCATCGTACAACCGCGCATTCTCGATCAAACTGGTCACGCCGTCGGCCAGGATTTTCAACACCTCGACATCCTCTTCCGTAAAAGCCCCCGACTCGGAACTCTGGATGTCCAACACCCCAATCGTCCGCCCGCGAATCTGCAAAGGCAACGCCATCTCCGACCGCGTCACCGGCAGATCCGGATTGTTGAACCAGGCGCGATCCTCACCCACATCCGAAGCGATCCGGGGCCGGCCCGCCTCCGCCACATACCCCACAATCCCCTGCCCCAACGACAGCCGATGTCCCCGGTTCAACATCCGTCGCCCGCCTTCCGACGACGCCGCCTGAAGCACCGCCCACTGGCCCGTCTCATCCACCAGGAAAATCCCGGTGTGATAATAATCAAACCGCTCCGAAATAAAATTCGCCACCCCCCGCAGCAGCTGATCCAGATCCTGCGCAGCCACCGAAATCCGGCTCAGCTCGGCAATCAGCTTGAACTGCTGCGCGCGCCGCTCCATCTGCTCGGTACGATCGACCACCCGCTGCTCCAGCGTTCGCCGCTCCTGATCCAGCGCCTGAGTCGCCCGGCGCAACTTCGAGAACGAATCGCGCAAACTCTGGCCGGTAATATAGGTCACCATCCCGCTGCTGAAGACCAGAATGACGAAGGTAAAGGCCGGATAAACATAAGCCCACGACCCATCGGCCACCATCGAGTGGAAAGGCGTATAAAGATCCAACGCCCCCAACCCCCACAGGAAAAAGAACCAGGCCAGCGTCACTCCGTTCAACAAAACCGCAGAAACCGGCGAAATCAGGGTCCCCGCCACCATGATCGGCCAGCCGTAGAGCAAAAAGGCTGGCGAGCGATAGCCGTCGAAAAACCAGGCGGCCCCCGAAATCGCAATATAGTTGACGGCCACGTAGAGATTCATCACTCTTCGCAGATACCCCTGCTTGGTCAACCAGGTACAAATCAACGAGAAGGGAACAAAAAATCCCGGAAAAGCCGCCGCCACCCAAACCGGAAACTCCGTAAACCCCCATAGATAACGCACCGCCACAAAGGTGCCCGACAGCATGGAGGTAATGATCACGCTGAGGATCATCAACTGATTGAAAATCCGGCCCAGGCGTACCTCTTCCGGATCAGGACTGGAAACCGCAATAAACCGGTCGAACCAGTAACTGATGAGATTCCCGCGTTTTTTTGCTTCGGACATCACAGCCTCCCCTGCCGCAATTCCAGGCTATTCGCCCAGCTTCAAGCTGACTACCGATCGTTCCGCGCCCAGGACCTGGCCCAATTCCACCAGCGCCCGCTGCAACATCGCATCGACTTCAACCTCAGACCGCACATGGGCCGCAATCTGCCCGGCCATCTCCTCAAACAAAGCCCGCTGGCGCGTCTCTTCCAACAACCCCACATTTTCCAACGCCAGTCCCAATTGATTCATCACCGCTTCCACCAGCGACTTCTCCTCATCCGTCCAGGAATGATCGGCCTCAAAGATCAGCCGCCCCGTCACCCGGCCATGCACCCGCAACGGCACCGCCAGCAAATAGGCCCCTTCGGGAGAACGGGTCAACGTCATCGTCTCCATCCCGGCATCGCCCAACTCCCCGAAAGGCTGCGCCGTCGAAGCAATCGGCGTAAATTGAATCCGATCGTACAGCACCTGCAAATGCTCGCTGCGCCGCTCCAACGTCTTGCGCCACAGCTTCAGCACTTCCGCTTCCTGGAACCGATAGAGCCGATCCAACGCCCGCTGAGCCTGCTCATAGCGGCGTACATTCTCAATCGCCATCCCCAGGTTGGTCGCCATAACCTGCAACACCCGCAAATCGCCTTCCCCAAAGGAATTCAACTCCCGACTCTGCAGATCCAACGCCCCGATCACCTGATCCTGCACAATCAACGGCAAGACCGCTTCGGATTTGGTATCGGGCAACTCCGGCAACGGCATATAGTGGGGATTCTGTCGCACATCGTTGGCCACATGGGTCCGCCGATCTGCCGCCGCCTGCCCGATCATCCCCTCATAGCCGATCCGTAGCCGCACCCCCCGGGCTACCTGCAAACCTGCCGACGAAGCATTCGACATCGTCACAATCCACTGCCGGCTTTCATCGACCAGCAGCACCGCCACCTCATAAAAACCGAAACGCCGGGCAATGTGCTCGGTCACCAGATCCAGCATCTTCTGCAAATTCCCCGCATCCGAAGTGATCTGATTCAGCTCGGCCACCGCCAGGAATTCCTCCGCCCGCCGCTGCACATCCGCCGTCCGATCCAGCACCTGCCGTTCCAGCGAACGCCGATAATCTTCCAGTTCATTCGTCGTCCGCTCCAACTGCCCCAACGAAGAACGCAAATACCCCACCATAAAGTAAAGTAAAACCACCGCCGCCAGCCCGGTCGTCCAGGTAAAGCCGGTAAAAAGCCGGTTCATCAACTCCAGATCCCGACCGTAGGGCTGATACCCCATCTGCTGGAAAACACCGATGATCATCCAGACAATCACCGAACCGCCCCACATCGCAAAGATCACCGAAGGGCGTTGAAAAAAGAGCGCCGCACATAAAATCGCCCAGAACATCAACACCCAGGCCGGCGAAATAACCCCGCCGAACACCACCGCCCCGATCAAAATCAAGAAATACCACAACGTCACATAGAGACTTACCGACTTATGATAGTCTCCCTGCTTGACCCGCCAGAAGAGATACAAAGCGCCCAGCAATCCCGTTCCCATAATCCCAAAGGCAAAGAAAGCATCGCCGGCCGTGCGGTTCTTCAGGAAAACCAATAACACAACGGCATTGCTGATCACCCATCCGGCGCCCACCAACAGGGCAATATTGAACAACCGGGCCAGCGCCGGCTGCGTCCCCCGTTGCACCGAGACCAACTGCTCGATCCAGGATTCGCTCTGCGGCTGGGTCTCACTCATGCTCATTCTCGCACCTCCAGTTGCACCGCGGCCCGTTTGGCATTCAAAACCAGACTCAATTCGCCCAACGCCCGCTCCAGCAGCGCCTCGACCTCGGTTTCCGCACGTACCCGGGCCGTGATATCCGTCACCATACGTTCACGGGCGGCCTGATTGCGCGTCTCTTCCAACAACCGGGCATTTTCCAACGAAAGCGCCAGCCGGGCCGCAATATCTTCAATCAACCCCGCGGCCTCTTCCGGCACCGTCTCCTCTTCAAACCGCACCTTCAAGACCCCCAGCACCTGATCGCGCAGCTTGATCGGCACGCCCAACAGGCTCCCCTGCGCCCCGGTCTCCAACGTTGCGACCTTACCTTCCGCCAGCGACGACTGCACCTCAACCGGCTGATTCATCAGCGGCTCTACCCCCAACCGGCGATAGAGATAGCCCTGCGGCCGCCCCTGCACCGTCACCGCCGCCTGCCAGGAATCCTTTGTATATTGCCCATAAACGGCCTGCAACTGGCGCAAAGTCTCCTGAGATTCATTGAACAACCGGGAGTTCTCAATCGCTCCGGCCAGTTGATCGGAGAGCAATTGCCAGATCATCAGATCGGGCTCGTACATCGCATGCCGGCCCGCCAGCAACAGATCGAGCGCCCCGATAATCCGCTCACCGATCCGCAACGGCACCGCAATCTGCGTTTCGGTTTCCCGCGCCACCCACTGCGCCTGGCCCAAGATCACCGCCTGCCCCACCATACTCGTCGTATCGATCGGCACACGCAGCCCGCTGCTTAACCGTTTCTGGCTCTCTACTCCGCTGGCGGCCCGCAGCACCAGATACTGACCGCGTTCATCCGCAAAATAAAACCCCACCTCATGCAGGAAAAAACGCTCCCGCAACAGCAACAACGCCCGCTTCAACAACGTATCCAGATCGGCCACCCCCGCCACATCGCGCACCACTTCCGCCACGCGCTGCAACTGTAAGGCCCGGTTCTCCATCACCTGGGTCCGATCCGTCACCCGTTGTTCCAGACCGCTGACCAGCTCTTTAAGCTGTGTGCTCATCTGATTGATCGCCTGGGCCAGAATCCCCAGCTCATCTTCACTTTCAACATCCGCCAGCCGGCCCAACGCCCCCGCCGACACCGCCGTAACGGTCTGCGTCAGGGTCGCAATCGGCCGCAAAGCCTGCCGAATCGTCAAAACCGCCAGGATGATCAGCAACAATGTCCCTATCGCCACCGTCAACCAGGCCCCGTGTTCCAACGCATTCGCCGCGGCAAAAAGCTCGGTCTCCGGTTCCTGCACCCCTACGATCCATTCATTGGGCAAAACCACCGCCCGCCCTCGCCAGGGCTTGGTGTCGATCAGGAAAATTTCACTCTCCGCTCCTCGCCCATGCCGCAGCGCATCGACGGGCGGATAGGCGCTGTAATCGGTCAACTTCAGAGCCAGCTCCGGATAACGATGGATCAAAACCCGGTTCTGATTGTCGACCACATAGACTCCACCGGACTCTCCCAACATCCCATAACTCCGCGTCTTGATCAAATCGGCTAACGGCTGCAACGATGTCTCGACCATCAACACCCCGACCAGCTTTCCGGATTCATTCCGGATCGGAGCGGCAATGGTCACCATCAGGCTGTAGCTGCTCGAAGCAACCGCGGCCTGATAGGTAATCCGCTTGCCCCGCACGGCCGCTTGAAACCACGCCCGATCCTCATAATGGGTCGAGGGACGGTTATCGCTTTGCACCAGACTCAACCCATTTTCCCGAATCGTCGCGACCAATCCCCATTCCGGATGGATCTCTTTAAGCGTCGCAACAATCTGCCGCTGACGTTCCGGATCCATCGAAATCATGTCCGGCAACGCCGCCGACTGCAAAATCGCCGTTTCGTGACCGTCCAACCAGTGCAGGGTCACTTCCTCCAGTTGCGCATTCTGCAACTCCAGAGCCATCAACGCATGCTGCCGCAACGAACTGCCAGCCCGATAACTGGTTAAAATCACCAGCCCCGCCGTGGAGGGCAACACGGTCGCCAGGATCAACGCCGCCAGCCGGCCCTGAAGCCGCCCCCGCTGCAACCGCCGCTCTGAAATCATCTGAAAAAAACCGGCAAAGGCATAGGCAAAAGCAAAAATGGCCGAGGTACCCAGAATCGTCAGGAACCGGGGGAAAGAAGTAGCAGGAATATTGCTGACGACAAGCCCGCCGATCGTCGCAATTATCACGATCCGGGCCAGCGTACGCTTGCTGCCCGCCGCCGAACGCTCTATCACGCCCACATAAATCGCCGGGATCAACGAAAGGAGGACCGGGAGGATAGTGAAAATCGTCACCCAGGGCGCACTGAAAATCCCCCCCACATACGCACGCATCGTCGCAAACCCACCGGTATAATCCGACCCCATCCCGGTAAACCAGAGCCGGGTCCCGAAAAACAGATCCAGCGCCGTCCAGATCACCGGCACAAGCATGGCCAGCCAGAGGCTCCAACGCAACACCACGCCGCGCCCACGCAGCCATTGCGGCGTCAGCAACACCAACGCGGTCAACAACATCACCGCCGAAAGTCCGGCCGAGAAAGCCGCCAACACCGCCGTCGGCCACCAGGCCCCCTGACTGTCCACCGCCTGGACCAGCTGGCCCAGCGCCAGATTGTTGACCACATTGAAGATCAGCAAAAACGCCACATGACGATTCGCCGTGTGCCAGAAATTGAGCGCCAGAATGTAGAGCGCCAGACTGAACTCGGTCAGCGCCAGTCCCCAGGCTACCAGCTGTAAGACTTCATTGGTCGACATTACTGCGCCTCCTCATCCCCACGCCCGGAGCGATCAGAAACCGGCGCCCCCATGTGCACCGAAACCTCCGCCACCCGGGGCAACTGTCCCAATTCTCGCACCGCCGTCTGCAACATCGTATCGATATCCAGCGATTGTGCCAACCGCTCCGTGACCGAATTCAAGGTCTGTTCACGCGCCACCCGTCGGCGTGACTCCTCCAGCAGCCGGGCATTTTCCAGCGAAAGCGCCAACCGGTTCGCCACCTCTTCCACCAGCCCCACCACGTCACGGGAAATCACCGCATTTTCCGACCTTAGATTGAGCACCCCGATTACCTGGTTGCGCAACTTGATCGGCACCGCCAGCACCTGGACCGGCGGGCGCCCTTCCACCGAAGCCGGCAACGTACTCACCACCGGCTTCCCCTGCCGCCAGGCCTCCTCCGCCTCGGGATGCCGCCCCTCCGCCGGTTCGACTCCCAACCCGCGATAGCGATAGCCCGACAGCCCCCGGAACCGGGCAAAAGTCCCCCAGGATTCCAGCGTATAACGGCCGTACGCCGCCTCCAACTGCTGCACGGTCTGCTGCGCCGATTGGAACAACCGGGCGTTCTCGATGGCATTCGCCAGTTGATCGGCCATGGTCTGCAAAACAGTGATATCTTCCTGACTGAAAGCCGCCGCCTGCGTCGATTGGATCGACATGGCCCCGATAGCCTGACCGCGGCTCAACAACGGCATGGCGATCTCCGAACGGGTCAACGGCAACAACGGATTGTCGAACCGCACCGCTTCCTCACCCACGTCAAAGGCCACCCGGGCCGTCTGATTCACCACGCACGAACCGATCATCGAATTGCCGCCCACCTGCAACCGGTGCCCCGCAGCCAGCATCGCCTGCCCCGCCGTCCCGCTCCCGGCCCGTAAAACCGCCCATTGCTGCGCCTCATCGACCAGGAAAATCCCGACATAATAATAGCTGAACCGCTGCTGAATCAGATCGACCGCCTGCGGCAACAGCTCTTCCAGTTTCAAAATCGAGGAGGCCGCCCGGGAAATCTCCGCCGCTGTCTGCAACTGCAAAGCCCGGATTTCCACCTCTCGCCGGGCCGCCTGCTGCACCCGATAGGCCCGGCGGCTGGTAATAACCGCCGCCAGCGATTCCATCATCGACCGCAGAATAAACTGCTCCTCGCTGCTGAAGGCGTGCGGCTCAAACCAATGGAAAACCAGCGTCCCCTGCCATTGCCCGGCGCTGTACAGCGGCAAAATGACCATCGACCGGATCATTTGCGTCTCCGGCTCATCCACCTGTGGCAGCCGCGGATCGCCCGGCTGCAAATCGGTGAGCATCACCAGCGTTCCGGCATTTTTCGGGTCTTGCATCAACTCATTGGTCGGTAGTTTGCTGATCGGAACCCGCTGCCCCAACATCGGCGACTCCGGCTGCAACGCATTGTTGGCCCAGATCGCCACCGGTTGCGCCGCCTTCGGCTGCCCCGTCTCATCGACCTCCAGATAGGTCAAGATCGCCCGCATCCGGGCATTCGGCTCCATCCACATCACCGCCGCTTCCAGCACTTCCGCTTCCGAAGTCGCCCCCGAAAGAGCCGTCTCTACTTTGGAAAGCTTCTCCAACAACGCCGTCCGTTCGGCCATCTCCGCAAACAACAACCGGCTGTCCACCGCGCTGGCCATCTGCTCGGCCAGCGTATTCATAATGGTCCGCAACATATGTTCGGGCAATTCCGACAGAGGCCGGGAACTGACAAAGGTCATAAATCCCAACGGCTTGCCGCGCACCAACAACCCCACCGTCAAAGCGCTGCGATTGCCTTCCCGCAATAACCCGGCGCGAACCGGCTCCGGCATGGGACTGTTCGGATCTTTAGCATCGGCATAGCGAATAATCCGTTCGGCCGTCTTAAAAACCGCCCCCCCCTGAGGATCGGAACTGGGGACGCCTTTGAAAACCCGGAAATCAAAATCGCCTTCCGCTCTTTTCAAAACGTAAAGATCCAGGATCAAAGGTTGATAATCTTCGCCCCACTTCCGCCCAATACGGACCGTCACGCCGCTCATTCCCACAAAAAGCAACAGTTCCCGCAAGCTATTCAGGACATCTTCGATCGTTTCCGCCGCACTGATCTGCTGGCTGACCCGATAAAGCACTTCAGCTTCCGACAGCGACTGTTGAATCTGTTGCCGCTGCTGTAAATTCTGTACCACCACCGCCGCCTGCTGGGTCAACGCCGCCAGCTGCCGCATATCGGCCTCGGAATATCTCATGGGCCGGGTAAACAAGGCTTCAAAAGCCCCGATCGGTTGATCCCCGACCACAATCGGCGCCACCAGCATCATCTGAGCGCCCAATTGATCGTGAAGCACCGCCTTCCCCTGCGCGCTGATCCCACTATCCGTCGTAATATCAAAAAATACCGGCTTGAAATACTTCCCCAATCCCACGAAAAGGTTCATCGGCAACCGCGGCGGCATTTCCCCCCGTCCCGGAAGCCGCCAATCCACCGTCATAGGGATAATCCAGTCCGGCGCCGCCTCTCCCGTCCACGGACGATCGAACAGACCCAGATAGACCAAAACATCCGACTGTCCCAAAATGGAATGGTCCATCATCACCCGCAAAACACTCTCATAACTCTGCGCCTCGTTCAATCCGGCGCTGGCGGTATAAAGCACCTGGGTTTCCGAAAGCACAATGCGGGTCTGATCCAACAGCTCGGCACTTTCCAGAGCCACGGCCACCCGGGTCCCCAATTCCCGCGCCAGATCCAGCTCGGCCGAACGGAAAGCGTGAGGCTGCTCGTGGAGATAAGTCAACGATCCCAAGACCTTGCCGCCCCGATCCAACAACGGCACGCAAATCACCGATCGGGTCACCGGTTCTCCCACCCGCTCCGTAATCAACCAGCGCAAATCATCCTGGGTATCCGCAATTAAGACTGCCTCGCGATGTTCTTCTACCCATCCCTGCAATCCGTCTCCCATGACCTGCTGAGTAAACAACTGCACAGCTTCCGGAGAAAGATTCTGGCGGGCCGCACAACTGGAACGCAGGAAAGGCTGTCCGGCCACCTCATACAACAACAGATCGACATCTTGAGCCCCCACATACGCCGGACTCTGCAAAACCACTTCCGCCACATCATCCAGCGTCGCCGTCCCGACCAGCCGCCGCCCAACTTCATACAGCCGTTCCAACCGGGAACGCTCCGACCGGGCCTGCTCAAAAAGGCGGGCATTTTCCAGCGCCAGCGCCACCTGCTCGGAGACGGCCGAAATCAATCCCAGGTCGTCCCCTGAAAGCGGTTGTTTCGGATCATCGTAAACCCCCAGGGCCCCGATAATTTCCCCCCCGCGCACCTTTAACGGCGCGACGGTCACTCCGGATTCTCCCGTCGGCGGAATCAAGGTCCCCCGCTGCACCGCCTCTCCGATCTCCGGCAACCACAGATCCTTCACCCGCGACAGCGACATCCGATCGAACTGATACCCCGGCAGGATCGGCTTGGAGGCCCGGAATTCATCCCACCCCTCCCGACTGATCATCCGATAGGCCGCATCCAGCTCCCGCAGTCGCTCTTCCATCTCCTGGCGCAGCCGGATATCCTCAATCACAATGGCGATCTGCCCGCAAAGGCCGACCATCACCAGCTGATCGTCGAATTCCAGCGCCCCTTTGACATTGCTCTGCACATCCAGCACCCCCAACAACTGCCCCCGAAACTTGATCGGCGCCGCCAGCTGGCCGCACATTTCCGGCAACAAAGCCGGCGGAGTCCAGTCCGGCCGCTGCGTCAGATCGGAAACCAGAACCGGCTCGCCCCGTTGCGCCGCCAGCCCTACGATCCCCTGCCCCACCAGCAGATGCCGGCCTTCCAGGACCAACCGCTGTCCCACCTCACCGTAACCGGCCGAAAGCACCAGCTGATTGACCGCCGGCTCAAACCGGAAAATCTGGACATGGTAATAACCAAACTGCTCTTTAATCAGCGTCACAACCCGCTTAAAAAGCTCGCTCACACTTTGCGCATCCACCAATGCCTGAGCCACTTCGGTGCCCACCTGCACCTGCATCGTCCGATGCTCGTAAAGCTCCTGGCGCTCCTTTTCCCGGCGCTTGCGTTCCGAGATATCGGTGAAAACCACCACCGCACCGACCAAAGCCTCCCCCTCACGCAGCGGGGTGCTGATATACTCTACCGGAAAACTCACGCCGTCCTTGTGCCAGAAGACCTCATCATCGCCGCGATGCACCACCCCGTCCCGATACGAAGCCGCCATCGGACAATCCCGACTGGGATAGCGACTCCCGTCGGCATACGAATGGTGGATTAAATCGTGCATCTTGCGCCCCAATAACTCATCCGAAGTCCACCCCACCATCTCGGTAGCGGCGCGATTGACAAAGGTGGTGCGGCCGTCGATATCGACCCCGAAAATCCCTTCCCCGGCCGAGTCCAGGATCGATTGCATCTGCCGCGACAGCCGCTCCAGGCTCAACTGGGTCTGCCGACGCTCGGTAATATCATCGATGATCGCAAAAGCGCCCTCAAACCCGCCTTCCCCCATCTCCATCCGGGAAAAGAGCGCCCGGACCACGGAGCGCTTATTGCCGGTCACCGAAAGATACTCCCCCTCGTAAATATGGATCTGGCCGGTCGTATCTTCCAAAGCCCGCATGATCATCTGCCGCAGCGCTTCATTGCGCATCGACCGCAGGATATCAAAACCCACCAGCCGTTCCCGCGAAGACCCCATGATCTCGGCAAACTTTTCGTTACAATCGACGATTACTCCCGCCATGTTGAACTGCATAATGCCCAGCGGTGCATGCCGGAAAATCATCATGTAACGCGCTTCCGCCTCTTTCCGCGCGCTGATTTCCAATTCGTTATTGTCGGGCTCGGGAACTGCCTGATTCTTCGTCATCCTCTTAAACCTTGTCCTTTCTGCCCTCCTCAGCCGGCCGCTGGCTGAGTTGTTCCGCGCTTCCCATCTGGACAAATGTGGGCCGCCCCAAAGCCACCCCTAATTCCTGCGCGGCAATCCGGATAATGGATTCCGGATCGATCGAATTACGTACCCGGGCGGTCACTTCGCTCAATAACTGCTCCCGCCGGGCCCGTTCCTGTGTCTGCAACAACAATCGGGCACTCTCCAACGCCATCGCCATGCGGCCCGAAAGTTCTTCAACCCATTGCCGATCCCCCGGCCCAAACTGTCCCGGCTGAGGATGAGAATAGCTCAACACCCCCAGGATCTTGCCCTGCCGGTCGAACAAGGGCGCCGAAATCAACGAACGGATCGGATCGTTCTCCTCATGCCCCGGCAAAATCAGCCAGCGCGGATCTTCATGGGTATCCGGCACCACCACCGTCTCCCGATGATCGACCACCCAGCGTTCAATGCCCCGCGACATAATACTGCGAATAAAGGAAAGGGTTTCTTCCTGCGAAATCGATTCCCGTTCCGGCACCGTCGAACGCAACACCGGGCGGCCGTCGAAATCAAAGAGCAGTACCTCGCCGTACGCCGCCTTGATCCGGCCCGCGCTCTGCAAAATCACCCGCATCACCTCATCCAGCGTAGCCGCCCCGGCCAGCTGCCGCCCCACATCGTAAAGCACCATCAACCGCTCGCGCTCGCCCTGTGCCTGCGCAAAAAGGCGGGCATTCTCCAGCGAGGCGGCGATCTGATTGGCAATCGTCGAGAAAACAATCAGATCGTGCTGACCGTAAAGGTTTTCCCGCTCATAGTCCTGAATCGCCATCACCCCCAACACCCGCTTCCCCGACATCAACGGCGTCCCCATCCAGGACCGGGCCGGATCGCCCAATAAGGGGATATTCTCCCGCTGCATAAAATTCGTCATCTCCTCGCCCGTGCGCAGCAAAATCGGCCGCCGTTTGCGCAAAATAAAGCTGGTCAACCCCTCGCCCATCTGATGCTCGCTCCGGGGCTGCGGCACCCCCCGCTCCATCCGCAGCGGCACGGTCCAGACGGCGCTGCCCTCTTCGTAAAGCGCAATATAAAAGCTGTCCAGATTGTACAACCGGCTAATCAGCCCCCGGACCGTCTCCACCATCTCATCCAGACTCAACGAAGGAGTCAGGGTCCGGCCGATCTCGCTCAAAATACTCAGCTCTTCAATCCGTTGATCCCGTTCCCGGAACAACCGGGCATTCTCAATCGCAATCGCCACCTGGCTCGCCGCGGCCGATAATAAATTCTGCTCCCGCTCGGTATAGAGGCCCGGCGTGGTATAACTCTGCACCGTCATCACCGCAATCACCCGCTCGCCCACCATCACCGGCACCCCCAGCCACGACTGCGCCCCCCGCTTCGCCGTGCTCATCCCCATCCGTTCCCAGGCCCCCGCCACATCCTCACTGATCAGCAGCGGCTGGCGGCTTTGGATCACATGCTCGGTAAAGCCTTTGGTCATCCGGCGGCGATACCCATCCTTGCGTTCAGTCGGTTTCCCCTCCGTAATATCCAGCAGGAAAACGATCTCTTTCGCTTCGACTTCGTACAGCGCCAGGTAGAAATTGGTGGTATCCATCAGCCGGGAAACATATTGATAAACCCGTTGCGCCACATCCGCCGGGTCCAACGTCATCGTCAAATTCCGGGCCATCTCGTTCAACACGGCCAGCTCATTCGCCCGGGCCTGCGTCTGCTCAAAAAGCCGTACATTTTCAACCGCTACGGCCGCCTGATTGGCCAGCATTTGCAGCAATTCCAGATCCTGCGCCGTGAAATCGGGCTGATCCAATCGATTGATCGCCGTCAACGTCCCCAACAACCGCTCCCCGTAGATCAACGGCACCACCATCACCGACCCGCCGCCGGTATCAGCCCGGCGCTGTTGCACCTGCGGCGATTCCCGCTCATCCGGAATCCCCTTGGGCGAAAGCACCCCCTGCCGTTCCCGGAGCACCCAGCCACTCAACCCATCGTAAAGCTCATCAAAGCCCGTCCGTTCCAGCAGGCGATCCTGTCCCGGACCGCTCTTGACGAACTGCAATACCTGCCGCCGCGCCAGATCAAAGGAAATCAACGCCACCCGATCGGCAGGGAGCATCTGCACCGCCTCGTCGGCGATAGTCTTCAACACCTCCGGCAACCCGGCCAGTGAAGCCGTCGTGGTCGCATGGACCGCCTGATAAAGGGCCTCGGTCCGGGCCAACGCCGCCCGCGTGGTCTGCAACAACCGCACATTCTCAATCGCATTGGCCAGTTGATCCGCCATGGATTGCATCACGGTGACATCCGCCTCGCTGAAAGCCCACGGCCGCGCCGACTGGATCGTCATCGCCCCGATAATCCGATCGCGACAGATCAACGGCAGCGCCACCTTGGAACGGGTCTCCGGCAGAAAAGGATTCTCGAAAACGGAGGTATCGCCCCGCTCGAACTGCAAAGCCACCTGAGCCGTCCGCAAATTGATCGCCCCGGCCACCAGCGCCTTACTGTCCAGCGCCACCTGATAGTGCGATTCCCGCATCGCCTTGCCGGCCTCCCCGGTCCCCGCCGCCAGCACCGCCCACTGCCCCGACGCATCCAGCAAAAAGATGCCGGTATAGTACATATCAAACCGCTCCCGGATCAACTCCGTCACCTGCGAAAGCAAGGCCTCCAGATCCAACAACGATGAAGCCGCCCGGGAAACCTCGGCCGCCGTCTGCAACAACAGCGCCTGACGCTGCAAATCGGCCAGCAACCGGCCCTGATCTTCTTTGCTCACCATACAGGCCTGTCCGGTCACATTGCGCACCACCCACAGCACCCGTTCATTCTCCACATCGACAGGAATCAAAAACGCCGAAAGCTGCAATAGATCATTATGCGCTCCGAGAGTTTCGTACTCCACCAGCTCGGGCCGGCGATTGGAGAGCGCCCGCCGCACCGCGTTGAGCAACGCTGAGGCCGGCCCCTCCGGCAAAATCTCCGCCAGGGTGCGCCCCTGCCAGCTTTGGGGATTCAGGACGAGCGCCGTAGGTTGAGAGGCCAGCACTTCACAGATCTGACCTTCGCGATCCACCACGGCCACGCTGTCGGTGGTGGTTTGCAGCCAGCCCAACCAGCGGGTCTCACTGGTTTCCAGCTGGGCCACCCGCTCCCGCAGCGCCGCAAGCTCGGCCCGCAGACTCTTCATTTCCACATTCGATTCCTGTTTCGCCATTCCCTATTTCCTCATTCGAAGGTGCAAACACGGATGGGGGGAAAGAGAAATTATTTTATTCATTTTTTGTCGGCCTCAGAAGGCCGACAAAAAATGGCCTTTCTTTTCTTACCCTGCACGGCTTCACGTTTTGCTGTCGCCTGAAAAATCTCTGCGTCTTCTCTGCGCTCTCTGCGCCTCTGCGTTAAAATTCCCTTTTATTTCGGTTCGTTCTCGCCGTCCAGCACGCCGATATGCAGCGTCACTTCATCCATACTCAGCAACCGCCCCAACTCACGTACCGCATCCTGCAACACCGTCTCGACATCCAGCGAGCGGGAGAATCGGGCGCTCAAATCGTTCAACGTACGCTCCTGATCCACCCGGCGGCGCGTCTCATCCAGCAACCGGGCATTTTCCAACGCCTGTGCCGCCTGCGCCGTCAACGTCTCTACCATGGCAATCTCTTCCGCCCCCCAGACCCCCCGGTCGGGAGCCCGCTCCAGCAACAAAGAGCCGATCACCTGATCGCGCAACCGGATGGGCGCCAGCAGTCGATGCGGCGAAAGGATCTGGATCGACTCGCGGTCGTATTCCATAGAGCCCAAAGCCTCCCCCATCATCTCTTCCGCCCGGACCGTGGATACCGGCTCCACCCCGATTCGATTGTAAAAATAAGCGCTGATCTGACGCATAGCCCGTTCCTGCCAGGCCGAAGCCACCTGCCGGCCATAAAAGGCCTCCAGTTCCTGCCGGGAACGTTCACTCTCGTCCAGCAACCGGGCATTTTCAATTGCCAGCGTGACCTGCTCCGCCAACGTCGTCAAAATCGCCACATCCTCATCCGAAAAGGCTGCTTCAATCTCCGACTGCACATCCAACACCCCGATCACCCGATCGCCAGATTTCAAAGGCAACGCCATCTCCGAACGGGTATCGGGCAAATCCACCGACTTGACCCAGACGGTATCGCCGCCCACATCCAAAGCAATCCGCGGCTCTCCCGTACTCGCCACATGGCCCACAATCCCTTCCCCCATCTTGCGGCGATGACCGCGCGCCACCATCTTCTTGCCGCCCTCCGACGAAGCCGCCACCATCGTCGCATATTCCCGGGTCCCATCGATAAAGAACATCCCGACATGGTAAAACCCAAAACGCCGGGAAATCAACTTGACCGTCTGCTCGGGCAACTGCGTCAATCCGTGGATCTGCGCCACTTCTCGGGCCGCCCGGGCCGTCTTCTCCAGCAAAGACGAACGGTCTTCCAGCGCCTGCGTACGTTCCGCCACTTTCCGCTCCAGATCGGCAATCAACTGCCGCAACTGCTGAGTCATGGCACTGAACGCCCGGCCCACGGCCCCCAGCTCATCATCCGACCGGATATCGATCTCATAGGTCAGATTTCCCTGAGTCACAGCCAGCGCCGCTTCCGCCAGATTCTGAATCGGCCGTACAATCGAACGAGAAATCAACACCGCCGCAGTCGTACCGGCAACCACCGCCAGCACAATCAATACCGAAAAACCATACATAACGTTATACTGAAGCCGATAGGCCTCGGCCACAGGCTGCTCGATGACCACAGACCAGCCCACATCCGGCACCCGGTAAGAGCTGCCGACCACCCGTTCCTGCCGCAGCCCGTTGTAAACCACCCGCAGGACCTTGTCGGTAGTCTCAGACAAATTGTTGACGGTAGGATACTGCTCCAGATTTAAATTCTGGCGCACGAGATCGCTGTCCTGATACCCGACCAGCTTACCGTCGCTCCCGACAATATAAAAATAACCGCCGTTCAAAGTCGCCGCCGCCCCCATCGCCTCCGGATTCAGAATCGGCTTCCATAATTCACTCAAATCGACCCGGGCCATCACCACCCGCAAGCCCGCCGTCCCCGTCACCGGCAAAGACATCCAGACCAGGGGAGTTTTCTCATCCTCCGCATCGCCCAGAAAAGAAACCCCACTGATAAAAGGTCCCCGTCTGGCCTTAAAGAAAGCCTCGGTCGAACTCACATCTCGCAACATCGTAACAGCGATCGGTTTACAATCGACCACCCGAGACAGCTCCTTCCCCGAGGCATCCACCACCGCCAGTTCATTGTAAAGGCCCGCATTCCGCTCGCAAGCCGCCCGCAAAACATGATCGAACTCAGGGTCATCAAAGGAAAGCTGCCCCATCAAACTCAGATCCCCTTGAATATTGGCGATATATTCAGAAATCAGCGTCCCGGCCAGGGTAACCATCTGCTCCTGTTGATCTTCCACCACCTGCTCGCCCCAGGAAAAGGCTCCAATGGTCACCCCGATCCCGCTCAGCGACAGTGGTACAATCGCAATCAAAGCCAGGATCAATGTCAACCGGAGGCTCAGCCGCCTGTTAGATTTCGCCATCGCATCTTCTCCCCTGAATCATCTCGCTCCCCAAGAACGGCAGACTGGACACTCGAAAGTGGCAGATCGGATAATGGAAGATTGGATGACGGAAGATTGGAAGATGAAATACCATTCTTCCAGGCTTCCATTCTTCCACGCTTCCACGCTTCCCTTGCCGTCCCGCACCGTTAATGTCCCTGGACCCACTTTTCGTAAAGAGAATCCAGCTTCTTCTGATCTCGCAAATCCTTCAAAGCCGCATTGACGATCTCCAACATCCCGGAATCGCCCTTCTGCACCGCAATCCCAAACTGCGCCGGTTCCAACACATCCCCGACGATCTTCAATTCCTGATGCGTCTTGATGTACTCGATCGTATTGACCTTATCGTTAAGGGCCACATCTACATAGCCGTTCGCCAGATCTTCCAGCGAATCCTTGGTATCGGAATACTCCTGCAACTTCAAAGCAATGCCCTGATCGATCAATTTACGGGCATAGCGCGCCCCGGTCGAGCCCTCTTTCACCCCTACAATCAGGCCGCCCAGTTCTTCAGGCGTCTGGAAACGCAACTCATCCGCCCGCGCCACCATCACCAAACCCGTCTCGACATATCCCTGCGACATATCGACCTTTTCCTTGCGTTGATCGGTGATGTACATGGCCGCAATCACCATATCCACATCCCCATTCTGCAAACTGGGAATCAAATCCACAAAGGCCATTTCCTTCCATTCGATGGGCACCCCGATGCGTTTGGCAATCGCCTCGGCAATCTCCACATCCATCCCCACCAGTTGGCCGGATTGCTCATCATGAAAGACAAAAGGTGCGGTCACAGCAGTGCCAATGACCAGCTTGCCGGCGGTACGGATCTCCTGAGCCCGGGGAGAAGGTTCCAGTTGGGTGGATTCAGGCTGACAACCGCCGACCGCCATCACCAAAACCAGGGCTAACAGTACCAACCACAAGCGTTTCATTTTAACCTCCTGCTCTGATGTAGGGGCGCCCCTGCGTGGGCGCCCTCCGCCCCTGGAAAACCATTTCTGTTAAAACAGCCCGGGCGCGTCCCATCCCTTGTGCGCGCTAACAATTTTTTGTTGGTATTTGTGGGCGCTTCCCGGCTTTGCTGTCTACTGTCTACTGTCTACTTCTTCTTCTGTTTCCAAGCGGATCAACCCGGAAGCCCCCAACAACGTCCCCAACTCCTGCAAGGTCGTCTGCAAAATCGTATCTACATCCGTTGAAGTCCGCAGCTGCGCCGAAATCTCCCCCATCAACCGTTCGCGGGCCGCCGTCGTCCGCGTCTCTTCGATCAGCCGGGCATTTTCCAGGGCCAGCCCAATCTGCGTACTCACCGTCTCCAACAGCAACCGTTCCTCCTCCGTCCAGGAAGGACGCTCCGGATCTTGCCAGAAAACAATCGACCCGATCTGTTGATCGCGCAGCCGAATCGCACCGCTCAAACGCCGTCCCGCCTCCATCGATTCCCGCACATCCTCCTGCACATCCTCCTGCGGCACGGCATCCATCCCCATCCCCCGATAGAGATAGGCCGACGAACGCTGGCTGAGCCGGGACTGCCAGGCCTCGCGCACCCGCTGCCCATAAAGTTCTTCCAGATCGGACAGCGCCTGCCGGCTGGCTTCCAACAGCCGCGCATTCTCAATGGCCAGAGCGACCTGTTCCGCCAGGGTCTGCAAAATCGCAATATCTTCATTGGTAAAGGCTGCGCCTTCCACCGACTGCACATCCAGCACCCCCAACACCCGGCCCCGGCCCTTGAGCGGCAACGCCATCTCCGAACGGGTCAACGGCAAATCGGGACTGGCACGGAAAACCGCATCCCCCTCCACATCCAGGGCAATGCGGGGTTCGCCCGTCTGCGCCACATACCCCACAATCCCTTCCCCCAATCGCCGCCGATGGGACCGGGCCACCATCCGCTGGCCGCCGCTCGACGAAGCCGCCTGCATCACTGCCGCCTCCCCTAACGGATCGACCAAAAACAGCCCCACATGGTAATAATCGAACTTGTCCGCAATCATATGCACCGTGCGTTGCAACAACTGCCGGCTGTCATGAATCATCGCTACCTCGCGCGCCACATCCGCGATCTTCTCCAACAGGCGCGACCGTTCCTGCAATTCATTGTTCCGCTCGATCAGACTTTGCTCCAGTTGATCCAACGAGTCCTTCACCGACACCGACACAGCCGCCAGCTGCTCACCCAATACCCCCAGCTCATCGGCCGTCGTCGCCTCCAGTTTGATCGGCATCCCCGGCCGGAATTTCCGCATCGCCTCCATGATCTCGTACAGCGGCCGCATCCAATACCGGGCCAGCTGCTGCAAAATCAACCCGACCAGCACCAGACTGAAAAACATCACGACCAGAATCACATTCAACCCCAACGCCGTCTCACGCCGAAAATAATCCAGCGGACTGGTCACACAGACATACCAGTCCCAGGGTTGAAAGTACCAGTAAGCCAGCACTTCCGGCGTATCGCCCAGCCCTCTATAAGAAAAGGCTTTCTCGGTACCCTCCAGAATGCGTTGATACCAAAACTGATCCTTATAATCCTGCCCGATATACCGGCTGTCGGGATGATAGAGAATTCGCCCCTCTTTCATCACAAAGAAAGACATCCCCTCGCTCATATCCACCTTTTGCAGCACCCCCAGAGCGCTCTGTTGTACGGTCTCCAGCGCCGTCCCCTCCAGGCTCTGATTGGCAATCGGCATATAATATTCTTCCAACTCATCCTGCATCAACCAGACATTCTGAGACAGAATCTCCTGGCCCAGCCGATTGGTCCCTTCCTGAGCGTAATAGTTGAAGATCGCCGTCAAAAGGACGAGCGGGATCAACAACAGCGGAAAAACCATCATCACAATTTTGGATTGCAAACGCATGGCTCAGCCTCCCGTCCGTCCATCAACCTCGCAATGCCGCCAGATACCAGAGTGCAATACCCCAGTAAACCAGCGTCACCACGATCATAATCACCCGGGTCCCCAAACGGGGATGCGTCCAGGATGGATAATGTTTGGGCAATAACACAAAATTCAAATAGATCAATCCCGGGCAGAAAAGTCCAAATCCAAAAAGCTGCATCAATCCCTGAATAGAAATCAATTGATCCGCCACGCTCTTAAAAAACAATGTCAAAAAGGTGATCAACAACGTCACGCCCAAAAAGATCCGATACCAGTGCATTTCACTCCAGCGCGACGCCCAGCGGAACTGCGAACGGACAATATCGCTCAACGAACGGGCCCAGCCATCCGCCATAATCAACCAGGTATCCAGCAAATAGGCCCCCATCGCCACAAAGAAAACGACGATCCCGGTCGTCCCCCAGGTATACTTGAGATATTCCTCCAAAGCCTTCGTCCCGTCCCACACCGGACTCTGCTGCGCCTCGGCCCACCCTACCCACACCGGCAGCAGCAACCCGAACGCACACAGACAGATCCCCGCCATGTTTGCCATCCGGGTCGCCCCAAACCAGCGCCGGTAATGTCGTCGGTTATCCTCCGTATCCTCGAACCGATAGCCCGCCAGCGTCTCCTCGGCCTCCCCGGGAGCCGCTTCCCCCAACGGCCGCCGCCATCCCGCCATCCCGGCGCCGCGCTCTTTCAACCAATAAGAAAACATCAGATTGAAAAAGCCCCCCAGCCCGGCCAGCGCCAGCGCCGATCCGACTTTCGTTGAATCCACCGGATCCCAGGTCGCCGGCCAGCTTGCCTTAAGCGGATTAAAAAACGCCGCAAAGAAAGTCTGCGCGCTCTGAATCACTTCCGGCTGGGAAACGACCAACACCATACTCCCTAACGCCAGCGCCAGAAAAATATAGCTGATCGCTTCGATCAACACATACGGCCGCCGGAAAAAAAACAGCCCGGCCGCGCAAACCAGCACAATCATATAACTCCAAAAAGTAGCCTGTTGCCCCGGGAGCAATCCACTCGGCACATTCGTCAATCCCGCCAGCGCATCGCTCCCGCGCCCGATATAGGCCCCAAACAACGTCCAGCTCATCAACATCGCCACCACCAGGACCCAGAAATAAACCCGGTTGAGGCGGCTGAATCCCACCCAGATCCCTTCCCCGGTCAACAAGGTATACCGGGCAATCTCCTGATTCACCCAAAACTGCATAATCAACGCCGGCAGGATCAATCCTATAAAAGCACCGCGATACCGCATCACCAGATAGGGCCATTGCTGCAATTCCCCACCGCCCAACCCCACACTGGCCCATACAATCGCCACCCCCATCACTGGAAGCCACTCCAGGAAACGCGGCATCGCCGCCGGTCGCAATCCCTTGACCCCTTGTAAGCGCCCCGACTGCGCCTCTCCCCTCTTCCCGGATAAAGGCTCTTCCCGATTTTTTACCTGCAAAGCACCATCCATGCTCGTTTCCTCCCGGCGTCAGGCTTGCGGAGCGTCATCTCTGATTTCAGGGAAATCGTCCATGCTGAAATTGGTATCCAGCCCGGCGGCCTCCAGCCGGATCACTCCACCGGCAGCCCCCAATACCACCCCTAATTCCTTAATGGCCGTCCGCAGAATCGTATCGACTTCCGTAGAAGTCCGCACCCGGGCCGCCACTTCCCCGACCAGCTGTTCCCGGGCTGCCCGCATGCGTGTCTCTTCCAACAACCGGGCATTTTCCAGCGCCACCGCAATCTGCGTCGTCACTTCTTCCACTAACGTCAGTTCCTCAGTCCCCCAGGAAACCTGATCCGACGACTGATCCAGGACCAGCGTGGCAATCTGCTTCCCCCGCAACCGGATCGGCGCCAACAACCGCCGGCCGTTCTCCGTCGCTACCAGCACCGGATGCCCCTCTTCCTGAATTTGATCGACCTGGGGCACCAACACCGGCGCCGCCGGCTCGACCGCCAGACCGGTATACAGGAAGGTGTCCTGCTGCTGCAACAACCGCCGCCGCCAGGCCTCCTGCACCCGCTGCCCGTAAAGCATCTCCCGTTCCTGCAGCGACCGCTGCGTCTCGCCCAGCAGGCGCACATTCTCAATCGCCAACGCCACCAGATCCGCCAGGATCTGCAAAATAGCCACATCGTCATGGGCAAAAGCCCCGCCCTTCAACTCATGGACATCCAGCACCCCGATCACCCGATCCCGCACCCGCAACGGCAACGATACCTCACTGCGCGATTCAGGAAGTTCCGGATTGCTGCGGAAAATCGCTTCCTCCTCGAAATTGGATACCAGCTTCGCTTCACCCGACCGCACGACCTGTCCGATCAACCCTTCACCGATCCGCCGCCGGTACCCCCGCGAGAGCATTCGCTGCCCGCCGGCCGAAGAAGCCGCCTGCAACACCGCATATTCGCCGGAATCATCCAGCAGGAAAATCCCTACATGATAGAACCCGCGCCGTTCAGCAATCAACCGCACCGTGGCATTCAACATCTGCCGCAAATCCCGGATCGTCGATGTGTCCCGAATGACCCGCGCCGCCACTTCCAGCTGCATGGAGCGGTTTTCCAGTTCCCGGGTACGTTCCGTCACCCGGTTTTCCAGACTGCCGATCAGCTCTTTCAACTGCGCCGTCATCACATTAAAAGCTCGCCCCAGCGCCCCGATCTCATCCTCCCGCAAAACCGTCACCCGCCGATCCAGATCGCCGGCCGAAATCTGATCCACGGTCTGTACCAGCGAAACCAACGGTTGGGTAATGCTCCGGGTCAATAAAATCGAAAGCACAATCGCCAGCGCCAGCGCCCCCAACGCCACCCCAATGTTCAACGAAACGGTATTCCGCACCTGCTCCAGGGTCTCTTCCCGGGCCTGCTCGATAACCAGCATCGTTTCCAGCCCTTCAATCGGACGATAGATCCCCACCACCGGCACACCCGCATAGTTGATATAAAGCCCCGGTTTCGCCCCGCCGACCTGATTCCACCCCTGATCCACCCCTTCGGTATCCACCACCTTCCCCACCACCACAAAGCCGGGAGTTTTCAACGGCGTCAACAAAGCGCCCCGCCCGTCGACCAGATAGCTCTCCCCGGTCTTGCCCAAGCCTGTATCCTGGGACAGAATCTTCTCAAGTTTCTGCTGGACCGAAGTCCGCGCCGCCAGCAATCCCCAAATATGGCCCTCTTTGTCGAAAACAGGCGCGGTGCTCAGCAAAACATTTTCATTCCAGATCGAAGAATAAAAAGGCGGTCGCACGGGGTTTTCCAACACTCGCGTCCCCAAATTAGCCAGCTCCGGAATCGCCCGGCCTTCCAGCGTCAAATCATTGGATACCAACACCTTCCCCTGCGGCGAAATCAGAAAAACATCATTGTACGAAGCATCTTCCATCGTCATCTGAATGAAATGCTCGCGTAACCGGGAATAAGCATCCTGATACTCCGGAGAATCCGGGGTACCATCCAACAGAGTCTGAATGTGCCGCTGAACATCCGGTTCCGTAAGTTCCAACCGCAAATTCAGGGTCAGCTGGTCCAGCAACCCCTTGATCTGCCCCATCTTAAACGTCTCTACCGTCGAGAGATTCGCAAAAGCCGTCTCCTGCCCATTGTTGAAGCCCACCCACATCGCCACGCTCGTCGAAACCAACACCGGACCCAACGCCACCAGAATCAACACGATCAACAAGCGGGTCTGCAACGTCCGGATCTGAACCGAACGCACCACCAACAGAATAACAGCAATCAACACCACCAGGGTCATGGAAGAAAGGTAGAACTGAATCAGCCAGTTCTTCCCCAAAACGTCAAACCGGGGCAGATTAAACTGTTCTACCAGCCATAGATAACCGGAGAACAGAACGGTCACGGTAAATAACATATTCCACTGCCGTTTAAACGTCACGCCCCCGACCATCAAAATCAACAGCGCCCCGCCCATAGCCAGATGGCCGGTGATTCCCTGCCAGACCAGAATCGCGCCGCCATAACTGATCACAATGGTCCCCAACAGACAGTAAGCAGCCTTGTCTACCTGCTCCTGCTGCACAAACCGTCCTGCCACATACGCAAAGCCACACCCTAAGGCCAGAAAGCCCGCCTCGGCCAGAACTCCCATATAACCCGACAGCAAAAACGTAATCAGGTAGAGCAGTGAGCCCAATCCACACATCCCCATGAACACCAACTGCAGCGTCTTTACCCGCCACAACCGTTGTTCGTCGGAATCCCAGCCCATCCCTAAACGTAGCATCGATTGCATTCCAGCCTCCCCGGCGCGGCTTTACGCCGGCTCCAACAGTTTGTAGAATTCCGGCTGGCCACCCTGGAAGCGCATGATGACCACGGCTTTCGCCGGATCGCCGCCGATTTCATACCGCAGCGTCCCGCTGACCCCTTCGTAAACCATCTGCCGCAGCCCTTGTTGCACCTGGTCCGCGGCCATACTGTCCTTATTCTGCACGGCCTGAAACAACATCATCACCGCATCATAGGTCAACGCCGCCGTAATGCGGGGTTCCCGGTCATAGGTGCGCCGGTAAATGCGCACAAACTCCTGGGAGGCCGGCGCCGAGCTGGACCGATGCCAGTGATGGGTATAGAAACCGCCCTCCAAAAGCGTGGAATTCGAAGCCTTGAACCCGTCCCACGAATCGCTGCCCAACACCCTCACTTTCAGACCCAATTGGGCCGCCTGATCCAGTTGCACGGCCAGCTCATCCGGATAATTCGGCAGGAAAAGCACATCGGGCCGGCTTTCCCGAATCCGCGTCAACATCGGCACATAATTCGTCTCGCCGGTGATATAAGCTTCATCGGCCGCAATCTCTCCACCGACCGCCGTAAACGCCTGCCGGAAAATAGCCGCAATGGTACGATTGTATTCACTGGCTTCGTCATAAAGGATCGCGGCCCGCCGCGCCTTCAACTCGGTATAGGCAAAACGCGCCATCGCCTGCCCCTGGAAATCATCCACAAAACCGATCCGGAACACATACCGCCGCCCGGCCGTCGTCTTGGGGTTGGTCGACATCGGGCTGATCATCAATGTCCGCGCCTCTTCAGCCAGCTCCGCTACCGGCACGGCATTGCGGCTGAACTGCGGCCCGATCACCCCCAATAGATTTGACTGGCCCAACAACTTCCGCGCCGCCGCAATGGCCAGCTCCGGTTCGGCCCGATCGTCCTCCGCCAGCAGCACCACCTGATAATGTCGCCCCTCAATCGTCAGCCCGCCGACCTCATTGATGGCCCGCACCGCCAGTTGAGCCCCCTCAATGGTGGGCTTGCCCGACGATTCCACATATTTTCCGCTCAGAGAAGCGATAATCCCCAGCTTCACCTGACCGTCATAGCCCGTTTCCAGATCCACCATCGGCGCCTCGGCATCGCTTTCCAACCAGATCATCCCCTGAGTCGCCCGCAACGTCCGTCCCAACGTCCGCAGAGAAGTCTGCAAAATCGTGCTCACTTCGGCCGAAGTCCGGATCTGCGCCGTGATCTCACCGGTCAATTGTTCCCGCGCCGCCCGCCGCCGGGCCGTCTCAAACAACCGGGCATTTTCCATCACCTGCCCGATCTCTTCCGAAGCCTTGCTCAAAAATTCCACTTCGCGCATCGTCCAGGGACGCTGCATCTCCCGTTCCATCTTCAAGGTCCCCAGCGGCATCCCCAACACCCGGATCGGAATGTAAAGACAATTTTCCGCCTTATCCAATCGCACCCGATCCGCCACCTCCGTCCGCTCCCGATCGCTGGACACAATCGAAGTGATCCCCGACGGGGTATAACGATAGCCCATCAGATCTCCGAACCAGTTCTGCCAGCCTCGCCGGATCTCAGTCCGATTGGCCTCTTGCAATGCCGCCAGCGCCCGCTGCTGATCCTGGAACCGGAACGCATTGTTCAACGCCACAGCCAGATATTCGGCCAGCATCCGGAGATTGGCCACCACCTCGCCGGAAAAAGCATCGACCTCCACACTCTGCAACTCCAGAACGCCCAGAATCCGCCCTTCCATATTCAACGGCAAAACCACCGCCGAACGCGCCTCGGCCAGCAACGGATTCACTGCCCAATCCCCGTCCCGTTCCTGCGCAATCCGCGGCTGTCCGGTCTGCGCCACATAGCCCACCAGACCTTCGCCCAACCGCACCCGCTGACCGCGCGACAGCATCTGCCGCCCCCCCACCGAAGAAGCCGCCCGCAATTCCACCCATTCCCCGCTGTCATCCATCAGGAAAATCCCGCAATGATAGAAGCGGAATTGCCGGGCAATCAGATCCGCGCCTTCGGAAAGCAAAACGTTCAAATTCAAAGTGGCCGAAAGAATCCGCCCCACTTCGCCCGCACTCGCCAGATGAGTGGCCCGCAACTCCATCGCCCGGGTCCGCGACGTAACCTGCTGATCCATCTGCGCCAGTGTCTGGCGCAACCGCGCCGCCAGGGCATTGAACAATTGAATCAACACCCCAAACTCATCTTCCCGACTGATCGGAATCGTATATTCCAGATCCCCACCGACCAACCGCTGCGCCCCCGCAGTCAAATCAGCCAGCGGCGCCATCACCCGCCGTCCCGTCAGCCATCCCGCCAGACCTAGAGCCGCCAGCGCCACCACAAAAAACCCCAACGCCGCGCCCAACAACCGCCGTTCGACCGCCAACATATCGGCCGCCGCCACATCCACGCCCACGACACATTCCAGCTGTCCCTCATTCGAGAAAACCGGCATATAAGCGCTGATCCAGGTGCCATACTCATCGGTATAAGGCTCCTCTTCAATCATGGCCGTCTTCATCGTGGAAAAATTGGCAACCAATACCGGCCCGGGCTTGACAAAAATCCGCATCGGCTCGACGAAATCCTTCTCGCCGCGGCTCAACGAATCCAGCACAAACACAATCTGCTTCGGCTTTCCATCCGCCCCGGGCTGAAGGCGCATCGTATAAATATCATCGACGACCGGGCTCAGATTCAAATCTCGGATCATCCGCAACCGGTTCGTCAATACCTCATAATCGGGGGTAAATTGATCTTCCGATTGGGTAATCCCCGCATGCAGTTCCGGATCGATCTGCATGGCTGTCACCTGCACCAGATTGATCAAATTGGCATCGAACAGACTGCGATACTGGAAAAGCAAAAAAACATAAGCCACGCCCACCAGCAAAGCAATTACCCCAACCCCGGAAAGCAAAAAATTGAGCGCTAACCGGGACGGCAGGGGCTCCCACCGTCGAGTACGTACCCTGGCATCTGAACCTCGCCCTCGGATTTTCATCAGCCCTCGCCTCCGCTCGTCCGTGACGGATTGATATACAACGCCACTTCCCCGGCCCCGAACAACCGCCCCAACTCCCGTACACTCATTTCCATAATGGTGTCGCTTTGAGGATTGGCCCAAATAGCACTGCCGAAACGCCCCAATTGTTCCTCATACAACGCCTGACGCCGGCTTTCCAAAACCAGCCGCGTATTGTCCAACGCCACCGCCAGATAGGTCGCCGCTTCCTGAATCAACGCCAGGGTGCTGGAATCCCAATCCCCCCCTTCCTGATGGCGATAAAAAGCCAGGAACCCCAACGGAAATTCCCGGGCCAGCAACGGCGTCACCAACAAATACCCTTCCGGCTCGTCCAGATGCACCGATTTGGGCTCCCGGGCCTTCACCGCCGCCTCCGCCAGCGCCATCACCGCCTCCTCAGGAACGTTGCCCAATTGATAGGGGAGCAGTTCTTCATCTTCCAGCATCCGCCCCCAGGAAACCCCTTGATCCTGCACGGCCAGAGAACGCATCTCCCGCAAACGCGACTGCCCCTCTTCCAGCAGCCGGGCCACTTCCAACGAAGCCGCAATCTGCTCGGCTAAAATCCGGAAAAACTGGATCTGCTCCTCGGTAAACGGCCCCAGAGAACCGTGAATATCCAACACCCCCAGAGTGGCCCCGCGCACGACCAACGGCAATCCCAGCTCCACCTTGCTCTCCGGGAAACGGGGATGCCCCTCGATCAACACCATCCGTTCCTTGGCCACCAGAGCCGCCAGCGCCGGCGCTGAAGGATCGCCCAACGGAATCTGCCACCCTTCTCGCACCCATTGCACCCCCAACGAACTGGAAGCCGCGGCCAGCGCCAGCGTCTCCCGCCGCGAATCGAGCAAAAAGAGATTGACCTGATAGAGGCCGAAAGCTTCTGAAATATCCCGTACCGCCCGCCAGCACAACTCATCCCGGCTGCGCATCCGCGAAAAAGTCCGCGCCATCGCCGCCGCATCTTCTGTCCGGCGCACCCGCTCCTTCAGCTGTTGCACCTCACGCTCGGCCTTCTCCACAGAGCCCACCGACTCTAACGACTTCTTCTGCGCTTCGATCACATTGTTGACCAGTGCCATCTGGTAACGCAACATCACATAGCCGATCACCACCAGAATGAAGACCAGTTGCAGCCCGTTGACCCCCCAGGAAAAAAGGTCGTTGGTAAAAGGCGGGGCGATGACCAGATGTTGCGTAAAAGCCAACGCATTGACAATGTACATCACCAGAGACAATACAAAAGCCACCACCAACCCCATGTGGCCGGTCAATAAGACCGCCAGTAACGGCAACGAGAAGAGATAAAATCCCCCGGTGCCCATCACCCCATACATGAGAAAAACCACCTCGCCGGCGAGATAGAGCGCCAGGACAAAAATCCAGACCCGGACCTGAAAAGAAAGCGCGCGGGCCAGCCAGGCCACCACAAAAAGGGCGTACACCCCCCCCAACATCAACAGCATCCGGATCTCATTCCGCATCAGCAGCATCGGCGTCGCCACGACCAGGATCAGAGCTCCCACCCCTACCAATACCGGTATCAACGACTCGAAAATCTGCTGACGCAGCTTCACGTCCAATCCCCGGAAATCGTAGAAGTTCGTGATAAAATTGCTCATTGCGTCCGCCCTCTCTCTTTGGGATTCTTGGGCTCCAACGCCACGACCACCCCATTGGCCCGCACCAGATCGCGCAAGGCGATGGCGGCCTGCTCCATCATCCCGCGAAAATCCAAAATCCCCATCATCCGATCCGAGAACTCACGCAACCGGCGCTCCTGATCCGCCCAACGCTGCGCCTCCAACACCAGCTGAGTCCGTTCCAGCGAAACCGCCACCATCGAACCCAGCGCCCGATAGAACTGATTCTCAGCCACGCTGAAATTATGGACCATAGAATATGAAATCGTCATCATCCCCAACGGCTTGCCTTCGGCCAGCAACGGCAGCAACACCAGACTCCGCACTCCGGTCTGCTCCGCCAGCTCCAGCAGCACCCGTTGATAGGCATCCGAAAGATCAGGATGATCGGCCAGCAGGTCATCCACCAGCAAAGGTTCGGTCAAAGCACTCGCCATCGCCGGCACCCGCCCCTCTTCAATATAATCGCTCAGCGAACCGCCTAACTCCCGCACGGTGATCGTGCCGCCCCACAGTTCGGCCGATTGCGTGACCCAACTGCCGTTTTGATCCAGCCCCGCAATAAAGGCCCGCTCCGGATTGTATTCCCGCACCGATTCCAGAACGGCCCGGAAAATCTGTTCATTGGTCCGTGCCACCGCCAACCGCCGGCTCAAACGATAGAAAGGACTGGTCGCCTCCAGCAACGCCCCCTCTTCACGCATCCGATGCGCATTTTCAATCGCCACCGCAATCTGCCCGCCCAGCGATTCCAACGCGCGAATATCATCCCGTTCAAAGGCCGACTCTTCCGTACTCTGCACATCCAGCACGCCGATCAACCGGCCGGCCACCATCAACGGCACCGCCATCTCCGAACGGGTCGCCGGCAGATAAGGATTGACAAAGTGCACGGCATCCTTCCCGACATCCAGCGCAATCCGGGCCTGATGGTGTTCGACCACCCATCCCACCATACTTTCTTCACCACGGCGCAGCTTGTGGCCATTGGCCAGCATCTGCTTTCCCCCCGCCGACGAAGCCGCCTTCAATAACGCCCAATCGCCGGAGTCGTCCAACAAAAAGACCCCGGCGTGATAAAAGTCAAAGAAATTGGTGATCAAATTGACCGACCGTTGCAACAACATATCCAGATCGAAAACGGTTGCAATAGCCTGCGAAACCTGCGCCGAAGCTTCCAGATAAGTCGCGCGCCGTTGAAAAGCCAGATTGGCCTGTTGCAAAGCCCGGGTCCGTTCCTGTAAATCCAGCTGATTCGCATTCAGCTCGTTCGCCAACCGGCGACTTTCAATCAGCGCTTCCGTCAACCGCGGTAACAGATAGGTCTGCGCCGTCACCAAAATCGAACCGATAACCCCGAAAATCAACGTGGAAGTCAAAAGGGTTTCGACGGAGGTCACATTCAACCCCGTCTCAGCGGCCGGAATAATGTTCTGCAACCTTAAAGCCCCGTAAATTACCATACTGGCCATGGAAAAACCCAACGCCCCATAGCCTTCGCGGCTGGAAAAGAAGAGGCCGGTCAAAAAAGGTACCAGCAACAGGAACATCCGCCCATCCTCTCCCCAACCATGGTTGACCAGATCGACCATGCCCACCATATAGGAGATCGCCGCCAGAGAGGCCGCTCGCAGAGAATAG
Organism: uncultured Anaerolineales bacterium; assembly: GCA_964501335.1. Lineage (GTDB taxonomy): Bacteria > Chloroflexota > Anaerolineae > B4-G1 > SLSP01 > CAZCTC01. Next base: position 9,185 of record CAZCTC010000015.1, on the reverse strand, counting down.
GAAACCCGCTTGCCGAAACAGAGGTAAAGCACACCGGAGTAACCCAAAACATAGAGGACGCAGGCAATGTAATTGCCTTGCACAAACATATGATAGAAACCGATTGCCAACATAATCGGCCCCAAAATCGCCAACACGTTCAAAATCCCCTGGATCAATTGCATTTGCCAGTCGCGCACGGCCTGCATCTCGGGGCTCATCTTTTCCTGGAAAATCCGCTTCTCCCCCACATTCACCTCCTGCCGGATCCGGGCTCTTCGGGCATCGATCCCCGCCGTAACGGGCGGGTCGATCGTTCACTGGAATCGGGACGGGATGCAGAAGGCGGCAGTCCATCGGGATGATAGAGGGGCAGTGAGAACGTAAACTGGCTGCCCTTGTTGACTTCACTCTCAACCCAAATCTGGCCGCCGTGCATCTCGACAAATTCTTTGCTCAACGCCAGCCCCAACCCGGCTCCATCCGCAAACCCACCGTTGCTGGCCTTTTGAAACTGAATAAAAATGCGCTCCCGGTCTTCCGGAGGAATTCCGGCCCCGGTATCTCGTACACTGATATAGACCTGTTCCATATCGGCCCAGGCTCGAAGGGTAATCCGGCCCTGCTGTGTGAATTTCGCCGCATTGAGCAGCAACCGTACCAATACCTGGCGAATCCGGTTGGAATCCGCCCGCACGAGCGGCAGAGAATCGGCCAGCTCCTGACTCAGCACAATGTCTTTGCCCCGCACCAACGCACTGGCCGTCGGCAACACACTGTCGATGATCTCCCGCGGATCCACCGGGGCAAACCGCAATTCCAACAACCCGGCCTGAATCTGAGAAATATCCAGCATATCGTTGATCAAAGCCAGCAGACGTTGACTGTTGTCGTGAATCCGCTGTAAATCCTGCCGCTGCATCTCATTCAAAGGCCCGTCGAGATCCTTCAACATCAACCGGGAAAATCCAATCACCGTATTCAACGGCTCCCGCAATTCATGGGACATGTTGGCCAGAAAACGCGACTTGAAGGCTTCGGTCTCTTCCATCCGCTGCGAGGCTTCCCGTTCCCGGGCATAAGCCCGCGCATTTTCCAACGCAATAGCGACCTGGTTGGCCAGATGTTCCAGCACCTTTAAATCGTCTTCCTGCATCCCTTCCCGTTCGGTGCTCAACACCGCCAACACCCCTAACACCCGCTCTTCCATCCGCAACGGCACCACCACCCGCGAAAGCGTCCGATGATACCACTCCACATCCTGCGCCAGCTCTTCACTCTCGACCTGCGGAGAGCCCTTGCGCACCGCCCGGTCGATCACCGACCCGTCTCCGGGATGGGCCCGATCCGGCCAGATCGCTCGCGCCGGACTGACCGCCCGTAACCGCACCGCCCCGCCGCCCGGCTCCATCAAATAAAGCGCCACGGAAGCATAAGCAAACCGCTCCCGGATCAGCTCCACCACCCGCGCCAACAACATGGCGGGATCGCGAATGGAGGTAATGGTCTGGCTGGCTTCCAGGCTGGCCTGGAGTTGCAAGGCGCGCCGTTGAATCTGATAGTTGGCCAGCTGTAACATCTTGGTCCGGTCGGCCACCTTGGCCTCCAAATCGTCGTACAACGACTTCAATTCGGCCGCCATCTCGTTGAAAACGTAAGTCAAAATACCGATTTCATCGCGTGTGGTCACCGTCACATGTTGGGCCAGATTGCCGTCGGCCATCTCCAGCGCCGATTCGGTGAGCCGAATCACCGGCCGCGTAATCTGCCGGATCACCACCGCCGAAATCAAGGTGGTGGCCAACGCAGCCGCTAAAATTACCGCAATAAAAGTGGCCGCAATCCGATCGTCAGAAGCCTGGATTTCCCGTTGTTCCTGCTCGACCAGAATCCCCATCGTGGAATCGGCGGCAATAGGCTCATAAACACCGATCACAGGGACGCCGTCCACATTCCGGTACATCGCCACAGTGGATTGTAAAGCCGCCGCCGCCGGGCCGATGGCCCGCCCATCCGGCCAAAACCGCGCATTCTGAATCAAATAAACCCGCCCGGTGGGGCCAAAAATCGGCTCGGTCTCCAGAAATTGATCCATAGTCCCCCGCTTCAAACAAAAAACCAATAGCTGGTTGTCCCGGGGGACCGTTAAAGCAACCCAAGGGTCCTGAGAGGAAAAAGATAGGGTCATAGGGGTTCGAGAAATCACCTCACAGGCTCCTACCGACCAAAGTGACTGGCCGGACGCCTGAAGGGTGACCCCTTGCAAATCGGGGACTTGTTGATTTAACCGTTCCCATTGGGGAGGGCGAGAAGACTCCGCCGCCAATGATTCCGGCGGTAAGGACCACAACAGTAAAGTCCGCCGATCATCAACCCATCGATTTAATTCTTCTGCTTTTAAGGTTGCAACCGCCTGCAGTTTCTGTTCGACTTCGCGTTGCAAATTCAGACGGTTTTGGCGAACCGCATACCAACCGATCAGGCCCATCGGCAAAATTGTGATCATCAAAAAAGCGGAAAGCAAAGTGCGCCCTAACCCTCCCCGCATCCCGGTTGTCGGGATGGACCGGGGAGTCACGGTGGTTGGAGTTTCCGCTATTCGGGTTCCCATACCTCCTCGCCCTGTAATGCTCGCCGTACTTGCTCGGGAAAACGATCGGGGTCTAAGGGCTTACCAATGTACCCGTTAAATCCGGCGCGCCGGGCACGCTGCATACTTTCTTCTGATACATGGGCTGTCACCGCCACAATGGGAATATCTTTAAACTTGGGCTGAGCGCGAAAAGTCTCCAATGATTGATACCCATCGGCATCGGGGAGAAATAAATCCATGAGGACCAGATCAACCTGGCCAATCGACTCTGCGAATTCCAACACCTGCCAACCCGACGCCTTCCATTCACATCGTTTTACACCCAAGAAGGCCAATAAACGGGTCATAAGCAAAAAATTATTCGGATTATCCTCAACAATCAGTATCGTGGCATCGGAAGGGGCTAACGGTTTGCGTGCCATCTTCTCTCCCGTTTCATGTCCGCCGCACTCCGGCCTCCAGATACTTCGCAACCTGGGTCGGCAAAGTGTCGACATCGATCGGCTTGGAAATATAGCCGTCGCATCCGGCATCCAATGTCTTCTCCCGATCGCCGTGCATGGCATTGGCGGTCATCGCAATGACAGGAATATGCCGCAATTCAGGATAAGAACGCACCTGGCGGGTTACTTCATATCCATCCATATCCGGCAAATTCATATCCATCAGGATCAGGTCCGGCATCTCTCGTAATGCAATCTGAATCCCGGTCGGTCCATCCTCGGCCTCAAAGACAATGTAATCTTCTACCAGAAGAATACGATTCACCAACAACCGATTTTCAGGATTATCCTCAATGTAGAGAATCTTGGCCCCCATCTTCAACTCCTTTGAAACGTACTAACTACCAGATTATACCACAAAACTAACCTTAGGGCAGGAATGATAATTACAGAAGCGTTAAGATTTCCCACCATTTACCAACCTGGAACGCTCCTGAGCGGCCGCCAATCCCTGGTGTACCACCAGCGTCATCTGGCGGGTCAATCCCAACCCCAACATTTCCGCCGGCGTGGCCCACCGGGCCGCCATCGCATCATCCCCCGAAAGCAAGGTCCCCCCCACCGGTCGCGCCAGATAATAAACCACCACATAGTGGTATTCCACCTGCCCGCTGCCGTCACGCACCACCAGATCCGCCAGATCCAGCAACTGCAGCTCCTCGATCACAATCCCGGTCTCTTCCTGCACCTCCCGGCGCACCGCATCGCTCACCGACTCCCCCAGCTCCACTGCCCCGCCCGGCAAACTCCACTGACCGGCATGGGGGGGATCACGGCGCAGGGCCAGCAAGACCTGCCCCTCGAAAACCACCACCGCCGCCGCTGCCAGCACAGGAGATTCTGGATAGTGTCGCTTCATCGTCTTTCACTCCATACCGGGAACTCATTGCATCCTAGACTATATGCAGATTTTCGTGAAGGTCAAGGCGCCCCCCATAGGACCTCTCTAACCATTCCCCAAACACAAATAAAAACGCTCTCCCCCCTGCCCGCGCGGCGCTTCCGGCCCCAAAACACCCCCTGCGGGACGCAAAACCGCCCCGGCCATTTTTCCACCCCCCGCGATTAGCCCCCCAAAGCAAAAAAAGCCCGTGTTTTCGCACGCATTCTTATGCGTGCGAAAACACAAATAAAAAACGCTCTCCCCCCTGCCCGCGCGGCGCTTCCGGCCCCAAAACACCCCCTGCGGGACGCAAAACCGCCCCGGCCATTTTTCGCATGCCGTCTCCGGCTGCGAAAAATATTAAATCCGAATTAAAATACCCCCATGAAATCACCTCATACCCTTAACCCATCCTCCAAAATCGCCGTCGTCGCCGACATCCACGGCAACCTGCCGGCCCTCACCGCCGCCCTGACCGAGGCCCGCGCCCGAGGCGCCACTCACCTCATCACCGTCGGCGACTTTATCGGCGGCCCCTTCCCCGAAGAAACCCTCGCCCTCCTGCTGAGCTGGCCCGGTTGGATCATCCGCGGCAACCACGAAGATTATTACCTGCGCCGGCGCCGGGGCCTCATCCCCGCCCTCCAGCAAACCAGCCTCCAAATGGCCCCGGCCACCTGGACCTACCAACGACTGACCTCCCTAACCCTGGACTATCTCGCCGGCCTGCCCGATCGTTGCACCCTCACACTCAATTCAAACCCACCCCTACGCCTGGTTCACGGCTCCCCACGCCATATCGCCGAACACACCCTCCCCAACGAAAACACTACGGCACTCCAACAATTCCGCGCCGCCGGATTCCTGGCCCCGACGGAGCCGCCGCCCCCCCTGGCCGCCTTGATCGCTGAAGTACCCGAATCCGTGATCCTCTGTGGCCATTCCCATATCGCCTGGCAGGAAGAATGCAACGGCAAACGGATCTGCAATCCCGGGGCAGCCGGAGCCTCCATCAGCGGCGACTGGCGAACATCCTATGCCTTGCTCACGCCCTCCGACACCCCCGAAGCCCCCTGGGATATCAAACTCCACACGGTCCCCTACGATCTGGACCAGATTACTGATGCCTACCGCAAAAGCGGCTACCTGAATGAAGGAGGCGCCTTTGCCCGGGCCTATCTACGCGCCATTCAAACCGGACGCAACATCCCCGGCGAATTTCTCCGCCATGTCCGCCGCCTCATGCACGAAACCGGCCGGGTTCTCCCGCCCGGCTCTACCTTTCCCGACGATCTCTGGCAACAGGCCGCCGCCTCATTCGATTGGCACAACTAAAAATCTCCCCCCAAAAACATACCTCTCTTTATGTACTTGTTTACCCATTCAATGCCAAAATAAAAATAATCGGACCGTGGGGTTAGTTCGAAAAACAAGAAAAAGAGAAATTCAGTTTGTCGGCGGCTTCAGAAAGCCGCCGACAAACTAAACAAAAAAACTCTCTCCCCATCCCGCGCGGCGCTTCCAACCGAACTAGGGCCTTTTGCGGGACGCTAAAATGCTCACTGCACCGGTAGAAAAATAATAAAATCTCATGGTTAGTCCGAAAAATACGAGGAAAAAATGGAACGAAAAGGAAAATTGTTGGTAATCAACGGAAACGGTCCGATAGAAGGCGATGTACAAACCCTGCTGATCCTGTTAAAAGGATTGGAAAACGGCCCCTTTGAAATCTTTGTCCTGACCAAACCCCGGGGTGATACTTATGAAAAGCTGAAACAAATGTCCCACCTCAACCTGTTCCCCCTGGAAATGGGCGGCAATGAAGCCGTCCCCCCCCATAACACCCGAACGACCCAAATGCGGGATTTCTCCAACGCGCTTCTCAAAATCACTGCATTTGTCCATCAACACCATATTTCCGCCCTCTATACAATCGATCGAGGAGTCGCTCCCCAACTGGCGGCCCTGGCCTCAAAATTCACCGGCTGCCCCTTCATCTTATGTGCAGCCTACCCCTTTTATGGCCGCGACAGCTTTCGAGGCCGCTTTGTACTGAATCAGGCCACACGCATTCAAATCCACAGCCGCTATCTGAGATCCTACCTTGCACCTTATGTCAGACATACAGATAGATTTGTTCTTCATCACTACGGACTGGAAATCGAAAAATACAACCCGGCCCTGAACGGACTTCCCACAAGAAACCTTTACCACATTCCCGCCAACGCCCCCCTCATCGTCATGGCCGGCAGATTAAGCCCCTATAAAGGCCAGGATGACCTCATCAAAGCCGCCGCCGTCGTATCCGCCCGCTATCCCCAGGCCCGATTTCTCATCTCCGGCCGCGGCCCCGACCCTATCAAACAGGAACTCGAAACCTTAATAACCGACCTGAACATTGGAAATCAGGTACAACTGGTAGGCTATGTCCCCAGCGTTCCGGCCTTCATGGCCGCAGCCGACATAGTAGCCATGCCCAGTTGGGAAGAGCCTTTCGGATTGGTCGCATTGGAAGGAATGGCTATGAGTAAACCGATCATCTCCACAGCCGCCGGCGGCGTGCCCGAATTCGTCACTCACGAGAAAGTGGGCCTCCTGATTCCGCCCCGCGATCCCCAAAAACTGGCCCAGGCCATCATCGAACTGATCGCCAATCCAGAAAAGGCAAAAACCATGGGGCAACAAGGCCGCCAACATGTCCAACAATACCACACCGCTCAACGCTACGTTCAAAATGTCACAGCCACCATCGCCGCCACCATGAAACTCTCCTGAAAATAAGCCGGAAAAATTTTGTCTCCACCTGTACAATTGGACCGCAAAACGCAAGAGAAAAACATGTTTTCGCGCGCTTCAGAAAGCGCGCGAAAACATGAACAAACTACCATCCCATCCCACGCTGTGCCGCCACAATCACCATCCCCACCACCATCGCCAGAAAGACATTCTTCGTCTTATAAGCGCAAAAAGCCGCGGCTCCAGCCGCCACTCCGCCCCATACCCCCGCGTGCAGCACACCCGGCATCACCAAAGCCACCAAAATCGCCCCCGGCAACGCCTCCATAAACGCCTTAAACCCCGGCGTCTGCGGCAACCGCCCGGCCAGCAACAATCCCCCGGCTCGCAACGCATACGTGACAGCCGCCATCGCGCCGATCAAAGCCAGCGTCTCCAACCGAACGCCCATCATCGCACCACCTCCGCCATCGAATTCCGCCCTTTATCAAGAATGACCTGAAGCGCGGCTACCCCGGCACCGCTCAACCCGCCGGCCAGAACATACCATTTTCCCGGCACCCAACGCTCCACCAGCACCGCCGCCACACCCGCCGCCAGCCACGGCAACAGATCACGCTTCCCTCGCCAGAGACTCACAGCCAGCGCCGTAAAAACCGCCAGAAAAGCAAAATCCAGCGCATACACCTCCGGATTGCGAATCCCGGCCCCCAACCAATGCCCCAACAGCGTTCCACTGCACCAGGCCAGTTGCACGCTCAACCCACCGCCCAGCAAAAAGGAAGGCCCCGCCTTTCCCTGGCGATACGCCGCCATCGTCACCGCCCAGTTTTCATCGGCCACCAGATGGATATGGAGCAGCTTGTAAACCAGCGATCTCCCCTCAAACATCGAATGGAGCGAAGCCCCAATCAACAGATAGCGCAAATTGATAATCAAAGTCGCCAGCGCCGCCGAAAAGATCGGCAACGGCGTCGCCCACATCTCCACGACCACCAGCTGAGAAGAACCGGCAAAGACCAGCAGGTTCATCAACAACAATTCCTGCCACGAAAGCCCCCGCTGAGCCGCCAGCACGCCCAACACACTGCCATAGGCCGCCACACTGATCGCTGCCGGCAACGCCGCTGTAAAACCGTTCCGCAATGAATCGCGCATAGTCCACCTCCTGTTAATCCTGGCCAGTCTACCAGAAAACAGGCTCTACGTCTTGAAGAAAATTGCGGTTTCCAACTTCTTAACGGCACCACCCCCGTTGATACTGCCCCGGCGTGACTCCATACGTCGCCTTGAAATGCAAGGTCAGATGGCTCTGATCCGCAAAACCCGCCAGCAACGCCGCCTGCCCCAGCGGCTCCCCGCGCTCGATCGCCTGCCGGGCCAGCCCCACCCGCACCTGGATCAAATAGGCATGCGGCGCAAGTCCCGTCGTCGCCTTGAACACCCGTAAAAAATGATAACGAGAGAGTCCCGCCTGCTGTGCCAGAACCTCCAGACTCAACGCCTCCGCCGCATGAACCCGCAGATAATCGCACACCCTCGCCATCATCGTCGGATAAGTAGCCGCCGGAACAACCCCGCGTGACTCCCCATGCCGTCCGAACAACGCCCCCACCGCCTGCACCAACCGCCCCTCGGCCTCCAACAAACCGGGAGCATCCTGATCCCACAGTCGCAACACCTGTTGAATCTCCCTCGCCAGCAGCAGGTCTTGAAATCGAGGCATCGAGAAAAATCGCAACCCCCGCTCCTGCGGAGATACAACCGCCAGAATCTCCTCCACCCAGGCCGGATTCAAATACATCATCCGGTAACGATACCCCGATTCGGTCTCCGCCTGGGCGTCATGGACCTCATCCGGATTTAACGCAATCACCGTCCCCGGCGCCGCCACATAGCTGCCGCCCCGATAACGAAAACGCTGCGCCCCCTGTTCGATCACCCCAATCGCATATTCCTCATGGATATGCGGGCGGTAAGCAAAATCCCGGAAACTGGCGCTGAAAAAAGCCACCTCCGGCAGCATCGATGACCGCCAGAGTTGCGCACACTCCGGCGATAGATCTGCCATCCCCCCACTTACCGCCTGCAACCGTTCCCGCATTCCCATACAATCGCTCCCACCCTAATCTGGCCTGAAAATAGGCCCAGAAAAGACTCACCACAGATCGAAGATATTGCAAATAGACACGGAGGACACAGAGAAGAATTTAGAGAAAATCTCCTCTCTTCTTCTCTGTGATCTCTGCGCCTCTGTGGTGAAATCTCTGCTCTTTTTCATCCTTCGGGGTGCTCCCCTGCATGGCCTTCTGTCCTGAAAATAACCTGGCCTTGTAACGTCCCGCAAATAGGCCTTGCCCCGTAAGATACGCCGCGCTGGATCGGGGAAGAGGTTTTTTGTTGATGATTTCGTGCGCATCAGAATGCGCACGAAATCATAGCCCTTTTCCAGAGCCGCCCCGGCGGCGCAGGCTGTCTACTGTCTACTTGC